>JBILUC010000006.1:0-209881 GCA_044371205.1 Archangium sp.
TGCTCAGCGGCCTCGCCAATCGCCCCGCGCGCCCCGACGGTCCGGGAGACCACGCCAGCGGCACCGGCGCCTTCATCACCTGCGCGCACCCGTTCAAGACCAGCGGCGCCGACATTCGCAACGGCATCTCATTCGACCAGGTGCTCGCCAACGCGTGGCGCGGCCAGACGCGCTTCGCCTCGCTCGAGCTGGGCATCGACGGCGGTGGCGGCTCGGGTGACTGCGATTCCGGGTATTCCTGCGCGTACGCCCGCAACATCGCGTGGGCCTCGGCGACCCAGCCGCTGGCGAAAGAGACCGAGCCGCGTGCGGTGTTCGATCGCCTCTTCGCGGGCGTCGACCCGAACCAGACCGCAGCCGCGGTGGCCAAACGCAAGCGCTACAAGCAGAGCGTGCTCGACGCGGTGAAGGAAGACGCCAACGCCCTCAACGGCAAGCTCGGCACCACCGACCAACGCAAGATGGACGAGTACCTCACCGGCGTGCGTGAGCTCGAGACGCGCGTGCAGACCGAGCAGCCGTCGACCTGCGCGCCCGGCACGCGGCCCCAGGGGTGGACCGACATTCGCGACAAGGCCGACCAGATGCTCGACCTGATCGCGTTTGCCTTCCAGTGCGACCTCACGCGCTCGGTGACGTACATGCAGCAGAACGCGGGCAGCGGGTACGTGTACCGCTTCTTGAATTCGGGCGGCGGCGCCATCACCGACGGGCACCACACGCTCAGCCACCACGGCGGCGACACCGGCAAGAACGACGCGCTCGAGGTCATCAACCGGTGGGAAGTCGAACAGTTCGCGAAGCTCGCCCGCAAGCTCAAGGCCATCACCGAGCCCGACGGCAGCACGGTGCTCGACAACTCGGCGCTGTTCTTTTCGAGCGAGATTGAAGACGGCGACAGCCACAGCCACCTGAACATGCCGATTCTGCTCGCGGGCAAGGCGGGCAACGCGCTGCGCACGGGCCAGCACCTGCAGTTCCCCAACGCGCCGTCGCTGGGCAACCTGTTCGTCACCGTGGCGCAGGCGATGGGGCTGCCAACGACGAGCTTCGGCGACAGCACCGGCGCGCTCGCCGGCATTCGCGTCTGACGACTTCGTCCCCGCGCGCTCAGTCGCGTTGAGGCTGGACCGCCGGCGTCGGGGCTCTGCTTGAGGGCACGGTCGTCGTCGTGGGCCGAGGCTGCGGCTTGATTGTCGGTGCGGGGTTCGTCCCGCGGTTCGGGGCGGGCTGGCTCGTGACCGTCCACCGCTTGGGCGGGCCCCAGTTGAGGGGAGGAGGCGGTTTCGGCTGCCACCCACCTGGCGGGCTCGTCGCTGCGCTCGAGGCGCCCGCGCCACCGTTGCTGACCGTGCCTCCTGTGTCGTGCGTGAAGCCGACGTCGCAGTGACAGCAGCCGCTGACCGGCAGGGCATGCAGGTGGAACAAGTGTCTCTCGATGCCAATGAAGCGGGCCTGAGCCTGCGCCTGGGGCCAGCGTCCCACACGCTCGCCTGGGCCGAGGTTCGCGTCGAGCCGATGCCCGCGGCCGTCCTCCTGCACCTTGACCAGTCACTCCCCGAGTTGGGTCACGGCGAGCCGCTGATGGTTCCGCGCTCGGCGTTCGCGAATGACGCCGACTTCTCGGCCTTCAGCGATGAGCTCAAGACGTTGAGCCAGCGTGAAGCTGCGAGAGGCACCGCCTCGTGAGACGGTCGCGACGGGCTCTGCGGCCTTCGCGCGAATTCGAGACGAGGTGTACCGGGTGGTGGCGCGCGTGCCGCGCGGGCGGTTCAGCACCTTCGGGGACATCGCCGCCTTCCTCGACGTCATGCCACGGCACGTCGCTTTTCTCCTCGCGAAGCTGCCTCCCGACGTGCGCGAGGTGTTGCCCTGGCACCGCGTGTTGAGCGGCGAAGGGCAGGTGCCCGACAAGGCGCGCGTGGCCGCTGCTGCGTGGCACGCGCTGCTGGAAGGAGAAGGGGTGCTCTTCGTCGACGGCGTGGCCACCCGAAGAAGCGGCTCACCTTGACGACGCGAAACACCGGCGTGACGCCCACGCCACACCCTGCACGCAAGGCAGCGGCGCCACTGAACGGCGTCTCAGTCGTGCTTGTGCTCGAGCAGCTTCACGATGATCTCCGAGCCCTGCCGCGCGGTCGGCACCACGCGCGGCTTTGGCCCGGCGGCTGGCGGCGCGTACCGAAGCGGCTGCCCCGCCTTGAGGGGGAAGTCGTCGTACTTTCCCGAGCCGTCGGCATCGATGAGGATCGCGCTCGTCCACGCGAAGGGGCGGCCGCCGTGCAGTGGTCGCATGTTCGCGCCACCCGTGCCGCGCGCCATGCCGACGAACCACCCGTCAGCGGTCGGGTTGACCGTGAACGAGTGCGTGACGTGGAAGCGGCGCAGCGACGCGCTGCCCGGCACCGCCTCGACCGAGGTGAGCGGGTCGACGTCGAACTTCTGCAGAATGCGCCCCTCGGGCCACTCGGTGTTCTCCAGACCGTTGAACGCTTCGCGGCCCGGCGCGTGGGCGTAGAGCTCGAGGCGGTTGAGCGGCATCCATTCCACGCCCTGCACGTCGAGCGTGAACTGCACGGTGTCACCCGCATTGATGCTCAAGGTCTGCCCCATCTCGACCTTCGGGCCCACCGGCTGGCCACCGCTGTCGAGCTTCTGCGCAGTGAAGGCCACCACCGGCGCGCTGCTCGCGAAGGCGCGGTTGGTGCGAATCGCCTCGGCGTACTCCGTTGCCTGAAAGGTCTGCGGCGTGTCGCCCTGCACCTTCGCGTACGTGCGCGCGTAGCCGCCCGAGTCGCTGTAGGCCTTGTGCGTGTCTGACACGCCGGTCGAGGTGCGCACCAGCCCGCGTGAGAGGAAGGTCATCCAGTCGTTCAAGATGGCGAACTTCGGCTCGGGCCCGTTGGCCGTCTCGACGGCGTCGAAGTTGTCGCCGAACACCTTCGTGTCGTCGGCGGTGGCGGTGGGGTCGGGTTCCATGAAGAAGCCCGCCGGGTCGGCGTGGCTGCGGCCCGTCGCGGTGTCGAGCTTCGTGGCGTTGAACGTGTCTCCGCCCCCGCGCGGGTGGTTCAACTGCACCACCGAGCCCGGGTGCGCGGCCTTGATGCCCGCGAAGAGCTGCGGGAGTCGCAACGTCGGGCCGTCTTCACCACCAGCGTGATCGAACGCGCCGCCGTTGGGCAGCGACGCATCGCGCTGCAGCGGGAAGGCGTTGTAGTGCCCGTACATGAAGCTGGTCACCTCTTCGCCCATCATGGTGCCGATGACGCCCTCGGCGCCGAGCGCGCGCACTGCGGGGCCCAGATCGGTGATGACCTCGTGGTCGGTCGAGAGCAGCACGTCGACGCCCTCGGCGATGAAGTTCGCCGCGCGCAGCGTGTTCGCCACCGCCGAGTCGGAGCTGTTGATGGCGTGCACGTGCAAGTCGGCCGACAGCCAGCCCGGCGTGTCGATGATGCGGCCCAGCGTGGCGTCGAGCGTCTGATCTGCCGTGCTCAGGTCGACGCGTTGCCCGCGCATCGGCCACGTGTCGGGCCACGTCGAGTACTCAGGCCCGCGCGTGACCACCACGTCGTATTCCCCCGGGGGCAGCGTCACCTGCGAGATGCCGTTGACCGGCACGTAGAGCATCGCCGCCGCGCCGAAGTCGGGCGCGTCGATGAGGTAGTGCTGCAGGTAGGTGTTCTTGTTGATGGGGCAGGGGCCGTTCGCACAGAACACCGTCACCTTCGCGGGCATCGCCGCGCCGGCAGGGTCTCTCACGTTCACCGTCAACGTGCGGCCCTCGCCGATGACCACCGCGCCGCTGGCCGTCGAATCGGCCGCGACCGTCACCTGCACCGTCGCGCCCACCCCGCGCCCCAGCAACGCGCCGCTCACGGTGTACGTGCCGGGGGGCACCCGCGTCGAAGCGCGGCCGTTCGCATCGGCGGCCATCACGCCCTTCATCTTGCCGGTCGAGTCGAGCAGCGTGACGCGGGCGTACGCGGCTGCGGCGCCGCCGGGCAACGTCGCCGTCACCTCGAGCGTGCCCAGCGCGCTGCCGTCGATGCTCTCGAGCACGCCGTTCACGCCGGCGAGGTCTTTCGCGATGACGAAGTCACGCAGGTAGCTACGCGCCTGCTTGCCGCGAATGTTGAAGGTGCCCGGCCGCGTGCGCGCGTCGGGGCTGGTCCACGAGAGCAGGCCGGTGAGCGACTCGCCCTCGATGAAGTTCCCCACCACGCCGCCGTAGCCGATGGTCGCGTTGGCCTCGACCGGCTTCGTGAGGTCGGTGAGCGACATGCTCCGCACGCCGTACGCCACGCCGTCGCCCTGCGTTCCGAACCACTTCGTGGGCATCGCGGTGCAGTCGTTGTTGGGGTCGAGCTTGCTGGTGCCCAGCGAGTTGCTGCACACGCCCGGCGCGAAAATCTCGAAGGCGCCCACGTCCATCAGCTCGATGAGGGGCAAGAGCACCGGCGACTCGCTGTCGTTGCAGAACGCGGTCATCACCCGCACCCGCGGCTCGCCCGGCGAGAGCACGTAGTAGGTGGTGGTCTTCACCGGCAGCGGCTTGTTGGGGTCGACGACGAACTGCACGTTCAACCCTGCGACGCTCTCGATGAGCGAGTTGATGTTGAGCAGGTCGTGCTGCTTGTCGACGCCCGTCGCCGCCACGATGGCCGGCCCGCCGTTGCTCCCGTCGTTCAAGACCTCGACCGACTTCACGCTGCTGATGCGACCAAAGGCATAGAAGAGCCCCATGCGGCCGAACGCGTCGCGGCCCGGCTCACCCGCCGCGCGCTTGAGGTCGGCGTCGACGATGCCACCGCCTGACAGGAGCGGCCCCGAGGTGCGCCCCGGCTGCTCGATGACGACGCGCACCTGGTCGTTCTGGAGCAGGAAGTCACCGACTCGACCCGTCGCCAATTCCCCGCCGATGAGCTGCTCGGTGCCGGTGATGAGCGCCGCCGACGCCCCGGCCCCGGCCTGCGAGAAGAGGCCGCTGCCCGCAAGGTCGACCTCACATCGCCCGCTGCCCGCATCGGGAACTCCGCCACCCCCACCCGGTTTGGGACAGGCGGTGAAGGTTGTGACGCAAACGACACACAAAACGAGGTGGGTGGACTTCATGCGGGGCGGAACAGACACCAGCCGGCTCGCCTCGCGCAAGTCAGGGGTGGTTGCTAACCTCCCGAACCCTCATGGGGGATTTTGAGTTCGTCGTCTCCGAAGGGCCCGACACGGGCAAGGCCACCGTCTTCCCGGGCCCCCACTTCTATGTGGGCGCTGGGGACGACTGCCATGTGCGCTTTGCCGCTTCCCTCGTGCAGCCGAAGCACGCCGAGGTTCGCTTCGACAACGCCGGCGTGCCGTGGATTCGCGATCTCACCGGTCAGCGTTTGCTGTGGCTCAACGGGGAAGCCGTCGAGAAGGGCGCGCTGGCCGTCGGGGCCTTCGTGCGGCTGGGCAAGCTGGAGCTGGTGATTCGCCAGCGAGGCGTGCAGACGGGCGCGAGCGGGACGATGGCGACGCCGACTCCGTTCAGGTCGCCGCCCGCGGTGGGGGCGAAGCCGGCGAGCTCGGCGCGCAACGTGCCTCCCGCCAGCGGCACCTCCTCGGCCCGCAACCCTGCATCGGTCAGCTCGGCCCGAAACGCAGGCATCGACGCGACCGCACGGCGGCCCACGCCGTTCTCACGGTCGCAGGTGGCACCTCCGCAGACCCACGACGACGGCCTGCAGCCACCCGAAGAGGCGACCAGCATCTCGAACATCCTCATCCCGGGCACGGTCATCGATGGCCGCTACGAGGTCGTCGGCAAGCTGGCCGCAGGCGGCATGGGCGAGGTGTACCGCGCGCAACACGTCGAGCTCGGCAAGGCGATGGCGGTGAAGGTGATGTTGCCCGAGCTGTCGAACGACCCCGAGTTCGTCGGCCGCTTCAAGCGCGAGGCCATCGCCGCGAGCCGCATCGGGCAGCAGAACATCGTCGACATCAGCGACTTCGGCCGCACCGCGAACGGCCGCTTCTACTTCGTCATGGAGTACCTCGACGGCATGACGCTCTCGAGCCTCGTGCACCGCGAAGGGGCGCTGGCGTGTGAGCGGGTGGTGAACATCTCGGCGCAGGTGGCGCGCGCGCTCGCCGCTGCTCATGCGCAGGGCATCGTGCACCGCGACCTGAAGCCCGAGAACATCATGCTGTTGCAGCGGCCCGGCCAGGCCGACTTCGTGAAGGTGCTCGACTTCGGTGTCGCCAAGGTGAACACCGGGCACGGGCAGGGTGGGCACACCGCAGTCGGCATGGTGGTCGGCACGCCGCAGTACATGTCTCCCGAGCAGGCCAAGGCCATACCCGTCGACGTGCGCAGCGACATCTATTCGCTGGGCCTCATCGTCTACGAGCTCATCGCCGGCCGGCCCACCTTCGTCGCCGAGACGCCCTCGATGTTGATGGTGAAGCACGTCACCGAGCTGCCGCCCCCGTTGTCCCCGGGGCCGCTCACCGACGTGCCCGAAGCGCTCGAGCAGCTCGTCTTCCGCATGCTCGAGAAGGAACCCGACGCGCGCCCGCAGTCGATGGAAGAGGTGGTCGCCGCGCTGGACACGCTCTGGGCGCGCATCCGCTCGAACGACCCGTCGCTCAAGCGCACCTCGGGCGGCTTCTCGGCCACCGCCACCCCGGCGCCGCAGCAGTCGGGCGTGGGCGTGGTGCGGGTGTCGGGGCGCATGCAGGGCGTGACGGTGAATTCCACCACCGGCATCGAAGAGGCGCCGCTGGCGCCTCCGACCTCGAAGACCCCGCTCATCGTGCTCAGCGGCATCGTCGCGGTGCTCGCCATCGCGGTGGCCGTGGTGTTCTTGAAACCGCCGCCCGAGACGCCGAAGCCGAAAGACCCCGTCGTCGAGAAGCCCATCGACACGCAGGTCGAGAAGCCGGTGGAAAAGCCCGTCGAGAAGCCGGTCGAGCCGACCGCCGAGAAGGTGAAGCTCGCGTTCGTCACCAACGAGCCGGCCGAGGTCTTCGAAGGCGAGTTCCAGGTGGGCAGCACGCCCTTCGAGCTGACGCGCGAGCAGGGCGCGACGGTCGACCTGGTGTTCAAGGCGAAGGGCTACAAAGACTTCGCCCGCAAGTTCCGCTTCGACACGTCGCAGGAGTTCAAGTTCACGCTCGAAAAGAAGACGACGGGCGGTACGGGGCTGGGCAAGAAGCAGCCGGGGGACCTGGCCCCGAATCCCTTCGGCGGTAAAGAAGAGGAACTGAAGGATGCACCCTTCTAAGAGAGAACGTCATGATCAACGCACTCCTCGTCGCACTCACTCTCAGCGCTGCGGCCGATGACGACGCAGCGGCGACGGCGAAGGCCAAGACGCTCTTCACCAACGGGCAGAAGCTCTACAAGGCCGGCAAGTACGCCGACGCCATCGCCAGGTTCGAAGAAGCGTTCAAGGTGAAGAGCCACCCCGTCATCTATTTCAACATCGGCAAGTGCTGGGAGCAGCTGGGTGATTCGGCGAAGGCCCTGCGCAACTTCCGCGACTACCTGCGCCTGTCGCCCGAAGCGACCGATCGCCAGCAGGTGACCGATTCCATCGCCAACCTCGAGCGTCGGCTGCGCGAGAAGGGCGTCCAGCAGTTGCTCATCTTCGCCGAGCCCGCCACCGCGAAGATTCTCGTCGATGGGAAAGACCTCGGCCCCTCACCCGCGTCGGTCGAGCTGACCGCCGGCACCCACGAGCTGCTCGTGACCGCCGACGGCATGGACAAGGTGCAGCGCAACATCACCACCACGCTCACCCGCGCGACCGAGATGACCATCACGCTGCAGGCTGGGGGCAGCACGCCGGTGCTGGTGAGCGACGCGCCGAAGAAAGACACCGAGACGAAGGTGAGCGACCCCGGCCCGCCGCCGCCTCCCCCGCCGGTGGTGACGGTGCCGACCGAGAAGAAGGGCGGCCGCCTCTTGACCTACGTCGCCGGTGGCGTCGCCGTCGCCGCGCTCGGCGCGGGCATCGGCATGGGCGTCGCGGCCGAGGGCAACGCGAAGCAGCTCAGAGACACAGCCATGCCGCTCGACAAGGCCGAAGCAGACCGGCTTGCCGGCACGGCCACCGGGCTCGCGACGGGGGCCAACGTGGCCTACGGCACCGCCGGCGCCGCGCTGGTCGTTGCCGTCATTCTCTTCTTCGTCGAGAAGTGAGCCGCGGTCACTGCTCTGCGCAGTACAGGTAGAAGCTGCCGTTGCAGACCGCGCCGGGCCCGAAGCTGTCCATGAAGTTGGGCGAGGAGACCTGAATCATTCCGCGGTTGACGGTGCCCGCTGCGTTCGTCCAGTTGTCGCAGGTGCTGGCGTTGGTGCCCGTTCCTCCGCTGCCCGTCCAGGCTGCGTTGCCGGTCGACGGCTGAATGAAGCCGCCGTTGATCAACTGCCAGATGCCTGAGCGCAGGCTGGTGGTGACGGTCTTGATCTCGGCGCCGGTGCCGACCACGGTGTTGTCGAACCGAACGTAGGTGGTCGTGTCGTTGAGCACGTTGCGCCCGTTCGTGCCCACCCCCGCGATGATGGCCCTCGTGTTGGCCAGGGTCGCCGAGCAGGTCGCGTCGGCGTTGGCGACGCCGGTGGGCCGGGCGACGGGGCCGACGAGGCCGATGCGTTTGGCCCCCGAGACGCTCGACGTGCTGAGGACCGTGGCCGAGACGTTGCGCATGCACATCACGCGGGTGCCAGAGTTGTTGCAGGTGTGCCCGGTGGTCCCATCCGTCCAGTAGCCCGGACCTCCGAAGACGAGCCCGCGGTTGAGGGCCGTGGTGCCGTTGGTCGTCCACCCTGAGCAGTCGAGGCCGTTGCTTGCACCGGCGGGGGTGGTGCCCGTCCAGAACGAGGCGCTCACGTTGGGAATGAGCTGGCCCTTCTCGTCGAGCGCCACCGGGTTCCGCACGTTGCCCGCGAGCAGGTCGGCCTTGCTGAACGCCAGAATCGCCCCGTCCATGCGGCGCATGCCGCCCGTGGTCGTCAGGCGTGAGGCCGCACTCACAGACGACGTCGACATCCACGCGATGTACGAGGTCCCGGTGGCTGAGTTGATGCCCGCGTCGGTCGCGTAGAAGTTGCAGAGCGCATCGTACGGCGCCGTCCCGCCCAGGTTGGCCGGCAGCGTGACGGAGCTCGCGAAGACGAGGTTCGAGTCCATCGCGTTGAAGATCGGGCTCACCGTGGTGTGCGCCAGCATCGGCACCGGGCAATCGCGCCCGCGCCCGAAGGTGGTGCACCCCGCCGGCTCGGCGTACCGCACGAAGGAGAAGCCCGAGCCGTTGGTGGTGATGCTGCGCACGGTCGGGGTGGTTCCCGGAGTGTACAGCGCCGTGCACTGCGTCGCGCTCGAGGTCGAGGTGCAGTTGGAGATGGTGCCGTCGAGCGTGCCCGTCACACCACCCATCGTGGGCGTCAGCTTGAGCCGCCACAGGCCAGTGCCTGACAGATCCACCGAAGTGGTGAGCGAGGCGCCTGTCACCTTCGCCAGGCCCGAGCTCGCGGTGCCCTCCCGGGGGGCATACTCAATGACCACGGTGCAGCTGCTCATCGGACCGATTTGCTGCCCGTTGCACGTGTCGGACGTGGCCGAGAACGGCGGCGCCAGCCCAGAGGTCGTCAGCGTCGGCGTCGCCACGTCACCGGTGTTGGTGATGACCCAGTTGAGCGTGGCGGTCTGGCCGACTTCGACGCCTCCGAAGGAAGACATGACCGTCGAAGGCGAGAGCGCCGCGGGGTTCTGCGCCACGCCCGTCAGCCTCTCCATCGCCATGCCCCCCTGCGTGGCGCTCGCGGTCAAGGTGCCCGTCTTCGAGCCGTTGGGGGCCGCGGCCGTGAACTGAACCTGCATCGTGCAGCTCGCCCCGGCCGCGAGGGTGCTGCCGCTCACACACGTCCCGCCCGTCACGATGTTGAAGGGGCTGGTGACGCCGTAGGTGACGGCGGTCGACGGCGCCTGGCCGGTGTTGGTGACGGTGAGGGTCCGCTGCGAAGTGCCGGGGATGACCACGTTGCCGAACGCGGTCGGGCCGGTGATGGCGAGGGTGGCCGGCGTGAGCCCGGTGCCCGTGAACGAGGCGACGGTCGAGCCACCGGGCGTGCCCGAGAGCGTGATGGTGCCGGCGCGGGACCCGTCGACCTGCGGGGTGAACGTGACATGCAGGCTGCAGCTCGCACCGCCCGCCAGCGTCGCGCCCGTCATGCAGTCCCCCGCCTGGTTGGTCTGCGAGAAGTCGGAAAGGCTGCGCGCGATGCCGAGCGCCCCGGTGGTCTGATCGCCGGTGTTCGAGAGCGTCAACGTCACCACCGTGGTGCTGGTCGCGCCCCGCGTGGTGTTGGGGAAGCTGGCCGACTGCGGCGTCACCGAGAGCAGGGCGGGGGCCTGCGCGTTGCCGCTGATCGACGCCGAGGTGGTGCCGCCGGGCGAGGCAGACACCTGCAGCAGGAGGCTCTGCGAGCCGCGAGTCGGGGCGGTGGGCGCGAAGGTCACCGTCACGGTGCACGAGCCGTTCGGCGGGACCGCTGCCGAGCAGGTGTTGGTCTGGCTGAAGCCCGCCCCCGAGCCCACGAGGCTCACGGTGGGCGCTCCAGTCGCAGACCCACCCATGTTGGTGACGGTGAACACCTTCTGGTTGCTCTGGCCCTGCAGCACGTCACGGAAGTCCAACGGGGTCGGGCTGATGCTCAACGCCCCCGGCGCCACCCCCGTGCCGGTCAGGTTGGCGACCTGCGAGCCGCCAGAGGTGCCCGACACGGTGAGGGTTGCTGACTTGCTTCCCTGCGTCCCAGGGGTGAACAGCACCACCACGTCGCAGCTCGCACCGCCCGCGAGCGTCGAGCCGCAGTCGTTCGACTGAACGATGAATTGCGTGCCGGTGACGCCCGTGAGCGCGACCGACAGGTTGCGCGCGGTGTCCTGGCCGGTGTTGGTGACGCCAAAAGAAAGGCTCTGCGAGCTGTTGGTCGCCACGTCGCCGAAGGGCACGTTGCCGCGCGGGCTCAACAAGAGCGAAGCGGGCGTCAAGCCGGTGCCTCCGAGGTTGATGACCACCGGCACCAGGCCGGCCCCGCTGACCGTGAGCGAAGCGTTCCGCGAGGCCGCGATGGTGGGGCGGAAGGTGATGCCGACCGTACACGTCGCGCCGCCTGCGACGGTCGCTCCGCTGCAGGTGTCGCTCGACTTCACGAAGTCGGCGGCGTTGGTGCCGCTGACCGTCGCGAGCAACAGAGGGGTCGCGGCCTGGCCGGTGTTGGTGATGACGAAGGGCATCACCATGGAATCGGTGTTGACCACCGTCGGATTGAAAGAGCCCACCGAGGGCATGCCGCTGATGGCCGGGGTGGTGAGGCCGGTCCCCGTGAGGGTGGTCATGGCGCTGCCGCCGGGAGTGGCGCTGACCGTCACCGTTGCGCTCTTCGCGCCCGAAGCGCTGGGCGCCAGCTGCAGAGAGAACCCGCACGTGCCCAGCGGGGCCAGCGTGGTGAGGCAGGTGTTGTTGCTGATGATGAACTCCGAAGCGTTGGTGCCCGAGAGGGCGATGCCGGGCACCCCCGAGGTGGTGCCGCCCTGGTTGGTCACGGTGAAGGGGATGGCGGTCGACGCCGAGCCGAGCGTCACCATGCCCAGGTCACGTGTGCCCATCGGGCTCAACGACAGCGTGGCCGGGGCAATGCCCGTGCCCTGCAGGGTGAAGCTCAACATGCCGCCCGGCGTGCCCAGCAGGTCCAGCGTCGCGCTCACCGGGCCCGTCATGGTGGGCTTCAAGGCCACGCTCAGGTCACAGCTGCCACCAGCCCCCAGCGAACCGGTGCACCGGTTGGTCAGCTCAAACTGACTGGGGTTCGCGCCGTTGAGCATCACCGTGAGTGTGCCCGTGGGCGCCACACCGTCGTTGGTGACCGTGAAGGTGAAGGGGGCAGAGGTGGTGCCGGTGGCCTGCATGCCGAAGTCGTGACTTGCCGGAGCGCCGCTCAACCCTGCGTCGTTGGTGAAGCCGCCATCGAAGGCCGTGCCACCGCCAGTCGCCGAGCCTCCGCCCGTTGCCGTGCCGCCGCCCGTCGCCGTGCCGCCGCCCGTCGCCGTGCCGCCGCCCGTCGCCGTACCGCCGCCCGTCGGATCGCCGCCGCCCGTTGCCATACCGCCGCCCGTCGCATCGCCACCACCGGTTGCAGTACCGCCGCCCGTCGCCGCCCCTCCGCCCGTCGCATCGCCACCACCGGTTGCGGTACCGCCGCCCGTCGCCGCCCCTCCGCCCGTCGCATCGCCACCACCGGTCGCCGCGCCGCCCCCGGTGCCCGTGCCCATGCCACACGCACCGAACTCATCGGTGGGCATCGCCTTCAGGCAGACCTGTGGCTCCGGACAGTTCGAGGTGTCGCGACACTTCGCGCCGGTCACGTCGGGCACGCAGCCGGTCGCGATGAAAGAGACGAGGGCAACGGTCACAAGGGAAAAGCGGAGCTTCATGGGGCCTCAGAGTTCGCGAGTGGGGCGAGCACTCGTCGAGGTGGGACAGGCAGTGGTCGTACTGCAGCCACGTCAGCAGAGCGTCGAAATTAGCACACGGCCCGGAGCCGGTTGGGCCCCCGCGCGGGTGGGGCCCAATGCACTCACTTCACGTCGATGGCGTAGATGCGGTTCGCGCGGGTGCCGAGCACCGCTCGCGAGCCGAACACCGAAGGCGATGACTCGATGTCTCCCTCGAGTTGCACGGTGGCGAGCTGCCTGCCCGTCGTCGCCTCGAGCAGCCGCACCACGCCCCCGATGCCGCCGTGGAGCAGGTATGCGTGCCCGTCGGCGTCGTTGAGCTGCACCGGCGTCGACCAGCTGAAGTGCGGCAGGTCGACACGCCAGATCTCGCCACCCGTGTCTTTGTCGAGCGCGACGATGACGCCGTTCTCCGGCCCCGGGCAGCGCGAGAGCACGAAGAACACCAGGTGGCTCACCTCGCCCGTCCCGGGGAGCGGCGTGGCGAAGACCCCGGCGTCGATCTTCTTCGGCGCCAGCGCCCCCTGACACACCTCGCTCACTTCCCACTCGGGCTTGCCGGTGAGCGCGTCGAGCTTGCGCAGCCACGTCTCACCGCGCGGGCCGGTCTTGTCGACCTCGGTGGCGGTGTACAGCTTGAGCTGCTCGTCGCGCGTGAGCTCGAGTGCCAGCGTGGCGTCGGTGTCGTCGCCTGCCTCGAACTTCCACCGGGGGCTCATGGTGCGCAGGTCGATGGCCTGCAGCGTGCCCCCGTTGTCGGCGAAGAAGGCGAGGTTGCGGAACGCCGAGAGCGAGTTCTCGATGCCGTAGTTCTGGTTGCCCGGCGACTGGTAGCGGTAGCGCGCCACTTCTGGCGCGACGTGCAGCGTCAGCTCGAGCGGGTCGAAGTTGGTGTTGAGCTTGAGGAGGTAGAGCAGCCCGTTCTCGCCACCGACCACATACGTGTCGGTGTTGCGGTTGAGCAGCCCCGACGAATCGAAGGCCCCCCAGCCGCGGCGCGGCGCGCTCTTGTCACTGCCCGGCAGGAAGAAGACCTCGGTGTGGTTGATGAGCTCGAACACCCGCAGCCCGATGGGCTTGTTTTCGGGGATGCCCTGACCGACGAACAGCAGCGGGTAGCCGCGCGGGTCGAGCGAGACGCTGCCTTTGATGGGGTTGCCGGTCGAGAGCGCGGGGCGCGTGCGCTTGCCCGTGGCGAGATCGATGAAGTGCACCGCGCCGTCGAGCGAGCCCTGAATCACCTCGATGAGCGCGTCGTCTTGCCGCTTCGCGCCCAGCTTCGGCATCGAGTGGCGAATCACTGCGGGCCACTTCACGATGACGGGTTGTCCCGTCCACCCCGTGCCGCCGAACCAGGGGGCCTTGCTCTGGCCGGTGGTGACGCTCCACGCGATGGACAGCTTCGAGGGCTTCGCGCCCAGCGTGCCGAACGCTGCGTTGGCGCGCAGGGGACCGCCTCGAAAGGTGAACACCCCCTCGTGCACAGAATACGTGTCGGGGAAGAGCTGGGCGTCGGCGAGCGGCACGCCGGCGTCGGCGAGCAGTTCGCGATCGAGCATGCGCAACGTGCGGGAATCGGTGGGCAGCTCGATGCTGAGCTTCGGCGGCGCAGGAGGGGGCGGCTCGGGTTCCGGCGTCGGCTGAGGCGCCACGACGACGGGCGGCGGAGGAGGCGGTGGCGGCCTCTCAGGCGTGCGGCACACCGACAGCAGCAGTCCGAGCATGAAAACGAACACCCTCTCCCTGCGTGAGCCGGGAGAGGGCGGGGGTGAGGGGCGCTGTCTCAACGCGCTCAGAAGCGAATGCGCAGCCCCGCGCCGACGCGCGAATCACCGCGCGAGTCGTGGCTCGCCGAGAGGGCGAAGTCGACGTCTTTGTTCACGCGCCAGGCGGCCTCGGCGTTGGCCGTGGTGCGGTCGGTCTGGAAGTTGTGGTTCACCCCGCCCGACAGGCTGAAGTGGTCGTTGGGTCGGTACACCACGCTGCCGCCGGCCGTCTCGAGCCCGCGCGCGTTCGCCGAGGCGTACGCCGAGAGGTTCAGGTTGGGCCGGTTGAAGTCGTATTGCACCCGCGCGTTGTCGAAGCCGGTGGCGCTGTTGGCGGTGACCGAGCCGGTGAGGCGACCCGCGTCGCCGAGGTCGACCTTGCCGCTGACGGTGCCGGTGACGTTGAAGTTCTTGAAGTGCGCGTCCCAGTTGCCGCGCAGCTTCACCTGCAGCTGATCATCGAAGAAGCCCTGCTTGATCTCCGGCTTGATGCCGAGGCTGTTCAACTTCGCGCTGCCACCTGTCCACGCGGCGACGCCCACGCCCGCAGCGAGGGTCGCGGCCAGAGAATAGAAGGCGGTCGGCGAGTCCTGCTTCAGGTCCTTGATCAGGTCTTTGGCGATGTCGCCGCCGATGTTGCCCAGGTCCTTCAGCCTGGTGCCCGAGATGTCGCGGGTGTTGATGCCCGCGGCGGCCAGCTTCGACTGAATGGCGCTGGCGACCTCAGGCGCGAAGGCGCCGATGGGCATGTCCTTCATGAGGTCGGTGGCGGCGTTTCGCAGGTCGGTCTGCTGCTGCGCGTTGAGCGGCTCACCTTCCCGCGCCGGCGTGCGGCCGCGGGCGATGCTCATCGCGTCGTGGTTGAGCGCCGTCTCGACCCGGGAGTTGAAGGTGGTGAGCAACGCCTCGAGCTGCTGCCGCACCGGGCTGGGGCGGGTGGCGTCGAGGTCGGCCTGGCTCACGCTCGGGGGCGGCAGCGACAGGTCGAGCGGCTTGATGCCGTTTCCATTGGCCTGCCACCCGGCGTTGCCCACCGGCGGCTGGGGCGCCGGGCCCGTGGTCGGCGTGGTGTTCGAAGTGGCGTTGGTCGAGGTGGTGCGAGGAGTCGATGGACTTCCAATCCCGGTCACAGGCATGGTCCCACCCTACCCGAAAGCCTCCGGAGCTGCGCAATGGCCACCATCCTCGTCGTCGACCTCACCGCACTGCTCGACTCCAGCAAGGTGGGGGCAGAAGCGGCGAAAGGGCTCGAGAAGACGTGGAAGGCAGGCGCGAAGCTGCCCGACGAAGAGAAGCAGAAGCTGTTGATCAAGCTGCAGGGCCAGCGGGATGGCTTGCGAGACGCCCTGTTCGCCCGGGCGCGGCCGCTGCTGGCAGAGCTTGCGAAGGAGAAGAAGGCCGAGCTCGTCATCGACAAGAGCGCGGTGCTGTGGGGCGGCACGGAAGACGTGACCAAGGTGCTGATCAAGAAGGTCGACGCCGGCGGCCCCCTCGAGCTCTGAGTGAACGCGCGTCGCGTCGCCATCGCCGTGCTCGGGCTGGCCGTGGGCGGGTGGGGCGTGCAGCTCGTCGCTGCCAGACCGGCCCCAGCGCCATCAGGCTCGCTGGTGAAGACGGTCACCTTCCGCGGTGCCCGGTTCGACGTGGTCGAGCTTCCCCTCGCGGAGTGGGACGTGCGCGTCGATTGGCGAGCTGACGGCGGGTCTCGCTTGAAAGACGTCGAGGGCGCGGTGCGCACCAACGCGGGCATCTTCGAGCCGCGCTTCGTCCCGACGGGGCTGTTGATCAGCGATGGCGTGGAGCTGCGCCCGCTGGAGACCGCGTCGGGCGAGGGCAACTTCTACCTCGCGCCCAACGGCGTGTTTTCCCTCGGCGAGGGCGGCGCGGCCATCGTCGAGACCAGCGAGTGGAAACCCGGCGCGCGCTTCGCCACGCAGTCGGGGCCCCTGCTGGTGCGCCGCAGCGTGCTGCACCCGAAGCTCACGAAGGGCTCGTCGAACGTCGCGCTGCGCAGCGGCGTGGGCGTGCGCAGCCCGGGCGTCATCGTGCTCGCCATCTCGCGCGACGACGTCAACCTGTGGACCTTCGCGGCGCTCTTCCGCGACGAGCTCGACTGCCCCGACGCGCTGTACCTCGACGGCGCCATCTCGGCGCTGTGGGCGAAAGAGGCGGGGCGCGAAGCCGATCTCGAGAAGGGCCCCTTCGCGGGCATCGTCAGCGCGCGACGGCGCTGATCACCCTTCCTCTCGGTAACGAATCAGCCCCTCTTGCGCGGTCGACGCGACGAGCCGCCCGTCGCGCGTGAAGATCTGCCCGCGCACCAGCCCGCGCGCGCCGATGGCCCGGGGGCTGTCCATCACGTGGAGCAGCCAGTCGTCGACCCGGAACGCGCCGTGAAACCACACCGCGTGATCGATGCTCGCCACCTGCATGCCCGGCGAGATCCACGTCTTGCCGTGCGGCTTGAGCGCAGTGGTGATGAACGAGAAGTCAGACGCGTACGCCAGCAACGCCTGGTGCAACACCGGCGCGTCGGCCACCTTCTGCTGCGTCTTGAACCACACCGCGCGCTGCGGCGGGTGCACGCCCTGAAGCGACGGGTCGGGCTCGTTGACCGTGCGAATCTCGATGGGGCGCTCGGCGAGGATGCGTTCCTGCATGAACTCGGGGAAGGCCTTCACGAAGGGCTTGAGGCGTTCCTGCTCGGTGGGCACGTCTTCGGGAGGCGGCACGGTCGGCATCGGGGCCTGGTGCTCGAACCCGCCCTCGAGCTTCTGAAAGCTCGCCGACATGTCGAAGATGGGGTGGCCGTGCTGAATCGCCTTCACGTGGCGCGTGGTGAACGAGCTGCCATCGCGCGTGCGCTCGACGTCGTAGACGATGGGCGCGCTGACGTCGCCGGGCCGCAGGAAGTACGCGTGCAGCGAGTGCGCCTGGCGATCGTTCGGCACCGTCGCCAACGCCGCCGAGAGCGCCTGCCCCACGACCTGCCCGCCGTACACCGTGCCCCAGCCCAGGTCCTGACTCTGGCCGCGATACAGGTTTTCTTCGATGCGCTCGAGCGAGAGCAGCGCGATGAGGTGTTCGAGAACGGAAGCCACGACGCACCTGTAACGCAGTGCGTCTGAGCCAGCCACGTCAGCGGCGACGACGTCGACTGAGGGTCCACACGAGCAGCGAGAGGGCGAGCGCCTCTCCGCCGGTCTGCGAGCACGAGACGGTGACGGTTGAGCCCTGCGCGAATCAGCGAATCTCACCGAGGCTGCTGATCTTCAGGTGCGAGATGTGCGGTCGTCATTCGCGCTCGTATTCGACGACGTCGCGCAGGGGCACGGGGGCCCTCACCGGCTTCGTCTCGCGCTTCTTCCACGCCTTCTTCTTCTTGTCGTCTTGCGGCGGCTCGTACGAGGTCTCGAGAACGCCGGTGAGCAGGTTCTCGCTGGTGTTGTTCTGCTCGAGCGTGTTTCGGCTGTAGTTCGAGCGCTCGACGCCGATGAGCCGCACCACGCCCTTGTCGAAGCGAAAGCGGTGCACGGTGCCGTAGGCGTCAGCCGAGCCCCCGGTGAGGGTGATGCTCACGACGCGCTTGCTGACCTCGACCTCTGGCGCCGCGTCGCCGCCGTTGATGCCGAGGCCGTTGAGCGGGGCCAGCAGACCCACGTTGCTGTCGACGAGCGAATAGCCCGTCGCTGTGCCGTACACCCAGACCAGCGCGCGCTTGCGGTCGGCGTCTTTGGGGCTCTCGATGAGAACGATGAGCAGATCGGGCATCGCGTCACCGTTCAGCTCGCACGGTGTCGCGCCCTCGAGCTGCCAGCCGGGCGGCGCGAACTGGGGTGCCTGGGTGCCCGTTGCGGGAACACCGGCGAGGGGCTTCGCGAGCGCGCCGCTGGCAAGCAACGAGACGAACGCAGTCAGCAGCTTCACGTGACGGACCCTTTTCGCAGCACGGAGCTCAACGGCTCAGCTCGGGGAAGCCTGCGCGCACCCACTCGTTCATCGAGTCGCGGGTGAACTTCAGGTTGGGCGGCACGCGGTGCTTCGCCACCGTCTGGCCTGCGTCGTCGACCGCGAAGAGCAGAGCGTGCGGCTCGTACTCATCGGGCACCAGCTCGAGGGTGACCTCGTACCAGCGGCCTTCCCACGCCAGCGAGAGCTTCTTCTTGAGCGCGGCGTCGCGTTGACGGGCCGAGCGATCGAGCACCTCGGAGGCCGTCTTCACGAACGTCGCGAACGCGGGCCCATCGAAGGGCTTGGGGTTCTTCTTGTCGCGGCCCATCACCCACGGGCTCACCAGCACCGGCTCGGGGATGCCGGCCTTGCGAATCTCGACCGCCCAGCCGTCATCATCGCTGTTGGGGATGACCTTCGCGGTCCATTCGTTGCGGCGCCAGAGGGTGGGCTCGGTGATGTCTTCGGTCGAGGAAGTGGCCATGCCCCCTCATACCCGTTCCCACTGACATCAACCCCGCAGACGGCGCAGGTCGGCCAGCGGCAGGTCGGCCGGCGCGCCTGCTTTGAGCTGCGCCAGTTCCTGTTCGAGCTCGACGACGCGGCGGGTGAGGCGGCCCAGCTCAGGTGTGCTCTCTGGGGTCGCAGTGCGCTTCTCGAGCAGGCCCGACATCATCAAGGCCTCGACCAGCGGCCGTGCAGCGAAGCGAACCGTGGCGCCCATGATGGGGATGAGGACCATCATCATTCCCAGAATCACCGCCGCCAGCTCAGGAAGATTGACCGGTTGGATTTCCATGGGGGCCTGTACGCGGGGCGCTCGGGTCGATTGCGTTCTGTCTGAGCCGTTCGCGCTCACGCACCAGCGCCACGTGGTGCATCACCGCCAGCAGCGGCCCGAAGAAGAGCGCGTGGCCGGCCAACCATGCGGGTTGATCGGCGTGCAGCACCCAGGGGAACGCGAGGCGGCCGATGACCTGAAACGCGAACACATAGACGGCCGTGCCGAACACCATGCCCGTCACGAGCCGGGTGACCCAGCCGCGCGACCCGAGGTTGGGGAACCGAAACAGCAGCTGCGCAAAGACGAAGCCGTTGAACGTCGCCGCCGCCGTGCCGATGAGGAGGCCGACCAGCAGCGTCGCCGGCGCGTCTGAATGCGAGGCCGACTCGCCCAGCACCAGGCTCGCGGTGAGGCTGAAGGGCGTGTACGCCGACTCTCCCCTCACCCCGGCGTCGAGACACATCACCGCCAGCAGTGCGGCCCCGGCCCCGATGCCCACCCCCGCTGCCCCGACTGGCTTTCGTTCGACCCGCTGAGCTTTGGTTCGCATGCACCCGGTGCAGTGCAAGCCGTGCTCCCGCTGGCGCGCCGCCGTGGAAATCGGCTTGCAGCGTGTGGGCGCCATGAGACCTGCTTCGATTCGACGCGCGATGCTGTTGGCGCTGTGCACGCTGGCCGTGACCGCCGGGGCGCAGCCGTTTCGCGCGTTGAATCGAATCGATGCGGCCTTCGTGAGCGAAGTCGCGAACGGAAACCTCGCGGAGACCGCGATGGGCCGCGTGGCCATCGAGCGCAGCACGCGCAAAGACGTCGCGGCGTACGGCGAGCAGTTGATCAGTGATCATCAGCTCCTCAACGACGAGCTCAAGACCCTCGTCATCGGCACGTCGTTCTCGTTTCCGCGCGAGCTCACGGCGACCCACCGCGCGCACGTCGACGCGATGCGGGCGCACCCCGCGAAGGAGTTCGACGCGGCCCTCGCGGCGCACCTGCTCAAAGGCCACGAGGCGATGATCGAGATCTTCGAGGTCCAGGTGCGCGACGCCGGGCGCAAGTCTCTGCGCGACTCCGCAAGCGCAGCCCTGCCCACGCTCGAGACGCACCTTCGGCACGCGAAGGCGCTCGTGAAGCCCGCCACGTCGTCACGCTGACCCACCATCACCCACCTTCATTCTGAACCTTCAGGAGCCTGCCCACGCATCGTGCTGCCTTCATCCCCACCAGCCCCACCAGGGTCTTCGCGCTCGACCTCGACGCCATTCGCACCCGCGCCCGCGCGCAGCTCGACCACGGCGCCATCACCGATGGGTACAAAGGCGACCGGCGGCTGGTGCTGCAGTTGCTCAACGACTCCCTCTCGTCGGAGCTGGTGTGCGTGCTGCGCTACCGCCTCCACCAGGTCATGAGCGCGTCGGTCGGCGGCGTTGCGGGGCTCACCGTGGCGGGCGAAATTCTGCAGCATGCGAACGAAGAGCTCGGGCACGCCGACCTGCTCGCCGGGCGCATCGTGCAGCTCGGGGGGCGTGCCTGATTTTTCGCCTGCCTCGCTCACCTCGCGCAGCCACACCCTGTACGTCGAGAGCGACACGCTGCAGGGCATGGTGACCGAAGACCTGGTCGCCGAGCGGGTGGCCATCGAGGCGAATCTGCAGATCACCCGCGAACTCACCGACAACGATCCCACCACGCGGCGGGTGCTCGAGCAGATCCTCGCGCAGGAAGAGTCGCGCGCCGACGAGCTGGCAGACCTCCTCGATGGGTTGCCCCCCGAGAAGGTCTGAGCCGCGTTCACGTCGTGGCGCCGGGCAGCGGCGTGCCTTCGTCTTCCAGCTTCGCCACCGCTGCCGCGTCGGACAGCAGCGTGGCGCGTGGCGTCGGCTTCGTGCGCCTTCCCGCCGCACGCGCGAAGAGAACGAACCCCGTCAATGCGACCGCGACCACCATGATGAGCTTGCCCATGAGACCTCCGTTCACTTCGGGATGACCACTTGCTCTTCGTCGAAGTCACCCAGCTCGGCGCCCGGGTGGCAGGCCGCGCAGTTGGCGGGAGAGACGATGGCCTTGCGCGCGAAAGTGGCGGTCGGAATCTCGCGGTGCTCGCGCCTCCACGAAGGCAACGTGGTGATGCGCAGGGGCACCCCGCCCACGTCGGCGCCGCCCTGCTGCTCGAGAAAGCGCGTGAGCCCCGTCAGCGTCGGCGCGTCGATCTCAGCGTTCTGGCCGAAGTGGTCGGCCAGGCCACCCAGCAGCTTCTTCCACGAACGGACAGGTAACAGCTCGGGGGGGAAGGCGAGGTGGCAGGTCCCGCATTCGGCGGCGTACAGCTTCCAGCCGGGGGTGGCTCTCAGGGCCGCCGAGGTGTCGCGGGCGCGACGGTCGTCGTCTTCTGCAGCAACCGGCGCGGCGGACAGCACCACAGCCAGAACGAGGTCGGTGGGGCGCATGAGGTCTCCTTCACTTCAGGGTGAGCAGCCAGGCGAGCAGGTCACCGCGTTCGCGGGACGTGCAGACCCGCGAGAGCACCTGCTTGCAGTTTCGATCGAACCACTTGTCGGCTTTGCCGACGTCGGTGAAGCGCGTCGGGGTGGCCGAGGGGGCGAACGCGTCGATGTTTCGGCCTGCCGGTGAGCGCCCGGGCTTCGTGGGGTCGTCGGTGTGGCAGGTGGCGCACGAGAGCGGGCCGCTCTTCGCGGGGTGCACGGCAAAGTAGAAGACCTTGCCCCGTTCAGGGTCGAACCCGGTGAACGCCCCGTCTTCTTTGCGCGCGAGCGTCTCGTAGTGCGTCTGCAGGGGCGTGGCGGCGCGGGCTTCGCCGATGGGCAGCAGCCGCCACAGGGCGAGCACGACGGCCGCGCCCACCAACACGCTGAGCGCGAACCCGGCGGCCCTCGTCCAGACAGTCGGGACTGCAGGAGAGGGCGAGGGGGCCTGAAGCCGGTGATCATGCCCGCGATGAGGTTCTGCTTCTCGAGCACCGACGAGACGATGACGCCCACCACATGGAGCCCGATCATCCCCGCCAGCGTCCACGCGCTGACCTCGTGCACTTCCTCGAGGCCCTCGGCGAACTGTTTGGGCAGGGCCAGCGGGCCGCTGAACTCGGGGCCCAGCGCGATGAGCAGCCCCGTCACCGTGACCACGACCAGCGCCACCAGCAACGCCACCATCATCACCGCCCCGACGGGGTTGTGACTGGAGAACTCATGGGGCTGCCCGCGGATCATGTTCTTCAGCTCAGCGAAGACGGCTGCCGGCGCCCGAACGAAGGAGCTGAAGCGCGCCGGTCGCGTCCCCAGAAAGCCCCACATGACGCGCACCACCACCACGCCCAGCAGCACCAGCCCCAGCCGCGTGTGAAGCACCGTGTCTTCGTCGGAATCGCTCGTGAGAAACGCCGCGAGCACCAGCCCCGCGAACGCGAAGTGGGTGCCGCGCACCACGAGGTCCCACACCTTGATGCGTTGGGGAGCCATGCCGGGCTGAACTGCAAGGCGCGAACCGCGACGCTCAGTTGGGCTCGGGCGGTCACTCGGTCAAACCGATGGTCGCCGGTCGGTCGCGCGTCACACCGGTTGCAGCGCTAGAAGCCCTCCATGGCCGACATGGAGGGGCTTCTTCAGCGTCTCGAGCGCGCACAGCAGCAGTACACGACCTCGTTTGCGGGCGATGGTGGGCGTCGGCAACCGTTGCACGTGGTGTACGGCGGCGCGCACCTCTTCAAGCCAGAGACTCCGAAGAAGCTGGGCGCGCTCGCGCTCGAGGCGCTGACGAAGTTCGCTGCGACGCCGCACGAACTGGGCGAGGCGCTCGGGTTGCCGCTCCACGTCGCCCAGCGGGTGCACCCGCGGCTCATCGAGAAGCTCCTCCGCGAGCCGGTGGAAGATCTGCGCATCGACTTCGAAGACGGCTACGGCCACCGGCCTGACGCCGAAGAAGACGAGCACGCGCGCACCTCCGCGGCGCACTACGCGAAGGCGCGGGTCGAGGGGCAGTTGCCGGCGTTCTCGGGGTTGCGCATCAAGCCGCTCTCGCGCGAGCTCGCTCCTCGCGCGCTGAAGACGCTCTCTCTCTTTCTTGCGGGTTGTGGCGCGCCGAAGGGCGAAGGCCTGCTGGTGACGTTGCCCAAGGTGGTGATGGCCGAGCAGGCGCGGGTGCTGGTGAATGCGCTCGATGAGCTGGGCGCGACGTCGGCGCGCGTCGAGTTGATGATCGAAGCGCCGCAATCATTGGCGATTCTGCGCGAGCTCTACACCGCGTGCGGCGAGCGGCTGCATGCCGTGCACTTCGGCGCGTACGACTACACCGCGGCGCTCGACCTCGCGGCCTCGGAGCAGCGCCTGCGGCACCCGACCTGTGACTTCGCGCGCCACCAGATGAAGGTCGCGTTTGCGGGCACCAGCGTCTTCGTGAGCGACGGCGCGACGACGACGTTCCCCGTGCCGATTCACCGCGGTGCCACCTTGAACCCCGTGCAGGAAGCCGAGAACCGCACCGCCGTGCACAGCGCGTGGCGCGCGTCGGCCGACGACATTCGGCACTCGCTCTCGAACGGTCTGTACCAGGGGTGGGACCTGCACCCGGCTCAGCTCGTGGCGCGCTTCGGCACGGTGTTCGGTTTCTTCATCGAGAACCTTGAGCCCATGACGAAGCGATTGAAGGGCTTCGTCGACTCCCTCGGCCAAGCGACGCTGTCTGGCGTCTCGTTCGACGACGCGGCGACGGGGCAGGGGTTGCTCAACTTCTTCCTGCGCGGCCTCTCGTGCGGCGCGCTCACGCAGGCCGAACTCACGGCCACGGGCCTCACTGCCGACGAGCTCGCGAGCCGCTCATTCGCCCTCGTCGCGCGCAACCGGCGCCCCTGAGGCCTCGGATTCGCGTTTCACCGCTTGCTTTGAGTCCCACCGGCTCTGCAGATTGCGCGCCCATGCGTCGCCTGCTCGCCCTGTGTTCCCTCACGCTGTTCGCCTGCCCACCCGCGAAGACCATCGACGTTCCCGTCGGTGACGACGTCGATCCCACCGAGCTGCCCCGCTACACACCGCGCTGGGCCTTCGAGCCGTGGATCAGCAAAGACATCAGCAACGGCCCCGACACCTACGCCTTCGTCGATGGCTTCCGCGCGCGCGACATCCCCGTCAGCGTGGTCGTTTTGGATAGCCCGTGGGAGACCAACTACAACACCTTCATCCCCAACCCGTCGCGCTACCCCGAGTTCCCGAAGCTCATCACCGACATGCGGGAGCGCGGCGTGCGCGTCGTGTTGTGGACGACGCAGATGGTGAACTCGTCGTCGTTCGACGCGGAGGCGGGGGGCGATCAATACATGGGCGCCTCACCCAACTACCCGGTCGGGCGCCGCGACGGGTACTTCGTCAACGATGCGAAGCTGGAGACGTGGTGGAAGGGGCAGGGCGCCGCCGTCGACTTCTTCAACCCCGCCGCCGTGAAGTGGTGGCGCGCGCAGCAAGACGACCTGCTGGCCCTCGGCATCGCCGGCTGGAAGCTCGACTTCGGCGAGTCGTACATCACCACCGAGCCCATCAAGACCGCGGCCGGCCCCAAATCGTTGCAGGAATATTCCGAGGCGTACTACCGCGACTTCCTCGTGCACGGCTTGAAGCGCCGCGGCCGCGAGGAATTCGTCACCATGGTGCGCCCCTACGACAAGTCGTACGTCTTCGAGGGCCGCTTCTTCGCGCGGCCCGAACACACGCCCGTCGGCTGGGTGGGTGACAACCGGCGCGACTGGGTCGGCCTCAAAGACGCGCTCGATCACCTCTTCCGCAGCGCGCGCGCGGGCTACGTGATGATCGGCAGCGACGTCGGCGGCTACCTCGACTTCGACGACGTGAACATGAGCCTTCAGGTGCCCTTCTCGCAGGTGAACTTCGTGCGGTGGGTCGCGGTGGGCGCGATGACGCCGTTCATGCAGTTGCACGGTCGCGGCAACCTGACGCCGTGGACGGTGAACGAGCGCGTCGACGAGACCGTCGCGACGTACCGCTACTGGGCGAAGCTGCACTCGCAGCTGGTGCCCTTCTTCTTCTCTGACGCCGAAGAGGCCTACGCCGGTGGGCCGGTGCCCATTCAGCCCGTCGGTGAGCTCGCCGACTGGGACAACGACTACCGCTACGTGCTCGGTGACACGTTCCTGGTCGCTCCGATTCTCGACGACACGGGCATTCGCGACGTCTCGTTGCCTGCCGGCACGCGGTGGATCGACTGGTGGACCAACGCGGTGCACGAGGGCGGCACGATGCTCGCGGCGTACGATTCGAGCGACCGCGCGCGCATTCCCCTCTTCGTGAAGGAAGGCTCGGTCATTCCGCTCAACGTGGGAGACGACTCGACGGGGCTCGGCAGCACCTCGTCTGCGGGCAAGCTCACGGTGCTCGCGTGGCCGGCGACGACGGCGAAGAGCTTCATCGTGCACGACGAAGACGGGCAGAAGACCACGCTCACCGCGTCACGCACCGCCAGCAGCACCACGCTGACGTTGAGCCGCAACCCGAAGGGCCTCGTCGCGCGCATCTGGGTCGAGGGCCGCGCCGTGAGCAGCGTCTCGGGTGCGACGCAGGTCGCAGACCTCGCCGCGTTCAACTCCGCCACGGGCGCGGCGTGGGTGCAGGTCGGCCCCCTCGTCTGGGTGCGCACGCCGCCTGAGGTGACGAGCGTGGTGCTCAGCCACTGAGCTCCACCCTTGGTTGACCGACCTCCCCGGCGAAGGCTCCGGCACACGATTTCGAGCCCCTGACGGAGGGCCTCACCGCTCGCCGCGGCGTCTGCGGCGAGTGGTGCTCACTTCCAGTCGATGGGGTCGGTCGGCGTGTTCCAGCCTGAACCGCTGCCGACCTTGCGGCCGTTCGAGTTGTAGAGCTCGACGTTGAACGAGTCGTGCGTGAACTGGCCGATGACGGTGAACGACTCGCCGCCGGCCGAGAGCTTGCGCGCGATGGGCGGGGTCAGGAGATCGTTGCGCTCCGCCGCGCGCGCCTTCGCGTCGAACGACCGCTTCGCCGATGACGAGAGCTGCGAGGGGTCGACCGCGGGCAGGGCGTCGGGCGTCCACTTCGGGGTGACGAGCACGGTGACCGCGGCGCGCGCGGCCTTCGCGGGCGTCTGCGCCAATTCGGCGATCTGCGCGGCGAGGTGGAGCTTCCCTGTTTCGCTCTCACGCGAGACCTTGCGTGGGCGCTCCGTTCGTACTGAAAGCCGCTCACCTTCCCTGTGGAGCCTCCATGTCGACCATCAACGTGAAGCGTGGTGTGCAGTTCCGAAGTGATCTGATCAACCCGCGCACCACCGACAAGACCGCGTGGCTCGAGGCGGTGGGCAAAGAGCTCGAGAAGAAGGGCGTGTCGCTGAAGCTGGGCGAAGGCGCCACGGCCAAGACGGTCACCAACGCGCAGACGCTGCTCGACGCGGTGAAGGAGCTCTCGACGCAGGCGCTCGGCGACTACATGACCGAGCTCACCGAGGCGCTCGACGACGTGGCGAAAAGCGACGCGGTCACCACCACGGGCGACGTGTTCGACTTGACGAAGGGCAGCAAGCTCTCGACGGCGCTCGGCGTCGGCGACGGCACCGAGAAGAACTACGGCATCGCGCTCAAGGCGGCCGGTGGACCGCAGGCCATCGATGGCGTCACGGCCCAGCTGTGGAAGAGCGCCGACGGCGTCGACCTCGAGGCGATTCCGCACATGAGCGCCGAGGCGCTGCGGGGCGCGCCCGTGGCGTACGGCCGCGATGGCGAAGAGGTCGAAGACACGCGAGTCATCACCGGCCTCTCGACGAAGGAGACGGTGAAGCTCGCCACCGACGCGCTCAACGACTTGCAGCGCCCGAGGGCCGCGGCGGGCCTCACGCTGGGCAGCACGCCGCTCGACGAGATGGCGTGGGACTCTGACAGCCACGCGCTGCGCCGCGCGAACCCCTACGTCAGCTTCAGCCTCGACAGCCGCAGCTCCGAGGTGAACCCCAACAACGGCAAGCCGCGCGTCGCCATCGGCCGCGACTTCTTCTTCGACACCTTCATGGCGAAGAAGGATCCGCGCACGGGTGAGCTGAACAAAGACCTCCAGAAGGCCGAGCTGATGTACCGCACCCGTATTCGCTACGGCAGCGACCGGGACCCCTTCGACGGCACCCGCGTGCTCATCGGCATGAAGCAGGGCACC
Organism: Archangium sp.; assembly: GCA_044371205.1. Lineage (GTDB taxonomy): Bacteria > Myxococcota > Myxococcia > Myxococcales > Myxococcaceae > Archangium_A. The sequence goes on from JBILUC010000006.1 coordinate 27,182, forward strand.
GCCATCGTCGACGGCGTCAAGCACGCGGCGAAGATCGACAGCCGCACCGACAGCGCCAACCAGGCCATCTTCGATTCGCTCACCACCTCCGCGCAGACCGGCACGCTCGGCGAAGCGTGGGGTTCGTACGCTGCGACCAGCGTCGCGCCCGCCGCGTCGTCGATGTACCGGGTCGCCGTGCAGAAGGGCATCACCGACAACGTCGGCGGTGAGACCAACGTGCTCGCGCTCGAGCCCGGCGCCGTCGCCCGCCAGATCCGCGGCCGCTTCCACTTGAACGAGACGCCGCGCGGCGCGGTGCTCGATGGCTTCCAGAAGGCGGGCGAGCCGAAGCTGCAGGAACTCAAGACCCTCATCGAAGCCGCCCCCGACTGGGCCGCGGGCAACGGGCAGCCCTCGAAGACCGAGCTGCTGGCGCAGGCCAACGCGCTGCTCGATCGCTCGGCCATCGTCGCCGCCGCCGCCGAGAAGATGAAGGCCATCGACCCGAGCGTGGTGGTCGACAAGGCGCTCGTCGATCGCCTCTGGCCGGGGCAGGCCATCTCCAGCAAGGCCGACGCGAAGCAGCAGCGCGCGGTGGTCGACGCCATTCGGTCGACGTGGGACGCGTTCGCCGAGAACGTCGATTCGACGCAGCGGAAGATCGGCGGCAACGACGCGCGCTCGGTACGGGACGCGGGCAGCGCCACCGACGTGATGGAATTCCTCCGCACCCGCGCGGCCGTTTCGCGCTTCATGGCGAAGGCCGAGCAGAACGGCGCCACCAAGGGCAACCCGGCGAGCTACCTCGCGTACGCGAAGACCGTCACCGACATGGCCGACGGCCGGCCGAAGACCGACCTGTTGCAGTCGATGGGCGTGGGCTTGAACCAGATTCGAGAGATGAACGAGGCGTCGTTCACCTCGGTCATCGCCGGCAAGCCCGAGCTCGCGAAGAAGCAGACCGTCGACGGTTTCCTCGCCGAGTTCGACGCGCAGCTCGCAGGCCCCAACAAGGACGCCTTCTTGAAGGAACTGGGCGCCTTCCTCGCCGCGAAGAACTCGCCGGCGCTGCAGAACGGCGCTGACAAGAACGTCGTCGCGGCCGACCTGCGCAAGAACCTCGTCACCGCGCACGCCGAGGTGCTCCACCGCATGGTCGAAGGCGCCGCCGGCTGGGCGCAGGGCGTGTGGTTCAACGACTACCGACAGACGCAGCTGGGCATCAACGCGCAGGGGTGGAACTTCATCATCGGCTCGATGGACTACACCGAGTTCTACGACGCGAAGACCGGCCAGGGCCTCTCGTTCCAGGATCGCGTGAGCCGCAGGCCGCTCGACGCCGGCAAGATGACTGGCGCGATGATCAGCAACGACATCCAGATCGAGCTCGAGTGCGAGGAGGGCTACACGAAGTCGATCAAGAAGGCCCAGTACGCCGTCAACGCCGCCGCCGCCGGCGTGCTGATGGACTTTGCGCTCTCCACCAACGTCGCCGGCGTGAAGGCCGATGACCCGGCGACCTTCGAGAAGTGGTTCGCCGAGCAGATGGGTCAGCGCCCGCTGCAGCGCGACGCCTTCGTGGCCGACCTCGTGGCGTTTGCGAAGAGCAAGAACTCGCCCATCGATCTCGCCGCGACGCTGGCCCCGCTGCAGGCGCAGGAAAAGGCCATCACCGTGCTGACCGCGTTCGCCCAGAAGAAAGACCCGACGCTCACCGATCGCGCGAAGGTGCAGGACTACATGCGCAAGCAGGGCGCGCTGGGTGACGCCGAGCTCAACGCCTTCCTCACCGAGGTGGCGCAGTTCGCCGCAGAGACGAAGAGCGACCTTCCCCTCTCGCCCAACCTGCTCCAGACGCTCGAGTTCACCCCGTTTGCCGCGGCGAACGCAGGGAAGAACTACGCCGACCACGTGCCCGTCGTCGATGAACTGAACGTCGCCAACGAGGTGTGGGCGATGGTGAAGCAGGCGCAGAAGGACCTCTCGACCGCACGCGGCGCCGAAGTGCAGCGGGTGCTCAACGACAACGGCCTCCAGAACAAGGGCTGGGACCCGCCGACGGGCGCCAAGGGCGACTACGCCATCAACCTCGCCATTCGTTGACCTCGTCGGACTGATGCGGGCCGGTCACTCACTCTGGCTCGAACCGCCCCAGTCACCGGGCTGAGCGCTCGTGGGTCGACGCGGCACGCCTGATGCTCGTCTCTGCGCTGCACCGCGCGGAGGCGACCATGGCGACCGAGACGGAAGCGCAGTCGTTCAAATCGATGGGTGTGATGCCCTGGATGTGGGGGGCAGGGCTGCTCGCGCTCATGGGAACGAGTCTGATCGGAGGTGCGCTCAGAACGAGTGCCCCTCCGCCGTCTCTGGCCGGGTTCGCCTTCGCGGGTGCAGCTGCGCTCGAGCTCGCTTCGGGCATCGGGCTCTATCGCCGCGGAGGCGCAGGCATTGCGCCCCTCTTCTCGGGGGCGTTGGGGCTGGGGATGGTGGGTCTGCTCTTCTTCTATTGGGCGGTCGTGCCGCAATCTCGCTCGGCGGGCACGGTGACGATGTTGTTCGGCATCTTCTGTCTCGCCACGGCCCTGGCGCGCGGGCTCGATCTCGCGATCGACCGACCGGTGGCGCCGCTCACCGAGGGGCATCGCCGCCGTGACCTCGTTCGCGGTGGGCGTCGTCGCGCTCGCGGCCTGGCACCGCGCGACCGACTCCCTCATCGCGTGGCTGGTGGGAATCGTGTTGATGGGCACCGCGGTCGCGCTGGCCGGCGCCGCGTGGGCCCTGTGGTCGCACCCGGAACTGCCGGGCTACCAGGAGCCGATTCCTCACTGAGGCGCGATGAACCCCTTGAAGTGGTTCATCGCGTACAAGTTCTCTCGTGCGGCGCTCTCGGTGCTGGCGGGCACGGGCTGTTTCATCATCGCGCTCAGCTGGCTCGACAGCGGGGCTCGCGAGTGGGCCCACCAGCTCAGTCTGCACTCGCTGGCAGGCGTGTGGCTCGAGCTGTCGGAGCTGCTCTCGAGCGCGCTCGAGTCGGAGAATCTGGTGTGGATCGGCGCCGCGTTTCTGCTCGACGCCACGCTTCTCTTCTTCGAGGGCTTCGCGCTGTGGCGCGGCTGGTGGTGGGGCCGCTGGCTGGTCATCGTCGCCTCGTTGGCCTTCATGCCGTTCGAGATTGCCGCGCTCGTGCAGCACGTGAGCGCGCTGCGCATCGCGGCGTTGGTGCTCAACCTGCTCATCGTGGGGTGGCTGGTGCGACACAAGCTGAGCCCGGGCGCCGGCATCGCGCGGCCCCCGGTGGCGCTGGCGCCGTGACTACTGCGCCCAGTACTTCTCGTCGTCGAGGCCTTCTTCTCGCTCGGGCAGCCCGCGGGTGAGCCGCGGTGAGTCCTGCACCAGCACCTCGTAGCTGACGCGGTTGGCGTAGCGGCAGATCTGGCTCATCGACGAGTAGGTGAGGAACGGGCGGGCGTGCTTCGAGGAGTTCGGCACGCGCGCGCGGTGGTACCGGTTGGCCGACATGTCGTGCAGCAGCGCCGAGAGCGCACCATCGCCTGCGCCGTTGGTGCTGGTGATGCGCTCGGGGCCACCGTGAAAGGGCGCGATGTGCGCGAAGACCTTCACCGGCTTCACGCACGCCGCTTTGGGAATGGGCCGGCTGAACTCGTACCGGTTGAACTCGGGGATGGCGCCCGGCAGCAGCGGGTACCGCGTCTCGCGCTTGACCTCATCGTCGGTGTACGCCGCGAGGTAGAGGCCGGTGGGGCCGGCGGTGCAGAGCACGAGGTCGCACCACTCGAGCGCGCGATCACACGCCAGCAGCGGGTCGGAGAAACCGGTGAGCGCTTCGCCTTCCTCTTCGTTCATCGCGAGGATGTCGACGTGCTCGGCGATGAAGCTGCGCCAGAAGTCGGGGCGCTCGCCGATGACGAAGCGGGTGCCCAGCGTGAGCACTACCGGCACCTTGCGCGCGCGGGCGAGCTCGATGGCGCGTGTCGTGGCGGCGGGCATCGGGTCGGTCGGCTTGCAGCGCAGCAGGTACGCCGAGATGACGAGGCACGCGGCGTCGTCGAACACCGAGGTGGGAATGCTCTCGGGCTTGAGACCATTCATCTGGCCGGCGCTGATGGCGAAGGTGCGCTCACCGTCGGGGGTGACGAGCGCGAAGCAGCGGCCGATGGGGCCGGCGACGGGCTGGAGGTGGTCGAGGTTCACCCGGCTCGAAGTGTTCGACAGGTAGCGGTAGCCGCTGGTGCCGAGCCGAATCTCTTCGCTCATCACGCCGAGGAGGATCGACGCGTCGTCGGCGAGCAGCGAGTAGTTGTGCAGCGTGTTGCCGATGGTGCCGCCGGCGAACTCGGAGTTGATCAGCTTGCCGGTCAGCAGCTCGTCGTAGAGCGTGCTGGCCTGCTCGTCGGGGATGACGGTCGAGCCGCCCTTCGGCAGCGCGTAGCGGGTGATGAGCTCGTCGGGCACGCGGGCGTCGATGTCGACGAGCGTCTGATCGACCCCGACCACGTGCGTCTTGAACTTGTTGCGGTCTTCCGGCGTGGCGCGCTGCACCAGCGGGTCGGCGGCGTGAACGGGGAAGTAGTGCTTGTGTTTTCGACGGCCGGGGAAGCGCACGGGGCGTGTGTCTCAAGAATGCGGTGAGATCTCCATCATTGCCGGACTTCCCGGGCGCGCAGTTTCGGCTACGACCCGCGCGCGATGACCGAGACGCTCACGTGTTCCCCGACCAAAGACGCCCGTCAGGTGCGCGCGCCCGATGGCCGCGTCCTCACCATCCCCGAAGGGTGGGGCTGCCTGCCGCCCGGTGACGCCGGCCTCACGCGGCGCGTGAAGGCCGCAGGCGCGAGCTGGACGGTGGTCGAGAAGGTCGGTCGCAAGACGTTCTCGAAGGGCGTGTGGGCGCCGCGCGAGAACATCGAGGCCGCGCGTCAGCAGGTGCTCGCCGAGCGCGCGACGCCGGCGTACGCGAAGAAGCAGGCCGCGAGCGTGAAGCGCCGGGAAGCCGAGCAGGCGGCGTACGTCGAAGACTTCGAAGGCGCGGTCAGCGCGTTTCTGCGCTTCACGCCGCAGTTCGCCGAACTCCAGGCACGGGTCGCCGGGTTGGTGACGGCGCACGCGACCCCCGTGGGCAGTGGCACCGTCGCGCGCACGGAGCGCATTCCCATCGAACGGCGCGCCGAGTCGGCCGTCATCGCGTGGATGCGGCACCAGACGACGGCGTACGACTCGATGAAGGTGGCGCGGGTGAAGGGCGCGCGTCGCGAGGTGCGCCGTCAGCTCGCCGAGGTCTCTCGCGCAGTGCTCGATCTGCACCGAGGTCGCATCCAGCACCCGCCGGGCGACGCCGGCTGCCCGCTGTGTCGGCTGCCGCGGTAGGGCGCGCCTCGGAGCGGACTGCGGAACGCTGTCGTCCCAGCGTCGGCACTCCCGCTGACGAGCCCTCAACACGCCGTCAGGTCTTCGCCCGTCCACTCCGCTCCATCCCGTCAGGCGCCCCGGCGGCGAGTTCCATCGTCGACACCGTCGAAGGTTTGACGGCCGCAGGCTTCGTGCGCACAAATCATGCGCATGAACGCGCCCCCCAGGTTGCGCAAGTCACGCCCGCGAAAGGCGACCAATCTCTCGTTGAATGCCGACCTGGTGACCGAGGCGCAGGCACTGGGTCTCAACCTCTCACGTGTGCTCGACGCGGCCCTGTATGAGGCGGTCAAGGCAGAGAGAGGTCGCCGGTGGGTTCAGGACAACCGTGCGGCCTTCGAGGCAGCCAATCGAGCCATCGACAAATACGGCATCTTCAACGCAGAGGACCGTGAGTGGTAGTGAACCAGTTGAGGTGTTTCGGAACCAACGCAGGGACGACGCGGCGGGCTCGATGCCCTGATCACCGGCGTCTGAATCAGCTGCCTCGGTAGGTCGAGTAGCCCCACGGGTTGATGAGCAACGGCACGTGGTAGTGCGCCGCGCCGTCGACGATCTCGAAGACGACTTCCACGTACGGGTAGAAGCCCTTCGTGCCCGTCGACGCGAAGTAGTGCTTCGTGTCGAAGCGAATGCGCCACACACCCGGCTCCACCGGACCCGGAGGCATCAGCGTCTTCAAGCGCCCGTCCTCGTCAGTTTGCCCGGCGCCGACAGGCTTCCACTCGCCGCCGATCTGCCGCTCGAGCGAGATGGGAACGCCGCGCGCCGGCTTGCCCAGCGTGGTGTCGAGGATGTGCGTGGTGATCATTTACGAGTTCTCCGCGAGCCACTTGTTCAACCGAATGACGGTGATCTTCGCCTGCTCTGCCGCCGCGTTCTGAATCTCCATCGCGCGCGCGTTCGGCAGGCGCGCCTCGAGCAGCCCGAGCATCTCGTCGGCCGACTTGCCCGTCGCGCACACGATGAAGATGAAGCCGTGCTTCTCGAAGTATGCGTCGTTCTGCGCCTTCAACTTCTCGAGCGTGGTCTGCGCCGCCGCCGCCGCGCCCGCCTGTTCCTGCGACGACCACTTGCTGAAGTGCTCTCCCACCACGTCGTTCTTCGGCGGCGCCTTCTTCTCACCGATGCGCGGGTGCGCCGCGAAGGCCTCGAGGAAATCTTCCGTGCCGAGCTGGTTCCATTCGCGGTTCGCCGCCGCCAGCAACACCTCGTTCGACGAAAACGGCCGCTGCGCGACCATCGCCGCGACCCAGCGCTTGCTGCCGCACGCCTTGAGAAACTCAGTCGTCGCCTGCTCAGCCGACAGCGCGTTCAACTTCGCGAGCCCCGCACTCACAGAAGCTGACCCTTCAAGTCCGCTGCGTGCTCGCCTTCGTGGAACACCCGCGTTCCACGCACCCAGGTCGACTTCACGACGCCGAACAGCTCGCCATCGGCGTACGGCGTGACCTTGTGCTTGTGCTCGATGCGCTTCACATCGACGGTGAACTTCGCTTCAGGGTCGAACACCACGAGGTCGGCATCGAAGCCCGCCGCCAGCTTGCCCTTGCGCGCATCGAGTCCCGCCAATCGCGCCGTCGCCTCGCACATCCACTTGACCAGCTGAGACAGGCCATGGCCGCGCTTCTTCGCGCCGCTCCAGGTGACGGGCAGGCCGAGCTGCAGGCCGCTGATGCCGCCCCACGCCGCCATGAAGTCGCCGACCTCCTGCTTCTTGAGCGCGGGGGTGCAGGGTGAATGGTCTGACGCGACGAGCTCGAGCACGCCTTCGCTGAGCGCTTCCCACAGCTGCTCGCGGTTGTTGCGCTCACGAATCGGAGGCGCGCACTTGTACGCCGTCGCCCCGTCGCGAATGTCTTCGGCCGCGAAGTGCAGGTAGTGCGGGCAGGTCTCGGCAGAGAAGGGGAGCCCCTCGGCGCGCGCGGTGCGAATCAACTGCAGCGCGCTGCCGGCCGAGTGGTGAACGATGTGCGTGCGGGCGCGCGTCTCACGACACAGCCCGCTCGCGATGCGAATGGCCTGACCTTCGGCTTCCTGCGGGCGCGACGCGAGGTACGTGAGGTACGCGCGCGGGTCGGCGTTGCGCTTCGTCAGCTCGGCGGTGGCCGCGTCGATGGGCGCTTCGACCTCGGCGTGCACCAGCAGCGGCCGCTTGATTCGCGCCAGCTCGATCATCGCGGGGCGCATGTGCTCTTCGGTGACTCCGGGGAACTCGTCGACGCCCGAGAAACACATGAAGCACTTGAAGCCGCGCGCGCCCTCTTCGGCCATGCCGGCGAGCTCGTTCACGTTGCCGGGCACGATGCCGCCCCAGAAGCCCACGTCGATGAGGCACTGGCCGAGCGCTTCCTGCTTCTTGGTACGCAGCGCTGCGAGCGTGGTCGTCGGCGGAATCGAGTTGAGCGGCATGTCGACCAGCGCGCTGACGCCACCGGCCGCGGCGGCCCGGGTCGCTGTGCGGAAGCCTTCCCACTCGGTGCGACCCGGCTCGTTGACGTGCACGTGCGTGTCGACGACCGCAGGCATCAGCACCAGCTCACCCACGTCGTGGCGCTCGGCCGTGGCGGGCCAGGCGTCGTAGTCGCCGACCGAGACGATCTTCTCTCCGTCGACGTGAACGGTTGCGGGGCGAACTCCTTCGGGCGTCACGACCCTGCGGCTGCGGAAGACGATCATGAGGGCGAAGCTTCTCGCAGCGTGCAGCGCAGTGCGACAACTTCACGCGACACGGCCGCCTCAGGGCGAGACAGCCCCGATGCACATCAAGTGCCCGTTCACGTTCGTGCCTGTCAGCTGCGTGGTGCAGCAGCCGACGAGGCACTCGGCGTCATCGTTGCGTGCTCCATTGAGAATGCAATCGAGCTTGCCGTTGATGTTGACGCCGGGCATCCGCTCGCAGGCCGACACCAGCGCGCGGGGAACGGGTGAGGGCGCGGCGCTCGCCACGCACGACAGAATGCCGTTGATGTTCGTGCCGGTGAGCACGTTGCGGCACGAGCTCACCAGCTCCGCGGGTGCGGGCGACCGGGCGCCCCCTGCGATGCAGGCCAGCTTGCCGTTGATGTTGGTGATGTCTCCGAGGCTCTCGCAGGCGGTCACCAGCTGCGTCGGCTGAGCCGAGGGCCCGGCGCCTTCCACGCAGTCGAGCTGCCCGTTGATGTTCGTGCCGGTGAGGATCTGAAAGCACGCGTTGATCAGCGCCGTCGGGTCGGGCGAGCGCGAGCCACCGTCGATGCAGTCGAGCTTCCCATTGATGTTCGTCAGCGCGCCGATGCCCTCGCACGCCGCGATCAGCGCCGCGGGCACGGGGGAGAAGCGGCCGCGACGAATGCAGTCGAGGTTGCCGTTGATGTTGGTACCGCTGAGCGTGTTGAAGCACGCGTTGACCAACGCCGCCGGGGCCGGGCTGACGCCTGCACCCGCGATGCAGTCGAGCTTGCCGTTGATGGTGGTGAGGGCGTTCAGGCCCTCGCACGCGGTGACGAGCTGCGCAGGGAAGGGCGACGGCCCGCCGCCTTCGATGCAGTCGAGCTGCCCGTTGATGTTCGTGCCGGTGAGGGTGGTGAAGCACGAGGTCACCAACGCGCTCGGGTCGGGTGAGCGCGAGCCCCCATCGATGCAATCGAGCTTGCCGTTGATGTTGGTCATCGGGCCGATGCCCTCGCAGGCAGCGACCAGCGACGCGGGAACCGGCGAGAAGCGGCCGCGGCGAATGCAGTCGAGGTTGCCGTTGATGTTGGTGCCGCTGAGCGTGTTGACGCACGCGTTCACCAGCGCGGCCGGGGCCGGGCTGACGCCCGCGCCAACGATGCAGTCGAGCTTGCCGTTGATGTTCGTGAGGGCGTTGAGGCCCTCGCAGGCCGTCACCAACTGCGTGGGCAGGGGCGAGGGGCCGCCACCCTCGATGCAGTCCAACTGCCCGTTGATGTTGCTGCCGGTGAGCACCTGGAAGCACGCCGTCACCAGCGCCGTCGGGTTGGTCGAGCGCGCTCCGCCGTCGATGCAGTCGAGCTTGCCGTTGATGTTGGTCATCGCGCCGATGCTCTCGCACGCCGAGACGAGGGCCGCCGGCACGGAGGAGGGGGCCCCTCTGCGAACGCAATCGAGCAGCCCGTTGATGTTGGTGCCGCTGAGCGTGGTGCGACACGCATTGACCAGCGCCGCCGGGGCCGGGCTCAACCCCGCGCCCTCGAGGCAGTCGAGCCTTCCGTTGATGTTGGTGATGTCGTCCAGCGACTGGCACGCGGCGATCAGCTGGCCGGTTCTCCGCGTCGCGCAGTCGACGGCACAGCTCGGAGGCATGCCAGCGTCACGACCGGCGTCTGGCATGCCCGCATCGGGAGTTCCCCCGTCGCGAGTGCCAGCATCTGGCGTCCCCGCATCGCGAATGCCCGAGTCTGGCGCCCCTGCGTCGATCGCCACACACAAGCCACCCTGGGAGCACTCAGCCCCGGCAGCGCAGCCGCCACAGCTGACGGTGACCAACGAGCCGCAGCGGTTCGTGGCGAAGAACGGGCCGCATTCCACCCCGTAGCGCTGACAGAGCTGAGGGTTCGTCTCCGGGGTGCAGCCGGGACCGCAGACATTCGTCGCTCCGCAGGTCGAAGGGCTGGGGCAGGTCCCGCACTGCACCGTGCGAGGCGTTCCGCAGGTGTCGATCAACGAGAGCGAGCCACACGCTGCCTGCGCGCGTGCGCAGAGCTGCGCCGCCGTCTCCGGCACGCACGCGCACGTGCCGTTCGAGCCGCAGGTCTGAGGCGCGACGCACGTTCCACACTCCACGGTGCGCGTTGCCCCGCAGGCATCGGTGGCCGACGCCGTACCGCAGGTGCGGCCCTGCATCGCGCAGAGCGTCTGGTCGGACTCAGGTGAACAGCACGCCCCGGCGCTCGAGCAGACCTCGCCGCTGGCGCACCCGCACTGGACCGCTCGCGCGGTTCCACAGCGGTCGACCTTCGTCTGTGCGCCGCAGGTCGACCCGCAGAGCTGGGCGTCGGTCTCGGCGATGCAGCCGCTCGGCACGCACGTGCGCAGCGAGCACACCGCGCCCCCCAGGCACCCCCCGCAGTCCACCAGCGCGCCACAGCCATCGTCGCCCACCCCGCATTGCCAGCCCTGCTCGAGGCACGTGCGGGGCGTGCAGGTCACCGGCGCCGGAGGACAACTCGACGCCGCGAGCACCACCACGAAGAGGGGCAGAATGCGCATGGAGCCGCCATAGCGGAAATCGGCTGCGACGGAATCAGCCCGCTTCTGTCGTTGATTTCGCGCCCCGCGGGTGGTCTTCCACGAAGGCCGCAATCACTGAAGGAGCGAACCCCACCATGTTGACCGCCCTCGTCGTTCTGACCCTCGCCGGTGCGCCGCCCAAGCCCTTCGTGGCCGGCCCCACCGTCGAAGGCATCTCGGAATACTCGCTGCCGAACGGCCTCAAGGTCCTCTTCGTGCCCGACCCGAGCAAGCCCGTCGTCACCGTCAACCTCACGGTCTTCGTCGGCAGCCGCCACGAGAACTACGGCGAGAAGGGTATGGCGCACTTGTTCGAGCACATGCTCTTCAAGAAGACGAAGAAGTTCGCCGACGTGAAGCAGGAACTCACCAAGCTCGGCGGCGACGCCAACGGCACCACGTGGTTCGACCGCACCAACTATTACGAGTCGTTCCCCGCGAGTGACGAGAAGCTGAAGACGGCCATCGAGCTGGAAGCCGAACGGCTGCGCAACGCCATCATCTCGCGCGAGCAGCTGCAGACCGAGATGACCGTGGTGCGCAACGAGTTCGAGATGGGCGAGAACGACCCCGGCAGCGTGCTCGAAGAACGAGTGCTCTCGGCCGCCTTCCAGTGGCACAACTACGGCAACACCACCATCGGCGCGAAGAGCGACATCGAGCGCGTGCCCAACGAGAAGCTGCTCGCCTTCTACGAGACGTATTACCAGCCCGACAACGCGATGCTGGTGATCGCCGGCAAGTTCGATGAGGCGAAGACCTTCAAGCTCATCGCCGACAACTTCGGGAAGATTCCGAAGCCGAAGCGCGCAGTGCCGCTCGCGACCTACACCGACGAGCCCGTGCACGACGGCGAGGTGAGCGTCACCGTGCGCCGCGTCGGCGGCACCCCGATGTTGATGATCGGCTACCACATCCCCGCGGCGTCTGACCCCGACGCGGCCGCCGTCGACATGCTCGATTACCTGCTCGGCGAGTCGCCCGCGGGCCGCCTGTACAAGGATCTCGTCACCCCCAGGAAGGCCGCGAAGATCGGCTGCACCAGCTACACCCTGAAGGAACCCGGCTACTTCATCTGCAACGCGCAGCTCAACGCGAAGGACCCCGTCGGCCCCGCGCGCGACGCGCTCATCAGCGCGATGGAAGGCATCGCGAAGAAGCCGTTCACGAACGAAGACGTCGACCGCGCGAAGGGCGCGATGCTCAAGCAGGTCGAGCTGCTGCTCAACTCGTCCGATCGCGTCGGCGTGTACCTCTCGGAGTTCGCCTCGGCCGGTGACTGGCGCCTCCTCTTCCTCTCGCGCGATCGCATCGAGAAGGTGACGCCCGAAGACATCAGCCGCGTCGCCGCGAAGTACTTCAAAGCGAGCAACCGCACGCTGGGTGAGTACGCGCCCACCGAGGCCCCCGAGCGCGCCGAGATCCCCGCCGTGGCCGACCTCGGTCCCGTGCTCAAGGACTACACCGGCCGCGCCGAGGTCGCGCAGGGTGAGGCCTTCGACGCCAGCCCGAAGAACATCGACGCCCGCACCACGCGCACGGCGCTCAGCGGCGGCATGAAGCTCGCGATGCTCTCGAAGAAGACCCGCGGTGAGACCGTGCAGGTCACCCTGCAGCTCAAGCTCGGCAGCGAGAAGGCGCTCAACAACCAGCGCGCTGCCGGTGACTTCGCGGCGCGCATGCTCCTGCGTGGCACGAAGACGAAGACGCGCCAGCAGATCAAAGACAAGCTCGACTCGCTCAAGGCCAGCGTGCGCTTCATGCCCGGCCCGCAGACGCTCACCGCCACCATCGAGGTGCGCCGCCCGCAGCTCAAAGAGACGCTCGACCTCATCGCCGAGTGCCTCAAGACCCCGGCGATGGACGCGACCGAGTTCGAGCAGCTCCGCCGCGAGGTGCTCGCGGGCTACGAGCAGCAGAAAGACGACCCCCAGGCCATCGGCTTCACCGGCCTGCAGCGCGTGCTCTCGCCGTTCCAGACGAAGGGCCACCCGCTGTACGTCTCGTCCATCCCCGAGCTGGAAGCCGACACGAAGGCGCTCAAGCTCGACGACGTGAAGGCGTACCAGGCGAAGTTCTACGGCGCGCAGACGGGCTTCGCCGCGGTGGTCGGTGACTTCGACGCGAAGGAAGTGCAGGCGCAGCTCGAGACGTTGTTCGGCACGTGGAAGGCCGCCGAGACGTACACGCGCATTCCCGTGCCGTTCCAGGCGGTGGAGCAGAAGAACGCCACCATCGAGACGCCCGACAAGAAGATGGCCTTCTACGGCACCGGCACCAGCTTCGCTCTGAAGGAGAGCGACCCCGACTTCGCCGCGATGATGATCGCCGACTTCATGCTCGGCGGCGGCTTCCTCAATGGCCGCGTGCCGCAGCGCCTGCGCGAGAAGGAAGGCCTCTCGTACGGCGCCGGCACGTTCCTGCGCGCGGGGACGCACGACGACTTCGCGGCGGTGCTCGGGTACGCCATCTACGCGCCGCAGAACGTCGAGAAGGTCGAGAAGGGCTTCTCGGAAGAGGTCGCGCTCGCGGTCGACAAGGGCTTCACCGACGCGGAGCTGAAGCTGGCGCGCGAAGGGCTCCTCAAGCAGCTCGAGTCGGGCCGCTCGGAAGACGCCGCCCTCGCGCAAGACTTGATGCAGCAGCTCGAACTCGGCCGCACGATGGAGTTCGACCAGAAGCTCGAAGACAAGCTCAACTCCCTCTCCGTCAGCGACGTGAACGCCACGCTCAAGAAGTACGTCGACGCGAAGAAGTTCAGCGTCATCAAGGTGGGCGACTTCAAGAAGGTCGCTGCGCCGAAGTGACGTCGATGGCGGTCGGTGACATCGCCCTGCGGACGGCCACGGGCTCGACGTGGCTGCCGCACGCGCTCGCGCACTTCGACGAGGTGCTCATCGATCACGCGCACTGCGAGAAGAAGGCGGCGGCCAACGCGCTGTCGCTGTTGCAGGCGTACCCCGACGTGCCCGGGCTGCCAGCGCAGATGGCCCGGCTCGCGCGCGAAGAGTCGGCGCACCTCGCGAAGGTGCTGCAGATCATGGACAAGCGGGGGCTCGTGCTGGGGAAGGACTTTGGAGACCCCTACGCGCAGGGCCTCCTCAAGCTCATGCGAAACCCCTCGGTGCAGCGGCGGCTCGATCGTTTCCTGGTCGCGGGCATCATCGAGGCGCGCAGCCACGAGCGGCTGGCGTTGCTGGCCAGCGGGCTCAAAGACGAGCCGCTCAAGCGCTTCTACGGTGAGCTCGCGAAGAGCGAAGACGGGCACCAGCGGCTGTTTCTGCGGCTGGCCTGCGCGGTGGGTGACGCTGCTGAGGTCGAAGCGCGGCTCTCGTTGTTCCTCGACGCCGAGGCGAAGCTGGTCGAGACCTTGCCGCTTCGCGCGGCCGTGCACTGACGGCTACATCCACACGAACTTCTGGGTGCGGCCCTGCAGGTAGCCCACCTTCTTCGCGATGGCGGCGAAGCGCGGCAGGTCGTCGTCGATGCGCACCGTGAGCCGCGGGAGCGACGACATGAGGAAGCGGGAGATCTGCCCGAGGCACAGCGTGGCGTGCCCTTTGTTGCGGTGCTCGGGCACGGTGTAGAGCCCTTCGAGCTCAGCGCCGAACTGGCTGCGCGAGCCGACGTCGAGCTTGAAGACCAGCTTGCCCTTCTCATCGAGCACGTAGGTGCGGTGGGCGTGCACGCGCTGGCGAACGCGGCGCTCGAAGCCGTCTTTGTCTTCTTCGAGCGGGTCGCGGTGGTGCAGCTCCTTCATGCACGCCGCCGCGATGGGGATGAGCTCCGGCAGGTCGATGTCGACCGCCGGGCGCAAGAGCGGGTTGGTGAAGGGGCCGAGGTCGTTCGGCGACACCGAAAAGAGGCGCTGCAGGCGCGAGAAGGTGGGGGTGAGCGAGAGGTGCTTGATGAGCGAATCGACCGCGCTCTGGTCGCCGATGATGCTCTTCACCTCGAGCTGGCCAGCGAGCTTTTTGGCGATGTCACCGATGTGGAGCGGGCTCGACGCCGAGGGCACGAGCAGCCCGCCCTTGCCACCGACGAAGAGCGCGGCGGTGAGCTCGCTGTCGTAGAAGCGGCCGTAGAACTTGAAGGGGGCGCGCGCGGAGCTCGAGCCGACCACGCCGAACTCTTCCATCAGGCCCAGCAGGTACATGTTGTGCGTCGTGTCGCGCGCAAGCAGCGTCCTCAACGTGGAGACGTGCGAGGGACCGAGGAGCTCTACGATGGCGGGCATCGAGGGACCTGAATCTACGTCACTCTGTGGGGCGCCCGAAGCTGAAGATCTGGGGCGCGAATGACTCGGTTCCCGAGGGGCTCGGCTGCCAGGGGGTCTCTTCGAAGACGTCAGTGACGCATGCGGCGAGCCACGGGTCCTGCGTCTGGGCCTCGACGCCGACGAAGCCGCCGTCGCGGGTCGGAGTGAAGCGAACCTCGACCGCGCGGGCGCGCTTCTGATCAGCCAGGCACGTCCTCTCGACGCGACTGATCAACTCCACCGTCACGGACGGATGCCCTCCCTCTCCCTGCGAAGGCGGGGAGAGGGCCGGGGTGAGGGGCTGCTGGGTCACGGTTGCTGCGTCGGGAGTCAGGCTCAGGCTGGGCCGCGTCTCGAAAGGGCCCCTCACCCCAACCCTCTCCCCGCTCTCGCAGGGAGAGGGAGAGCCCAGGACCACGAGCACCGCGAATGGCACCAGCACGAGCGCCGCGATGAACACGTCACGGCGCTTCACAGGGGCTCCACCACCGTCGCCACGCGGCTCATCTTCTCGAGCGAGAACTGCGCCGCGAACTCACCCACGCTCATCGCGCTGCCGTCACCGAACCCGCTCCACTTCGCCATCACGCCGATGATCCGCTCCGCGCTCCAGCCACCCGCGCGCAGGCCCTCGATGGTCCACGTGCCCTCTCGCTTGGCGAGCCGCTTGCCATCGGGCTGCATCAACAACGGCACGTGCGCCCACTGAGGGTGCGCGAATCCCAGGGCGTCTTGCAGCCTCGCCTGCCGTGGAGTCGACCCGAGCAGATCATCGCCCCGCAGCACCGCGTTCACGCCGCTGAGCGCATCATCGACCACCACCGCCAACTGGTAGCTCGCCACGCCGTCGTTGCGACGAATCACGAAGTCGCCGACCTCGTGCTCCACGTCTTGCGTCACCTCACCGTGCACGAGGTCGACGACGCTCGTCGTCCCCGGCGCGACGCGAAACCGCCACGCCGCCGTACGGCCTGCAGGCGCCTCGACGCGACCACGACAGGTCCCGGGATACACCGGGCCCTCTTCACCGACGTGCGGGGCCGACGCAGCGCGAGCGACCTCCGCGCGCGTGCACCAGCATGGGTACGCGAGTCCCGCCGACCGCAACCGCTCGAGGTGAGCGTCGTAGAGCGCCGTGCGCTCCGACTGCTTCCACACCTCACCGTCCCACGTCAGGCCCAGCCACTCGAGGTCGCGAAAGATGAAGTCGGTGAACTCGGGGCGGCACCGCCCGCGATCGAGATCTTCGATGCGCAGCAGAAACTCGCCCTTCGACGCGCGCGCCCAGGCCCAGCCGAGCAGGGCGCTCTTCAGGTTCCCCAGATGAAGCCGCCCCGTTGGACTCGGCGCGAAGCGGCCCCGGAGCATGATTACTGACGCTTGAGCGGGCCCCGGCGCTTGCCGTCCAGCGGCTTGCGCGGGCCATCGTCCTTCGCGGGCTCACCGGTGGGCGTGCCCTCGGCGCCGTCGAGGCCGACTTCCTTGCCAGGCACCACGCCGTACTTCGCCTCGGCGACCTTCGACTGGCCACCCGTCACCAGCGTCAGCGACACCGACGACGGCACGCGCACCGCCTCACCGACCTTGTCGCCCTTCTTCGCAAGCTCGCCGGCGAGGTTGAAGAACTCCATACCGGCCGAGAGCAGCTCGGTGTCGAAGCTCGCGCGCGCCATGCGGCGCATCTCACCGCTCGACGACGAGAACAGGAACGAGTCGAGCACCAGACCCTTGCCCTCGCGCGACAGCGCACCGAACACCACGAGATCGGCCTCGGCCGCCTTCGCGTGTTCCTTCGCGGCCGTCAGCAGATCGGAATCGACGCGGTTGCTCGCCAGCGACGAGAGCAACCGGCTCTCGGGATCCTTGCTCGCCGACACGGCCTTCACCGAGGCGGGCTTGTTGGCCACCACCTCGACCACGCCGCCCACCGTCTCACCCGAGGGCAGGTTCACGCGCCAGAAGTGGGTGCCGGGCGGCACGTCTTTCACCGACAGCGGCGTCGCGCCGAGCGCCAGCCCATCGAGCAGCACCGGCGCATTCGAGGGCGACGACTCGATCATCAACGTGCCCTTGGCGCCGTCCTTGAGCGCCTTGCGCGCATCAGCCACCACGCGACCGAACAGCGCCGACGTCGTCGCCAGCGGCAGCTCACGCTCGGGGGCGAGGGTCAGCGCCTGGTTGAGCGACTTCGCGCCTTCTTCATCGCGGCCGGTGTTGAACTGCACCGCGGCGAGCAGCCCGTACGCGTCGACCACTTCGCTCACGTCGGTCACCGCCCCCGCGCTCGCCTTGTACGCGCCCGTGGCGCGAATCAGCGCCTCCTCGGCGAGACGGAACTTCTTCTTGCCGCGCAGGTCTTTCGCATCGGCGACGTCTTTCTTCGCCTTCTCGAGCTGTTCCTCGGCACCCGTCGTGGCCTTGTCTTTCTTCGACTCGACCAGCGCGAACGAGTCGGCGCTCTTGAACTCGGTGGTCAGCATGCCGACCGCCTTGCTGCCCGCGCGTGGCGGCACGTCGCCGGTGAGGGCGGCGAACGGCATCACCGAGAGCTTGGGCTTGGTCGCAGGAGGTGCAGCGTCTTCAGCCGAGGCGGCGAGAGCACTGCAGATGATCAGCGCGGCAAACAGGCGAGTCATGGCGCCGCGGCTTACTCACCTCGCGCGCCCCTTGCCAGTCCGTCAGAGGAGGCCTTCGCACTCCGCCGGCTTGCTGCCCCCGCAGTCGGACTTCAGCAGGGCCCGGGCGCAGGCGGCCTTCTTCTCGGCGCGGGCAGAGTCGACGGTCGAGCTGCGGCTGGTGGCTTCACACTGCTTGGACACCGCTTCGCAGCGGGCCTTGCCGTCTTTCTGGCAGCTGGTGGCGTGGCATTGAGCCCCCGCCCAGAGGTCGCAGAGCCAGCGCTCGTTGTAGGTGTTCGGCTTGGTGCCCGCCGAGGTGGACAGGATGAACGCAGCGGCAGTCGCGAGGAGCATGTCCCCATTGTAGCCGGATCATTGGAGACCTCATGTTTCCTGCTACCTTTCCTGTCCTACATGGATGCGGAATTGACGTTCGAGGAGCTGAAGCTGCTGCGCGCCGTGAACCGCGCGGTCGACGATTCCCTCGAGGAATCGCTGAAGGAGCGGGAGAGCCTCCAGCAGACCTTGAAGCGCCTCTTCCCCGTGCTGTTGCCGCTGGTTGGGGCGAAGGGCGCGGTGGTCAACACCCTCGATGAGGAGCTGGCGCAGGCGACCTTTCACTTCGGCGACTTTGGCGGCGTCTTCGCCGGCACGTTCCTCGAAGCGTCCCGTTGGGGCGCCCGCAAGCTCGCCAGTGGTGACACCTTCGTCAGCCAGGTGCTCGATCTCGTTGGGCTCGAGGTGGGCGCCATCGGCCTGCTGTTCGCTGGAGACCGCACCGTCGAAGCCGCGAAGCTCTGCCGGCTGCTCGAGACGGTCGCCGAAGAGCTCGACACGGTGCTGGGCTCGATTCAAACCGCCGCCGAGAAGCACCAGCTGCTGGTGGGCATCAACCACTCGTTGTCGAACCGCGTCTTCGAGACCGGCATGGACGGCGCGGTGCGCGCCCTGTGCGAGCGGGTGAAGGTGCCGGGCTTCCTCCTGCTGTACCGCGACGCCGTCGAGTCGGGCGCGCTGCACTACCGCTCGTACAAGTACGGGCAGCTCGAGTTCTCGAGCAATGGCAACCGCGACCCGCAGCTCGACGCCGCGGTGCGCTCGCATGGTCAGAACCTGATCATGCCGCACGACACCAGGTTGAAAGAGGTGCTCGGCAACCGCAAAGCGGTCGAGACGGTGTTGATCAGCGGCGTCGCCGAGTCGCACGCGCTCGGGAAGATCATGGTGTGGAGCGGGGGCGAGGGCTTCTCGGCCTACACGATGGACCTGCTGCGCCTGCTCGGCTCGACGTTGAGCCAGCGCCTCATCGACTACAACCGCGAGCGCATTCACCTCGCGCAGTTCTTCTCGGGTCAGACCATCGACCACCTGCTGCGCGACCCCGACTACGAGCGCAACTACCTCAAGCCGCGCGCCGAAGAGGTCGGCATTCTCTTCGCCGACATCAACGGCTTCACCCGCATCTGCGAGCAGGTGCTCGAGCGCCCCGAGCGCATCGGCAAGTTCGTCGACGACTGGTCGGAAGAAGCGGTGCGCATCCTCCATCGGCACGGCGGTGTGTTCGACAAGATGGTCGGCGACTGCGTCATCGGGCTGTGGGGCCCTCCGTTCTTCAAGGACGACGGGCCGGCGCGCGCGGGCGCGACCTTGAAGGCGGCCATCGAGATTCAGCGCTTCACGCGCGACACCATGAGCGCGCACCCCGAGGTCTCGCGGCTGTCTGAGATTTTGCAGGTGCCCGGGCTCGGCGTCGCCATCGGCGTCAACCTCACGCCCAGCTTCTGCGGCCTCTTCGGCCCCAACCGCAACTACACCTCGTTCTCGACGGGCATGAACCAGACCGCGCGCCTGCAGTCGCTGGGCAGCTTCCGCGAGACGCTGGTGATGGACTCGGCGATGAAGGCGATTCAGAACTCGACCGACCCCGACCTGCGCGCGCTCCAGTTCGGGCCGCTGGTCGAGACGCCGGTGAAGAACGTCGCGCAGCCGCTGCGGTACTACAAACTGCTCGCGTGATTCAGTTCGAGCAGCAGGCCAGCGGGCGCACGGTGCCGCACGCGGCGTTGGCGGTGGAGCGGACGTAGCTGCCGAACACGTCAATCGCACCGGAGTACGCGCCGGTGGTGACCTTCCACCCTGCGCAGTCGTAGCTGCCCTCGCGGTCGCGAGGTGTGCCTGAGGGCGACGACGAGCTGAGGTAGCGGGCGTAGTCGATCCACGCACCCGCTGGGGGAACGGGCGCCGCCGACCCGGCCTGCTCGTATTCGCGGTCGGTGCAGAGGTGCGCTCCAGGGAACTCGGCCGAGCACTTCGCATGGGCGCCGCGGATGCCTCCGAGATCGCCGGTGTAGGCCTGCGCCGTGAAGCCGCGGAACCACGCCGACTGCGGCGACCGGCAGCAGGCCAGAGAGCGCACGGTGCCGCACGCGGCGTTGGCGGTGCTGCGGATGTACGCGCCGAACGTGTCGAGCGCGCCTGAGTATGCACCGGTGGTGACCTTCCACCCGGCGCAGTCGTAGCTGCCCTCGCGATCACGCGGTGTGCCTGAGGGTGACGACGAGCTGATGTAGCGGGCGTAGTCGATCCACGCGCCGGCAGCGGGGATGGGCGCGGCCGAGCCGACCACCTCGTATTCGCGGTCGGTGCAGAGGTGCGCGCCGCTGAACTCCGCAGCGCACTTCGCGTGCGCCCCCTGAATGCCGCCGAGGTTGCCGGTGTACGTCGCCACCGTGAAGCCGACGAAGGTGTAGCCCTCGTTGCCAGCGGGGTTGAACACGGCCCCTCCGTCGCTCGACCCGCCGCCCGTTCCCGGAGGACCCATCGCGCCGGGCGCACCGTTACAGGCGAAAGTGGTGCTCGCGCCGGCGACGAAGCGAGAGCCACCGTACGGACAGGTGCTGTCACCCGGGTTGAGCGCCGTCACGGTGACCGAGAGCCCCGCAGCTCCCTGAGGACCAGTCGCACCCTGAGGACCTGTCGGTCCGATCGCGCCCTGAGGTCCAACGGCTCCCGTCGCGCCTTGCGGTCCCTGAGGTCCAACGGCTCCCGTCGCGCCTTGCGGTCCCTGAGGTCCAACGGCTCCCGTCGCACCTTGCGGTCCCGTCGCGCCCTGCAGTCCTGCAGCTCCCGTCGGACCCGCGGCTCCCGTCGCGCCTTGCGGTCCCGTCGCTCCCTGCGCACCCGGTGCGCCGTTGCATACGAACGTCGGCGTTCCCCCGTCGACCGAGATGCGAACGCCGCCGAAGGCACACGCGCCCCCGTCGATGGACGTGACCGAGACCGAAGCGCCTGCAGCACCTGCCGGACCCGCGGGACCGGCCGCTCCCATGGTTCCCGGTGCTCCCGTCGCGCCGTTGCAGACCACCTGCGGCGAGCCGCCATCTTCGAGCGCCAATCGAACACCACCCATCGCGCACGGCGTGCCGGGCTGAAGCACGGTGACCACCACCGAAGCACCGCGCGGCCCCGTCGGCCCCACGATGGTGCCGCCGTCGACGACGATCACGTCTCCCGGAGGGCCCTGCGGACCTTGAGGCCCCTGCGGGCCGACCGGCCCCGTCGCGCCGTTCTGCCCGGGGTCACCTTGAGGGCCCTGCGCACCCGGTTCCCCCGGCTGAGCAGGACACCCGAAGAGCAACACGACGACAGCGAGCGAGAGCAGTGCGCGAGACATGGTGCCCCAGCGACACCCCACGGCGCGTGCGAGTGCAACGTTCTTTGCTCAGACCCAGCCGGTCAGCTCCCTGAGCACGAGGCCGGTGGTGGCGCTGAAGGCGTTGGCGAGGAAGCTCCACAAGAGCGCGCGGGGCACGCCGTTCGCGCGCAACCACAGCGCCTCGGCGATGACCGCGAACGCCTCGGCGAGGCCCACGACGACGGGCCAGGGCACTTCCAGCATCGAGAGCCACGGGAAACAGAACCACACCACCGGGTGCGTCATCGCGCTCGCGAAGAAGGCCACACGCCAACTGCCGGTGATGCGCCAGTAGATGGGCATCTCGAGCACCTGCGTCAGACAAAACGCGACGAGCCAGCCGCGGAGAATGATCAGCACGTCAGGCGTCTCTTCTCGACGAGGAACAACGCCGCCGCGCCGAGCTCGAGGTAGCCGTGAAACGCCGCGAGCCGCAGGTAGCCCACGCGCGCCGCGGCGAGGTCGACGAGTCCCCAGGCCGCGATGAAGAGCGTCAACGCGAGGAACACGAAGAGCAGCGGCTTGCCGAAGTCACGCTCGAGCGCCCGCCATGTCTCGCGGAAGGGTCGCGGCGCCGGGCGGGGCCGCGCGTCTTCCGGCACGAGGCGGAGCCACATCGCGTAGTGCACCGACTGCAGGAAGGCGAACGAGAGCACCAGACGCACCGCGAAGTCGGGTGACGCGAACGGCGCGGTGGTGAACACGAAGTCGTCGAGCGTGCTCGCAGTGCTGGGGGCCAGCCACGTCCCGGGCCTCGCCACGCCGAGCAGAATGAGCAGCGTGAAGAGAAGGAGCAGCGTCGGCACCAGCCAGGCTCCCCGCGCGCGCGGGCGCAGCGCCCACCACCAGCCCACGGCGACCACGTTGTGCAGGTGCAGGAACGCGTAGAGAAACGGTGTCTCCCACACCAGCGCGAGGGCGGTGAGCACGGCCCACGCGGCGAGGCCGAGCGCGCGACGGGTGAACGTGGCCTCGGCGACGAGAATCGCAGGCACCAGCACCAGCAGGCTGATGGCGGGCGGCGCGCCGAAGCCGGTCGCGAGCAACGGGAGCGCGGCGAGCCACACCAGCGGCCCCCGCTCGTGCACCCGCGGCTGCACCACGAGGTAGCGCGCGTCGGCAACGAGGTGCGGAACGCCGAGGAGAATCGGCCCCAGCGCGAGCAACCACAGCGGCGCGAAGAGCGTGCCCGCGAACGAGACGCAGACGCTGAACACGCCCATCCACACCACGCGGCGCGAGCGGTCGGCGAAGAGCGAGCCGAGCCACGGCGCGACGAGTCGGTAGAGCTGCGCGCGGAGCCCGTCAATCCACCACGGTGCCTCCGACGCGCGGGCCGTCATGCGAACGCGGGGCGACGCGGCTTGCGAAGCAACGTGAGCGCGCCAAGGAGCGCGAGGAAGGCGAGCCCCGCCCCCAGCCAGCCCGTCGAGACGCGCGCCGAGCCCTTCGCGGTGGCCTGGCACGAGAGCACCTTCGTCTGCTTGTAGGTCGGCGGCACGCCACCGCTGTAGTCGGGGCGGCTGATGGAGATCTCGGTGCAGGTGCCCTGCAGGCCGTCTTCGGTCACGCACGCCGCGCCTGCGCTCTTGCCGCGGCAGAGGGCGACGTCTTGCGGAATGATGTCGGCGAACGCAGGGAACGCGACGAGCACAGCGGCCAGGCAGAGCGTTTTCATCTGCGGGCACTGTACATCGAACTGCCGAAAGCTAGCTTCGCGCGCCATGGCGAAGGCGAGCTCGAAGAAGTTGGCGGCGAAGGAAACGGACGCGCTGGTGGCGACGCTCAAGGCGCGCTTCGAGAAGCACGCTTCGCGGCACCCAAAGGTGAGCTGGGCTGCCGTCGAAGCACGGCTGCGTGGCAACCCCGAGAGGCTCTGGTCGGTGTCGGAGCTCGAGCGCACCGGCGGCGAGCCCGACGTCATCGAGTTCGACGCGAAGAGCGGCGAGGTGGTGTTCGGCGACTGCGCGGCGGAGTCTCCGAAGGACCGGCGCAGCGTTTGTTACGACGGCGAGGCGCTCCGCTCGCGCAAGGAGAACAAGCCCAAAGCCAGCGCGCTCGAGCTCGCGGCGGCGATGGGCGTCGAGGTGTTCGACGAGGCCGGCTACGCCGCGCTGCAGAGGCTGGGGCCGTTCGACCTGAAGACCTCGAGCTGGATTGTGACGCCGAAGGCGGTGCGCGAGCTGGGCGGTGCGTTGTTTGGCGACTGCCGCTACGAGCGCGTGTTCACGTACCACAACGGCGCCGAGTCCTATTACGCGGCGCGCGGCTTCAGGGCCTTCGTGCGTGTTTGAGGCCGCCACGCCCAGCCGAGGCACGCGGCGAGAAAGGCGACACCCGCAGCAAGCCACGAGAGCTGCACGCGCTGTTGCGCCGTCGCCGTCGCCACGCACACCATGTTCACCTGACGGTGCTTCATGCCCTGCGCGTCGACCCACTCGGTGCTTTGTCGCTCGCAGGTTCCCGGTGTGCCGTTGTCGGTGAAGCACGCGGTGCCGGCGCCAAGTTCCCAACAGTCGTCGCTGGCGATCTCGTCAGCAAGACCCGTCGTCGCAGCGAGCACCACGAAGAGGGCGACGAACCTCATTGACGTCGACGACGAAGCAGCCCAAGCCCGAGCGCGGCGAGCGCCAGGCCCGACGGGTCGACCGCGCACGCGCTCTTCTTCTCAGCAGGCGGAGCACCCGAGCCGGTGCACGTCACGCACTCGTAGGTGACCGACGTTGGCGGTGGGCCGTTCGAGTAGTCGTTGCGCGAGCACGTGCTCTTCACGCAGTTCGCGTCGGTGCCGTCGTCGCGCTTGCACGAATCACCGACCTGTTTGCCGTTGCACCCACTCACGTCGGGCGGGGGAACGTCGGCCCATGCGCTCATCGACACGAGCGCGAGCAGCACCACGAAGCGCTTCATGCCTGCATCCGGGGCTGGGTGTACGGCCGCGAGAAGTGGATCCACTGGCGGGCGTCGATCTCGACGAACCACTCGATGTTGGGGATGAACGTGTACTTCACCGAGGTGAACTGCTCGAGCAGCTCAGCGGCCTGCATCGGCGAGAGCCGCGGCCCTTTGAAGCTCACCCGCAGGTAGGTCTCGAGCGTGGGTGTCACGTCGACGCTCGCGCAGACCTCGACCGAGCCCACGCGGCACCGGTTGTCCGCCGTCACGCGGCGGCCGGGGAGCATCCACCTCGCGGGGTCGGTCGCCTTGTCGAGCAGGGCGCCTCCGGCTTCTTCCATCGACTTGGCACTGGGTACTGGCGTGCGCAGCATGTGGGTCGGCCCTCCCTGCTTCGTGGCTCGACTCAAATGAAATCGGGGCGGCGCCGATGAAACAAGACCTGCGCCCGCTTGACGGGGTCGATTTCGGCGTTCACGCACGTGCCCGTACGAATTCACGCGCGCGCATGCGCCCGTCTTCGACGTGGTTCGTCAAGGAGTACATCCGTCACAACAGCGCGAGGTCGTCGCGGTGAATCGCCTCGTCCATGCCGCGGTAGCCGAGCGTTGCTTCGATCTCGCGCGTGCGTTTGCCGGCGAGCTTGCGCAGCTCATCGGCGCCGTACGCCGCCAGCCCGCGCGCAAAGATGTCTCCGTGCGGGTCGGCGATTTCGACCGGGTCGCCGTGCGAGAAGTTGCCCTTCACCTCGCGAATGCCCGAGGGCAGCAGGCTCTTGCCCTTCTTCTCGAGCGCCGCGCGGGCCCCATCGTCGACCACCACCGTGCCGCGGGCCTTCAAGGCGTGCGCGATCCACGCGGTGCGCGCGTCGCGACGACCGGGGTGCGGTTCGAACACCGTTCCGACTTCTTCTCCGTCGAACACGCGCGTCAACGTGCCCGACTTCTGGCCGGGGGCGATGACGCAGCGCACGCCGAGCTCCATCACCTTCTGTGCGGCGCGCAGCTTGGTCGCCATGCCGCCCGTGCCGACGGTGCTGCCGCTGCCACCCGCTGCGGCGAGCATGGCGTGCGTCACTTCGGTCACCGTGGAGATCAACTTCGCGTCGGGGTTGCCGCGCGGGTCGGCGTCGTAGAGCCCGTCGACGTCGCTCAAGATGACCAGCGCGTCGGCGCTCACCAGCCCCGCGACGAGGCCCGCGAGCGTGTCGTTGTCGCCGAACTTGATCTCATCGACCGAGACGGTGTCGTTCTCGTTGATGACCGGCACCACGCGCTCGCTGATCAGCCGCTCGAGGGCGTGACGGGCGTTCAAGTACCTCCGCCGGTCCTGCACGTCGGAGTGCGTGAGCAGCACCTGCGCCACCAGCCGCGGGTCGAGCGCCTCTTCCCACGCGCGCATCAGCCGGCTCTGGCCGACCGCCGCGCAGGCCTGCTTGCCGGGGATGTCTTTGGGCTTCGCGTCGAGCCCGAGTCGTTCGACGCCCAACGCGATGGCGCCCGACGACACGATGATCAACTCGCGGGTCTTCGCGAGCGCGACGAGCTCGTTGGCGAGGCGCTGAAAGTGCGGCCGGTGAAAACGCCCGGTGGCGTTGGTGAGGGCGTTGGTGCCGATCTTCACCACCACACGTCTGGCCGCTGCCACTGCGTCACGACCCGAGAGCGCCACGGTGCCTCACTGACCAAAGACGACGGACATCATCAGGGAGAACGCGGTGTGCGCCGACCGGGCGACGACCCACGGGCCGAAGAGCATCACCTGAATCGCGGCCAGCCCGAGCCAGGGCCCGAAGGGCATGTTGTTGGCCTGCGGTTCCCAGTCAGGAACTTCCCCGGTCGTCTCGTCAGGCGGCGGTGAGTCGGGGATGTCTTGAAAGAGAATCGTCACCGGCACCAGCAGCACGCGTTTCCACCAGGGCAGCCCCGGAGCGAGAAATGAAGGTGTGAACGGAAAGAGCCCCTCGTCGGCCGGGTCTTCGAACTCGGCAACAGCGGGCGCCTCGCCCTCGACAGGCTTCTGCTCTTCAGGTTTGTCTTCAGGGACCTTCGGACCTGCAGCACCCGTGAGCTTCATGCGCGCGATGCCCACCACCGAGCCCTGGAGCGACGAGAGCAGAATCACGCCCAGCAGCGCGCGAGGCCCGAGCTGCGCGCCGATCATCGCCAGCAGGTACTTGTCGCCCGCGCCGAGCGCTTCTTTGCCCATGCGCCGCTTCGCGCCCGTCTTGTCGGTGACGACGCGGCTGGTCAAGAACCACCCGAGCACCTCCATCGCGCGGAAGACGAGGAAGCCGCACGCTGCGCCGAGGAGCGCCGCTTCAGGCCCCTGTGGAAAGAGGAACGCGAGCCCGACGCCGGCAGCGATGCCGGGGAGCGTCAGCTCGAACGGGAGAATCCACAGCTCCGCGTCGATGAAGATGAGCGGGATGAGGAAGGTGAGGAAGGTGAGCGCCGAGACCAGCTGCCAGTCGTAGGGGAAGCGGGTGGTGACCGCGACGAAGAGGGCTCCGGTGAGGAGCTCGACGAAGAGGTACCGCGGGGAGATGGGCAGCTTGCAGTTCTTGCACTTGCCGCGCAGCGCGAGCCACGCCAGCACCGGCACGTTCTCGTACCACTTGAGCTGGTGCTTACACTTCGGGCAGTGCGAGGGCGGCCAGGCGAGACGTTTGAGCGCGCGCGCAGAGAAGCGAAAGCTCAGCTTCCAGCCTTCCCACCACGAGTCGCCGGGGTCGGGCTCGTCGACGTCGTCCTCCTGCGGGAGACGACCGATGACGACGTTGAGGAAGCTGCCGATGCACAACCCGATGACGGCAATCCAGATGGTGATCAGCGCGTGCAATGCGACGCGAGGGTACTTGAATCCGCGAGCGGAACGAACGAAGGAACGCCTCAGTGAACGAACCCGTCGGCAACGTGCTGGGTCTCAAGCCCAGCGAGATCAAGCACCTCAAGAACACCTGGCGCCGCAACGTCGGCGTGCACGACATCGTCAGCACCGAGCTGGCGCGACACCTCACCGAGTTCAGCCGCCAGACGAACAGGCAGGTCGGCGTGCTGCTCAACCGCAAGGGCAACGTCGAGGCGGTCGTCGTTGGCAACGCGCACCAGCTCGAGCTCCCCGACATCGGCCGTGCGCGCGCGGGGCAGGTGCGTCTGCGTGGTCTGCGCCTGGTGCACACGCACTTGAAGAGCGAGCCGCTCACGCGAGACGACCTCACCGACCTCGCGCTGCTGCGGCTCGATCTCGTCGCGGCCATCGGCGTGAAAGACGACGGGTTGCCCGGGGTGCTCCACTACGCGCACCTGCTGCCTGAGAACCCCGATGGCGAGCTGTGGCGCACCGAGACGTTGCCTTCGCTGTACGGAGACGTGCCCGATTTTCTGGCGACGGTGACGGCGCTCGAAGACGAGCTCGCCGAGAAGACCAAGGCGCGGAAGGTCGGCAGTCAGGAACGCGCGGTGCTGGTCGCGGTGTGCCTCGATCAAGATCGCGAGGCGGCCGAGTCGTCGCTCGCTGAATTGAAAGAGCTCGCACGCACGGCAGGCGTGGAGGTCGTCGACGAGCTGTTGCAGATGCGGCGCAACGCCGACCCGAAGTACCTCATCGGTCGCGGCAAGCTCGAAGAGTTGAACCTGCGCGGCATGCAGAAGCTGGCCGAGGTGCTGGTGTTCGACAAAGAGCTCAGCCCCTCGCAGGCGCGGCACATCGGTGAAGCGACGAGCATGAAGGTGCTCGACCGCACGCAGCTCATCCTCGACATCTTCGCCCAGCGGGCGCAGTCGGGTGACGGCAAGCTGCAGGTCGAACTCGCACAGCTCAAGTACATGCTGCCGAGGCTGGTGCAGTCCGACAGCTCGCTGTCGCGTCTCTCGGGCGGTGGTGGGGTCGGCGGCCGAGGGCCTGGTGAGACGAAGCTCGAGATCGATCGCCGTCGTGCGCGCGATCGCATCACGTTCCTCGAGCGGAAGATCGATCAGCTGAGCGGAGATCGAAAGACGCGGCGTCGCCAGCGCGCGCGAAAGGAACTGCCGGTCATCTCCATCGTTGGCTACACGAACGCGGGCAAGTCGACGTTGCTCAACGCGCTCACCAAGAGCGACGTGCTGGCGGAAGACAAGCTGTTCGCGACGCTCGACCCGACGTCGCGGCGGCTGCGCTTCCCGCGTGAGCACGAGGTGATCATCACCGACACGGTGGGCTTCATTCGCGATCTGCCGAAGGACCTCGTCGCCGCCTTTCGCGCCACGCTCGAAGAGCTCGAAGACGCGTCGCTGCTGTTGCACATCGTCGACGCCAGCGACCCTGCGCGCGACATGCAGATCGCCGCGGTCGAGAAGGTGCTCGAGTCGCTCGAGCTCACCGCCACGCCGCGCCTGCTGGTGTGGAACAAGTGCGACCGCATTCCGAAGATCATGGAGCGCACGCTCGTCACCCGTCGCGGCGGCGTGGGCGTCAGCGCGCTCGAGCGGCGCGGGTTCCACGAGCTGCTGGTGAAGGCCGAAGACGTGCTCTTCGAAGAAGGCGCCGACGCCGACGCCGCCGTCCTCGCCCGGGTCTCAAACTCCCTCTCCACCAACAGGGAAGAGGGGCGGGGAGAGGGGTAACTCTCTACTTCTTCACCCAGCTCACGACGTACACGGCGCCCGGTGGCGTTCGGTCGGTGAGCTCGACCTGCACCGCGAGCTCTTCATTGATGCGCAGCGCCGCCATCAGCGCGCCCTGCGTGTGTTCCGGATACGGGCCGACCCGGTTGAACCGCAGCTCGAACTTCGAGTCGGAGTGTTCGACGACGGTCACCTCGGTGAAGTTGTTCCCCTGTCTCCAGGTGCGTTCGCTGCGCCGAATCGCGCGCGCGGGGCCGAGCAGCTTCGCGAAGTTGACGATGGCCTTGCCCATCAACGTGTCGAGGTACCCATCGAGCAAGCAGAGGCCCAGCTCGTACATCTGCTCGGGCGTCTTCTTTCCGGGGAACAAGTCGCGCCCCGCGATTTCCAGAAACGCGAAGTACGCGGTAAGCGGGTAGGCCGGTCGCAGCGGCCGCGAGAGATCGAGCCCGGCGGCCTTCAGCTCGTCACGCGCCTTCGTCGACAAGCGCTTGCCGAGGTTCTTGTTGAACATGCCGTCGACCACGTGATCGAACATCAACGGCTCGGTCGTCATGGGCGCAGCATACGGCCATCGTCGGTGCGCCACGGCGATGACCAGGACCGTCAGGCGCCTGACGCACACGCCTCCACCTCCGCGAGATCAGCGGGTGGCCTCTGGCTTGCTCTGTCGATGCGCTTCGACACGGGGAGCACAAATGAACAGAGCGCTGGCGATCGGGGTGGTGGTTTTCATGGGGTGCGGAGGCTGGACGGCCCCGGTGACGGAAGAGGCGTGCGCGCTGCTCGGAGCGACGGCGTTCCGACAGGGCCCCATCGTCGACACGGGCAACGTGACCGACCTCGCGCTCGATGGCCCCGGCTACTTCGTGCTTCGCGACGGCGACTCGACGCTCTTCTCGCGGGTCGGGAAGTTGTCACTCGACCGCGAGGGCTGGCTGGTCGGGTCGGCCGGCCGCCGGGTGAAGGGCTTCGAGGACAGCAGCCTTCAAATGGTCGACCTGCGGGTCACTTCGGCGCTGACGCCGCCCGCCCCGACGACGCAGATCGTCCTGAGGGGAAACCTCAACGCCTCAGCCCCGCTCAAGGTCTTCGACCCCGCCGATCCCTCGTCGACCTCGGACCACGTGTCGCAACTCACCGTCTACGATGAACTCGGCGCGCCCCATGCAGTTGGCGTCTATTGGACGCACACCGGGGCTGGTTCCTGGGGATTTCACGCCATGACCGACGGGGCCAACATCATCGGCGGCACCGCTGGCGAGCCTTCGGTGGTCGCCCAGGGCGCACTTTTGTTCGACGTGAGAGGTCGGCTCGACTCGGTCACTCAGTCCAGCAGCTTTCTCCCCAACAACAGCAGCTCGCCGCAGACGGTCCTCTTCTTTCTGGGTGACCCGATAAGCCAGGGCGGCACCGGCCTCGCGGGCTTCACGCAGTTCGACTCGGCCAGCGCAACGCTCTACACCGCCCAGGACGGCCTCGCGGCCGGTGCGTTGGCCACCCTCGAGTTCGACCACAGCGGGGCTCTGCTCGGCCACTACAGCAACGGCGGGACGCGGGTCCTGGGGCAGGTGGCGGTGGCGCTCTTCCCTGCGCCTCAAGCGCTGCGTCCACTCGCGGGCAACCTGCTCGCCGCCACGCTCGACTCAGGCGAGCCGCTCTTCGGAAAGCCGCTCGAAGCAGGTCGCGCGGCGATCGTCCCGGCGGCCCTCGAGGTGCCGACCGAAGACGTCTGCCGTCGCTGACCGACGCTGTTACCCAGCTGCGATGAACATCGAACGTGTGTGGGACTACCCACGCCCACCCCGCCTCGAGCAGGTGCCGCAGCGGCTGCGCGTCGTGCTGGGCGGCTTCACCATCGCCGACACCCTCGCCGGGTTTCGCGTGCTCGAGACGACTCACCCACCGACGTACTACCTGCCGCGCGCCGACATCCTCCCCTCGGCGCTGGTGGCTGCCGAAGGCCAGAGCTTCTGTGAATGGAAAGGCGTCGCGACGTACTTCGACGTGGTCGCCGGCGGCCGCCACCTCGAGCGCGTCGCGTGGACGTATGAGCGCCCTTCGCCCGCCTTCGCTGCGCTCGCCGGGTGCGTGGCGTTCTACGCCGGCCCGATGGACGCGTGCTTCGTCGACGACGAGCAGGTGACGCCTCAGCCCGGAGGCTTCTACGGCGGTTGGGTGACGCGGAACCTCGTCGGCCCCTTCAAGGGCAGCCCGGGCACCTCGGGTTGGTGAGCCTCAGCCCTTCTTCAACACCGTCGCCGACTCTTCCGTCATCGCCGCCGCGTCCTGCAGGCCCACGTCGGTCATCGAGTTCGAGCGCCCGAGGAACACCGACTCGAGCACTTCCTCGAAGGTGCGCCGCTTCTCGTCATCGAAGAGCACGAAGTCGATCTGCTTGAGCCGTGAGCCGCCCAGCCGCAGGTGCAGCTCGAGCGCCGACGCGAGGCTCGTCGCCGACGACTCGAGGCTCACGCGCGCCGCCCCGGTCCCCACGGCGGGAATCGCCAGCGTGCGCAGCCCCTCGGTCTCGGCCAGGAGAAACGCCCGCTGCGACGCCCGCGCCACGCACGACACTTCGTTCCACGCACTCACTGCGTGCAGCACCCGTCGACACGCGAGGCGCCCCGCATGGGTCGCGCGACACGAGCCCAGCGGCTGCGCGCCCACTGCGCGCGCCTCTTCCGCGATGCTCTCGCCACCCGCGTCGCGCAGCGCCTTCGCGACGCCCACGTCCATCACGAAGCCGCTGTTGGCCGACGAGACGATGCCGTCGACCTCGGCCTTCGCGATGTCTCCCACGCGCGTGGTGATGCGCAGCGCGCCCACCTGCAGCGCCTCGCCTTCTCGCACCGCGTTGAGCGGCCGACGCACCAGCGCCGCGAGCCGCTGAAACACGCCCACCACCCGCTCGGCGTCACCCCAGCGCTTGTTCGGGTCGTGTTCGAGCAGCTGCGCGAGCGCCTGTTGAAAGTACGCCTCTTCGGGTGAGTCGGGCCGCGGGAAGGCGGGCGCCACCGCGGGGTCGAGCGTCTCTCGCGTCGAGGCGAAGGGCGGGCGGCCGTAGCGCAGCTGAAAGGCTGTCGCGCCCAGTCCATACAAATCGGTGCGCCGGTGAAAGAGCCCCGCACTCAGCGTCTCGGGCGCCATGTACTCGAGCGTGCCCGCCAGCTCCGGAGCGCCACCACTCGCCGCGCCCCGCGCCACCGCCACACCGAAGTCACCCAGCTGCACGCCCTCCTCGGGAGACACGAAGAGGTTCGACGGCTTCAGATCGCGGTGCAGCACTCCCGTGCGGTGTGCGGCCGCGAGCGCCTGCGCGACCTCGGCGACGACTTCACACACGTACCAGAGCGGCAGGCCCACCCCGAGCGCGCGGCGGCGCAACGAATCGAGCTCCGCGCCATCGAGGCCGTCGACGTAGTCCTGCACCATGTAGGGCACGTCGTCTGGCGTGAGCCCGAAGTCGAGCGGGCGCACCACGCGCGGGCTGCGAATGCGCGCGGTCAGCACCGCCTCGGTCCTCAAGCGTTGCGCGCGCTCGGCGGGCATCGCGTCGACCGACAGCTTGAGCGTCTTGATGATGACCGGGGCGCACAGGTGCAGGTGGCGCGCGAGGAAGACGTCGCTCATGCCGCCGCCGCCGATGCGGCCCCACACCTCGTAGTCGTTCAACCGGCTGCCAGGCTGGAGCATGGGCCGCGAAGTGTGAGCCAGTGGCACCGCCCGCGCCAAGCGCGAAGTCGCCGACGGAGGTCATCGCATCGGGTAGAACGAGCTCAATGCGTTTGCGCCTCGTGTCGCTCGCCGTGTTCGCGCCCCTCGCCACCGGCTGTTTCAACTTCGACGAGGCGTACGCGCAGTACTGCGACGCCGGTCGCTGCGCGTCGACCACGGGCGGCGGAGAAGCCACGGGAGGCGCCGCGGCGATGGGCGGTGGAGAGGCCACGGGCGGCGGCGCAGCCACGGGAGGCGGCGCTGCGACGGGCGGTGGCTCCGCGACCGATGCGGGCTGCCCCCACTTCCTCTGCCCGGTGGTGAACTGGAGCTCGGGTCAATCGGGCCGCGGCGTCGTCGGCGCGCCAGGCCTCAACGCCGCGTCGCTCGACCGCTTCAACGTCTACGCCTCGTACGAGAGCGCTCCGCCTGCGCGGTTGGTCACGCACTACGAGTACCGCTTCATCAACGGCGTGCCGAGCACCATTCCCCGCGGGTTCCCGGGCAACCGTGACGCGAAGAGCCTCCGCGGCATCTCGCTGACGGACCAGTGGTTCAACTACCTGGGCGCTGCGCAGCACATCGTCGGCACCGCGACGCCCCAGGTCTTCACCTCGTGCGACGCGCCTGATGGCGGCACCGACCCCTCGCACCAGGCCGTCTTCCCCGTGTCGAGCGACGACGCGTGGCTGGTCGGCTACCCCATGAGCATCTGCCACTGGACGGCAGACGGCGGGCTCTTTCAGACGGCCGACCGCACGGGGGGGGAACGCGTGTACCTCACCGACGTCTACCGCTCGCCGGCCGGTGACCTCTTCGCCGTCGGCGGCAACTACATCAACTCGCAGGGCATCTCGGTCGCCTTCCGCGAAGACGGCACGCCGTGGTCGGTGCCGAACCTCGTCGATGACTTCTACACGGACGGTTTCAACTCGGTCGATGGCACGGGCAACGAGGTCTACATTCTCGCACGCGACGACTCGGCGGGGCACGGGGTCATCGTGCGGCTCATGCCCGACGCCGGCTTCGAGACCGCGTTCACCGCGAACTTCCGCCTCGCGCGCCTCGACGTCACGCCGCGCGGTGAAGTGTGGGCGGTGGGCGCGTCGAACACCGCCCTCTACTTCGACGGTGGCTCGTGGGCCGAGGTGACGTTGCCGACCTCGGAGAACCGCTTCAGCGTCACCTTCGACAACGTGGCCGCGAGCGACGACGGCGTCATCTTCACCGGCAAGGAACTGCTCGACGACGCCGGCATCGGCGTGGTGGTGCACACCTACCGACGGCAGGGGAAGTAGCGCGTCAGACCAGCAGGCCGAGCATCCCTTCGAGCCAGTCGCGCACTTCGTAGCGTGAGGGCAGCAGCCGCGCGTCGAGCGCATACCCGAACAGCGGCCCGGCCAGCTCGCCTGCGGTGCGGTAGCGGTTCTTCAAGTCGGGCGCGAGCGCCTTGCTGATGATGGCCGCCAGCGGCTTCTCGACGTAGTCGGGGATGTTGAGCTTCGGCGCGCGAATGGCCGCGATGATCTGCTGCTCGCTCGCGTTCTCGGCCTGAAACGGGTGATAGCCGACCACCAGCTCGTGCAGCATCACGCCCAGAGACCAGAGGTCGCTTGCGGGTGAGAGCACCTCGCCACGCGTCTGCTCGGGTGAGAGGTAGCTCAGCTTGCCCGCCGCCACGCCGTGCCCCGGCCCGATGTCGACGTGCGTGCTCGACGCGACACCGAAGTCACCCAATTTCACGTCGGCTTCGCCCGAGAAGAAAATGTTCGTGGGGTTCACGTCTGAATGAATGAGGTTGAGCGCCGAGCCGGTGCGCGTCGTCGCGCGGTGGAAGTACGAGAGCGCCTTCAAGACCTCGAGGCACACGTGAATACCGATGCCGACCGGGAAGCCCTTCATCAGGCGGCGATGCGCAGCCATCACTTCCTGCAGGTCGCCGCCGATGCAGTATTCCATCGCGATGTACGGCCGACCGAACGCGACGCCGTGCTCGACCATGCGCACCAGGTTGGGGTGCGAGAGCAGGCTCATCAGGTCGGCTTCGTCGCTGAACTTCTCTTCGCTGCCGCCCGGCCGCATGAGCTTGAGGGCGACGTTGATCTGTTCCTGTCTCGCGTCGATGGCTTCCGCGAGGAACACCTCGGCCATGCCGCCCTGACCAAGTCGGGAGCGCACCAGGTACTTCCCGAAGCGCTTGCTGGGCACCTCGATGGTTCGGCTTTGTTCCGTTGGCACGCGAGGCAGACAGCTTAGCCCCCACGAGTGGATCGCTGCGATGCCAAAGGCAGCGGTGCGGCTAGACTGCCACGCCGGATGACGTGTTCGGCGTGCGGAGCCCCCCTGGCAGTCGGTGCACAGACGTGCGCCGCCTGTGGCACGCCGGTGCTCAACGGCGGCATGCCGGCCACCAGCGTCTCGCAACGCATCAAGCCCGTCCTCACCGAAGAGAAGACCATCAACCCGGTGCGCACCAACGACGTGCTGCTCAAGCGCTACCGGCTCGAAGACAAGGTGGGCGAGGGTGGCATGGGCGCGGTCTTCGTCGCGCACGACCTCGAGCTCGATCGCAAGGTGGCGGTGAAGTTGCTCGCCGCCTCGCTGGTGAACGACGCCGAGGTGCTCGAGCGGTTCGAGCGTGAAGCGCGGCTGATGGCGAAGCTCGACCACCCGCACCTCGTGCCCGTCTACGACGTCGGTCGGCACGAGGGCCGGCCCTTCATCGTGATGAAGCTGTTGCAGGGCGATTCGCTCGCCGGGCTGTTGCGCGCGAAGGGCGGCTTCACCGCCGACGAGACCGTGAAGCTGATGCGGCAGCTCGCGGCGGGGCTCGACTACATCCACAAGCAGGGGTTCATTCACCGCGACATCAAGGCGGGGAACATCTTCGTGTCGCCCGAGGGCCACGCGACGATTCTCGACTTCGGCATTCTTCGGCCGAAGAGCGCGAGCACCGGCATCACCCGCACCGGCATGGTGATGGGCACGCCGCACTACATGGCGCCCGAGCAGGCGCTGGGCCACAAAGACGTCGACCACCGCGTCGACCTCTACGCGCTCGCCGTCGTGCTCTTCGAGTGCCTCACCGGCACGTTGCCCTTCGAGGCCGACTCCGAGCTGCGGCTCATTCAGTTGCAGGCGCACGCACCGCCGCCGGAAGTGGTCGAGCGCGCGCCGTGGATTCCGCCCTCGGTGGCGCAGGTGATGAAGCGGGCGCTCGCCAAGCGGCCGGAAGATCGCTTCAACACCGCCGCTGAGTTGATCGCCGCGCTCGAC
Organism: Archangium sp.; assembly: GCA_044371205.1. GTDB lineage: Bacteria > Myxococcota > Myxococcia > Myxococcales > Myxococcaceae > Archangium_A. Next base: position 62,888 of record JBILUC010000006.1, read on the forward strand.
GCCGCCTACCTCGTCTCGAAGAGCGCGAAGCAGTTGCAGGCGGTGACCGGCCCGGCGCCGGCCCTCTCTGCGACCACGGCACCAAGCCTGCGCAAGCTCGAATCGCAGCCGCCGGTGGTGGTGACTGAGGTCGAGAAGAAAGAGCCTGACACCAACGAGCTCAACCGCGCGGTGCAACGCGGCCGGCCCCTGCTGGCGATGAGCGTGCTGCTGGGGCTCATGCTCGCAGCAGGCGGTTGGTTCTTCCGCGACGCGCTGTTCCCGACCGAGGTGCCGGTGGTCGTCGATGCCGGCGTGGCGGTGGTCGAGGTGGTCATCGATGCGGGGGCACCCGTCGAAGAGGTCGATGCGGGTACCGGGTTCGCCGACTTCCCCGAGCCCGATGCGGGGCCGGCGCTGGCCGTGGTGGAAGAAGACCCAGGCGTCGAAGCCGAGGTCGATGCAGGAACGGCGCTCGTGAAGAAGCAGCCGACGCCAAAGAAGAAGGGCCAGATGAACGTCATCTCGACGCACGACGGCGAGCCGTACTGGGCGCAGGTGTCGATCGACGGCGTGATGCGGGGGCGCACGCCGCTGCTGCTCGATCTCCCCGTGGGGAAGTACCAGGTGCGGGTCGAACGCACGGGGTTCCGACCGACGATGCGCGAGGTGAAGATCGCCGGTGGCAAGTCGGTGGTGGTGAAGGTCGAGCTCGTTCAACGCTGAAGCTCCCTCTCCCTGCGGAAGTGGGGAGAGGGTCGGGGTGAGGGGCCCGACCGCAGCGCCGACAGCCCCTCACCCGGCGCTTCGCGCCACCCTCTCCCCGCTTCGCAGGGCGAGGGACTTTCAGGACAGGGCAGGGTTGGGGCCGTTCGCATGACCCTCTCCCCTCTCGGAACGTCATTGAAGCCAGAGCGGCTTCCAGTCAGCACCGACCTGATACGTGACGCGTTTCACTCCGCCGTCGCGGTCGAGCGAATGGAGCTCGGTGTCTCCCGCACGATCCGAGACGAAGGCGATCCACTGCCCGTCGGGGCTGAGGGCCGGCACCTGATCATCGAACTCGCCGTCGGTGAGCTGCGAGAGGCTCCCTTTCGCAACGTCGGCGCGGAACAGGTGCCAGTGCCCGCCCGTCGGTCGCGCTGAGAACACCACGCTCTTCGAGTCGGGCGCCCACACGGCGTCGGCCTCAGCGGCCTCGACACCCCTATCCTGGCCGCCAGGAATCGTCCCCTCGTGAAGTCGCCGTGCACCGCGTCCATCGGGTCGCACGAGAAACAGCCGGTCGCTGCCCTCGCGGTTCGACACGAAGAGCACCCACTTGCCATCGGGGCTGACGCGCGGGCTCACGTCGTCGAGGTGAAACGCAGTGAGCCGTCGCTGCGCGCCACCGTCGATTGCTGCGCGGTAGATCTCTGCGTCGCCGTCGCGGCTCGACACGAACGCGAACCAGGTTCCATCCGGTGCGAGCGAGGGCTCGAAGGACCCCGCAGGGTCGTCGACGATGGCGATCCCCTTTTCGTTGATCACACTCGACAGGCCTGTCCCGGCGCCCTCGAACAGCACGCGCCCCTTCACGCTCGTCGCGCTGCGTGCGCGCGTCGACGCCGGGCTGAGCGACCGCGAGCCGCCATCGAGGGACAGCACGAGCAGTTCTTCACTCTCGCCCTTCGAGCGCGTCACGAGCAGCCCCTCGTCGCTCGTCGCCGAGAGGTAGTGCGCCGCGCCGCTGGTGATCGCCACGCCATCGACCGCAACCTGCGGAGTGCCGCTGGCCTCGGAGATCCACGCCAGCCGAAACCCGCTGTCCGGCAAGTCGAAGCGGGGCGCGGGTGTGTTCACCACTGGAGCAGGAGGAGGCGGCGGTACGGGCTGGGTCACCGGCGCACGTGGCGCCTCGCTCGGACACGCCGAGCCGAGCACTGCGGTGAGAATCAGAAGAGCTCGCACCGCGTCTTCATACCGCTCAGCGCACGCGCACGGCGTCGGCGACGACGACCTTGCCGCCCGCCTGCCAGCGCGAGAGCACGATCTTGTTCCAGCCCGCGGTGAAGTTGAATCGACCGACGGTGTTCCACTTCGCGCCGTTCACGGTCTGGTTCACGGTGCCCTCACCGATGCGCTGGCCCTGTGCGTTGAACGCCACGAAGGTCGCTGAGGCCGAACGATCGCTCGCCGCCGTCCACCACGCGTCGATGGTCTTCGCGCCGGCCGAGTCGAGCTTGAAGAAGAACGCCGCGCCATCGCTCACCTGCGCGGTGGGCGCGTACCAATAGCCCGTGCCGTAGTACCCGGCGACGTTGCTCGAGCTCTTCCAGTTCGCCGAGATCTGAATGTACCCGCGCGCCTGGTTGTTGTTCGCGTTGTTGCTGTCGATGATGACGGCGCTCCCGTTGGGCGTCGGTGACGTCGGCGTCGGCGTGGGCGTGGGGGAAGAGGCGCCGCACACCGCGTTGATCTTCTGCAGGTAGCTCGCCCACGGCCAGTTGCGACCCGGGTCGGTGCGGTTCCACGGCTGCAGCTGCCCGTGCCCGACGATGTGGAAGCGGTCGCGCGCGATGCCCCAGTCCTTCGTGATGTTGCACACCAGCCGTGCCGACGCGTCGATCTGCCCCGCAGGCCACGAACTCTGGCTCGCGAAGCCCGCGTGCTCGATGCCGACGGAGTGCGTGTTCGAGCTCGCGCCATTCAAGTTGCACATCTGGCCGCCGTTGCGAGAGCAGTCGTAGGCGGCGGCGACGTGCCACGCGCGATCCGACTCGCGCACGAGCTGGCTCACCTCGCTGCCGGTGGTGTTCACGACGTAGTGCGCGCTGGCCTGGGCCCGGGAGTTCGACAGCCAGCCCCAGCAGCCCGAGTACGCGCCTTCGCAGGTGTGGATGACGACGAACTTGGGACGCTGGCCGCCGCGCGAGTTGAAGTTGGGAGACGGCCGCCACACGCCGCTGCCGTAGTCGGGCGCACGCGTCAGACCCTGCTGCACCTCGCTGTATTCGCTGATGGCGCCTTCGACTTCGGCCATGCCGCCGTTGGCCTCGAGCTCGTCCGACAGCGCGCCGACGCCCAGCTTGAGCGTCGTGTAGACCTCGCCGCGGAGGAACGCGCCGCGCGCCTCGAGATCTTCCACGCCGGCGTAGTCACCGACGACGCCCGACCACGAGAGCAGGTGGGTGCGATCGGAGACCAGCGCCTCGGTCGCCTTCGTCGAGAGCACCGCCGCCGCCGCGCGGATGTTGGCCTTCGCGTCGGTGCGCACCTGTTCCTCGGTGGCCTGGGTGAGCTGCGCGCCGAGCGTGACGGCCTCGGCCGAGAGCCCCATCAGGCCGTACGTGGCGCGGCCCCCTTCGAACTCGCCCTCGCTCTGAATCATCTCGAAGCGGGTCATCGACCACGCGAGCGACTTGAGCAGCGCAGGCGGAACGTTGAACTCGCTCCCGGCGGCGCTGAAGTCGGCGTCGTACGTCGGGTCGGCGCGCAGCGCGGCTTCGTCATCACCACCGACGAAGCGCTCGTTCTCATCGGCGTTGCGCACGACGAGCGAGCCGTCGGCGTTGCCACATGCGGCCATCGTGACGGCCAGCATCGAAGTCAGCAGAACTCGTTTCACTGTTCACTCCCGTGGGGCGGTGAAACGCGTGGGTTTCACCGGGTGCACCGGGAGAAAACGCAGCAATCGTTCCAACCCACGGGGCGTTGCGATTCGCGCGGTTGAGGGGCGTGTCACCTCGACGCGTCACGGACATCGACAGTCCGCCTGCGTTCGTTTTCAGCAGCGCGACGTAACGTCGCTTTCACCTGTCTCGATCGCGCGACAGTGAGACGACCTGCGCGCATGTGCGACACGCGCAGACAGCCTCACTTCACGGTGCGAACGGGGCGAATCGAGTACTCCGCGCCACCTGCGTTCGCGATGAGCTGAAAGCGAAACTGCACGCGCACGTCACTCGCGCCGTCGCGGTAACTGCCGCCGCGAACGATGCGGTTCTGGCCGTCGCTCTCGAGCTCGAGGCCGCCAATGATGGGGTCGGTCATGTCGCCCACGAAGGGCTTGAAGTCTTCGGCGTCCCACGCCCACTCCGCGGCGTTGCCGAGCACGTCGTACAGCCCGTAGGCGTTCTTCTGCTTCTTGCCGACGGGGTGAATCGTGCCGTTCGCGTTGTCGGAGTACCAGGCGATGTCATTCAGCTCTCCATAGCGGGGCTCTTCGCTGCCACCGCGCGCGGCCCATTCCCACTCGGCCTCGGTCGGCAGGCGGTAGCCCGTGCAGTCGAGCCCCTTCGTCCACTTCGCCAGGCCGTTCTTCACCTCTTAGCAGGGCTCGAGGCCTTCCTTCTTCGAGAGGGCGTTGAGGTACAGAATCGCCTCGCTCCACGTGAAGCTCGCGGGGCAGTCGAGGCCGCACGCTTTGTCGTAGCTCCACGTGAGGCGGCCCACGACGAAGTAGAACTCGCCCTGAGTGACTTCGGTCGTCTTCATCTTGAAGGGGCGGGTGATGGTGACCTTCGAGTCGAAGACCTCTTTGCCTTCTTGCTTCGGCTCGTCTTCGGGGCGTGCGCCGATGTCGAAGGTGCCCGCAGGAATGGTGGCGTACTGGGTGCCGGTTTTGGGCATCGCGGTGGGGCGCGGTGGTGGCTTCTCGACGGCCACCGCCTTCGATTTGTGCATGCCGGGGGCGAGGCCGCAGCCGGAGCCCGGCTGGTAGAAGTTGCCGCCGCCAACGCACTTCTCGCACGCGGCGCGTTCGCCCTTGAGCGACTTGCAGCCGCTGTAGGAGCCGACGCTGCCGGCGAGCGCCGTGGTCGACAGACAGCTGATCAGCAGGATGAAGCGGGTCACGGTGTTCTCCCGTCGTGAGTTCGCACGCGAGCGTACTTGTGGGTTCGGGTGCTCACCACGCTGACGTTCGCGCAAATTCCTTGAGAGGAGCGTCGCCGGTGCGAGAGTGCCGCCGATGCTGTCGACCGCGCTCCCCCTCATCGCGATCCTCCTTGCCGCGCCCGGCGGGAAGAAGCTCGAGCAGGGGCAGAAGCTCTTCAACCAGGGCGACTTCGACGGTGCGCTCAAGTCACTCGACGCTGCAGCGGTGGAAGCGGGCGACGCGGCGACTCTCGAGAAGGTGCACCTGTTGCGCGCCCAGTGTCTCGCGGCGCGGCAAGACTTCGTGAAGGCCGAAGACGCCTTCGCGCTCGCGTTGGACGCGAACCCCGACGCGCAGCTCGACCCCACGCGGGTCGACCCGACGCTGGTGAAGCTGCTCGACTCGGTGCGCTCGCGGCTGGTGGGCGCGGTGTCGTTGAACTCGTCTCCGACCGGCGCATCACTCGTCATCGATGGCAAGCCGAGCGGGGTGACGCCGCAATCGGTCTCACTCCCGGCGGGGCGCCACAAGCTCGAGGTGAAGTGGGGTGAGGGGGCGGGCGAGAGCATCGAGGTGCAGGTCAAACCGAAGCGCGACCTCCGCGTCGACTGGGTGCAGCAGAAGACCGAAGTGAAGACGATCGAGCTTGGGCTGACGCCTCGACCGGTTCGGCCCTTCGGCGACCTGCGTGGCGCGTTCGAGCCCGCGTCGTCGGGGGCGGTCGATGCCGGCCTCGAATTGGGGGGTGGCATCGAGGTGATCTGGTTTCGCATCGGGCTCTACGCCCGCTTCTTCCCGCACTTCAACGTGACGCCGCGGTTTGCGTTCTCGCTGCCCGTGGTGAGCACGCCGTCGGGTGACTTCAACGTGGCGCTCGAGGTGGGCGTGCCGCTCTCGTTTCTGGTCGACGGGTTCGGCATCGGCGTGGGCGGGAGCGGCGGGCTCGAGTGGTACCCGCTCAAGTGGTTCGGCGCGTACGTGATGGTCGGCGGTCGGCACCACTTCCTGTGGCCGGGGCGCAACGACTTGACCGCGTTCACCGCGATCGGCGGCGTGCGGTTGCGCCTGCCTTGACCGGTCGGCGCTGACCGGACTGTGGGGCGGTGCGCGCTTCCCCGTCCAGGCTGGTGCCCTCGAAGCCACCACGGCGGTCGAGTCGTCCGAGTGGGAGCTCGAGTACGAGCTGCCGCCCTGACGCAGCTCAGCGGTCGAGGGAGAGCTCTTCGAGCAGCTCGAGGTCTGAGGCGCTGTCGAGGTTCTGCAGGAGCTCGAGGTTGTCGACGACTTCTTGATCTTCCGCGGTGAGCAACCGCGACCCCGAGTCGACGCCGCCATCGAAGGCCAGCAACAGCATCAGCGTGAGGACGGTCACTTGCGACGCTCCCGCGCGCGCTCGCGGAGTTCCTGCCGGCGTTCTTGCGACAGGCTGCGCCACTTGCGGAGGTTCTCGCGCATCTGCTCGCGCTTCTCGGGGTTCGCCCGCAGCCAGCCGCGCATGCGCTGACGCAGTTCCTTGCGCTGCTCGGGGTCGAGCTTCTTGAATTCCCTGCTCCGCTCGCGCAGCTCCTCCCGCTCTTGGGGACTCAGCCGCGAGAACGCCTTCAGGTTGTCGCGCACCCGTTCCTGATCTTCCGTGGGCAGCGTCTTGAAGCGGCGCAGATTCTCCTTGAGACGTTCCTTCTCTTCGGGCGGCAGCTGTTTGAACGTCTTCAGCTTCTCGCGCAGCGCCTGCTTCTCGGCCTCGGGCAGCGCGTTGAAGCGCTCGGCCGCATCCTGCGCGTGCGCCAGCAGCCCCACGCACACCGTCAGCATCACCAGAACGCGCTTCATCGCATCACCTCGAGTTCGTGCAGCTCGGCGACCACGTCGAGATCATCGCCCGACGCGAGATCGACCAGGTCGAGGTCTTCGACCACTTCCAGGTTCTGCGCGAGCAGCAGCTTCTCTTCATCGAGCCCAGCCTCGCTCACGTCACCCGCGCCCGGCCACACCACCACCGCCACCGCCGCCGCCGCGAGCGCGACCCCCAGCGGGGCCAGCGTTGGCCACCGCAGCCACTTCTCTTTCCACGTCGGCTCGCCCACCGCGTTCAACACCGCCCGCCGCAACGCCGGAGCCGATTGCATCGCAGGCATCGGCAGCGCCTCGACCGCCGCGATGCTGCGCCGCAGTTGCTGCTCGACCGCGCGCAACTTCGGGTCAGCGGCCAGCGCGGCCTCGACTTCCCTGCGCTTCTCGTCGCTCAGCTCTCCGTCGATGTACGCCGTGAGCTCGTCATGGAGGGGATTCATGCGGCACTCCCTGCCGGCAGGGCGCCGGCCTTCAACGCGTCGAGGTGGTTCATCACCTGCAACGACGCGCGGTGAATGAGGCTTTTCACGGCAGCCTCGGTGGCCTCGAGCGCGTCGGCGATGTCGCGGTACGCCATGCCCTCGAACCGGCACATGGTGAACGCGGCCCGCTCGCGGTCGCTCATCTTCTCGAGCGCCCGTTGCAGGGCGCGCTCGACGTCTCTGGCCTCGAGCACCTGATCGGGCGTCTCGCCGTGGGCCTGCTGCTCGAGCACGCTGGCCGTCTCTTCGTTCTGCTGCATGCCGGCCTCCGTCTGTTCGTGGCGCGCGGGCCGCCGCAATTCGTTGAGGCAGGTGTTGGTCGCCACCCGGAAAAGAAACGTCTGAAAGCGGGCCGTGCGCTCGTACCGGCTCGCGTTCTTGAACAGCTTGATGAACACGTCTTGCGCCAGCTCTTCGGCGCGCGCCGTGTCTTTCACGAAGCGCCCGCAGAACCGCATCACCCGCGCCTGGTGCTTGTCGAAGAGCCGCGCGAAGGCCTGTCGATCGCCGCGGGCGACCGCCAGCATCCACTTCGCGTCTTCATCGTGGGTCGCGCTGTCCACGGTCATGAAACCCGCCAGCTCGTCAGAAGTTGCGGGGGCTGTAACCCCTCAACTTGCCGCGTATTTTTGAGCCGTGGCGGGGTCGAGCGGGTCGAGGTTCTGCCGGCTGCAATACGCGAGGAAGGCCATCAGCAGCTCGAGCCCGGAATGGAGCGCGGTGCGCGTCTCATCGCCGTCGAGCTCGAACCACACCGCGGCGTGACCGGCTGCCGGGGCGTCGCCGTGGAGCAACGAGAACGCCGCCTCGAGCCCTTCTTTGCGGCGCGGGTTGGCGGCGCCGAAGAGGCTCTTCTCTTTGGTCTGCGCAGCGAGCATCAGGCGCACCAGCGCGGCGAAGGCGCGACCTTCGGGCACGGCGAGGTGCGGCTTCATGCCGTCGAGCCACGTGGTGAGGCGCTTGCGATCGGCGCGGCTCTCGCTTGCGAGCATGCGCGCGCGGGTCTGACCTTCACCGACCACCGACTGCAGCGAAGCGAAGGTGTATTCCCAGAACGCCAGCGTCGCCGCGTCGGGCTCGGGCTCGAGATCGAGGTCGAGGTCGAGCTCTTCGGCTTCGATGACTGCGGCCAGGCCGTGCGCCGGCGTGACCGGTGGCGCAGGCGGGGGCGCTTCGGTCACCTCGAAGGCGTCGACGAGCTCGATGTCTCCGAGCGGGGTGGCAGGAGGTCTCCACGCGCCGGGCGGGGTGAGGTTGACCGGCGGAGGCGGCGGCGCGCGCACCGCGGGAATGCTCGGTGGCGGAGGCGGGGGCGCCGAAGGGGCCGGCATCACGTCGGCCTCGTCGATGACCACGTCGGCGTCGGGCACCCAGGCACCTGGAGGCGTGAGGTTCGTGGGCGGCGGTGGAGGCGGCGGGGCCGGGCGCGCGACGGGCGCAGACGGTCGAGGCCCTTGCGCCGCACGCGGCGGAGCGGGGGCCTTCGAGGGTGGAGGCGACGTCTTCACGCCCGTCAACGTGCGGAAGCTCGGCACGTCGCGCTGCGCACCCAGCGCCGGCTTTTCCGGCGGAGCCGCCACCGGCATCTGCACCTTGCGCGTGGCGTCTTGCGCGCGAGCAGCCTGCTCTTCGAGGTGCTCGAAGAACTCGTCGAGGTAGGGCTTCACCTCGCCCCACAGCTGCCGCAACCCGCCGTCGGTGCCGATCAACTCGTCGGCGATGGCTTGATCCTGGTACGCGTCGGACAGCAGCGAGACGCGCTTGGCGAACTCCGCGCGGCTGCTGTGGATGCCCTGGCGCGCGAGCTCGAGGTGGTAGAGGCAACGCGCGAACTCGACGCGGTGGCTGCCGAGGGGCCCCAAGGTCATCACGAGGGGGTGCAGCAGATTCGGTTCGGCGCGCACCTTCCACAGCTTCACCAGCGTGACGTCGAACTGTTTGCCCTCGAACTGCAGCAGCATCGGCGCGACCGATTGCCAGAGCGACTGCGTCGCAGGGTGCAGCTGAGAGAGCGCGTCGCCCGAGCCATCGCGCCAGAAGACGAGCAGCACCTCGGCGAGGTGAGAGAGCTGCTGGCGGCTCTCGGGGTCTCCGCGGCGCGCGAGCTCGAGCTCGAAGAGGGCGGAGGCGAAGTGGGCGAGGCCTTCCCCCGTGGCCTTGAGCGCCGTGACCTCGTGCTTGAGGCGCGGAATGTCACCCAGCGCGCTCGCGCACCTGTCAATCGACTGGGTGAGAACATCGGGAAGCTGCGAGGCGGACACTGGGCTCGCGATCCTGCCCGTTGGTTGGGCACGGATCCACTGTGGCGAACGCGCGATCGTGACGCATGATGCACCTCGCGCGTGGAACGAGAATCGTCTCGACACACCATCGGTCGGGTGGACGGAGCATCGGGCGAGCTCGCCCCGGTCGACGTGGCCGCCCCGCTCGAAGCGCTGGCAGTCGCGGCCCTCTCGGCGCGTGCCTCGAAGGGCCGCGAAGCGCTCGTCGACTTGCACGCCGCGCTCTCGACGCTGATGCCCACCGAGGCCAACGGGGCTGCGCTGCTCAAACTGCTCGACGACGGCGCGCTCTCGTCGCTCAAGGCGGCAGATGGATCATCGACGCGGGCCCTGGCGATCGAGACCCTGCTGCGCCTCGGCTACCCCTGGGCGATGCACCTGCGGCCCGAAGAGCTGGCCTGGTTTCGCACCCATCAAGGGGCCTTGAGGCGCCGCAACCTGTTGATTGGCCTTTTGATTTTCACCTCGACGGTGGCTGGCGGGCTGTACGCCCTCAACCTCGTCTGAGGTCACTTGTCAGTGCCTCCGTGTAGAAAGGGGTTGCACGCGGTACGCAACGCTTGTTCAGTACGGGTCACGCAGTCACACGAAGTTCAAAACCGAGCAGTTCATTCGAGGGGAACGAGAGTCATGGCAAACACCGAAAAAGAGAAGGCGATCGAGTTGGCGTTGCAGGCGGTGGAGCGGCAGTTCGGCAAGGGCTCCATCATGCGGTTGGGCAACGACGAGCCGATGGCGAAGGACATCTCGACGATTCCCACGGGCTCGGTCGGCCTCGACATCGCGCTGGGTGTCGGTGGCGTACCGCGCGGCCGCATCGTCGAAATCTACGGGCCGGAATCGTCGGGTAAGACGACGCTGTGTCTGCACATCGTGGCCGAGGCGCAGAAGCGCGGCGGCGTGTGCGGCTACATCGACGCCGAGCACGCGATGGACGTGGGCTACGCGCGCAAGCTGGGCGTGCGCACCGACGACCTGCTGCTCTCTCAGCCCGACACCGGTGAGCAGGGCCTCGAGATCGCCGAGATGCTGGTGCGCTCGGGCGCCATCGACGTGCTGGTCATCGACTCGGTGGCGGCGCTCGTTCCCAAGGCCGAGCTCGAGGGTGAGATGGGCGACGCGCACATGGGCGTGCAGGCGCGCCTCATGAGCCAGGCGCTCCGCAAGCTGACTGGCACCGTGGCCAAGAGCCAGACCTGCCTCATCTTCATCAACCAGATTCGCATGAAGATTGGCGTGATGTTCGGCAACCCCGAGACCACGACGGGCGGCAACGCGCTCAAGTTCTACGCGTCGCAGCGGCTCGACATTCGCCGCGTGGGCGCCATCAAGAATGGCGACAACGTCATCGGCTCGCGCACCCGCGTGAAGGTGGTGAAGAACAAGGTCGCGCCGCCCTTCAAGGAAGTCGAGTTCGACATCATGTACGGCACCGGCATCAGCAAAGAGGGCGACTTGATCGACCTCGCTGGCGAGCACGGCATCGTCGAGAAGAGCGGCTCGTGGTTCGGCTTCAAGGGCGAGCGCATCGGCCAGGGTCGTGAGAACGCGAAGGAATACCTCCGCGAGCACCCGGCCATCGCGAAGGAAATCGAGCTGCTGCTGCTCGAGAAGTTCGGCGTGAAGGGCAACCTCGTGCCGAGCGCGGTCGAGGCGCCTGCCGCGGCCGAAGAAGCCGAAGAGAAGCGCCCGCGCGTGAAGGCCGTGAAGTAAGCCACGGGCGCCCTCAACTGCCTCGTTCTCCCCCCCGGGGGAGAGGGTCGGGGAGCGGGGATTGACGGCGCTGCAGCCCTCATGACCAGATGAAGTGGTCATGAAGAAAACAATGGCGGCCGCCGAGGCAAAGACCCACCTCCTCTCGCTGCTCGATCAGGTCGAGCAGTCGCGTCAGGAGATCATCATCACCAAGCGCGGGCGCGCGGTCGCGAGGCTCGTTCCCCTGGCTCACCCACCGAAAAAGAAGCCACTGCATCAGCGGATTCGAATCGTTGGGGACATCGTGTCTCCGGTGGATACAGGTTGGAACGAGTGATCCTCCTCGATACCCACGTCTTGCTGTGGCTCGCGGGCGATGCGCGAAAGCTGTCGAGCGCTGCCCTCAAGGCGCTGAAAGATCCGGACCGATATGTGGCCGACATCAGCCTGCGCGAGGTCGCTGCGCTCGAACGTTCTGGCCGCATTCTGCTGGACGAGCCGGTTCTCGATTGGCTCGAAGATGCTCTCGAAGAGCACCAGATTCAGGTGGCGCCCATCACCCCTCGTATTGCGTCGAGGTCCACGCGGATCGCTCAGAACTTTCACGGCGACCCGGCCGACCAGCTCATTGCGGCGACCTCGATTGAGCTGAGGGCTCCGCTCGTCACTGCTGACGAAGCGCTGCGCGCCTCACCAGCCCTTCAGACGATCTGGTAGTCCGTTCTGTCTGGAGCGGAACGGCCGGGTCGAAAACTGGCCGTGCGACAGGGCTGTGGCACCGTACCTTCATGAGCGAGAGACGAACTGGCCCGCGGCGAACGCGGCACCTCGTGCCTGAGGCCCTGACGCGCACGAGCGAGCGACGTGGCGATGAGCGCAGAGACTCTCCGCGCGTCGAGCTGGCGATGGACGTGCGCGAGCCCGGTCGCAAGAGCCGCTCGTGTTCGGGCAACCTCTCGGTCGGTGGCGCGTCGTTCGTCACCAGCGCGCCCCCGCTGGGCGACAGCGTCGAGCTGATGTTCACCATCCCCACCTACGCCGGGCCCATCATCGCCAGCGCGGTCATCGTCGCGCGTCGTGGCACGACGAAGGGCACGCAGTGCAGCGTGGTCTTCACCGACCTCGAGGTCGAGGCCGAGCTCGCCATCGCGCAGTGGGTCGACCTGCAGGTGCCAGTCGTCCCGGGCATGCCGCTCGACAGCAGCGTGGCCTCGCACGGCTGACGCGAAGCTCCTCCACTTCTGGTACGGCTCGCCCCGATGGTGCTGGGGAGCACAGGGTGGCTCGAACAGATTGTTCGCGGCGTCGTCGGGGGCTGGCAGCCTGACGTCAGCTCACGCTCGGCGCTCGAGTCGAAGCATCTCCCACCGGGGAAGGGGCGCGCGCGCCGCTACGTGCGCGGCATGTTGCGCGAGTCGGGTCTGCTCTTCGGCACGCCCAACGCCCCGAAGCTCGACCCGAAGGCCACCAGCAACGCGGAGGAGCAGCTCTTCCTCGCCGTGCTTCGCGTCTTCGTGCGCATCGCGCTGGACGTCGCCGCGCAGGCCGACGCCGCGCCGGGGCCGAGGCCCGAACAGGTGCTGCTGCTCTTTGCCGCGATGAGCGGGCGGCTCGACGACGCCGAGTCGATTCACAAGCGCATCGAGCGGCCACGGAGCGAAGGGCCCGGCGACGGCGCACAGCCTCACCGGGTCGCGGCGCGCGGTGCCCGAGCGCGTGGCCACGGAGGAGATGCAGTCCACAAGCAGTGGCTCCTCCCTCAGAAGTTGTGGCTCGCCGTCGAGGAGGCGCTCGAGGCGCGCGCTCTCTCGCTCGCGTCAGACCCGTATTACGGCCTCGTGCTGCACAACGGAGCGGTCTACGCCGACGCGCACCTCTTCGGCCGCATCGCCGCCGCGTACTTCGCCGGCAGCACCTTCCCGCGCGAGGCGGTCGAGCGGCAGGTCGCCTTCGCCGCGCAGCAGAAGTCGCGCCTCGTCGAGGTGCTGGTGGGGCTCGTCACGTCGGAGCGCAAGCCCGGCTTCCCGCAGCGCCGCGCCATTTTGCGGCAGATCGACGACCTGCGGCTGCCCGCACCGCTCGCCGACGAAACCCGCGAGTTCGCGCGCAAGGCGTTCGACAAACCGGTGCCCTTGAAGCGGCTCACCACCGGCATTCGCAGCACCGAGATGCGGCGGTTTCTCGTCGAGCAGACGCTGCTCGCCTCGCTGGTCGACGGCCGCCGCAGCCCGCGCGAGGTGGAATGGACGAAGGAGCTGGGCAAGCAGCTCGCGTTCACCGACGCGCAGATGCACGTGATGGAGGTCGAGATGGCCGACTTCTACCGGCGCCACCGCGACGTGGTCGACGTGTTCAGCCTCTCGAGCGGCGCCGAGGTGATGGGCGAGGAGTGGGTGGACACCATGTCCTCCACCATGAAGAAGAACTACCGCGCGCTCCTGAAGGAAATCCGCGAGACGGGCGAGCTCTCGAAGCTGTTGGCGCGGGCGGCGCGGGGGCAGAAGTTGAACTCCGAAGAAAAGGCCGCGATGCGCGCTCAGCTCATCGACGTCGCGAAAGTGGTGCCGGCGCTCGCCATCTTCGCGGCGCCGGGCGGGGTGCTGCTGCTGCTCGCGCTGGCGAAGGTGTTGCCCTTCGATTTGCGCCCCAGCTCGTGGCGAGAAGAAGACCCTTGATCAGGCGACGAGCGGCTCGTCGGGCGGGTTGACCAGGCGGGCGAGCCTGCGGAGGAAGGTCGGGTCGAAGGGCTTGACCTCGTAGTCTGCGGCGCCGAGCTCCAGGCAGGTGTGGCGGGTGAACTGGTCTTCGACCGCCGACAGCACGACCACCTTCACGTCGCGCAGCTCGGGGTCTTGCTTGATCGAGGCGAGCAGGTCGCGGCCATCGATGCGCTGGTGCAGGTCGAGCAGAATGACGTCGGGGTGGGTGCGGCGGGCGAGCGCGAGCACGTCGGAGGTGGTGTCGGTGATGGGCTCGAAGCCGGCGCGGCGGGCTTCCCGAGAGAGGGCGCTGATGAGCATGGGCTCATCGTCGGAGATCAGAATCAGCGGCTTGCGGGTGCTCATGCGCCCTCTCCCGAGCAACAGTTGATCCACCCGTCGGGGCCGGAAAATCGAGTCGTTCGACGGGGAAAGGTGGGTCAGGTGGCGCCGCTGACGGGGTTCTGACCCCTGGGTCGTCAGGTCGCGGCGCCCCCATCGTCGGTTCACACGTTGCGTTGACACAACGGGGGGCATCCGGTACGTGCCGCTCGTCTTCACCGGGGAGTGGCTCAGCCTGGTAGAGCACTTGGTTCGGGACCAAGGGGTCGCAGGTTCAAATCCTGTCTCCCCGACTGGTGAAACGGCCCGGAAGCTTCTTCGGAGGCTTCCGGGCCGAGTCTTTTTGCCCGAGCAATCAGAGCTGGGGGCGTGGCGCACGCTCGTTGACGAAGCCAGAATGGCGACTCTGCGGCCATGAGCTCGAAGCTGGCGGTCGACTTTTCGGCTCCGAAGCACGGTTGGATCCCGCTCAGCTTCCGCAGCGGGGAAGACGAACTCCTCCTCGACGTCTCGCACACCCCGTTTGATGGGCTCGAAGAACTTGCGGGCGCAGCCGCTGCGTTTCTCGAAGCCCGGCGACACGGCATCGCACGGCTGACTGCGGAGCCCGACGAGTACGACGTGATGTTCGAGGCGGGCACCGACCCGGGCTCACTTCGGGTGACAGCACTCCATTACCCGCGGGGCCGACGAGCGAGCGGCGCTGTCGTGGTTTGGGTTCACGAAGGAGTTCCCACCCAGATTGGGCGCACCCTCTGGCGCGCGTTCCGAAAGCTGGAGAGCCGATTTGATTCAGCGCAGTGGGCTCACCGCTTCCCGCCGGGGATCGTTGAGCGCCTCGACCAGCTGACTGCCCAGGAACGAGGATGATGCGCCGTGTCGTGAAGATCGCTGTGGGGCTGTTCGCGAGCCTCGTGCTGTTTCTCAGTGGGTTCATCCTGCTGAACTGGGCGCCGGATCGACCGGTGGAGACGCTCAAGGGGCGGTGGGCGCCGCCGCCTTCGACGTTTCTTTCGGTGCGGGGCCAGTCCGTTCACCTTCGTGACGAAGGACCGCGGGACGACGCGACGCCCATCGTGCTGCTGCATGGCACGTCGGCGAGCCTCCATACGTGGGATGGCTGGGCCGCCGAGCTCTCGAAGACGCGCCGGGTGATTCGCTTCGACCTGCCGGGCTTCGGGCTCACCGGCCCGAGCGTCGATGGCCGCTACACCATCGCGTCGTACGTGGCGCTCGTCGTCGGCGTGCTCGATTCGCTCGGCGTGGAGAGGGTCGTGCTGGCGGGCAACTCGCTGGGCGGCAACATCGCGTGGGAGACCGCGGTCGCCCACCCGGCGCGCATCGAGCGGCTCGTGCTCGTCGATGCGAGCGGCTACCCGCGCACGTCGATCTCCGTGCCGATCGGCTTTCGCATCGCGACGACGCCGGTGCTGAATCAGGTCGGGCGCGTCACGCTCCCGCGGCGGCTCGTCGAGTCGAGCGTGCGCAACGTCTACGGAGACCCGTCGCGCGTCACGCCCGAGCTCGTCGACCGCTACTACGAGCTGACCCTGCGCGAAGGGAATCGCGCGTCGCTGGTCGAGCGCTTTCGGCAGTCGGTGCCAGGTGAACACGCTGAGGACATCAAGAAGGTGGCGGCGCCGACGCTGATTCTGTGGGGCGGGCAGGATCGGCTCATCCCGCAGCAACACGCCTCCTGGTTTCAGCGGGACATCGCGCGCAACGAGCTGGTCGTCTTCGACGATCTGGGGCACGTGCCGCAGGAAGAAGACCCGGCCCGCTCGCTCGCCGCGCTCGTTCGGTTCCTCGGGCGTGAGGCCGTTCAGGAGCGTTGGTGAGAGGTCGCTGACGATTCCCTTGCGAGCAGGACCCGCGGGTGCCCGATGGCCTCGACCTGCCCATCACCGGTAACGACATCGATCCTTGCGGCCAGCGCCTGCTCCTGCGCAGCTACAACGCGCTCTACCAATTCACCTCGAGCGGCGGCGCGTTCGACTCGGTGTTCACCTCACCGTTCACGCGCGTGCCATCGCCTCCCCAGTCGCTCAAAGCGGGCGGCGAGCTGCAGGCGAAGCGGTCGGCTGGTTGCCCGGCGGCGGCTGCGTCACCGTGAGCGAAGGCGTCTGAGCGACGCTGCACGTCGTCTCATGTCAGTCGCTGGCGCACTCGCGGAGCTTCAACGAAGCCGACGCATGCGCCCGACTCACTCCGCACGAACGGAACTTTCCACCATCGTCATTCGGGGCTGACGCTGAAATTTTCCTCGTCGGTCGGGCTCGAACGGGCAGGAACGAAAAGTCGGACCCTGCTCAACTCGTTGATTGCTGACGGCCTACACGCCCGCTCACGTCAGGTTGGCAGCCCTTCCGAAACCACACGACCGACGTCTACCTCAGCGCTCCTGAGAGCAGCACCGTCACACGAGGGGTGGCGTTCAAGGAGCAGTGAATGATGCAACGTGGTTCTGCAGTTCGAAGTCTGTTGTTCGTCGCCGGAGTCGTCGTCCTCTCAGCCTGTGAAGGAATTGCCTCAGAAGAAGAAGTGCCCGTCGACGAAATCGCTGCGCCGACGAGCATCGACCAGAGCGAGCTGCTCAAGCGCCGTCGCCCGTGGAGGTGGTGGCCTTCAGACGCCGGAGTCGTGACGCCGGCGCCGGTCGACGCAGGCCTTCCGGTGGTCGACGCTGGGACGCCACCTCGTGATGCGGGCAGTCCCGTCGTCGATGCGGGCCTTCCTCCGCCTCCCCCGCGTGATGCCGGGACACCGGTCGTCGACGCTGGCACGCCGCCACCTCCGCCGCCGCCTTCCGATGCGGGGACGGCTGACGTCTCGTTCGCCATCAACTCCACGCAGAACGTGAAGCCCATCAGCCGCACCATCTACGGCAAGAACTTCAACGGCTCGACGTGGGCGCAGGAACCCGCAGTCACCTTGAACCGCCTCGGCGGCAACCGGTGGACAGCGTACAACTGGGAGAACAACGCCTCGTGCGCCGGCTCTGACTACAACTTCCAGAACGACGCCTACCTCGGCGGCGGAGACGTGCCCGGCGAAGCGGTGCGCACCCACGTCGTCGCCGCTCGCAACGCGGGCGGCTCGATTCTCGTCACGGTGCCGATTCAAGGCTGGGTCGCCGCCGACAAGCTCGGCACCAACACCCTGGGGCAGCCCATCACCTCGCGCTTCGTGAGCTCGATTCCGACGAAGAGCTCGGCGCTGCAATACCCGCCGAACCTCAGCGACGGCGTCGTGAACCAGGACGAGTTCGTGCGCTGGCTCGAGCTCACGTTCCCCACCGCACACCAGGACCCGACCCGCGAGCTCTTCTACTCGCTCGACAACGAGCCCGACCTCTGGAGCGACACCCACGCCGAGATTCAGCCCAACCCCGTCACCTACGCCGAGCTGCTCGACAAGAGCATCCGCTTCGCGTCTGCGATTCGCACTCAGTCGCCGCAGGGGAAGATCTTCGGCTTCGTCAGCTACGGCTTCAACGGGTTCATCAACCTGCAGAACGCCAGCGACAACGGCAACCGCGACTTCATCAACTTCTTCCTCGATGGCATGCGCGCAGCGGGCACACAGCAGAACAAGCGGCTGCTCGACGTGCTCGACTTGCACTGGTACCCCGAAGCGACGGGCGGTGGCACGCGCGTCATCGGTGAAGACACCTCGGCGGCGGTCGTCGCGGCCCGGTTGCAGGCGCCGCGCTCGCTGTGGGATCCGACGTACACCGAGACCAGCTGGGTCGCGTCGTTCAACGGGGCGCCACTGCAGCTCATCCCCACGGTGCGCGCGCAGATCGCCGCGCACTATTCGGGCACCGGCATCGCGTTCACCGAGTACTACTACGGTGGTGGCGCGCACATCTCAGGTGCGCTCGCGCAGGCCGACGTGCTCGGCATCTTCGGGCGCGAAGGCGTGCACACCGCTGCCCTGTGGCCGATGAGCAGCACCATTCCGTTCATCAGCGCTGCGTTCTCGATGTTCCGCAGCTTCGACGGCGCGGGCGGTGCGTTCGGTGACACCTCGGTGCAGGCAAACAACCCCAGCCCGGCGAACTACTCGGTCTACGCGAGCGTCGACGCGGCGAACCCGGGGCGCATGGTGCTGGTGGTCATCAACAAGCAGAGCACCGCGAAGACCGCCGTGCTCAACGTCACCCACGGCACCTCGTTCAGTCGGGCGCAGGTGTTCCAGCTCACCTCGGCGTCGCCAAACCCCATGCGGGGGAACGATGTCGCCGTCACCGGCAACTCGCTGCGGTACACCATGCCCGCGCTCAGCGTGACGACGCTCGTGTTGCAGTGAAGTTCTCCCTTTTCCTGCGAGAGCGGGGAGCCGGGGTGAGAGGCCCGACCTGTGCGCAGAAGCCCCTCACCCGGCGCTGCGCGCCACCCTCTCCCCGCTG
Organism: Archangium sp.; assembly: GCA_044371205.1. GTDB lineage: Bacteria > Myxococcota > Myxococcia > Myxococcales > Myxococcaceae > Archangium_A. Next base: position 81,487 of record JBILUC010000006.1, read on the forward strand.
TTGCAGGGAGAGCGGCGGCTCAGCCGACGGCGACGCCAAACAAGCGACCGACCAGCGCGGTGAAGCCCATCGCGAGCGCGCCCCAGAACGTGACACGCAGCACCGGCCTGGGCCAGCGAACCCCTCCGGCCCGAGCCGCCAAGGCACCAGCGGCCGCCAGACACACCAGCGACGTCGCGCTCACCAGCACCAGGGTGAGCGAGCGCGGCACGAACGCGGCCACCAGCAGGGGAATCACAGCGCCCACCGCAAACGAACCGGCCGAGGCGCCTGCCGCCTGAAGGGGGCGCGCCGTGGCCGCCTCGGTCAGCCCAAGCTCGTCGTGGAGGTGCGCCGCCAACGCGTCCTTCGCGGTGAGCTCTCGCGCCACTTGCTCCGAGAGAGAAGGTGAGAGGCCGCGCTTCACATACAGCCCGATGAGCTCGCGCAGCTCGGCGGCGGGTTCTTCTTTGAGCTCGGTCTTCTCCCGTTCGCTGTCTGCGCGCTCGGTGTCGGACTGCGATGACACCGAGACGAACTCACCGGCCGCCATCGACAACGCCCCGGCGACGAGCCCCGCGACCCCCGTGAGCAGCACGCTCTGCGCCGACGCGTCGGAAGCAGCGACGCCCATCACGAGGCTCGCGGTCGAGACGATGCCGTCGTTCGCACCCAGCACCGCTGCGCGCAGCCACCCGATACTGCTCGTGCGGTGCGTTTCGCGGTGTCGTTTCACGGGTCACACCAGGGGCTTGAGGGCGTCGAACAACGGCGTGGTGCCATGCAAGACCTGGGTCGGCCGGGCGAAGTTGAGCAGGCCGCGCGACATGCCCACCGACAGCTCTGCCCACAGCGCGGCGGTCGCAGGCGAGAAGCCCACGCGCTCGTGCTCGCTCTTCGCGGCGTCGAGCGGGCGTTCCACCGCCTTGATGGGTTGACCGAGCAGCGACGTCACCACCTCGGCCACCTCGTCAGGCGACCAGAGGTCTTTGCCGCGCAGCTCGATGAAGCGCGTGCCCGCAGGGTGTTGCTCGAGCGCCTCGGCGGCCGCCTCACCGATGTCGTGCGCGCCGACCTGCGCGAACTTGTGGGGCGGGTGACCGAACCACGGCAGCTCGTTGGTCTCCATGGCCGACAACAGCCACGGGGCCCAGTTCTCGAGGCGAAACGCGGCGCGCAGATAGGTCACCGAGGGCACGATCTGCGAGAGCGCCTTCTCGGCGCGGTGCAGCGCGAGCAGCGGCCCGGTGCCGACCGCGTGCTGAGCCCCAGCCGCCGAGAGAAAGACGAGCGACTTGAGCGACGAGCCCTTGAGCGCGGCGACGAGCTTGCCGAGCAGCGCTTCTTGCGTGGCGAGGAAATCGACATTCGAAGGCGGTGGCGGAAGCAACAAGTACGCCCCCGAGAGCCCGTTCACCGCCTTCGCTACCGCGGCGCTGTCGTGCAGGTCGACCACCGCGACCTCGGCGTGACGCCGCAGCCACGGCTCTCCCTGCGCTTCGTTGCGAACGAGCACCCGCACCTTCTGGCCCCGCTTGAGGAGCCCGAGCGCGGTAGCCGCTCCCGTGTGACCTGACACTCCAGCGACCGCGTACATGGTGCCCCCTTCGAAACGTGGACCGGCACCATGCGCCTCGGCCGCGTCAGTGTGAAGCGAACAGGTCAGTTTGATGCGTGAGGCCTTGCGGGCCCACCCTTGCACCGACGTCGCTTCCACCCTCACCAGAGGAAGCACCATGAAACGATTCCATCTGTCGTTCCCCGCACTGTTTGCGTTGGGTCTGTTCGCCTGCGGCCCCGTCGAGAACCGCATCAGCAAGGCTGAGGGCGAGTAGCCCATCAGCGGCACGCTCACCGCCAACTTCAATTCCAACGGGCAGAAGTTCGTCTGTGGCGACACCCTCATCGTCAATGGTCAGGAAATCCTCAATCTCGATCAGGTCGGTGGGTTGCCCCGCACCGTGGTGTTCTCGGGTGAAGCGCTCGACGTCATCAAGCGCGCCGTGAAGAACCGCGAACGCTGCACCGCGCACGTCGTCGCGCATGTGCTGGTGCTCGGCCCGCAGACCCCAACGGGGGTGCGCTGTGAATACGAGTCGCCGCCCACGCTGGTGTTGAGCTCTGCGTCGATTTGACGTGTCAGTTCCGGGCTGGGGGTGTGGACGCTGCGCCCCCGGCCACGACCGTCGACACGCTGACCGTCGGCTTCGTCTCGAGTCGGCTGACGTCGTCGGGGTGTCGCAGAATCACCGTGAGCTGGCCGTGCGCCCGCGCCGTGGCCAGCAGCACCGCGTCTTCGGGGGTGACGAGCAGCGAGAGCTGCCGGCCCTCGCTGGGCACTGGCGCCGCGTTCGCGAGCACCTGAACGTCTTGCAGCAGCAGCACGCCGGCGCTCCGCTTCGTCTCGGGGTCGGTCACCACCGCGAGCACGTCGACGTGATCTTTCGCGCGCACCACGGCCCCTCCGCACACGTCGGCAGTGGAGATGGTCCACGCGCGCGCACGCATCGGCACGTCAGCGCTGGTGAGCTTCTCGGGTGCAGCGAACAGCAGAACCACGGCGACGGTGCTGATCAACCTCATGGTGAGCGCCTCCCGGCGGCTGGGCGTGATTGCACCCCGCGTGCCCTGCGCGTTCGGTGGGGGCTCGCAGCGCGGCATGTGGGATGCGTGTGCTCGACCCGAAAGGCAGGTGCGTCATGGGCAATCTCTTGTGGGTCGTGGCCGCAGTCTTCGTCGCGTTGTGGGCGCTGGGCCTGGTGATGCACGTCACGCTGGGGGGCTTCATTCACGTGCTCCTCGTTCTCGCCGTGGTCTCCGTGCTCGTTCGGGTCATCAGCGGTCAGCGCGTGATGTGAGGCTCAGGGGTGATCGAGCGCGAGCCAGATGCGCTGCTCGCGCGCGCGCGCGAGTCTCATCCGGCGGGCCAGCCAGCCTCGTCGCCGCCGGCCGCGCACGGCTCGCCTGCGCGCCTTCGATGTGCGTGAAGCGCAGCGTCGTGGCGTAGTCGCGAGCGGGAAGGGTGGTCGAGTCATCGACCCACGCGCGCTGCAGTGCCGCGCTCGTCACGGCACTTCCCCGTCGCCGCATCGAAAGTGACGAAGGAAATCCCGGCGAGCAGGAGCGAGGTCAGCATGCCGCTCACACGTTGCAGCCCACGCGCCAGACGACTGCAGTAGGAGCACGCACGATGGTCGCGATCGCCCTCGAGCTGTTTGAACCCGCGCTGCCGCCGTCGATGCGTGCGTTGCTGCGCGAGGCGAGAGCCGACAAAGGCCCGCTGGTGTGGCTCACCACCACCGAGGGCCGCACGCGCACCGGCAAGGCGTACGCCCTGCTCAGGGGCTACCCGCCGCTCGCGCACGACGACGTCGGTTGGGCGGTCGGCATCGCCATGTTCGACGAGGGCGGGCCGAGCATCGTGTCGGTGATGGAACGAGAGTCGTTGCGCGGGCCCGCCGCCGCCGCCCTCGCGGCGCTGGCGCAGGGCATTCGTGCAGGCGTGCCAACCTCTCCCAACACCTGGAAGTGCGTCGAGCGCGTGCTGAAGCTCGTGCCGTGGGGCGACCAGCAGAAGAGCCCGCAGGTGCCCGCGGCGCTGCTCGAGGGGCTGCACGTCGGCCTCACCTCTGAGTCGGCGATTTCGCGCGGCATCGCGCTGCGCATCGCGCAGCTCGGAGGTGAGCCCGCGCGTCGCGTGCTCGCTGCCGCCCACGAGAAGAGCCGTCACCCCGCGCTCGCCGACGCCCTCGCTGCGCTGGGTGGGGGCGAGGCACCTCCGAGGCGAAACGAGGGCGAGCTGCTCTCGCGTCTGCTCGCCGCCTGGAAGGACACGTTCGACCCCAGGCTCGTCGAGGCCATCATCGTCGCCGGCGCCGAGGCCGCGACCGCACGCGGCCCGCTCAAGGCGAAGTCGAAGGGCGAGCTCGAAGGTGCGTGGCTCGCGCTCGCAGCACGGAAAGACCCCGCCGACGTCGATCGACTGCTGGGCACTCCGTGGCCCGGCGCGTGGAAGGTCGCGCTCCAGCGGCTGCGCGCGTTCGACGGCTTTCCACTCGACCCCCGCCTCGCGCGAGGCCTCGTCGATCATGCCGCGCGGTACACCTCGTTCGCCGGCCGCGCGGTGAAGACGACCGCCGCCCGCATCGCCGCGCAGCACCAGCGCGCGAAGGCGGGTGATGCGCCTGAGGCGCTCCTGCGCGAGGCGTCGTCGAAGGCGCGCCACACCACCGACCTCGACCCGCTGTGGAAGGCCTTCTGGGAATCACCAGGCGAGCCCGCGCGCCGGCTGGTGCTCGCCGACGCGCTCAGCGCCGCGAACGACCCGCGCGGGGAATTCATCACCCTGCAGGTCGCGCTCGACGAAGGGCGCGCCGATGCGTCGGCCGAGAAGCGCGCCAACGCGTTGCTCGCGGCGCACCTCGACACCTGGTCAGGCGCCTTGCCGGGCGTCGATCGCGGCTCGCGCCAGTTTCGTCGCGGCTTCCTCTCGGCCGCGCGGCTCAAGCCCGATGCCGATCAACTCAAGCCCGCGCTCGCGACCCCCGGGTGGCGCACCCTCGAGCGGCTCGAGCTCGGGCCCATGTCTGGAGACGACCTGCGCCGCGTCGTGAGCTCGCTGTTGCAGCGACTGCCCTGTCTGCAGACGCTGCTGCTCGACGAGTTTGCCCCCGAAGCCTGGGCGCGAGAGCTGGGCGCCGTCTTCCCGCATGTGAAGATGATGGGCAGCGGCGACTGGGTGCCCGTGCGGCGCCTCGAGGAGTTCCCTTCCCTCGAGTTCGTCGTCGCTCACGCGAAAGAGGCGCGCGTGGCCTTCGAAGCCGCGCGCCGCAGCGAGCTGGTGGGCCTCGTGTTGTGGGGCACCGCGCTGCCGGAGTCGCTCGTCGCCTTCGAGAAGTACGAGCTCCCCGAGGTGCGTCTGCTGCCCACGATGAAGCGAGACCTCACGCCGCGTGGGTGGACGATTCGACTCCGCCGCTCGCACCCAGAGCACGTCGCCGAGCTCTCCTGGGCCGGTCGCTACACCCCGGGCGCTTTCACCGAGCTCGCGACTCTGCTCAGCGCGCGCGGTCGCACCTCGCTGCGCTGCTCGGCGTCACCCACGGTGCTCCAAAAGGTGCGAGGGGAAGCGAAGGCTTTCCCTGCTCTCGAGGTCACCTTCGATTCGTCGCCCTTCGACCCGCTGATGCCCTGAGTCTGCCGTCTGCAGAGGGGGTGACGGTGGTTCAATGGGGTGCGAACGTGAGCAGCGTCGACCCCTCATCGGTCTGAAACTCAACGAGTACGAAGTGCTCGAGGCCGTGGCCGAAGGCGGCAGGGGCGTCGTCTCTAGAGGTGTGCCAGTCGAGGTCGCGAGGGTCGATCCTCCGACGCGGTGGGTGACATGGGCTCGATGGCCATCGCCTCGCCCCCCGCCATGCGAGAGCTGTCGTCGGGGGCGCTGGTTCAGGTGAACGCGGTGTGCGGTTACTCCGACACCCGCGTCTACGGGCCGGGCGAGAGCAGCACCGTCTGTGAGCGCCGCGCCAGCGTCGACGGCGTGCGCCGGGACTCGGTGGGCCGCACGGCGTCAGGCATCACCCGCTGGCTCGCCTGCTTTGCCGAGGGCCCCGACCGCGTCTGGGTGACGGGTGATGGGTCCTCCTTCTTGCGCCAGAGCAACGGCATCTTCGTGAACTCCACCCAGCTGGGGGGGGAGACTGGACCGGGGTGTGGGGCAGCCCGACCGGGCCCTGGTACTTCGTCGGCAACGCAGGGCACATCTTCTCGAGCAGCACCGGCGATTCGCCGAACTCCCTCACCAACGGCGCCAGCGGAGGCCTCGCGGCCATCTGGGGCGTGGCGGCCAACAACGTGCTGACGGTTGCGGCCACCAACAGCCAGCTCCGCGCCTTCAACGGCTCAGGGTGGAACGACCTGGGTCCCCCCAACTTCATCTACGGTCGCACGCTGCGCGCCGTGCACGGCCAGCGCTTCGCCGACGCCGGCACCTCGTATTCCATCGTCGGGCTCAACACCGCGTGGCGCCGCGTCAACGGCAACGGCACTCTCGTCATCGACGCGCTCGATGCGGGTTTCGGGGTCAACGCCAATCTCCGCGGCACGTGGATGACGCCGGGCGGTGACATCTGGGCGGCCGGTGACGATGGCGGCAGCACCCCCGGGCGCGGACTGTTGATGCGCTTCATGGAAGACGGCGGCTGGGTGAACGAGCTGGCCCCGACGCGGCGCGCGATCCTCGGCGTCAGCGGCTATGGCGAGACCGGCCCGTTCCTCGTCGGTGAGCGGGGCGTGATTCTGCGCAAGCTCGGCGTCGACGGCGGCTGATCACCCCGCAAGCTTCTTGCGCGCAGCGTGCACGATGGCGTCGCGCGCGCCGCCTTTGGCGATGGCCTTGAGCTCGGTCATCGGCACCTTGTCGAGCGCGCGCAAGGCGAGCGGCACCGGCGTCTTCGGGTTGCGCACCAGCGCCGCGCAGATGGTCGGGTTGCTGCCCCACTCGCGGTGGTCGGCGATCATCTTCAAGGCGTCGGGTGAGAGCTGCGGCAGCTTCGAGGCAGCCTGCACCTCGTCGAGCCCGATGCGCGGGTTCTTGAGCACCAGGAGGTGCAACGTCTTGTTCACGTCGCGGAACAACGCCGCCCGCTCGTCACGCGAGCCGCCCAGCGCCAGCTGCATCTTCTCGTTCACCGTCATCTTCTTGAGGCGCTCCGAAAGCGGTCCGGGGGGGCCCGGCTCGTCGTCGGGCGCCTCGAACTCACCGCGCGAGAGCGCCTCGAGCTGGGGGGGCACGCCGGCGAACATCACCGCCACGCCGACGCCCGGCACCACCGCGGCCAGCCGCGCCGTCACCTGCACCGCCGCGCCACCCGCGATGCTCACCGTCAACGCGACGTCGGCCCCGGCCGCCGCCTGGCTCGCTTCGGCGCCGCGCACCAGCAGACCGCCCCTCGAGATTTCGGCGGTGAAGGTCACGAGGAACGCCTCGCGCGATTCGAAGGAAGCCGTCAACGCGAGCGCCATGACGTGAGGCTACTTCGCGGCGGGACGGCGGCGTCGCCCGAGTGCGAGCAACCCCAGCAACGCGGTGAGGGCCCCGGAGTCGCTGGCGCACCCACACCCCAACGAGTAGCTGCGGCGTTCCCCGCGGCCTGCATCGGCGCCGTCGAGGCCTCCGTCAGTCGTACCACCCGCGTCGTTCGAAGCGCCGGCGTCGGAGGTGGGGCCCGCGTCGGAGGTGCCTGCATCGGTGTCCGGACCTGCGTCGACACCGCTGTCGACTCCTCCAGCGCCGCCGTCCTCTCCTCCGTCGCTCGCGACACCCGCGTCGAAGGGCACACCCGCATCGGGCTGCCCCGCGTCGTAGGGCGTCGCCGTGAGCACCATCTCGTCGGTCCCGAGACCGCCGCGCGTGTCGGTGACGAGCCATTGCAGCACCCAGGCGCCCCCCGTCAGCGGAGTGGTGGCGCGCACGCTCGTGCCGCCTGGCGTCAACGCCAGGGTCCCGCCGTCGACGACCGACCACTGCCCCATCAACATCTCCCTGTTGGGATCGCTGCCGCTGCCGACCACGTCGACGACGACGCCCCCCACCACGCTCAGGTCAGGCCCCGCATCGGCGCTCGGCGGCTCGTTGATGGAATCGAGGACCGTGAGCGTGACCTCCCTCGTGCCCGAGCCGCCGCGCGGGTCGGTCGCGGTGAAGCGCACCACCACCGTCGAGTCACTCGTCACGCGAGGTGCCGTCACCGTCGTGTTCGCGGCGGCTGGCGTGCCGAACGTCACCGCGGGCCCCGAGACCCTCGTCCACGCGCGCGTCACCGCTTCGTTGTTCGGCTCGACGGTGAGGCTGGTCAGCGTGGTCATCGCCGCTTCGTTGAGTGTTCCTCCCGGCCCCGCGTCGACCACCGGCGGCTCGTTGAGGTTGTCGCGGACGGTGATGTCCGCGAACGTGGTCGCCGACTCCGAGCCGTCGTTCACGTTCACCGTGAAGCGGAACACGGTCTGCGTGGTGACCCGCGGCGCCGTGAAGTTCGCGCTCGACGTGGTCGCACCCATCAACACCACCGAAGGCCCCGCATCTTGCGACCAGGTCCAGCTGTTCGGGTCGGCGGTGTCGACGTCGGTCAACCCGGCCGCCATCGTCACCAGCTGCGTCTCATCGACCGTCTGGTTCAGCAACGCCAGCGAAGGCGTTCCGTTCCCCACGAAGGTCCACGTCGCCTGGCTGGTGCTGATGGCCGAGATGCGCCCACCAAAGAAGAACATGCCGCCGACACCCGGGCTGTAGGTGGATCCCGCGAAGGTGAGGTTGCCCGGGTTGGGGGAGGGCGCGAGCTGCCGCCACTGTCGCAAGGTCGGGTTGTATTCCCACGCCTGGCCCGTGGGCGTACCACTGGGTTGGCTGACGCCGCCGTACAGCATCAGCTTGCCGGTGCGTTGATCGAACGTGCACACGCTCGAGCCGCGCTTGCTCGGTGCGCCCGTCGCCATCGGGTCGATCCACGCGTCGGTCACCACGTCGTATTCCCACGTGTCTCCCAGGGTGTCGTTCACCACCTCGCCGCCGTAGACGACGAGCCGCTGCCGCGCGCGATCGAAGCCGAAACACGCGCTCGAACGCCCCGGTGGAATCGTGCCCGAGGGTGACAGGGTGGTCCACGTGGCTGTGCCGGCCGCGTCGTCGATGACCACCTTGTAGAGGCCCGTGTCGAGGGCCGTCGCTTCGGCGTTCGCGCTGGTCCCCGTCGCGCCCGCGTACAGCAGGTGCGCGTTGAGGCTCGGCACATAGAAGAGGTGCGAGAGAAAACGCGCGCTCGGCATCGTGCCGGCGTTGGTCAACGCCTTCCAGGTGTCGGTGCCGGGATCGAACGTGTACGTGTCGTTGCGCAACGGCCCGTTGAGGTCCGCGCTGCCTCCGAAGAGCACCAGCCGCCGCTGGCCTTCGTCCCAGCTCACCGAGTGCCACGCCCGCGCCGACGGAGCCCCCGTGGTCGTGCGCTGACTCCACGCGTTCACGGCCCGGGTGTACGTCCACGTTTGGTTGTTGGTGCTCAACAGGGCATTGCCGCCGAACAACACTCCGACCTCACCCCCGTCGGGCAAGGTGCCGCTCGCGAGGCCAGTCCCCGTGCGCGCTGAGGGCCTGGTGCTCGGGTTCAAGTTGGTCATCGCCGGGGCCGCCGCCCACGCCAGCGCGCACGCGATGAACACCGCGATGAGCAGAGCGCGCTGCATGCGCTCGCGATTCTAGTCCCATTGCACCGCTCACCGAGTTGTAGGTGTCGGGCTCACGTGGCGTGGCAGCCCCAGGCTCCCTGCCTCAATCCCCTTCCACGAGCCGCGCGCGTCGTAGGCGAGGAGCCTGCTGAAGAGCGACTCGGAGAAGTGACTCTCGGCCAGCGCGGCCTGCGTCGCAGCCTGATGGGCGGGACCCCTCGCATAGTCCATGAGCGCGGCCTCACTCTTCCAGATGGAAAAGGTGCACTGGCGAAACAGCGGCGCCTCGCCCAGGCCGATGCCCAGCAGGGCGTCAGGGTGCCGCATGATGGCCTCCTCCGTGGCGGGCGAAAAGCTGAAGAACCGGCTGGCCCGGGTGGGGCGAATCGAGCCACGCGTCAGCGAGGCGATCGGCCCCGTGGCGGGGCGCTCGACACTCTGGCCCAGCGGCAAGACGCCCCCCCACGCGCCGCGAATCGAGTACGCGCGCACCTTGAAGCTGATGCAGCTCGCGCCGTGCTGACGGTAGAGCCCGATGTGCTTCGACGACTCGAGGAAGGCGTCAGCCGCCGCGTCGTCGTCGAACGTGCAGAACAAGCCCTGGTGAGACGAGCTGGGCTTGACGCCAAAGCCGCCCTCGTACCCGCTCCCGAGCACCTTGCCGAAGCGCAGCCCCGCCCATCGCGCGAGCGCCCACCGCCCGAACACCAGGTGCCGCAGGCCTCTCCAGCGAGAGCCTTCGCCAAAGTCGACCAGCGCGAGCACCCCCACCTGGCCCACCACGGGCGCTGAAGTCATCGACGTCATCGGCCAGACGCGTACAGCACAGCCAGACAGACGCGTCGAGCGGCTACCATCGGGTCATGCCGAAGCCCCTCGAAGAACTCATCAATGCCAGTGAGCCGGGTTGGCCTCTGGTCAGCGCCTGGCTCCAGGCTGCGACCAACGGGCCCATCGAAGTGCTCGACGCGCTCCCCTCGCGCAGCAAGGACGTGCTGCTCGCGCTGCAGGTGACGACGCGCTCGCCGATGGGCGCCATCGCGTTTCAGACCGGCGGCCTCCTCATCGACTCAGGTTGGGTGCGGCTCTTCGGTGGCGGCTGCGCGCGCCTCGAGGGAGACCTCGCCCGGTGGAATGGCCTGGGCCCCTCGCCCCTCGTGCAGCCGTTCGACGGCGCGATGCTCGTCGGGCACGACGCGGTCGGCGGCTTCTTCGCCCTCGATGGCGGTGCCTTCGGAGAAGGGAAGGGTGCAGCGTATTACCTCGCCCCCGACACGCTCGAGTGGGAACGCCTCACCGACGGCTACTCGCAGCTCGTCGCGTTCCTGCTCAAGGGCGACCTCGCCTCTTTCTACGAGGAGCTGCGCTGGGAAGGCTGGCAGGCCGACGTGGCGAAGGTGTCGCCCGATCGTGGCTTTCTCTGTACGCCGCCGCTGTTCGCCGACCCCGAGCCGGGTACCGTGCGCACCCGACGCGACATCCCGATGGTCGAGCTGCTCGGCCTCAACCTCGACGCGGCTGAGCAACTCAGCAGAGACGCCTCATGAGCCTGGTGTCATTCGAGCTGCGTGCGAAAAAGAGCCCGGTCGGCGACTTCGAGGTGCTGCGCGCCCTGCCGCAGCTCGAACGTCCGCTTCGTGGGGCCCTTCTGCTTCTTCGACCACATGGTGCCCGCACTCCGAGCTCGGCACACGCGGCGGCGGCGTCGGCCCTCACCCGCGCATCGGCCCGGTGATTCGGACGAGCGCATTCCCTTCCCTGGAGATTGACGCTCAGGGGCTGACGTTCAGCTCCATCGTGCGGTCGGGGTACGAGTTCTTCCGGTACCAGAAACCGCAGCGCGTCTTGCCCGGCTTGATGGCCTTGAGCAGCAGCGTGTCGAGGGTCGCGTCGAGCGAGAGCAGCGGCTCGTCGCACTGCATCAAGATGATGGGGAGATCGAAGTGGATGTGCGCCACCTCGCCCACGCGCATCGTCAACGTGTCGGTGACGCCGTCGGGCGTGAGGAAGCCGCCGTCGGCGTGAAACCACGTCCACTTCGTGTTGACGACCTTCTCGGGCACGCCGCCGTCGAGGCCCCCATCGAGGGACACGCCGCCATCGGTGGAGACGCCACCGTCCGCGCCGAGCGCCGCCATGAGCACGAGAGCCAACATGTGCTCATCGTGCGCCTGCATGCCACCTGCCGCAACCCCGCTCGTGGGGGAGGGTGATTTCGTGGCTTCGCCTGAGTCCCACATCGCGGTTGAAGAGCTCGAGAAGCTCAGGTCGTTCGCGGCGACGCCATCGCCGACTCTCTCGACGAGCGCGAGCCGCAGGTCGCGGCGCTGATGCGGCTCGAAGTGCTCGACGCGCACTTCGACCGCGTCACCGGCATCGAGCACGCGAAGAACGAGTTCATGCCGAAGTTCAACCAGCGGCTGCTCGAACGGGCGGCGCTGCCGACCGACGAGAAGCGTGCGTGGTTCGTGCTGTGGGTGTCGTTGCAGCGGCCCCTGCAGTTTTTCCCAGAGGGCTACCAGCCTGGGTCGAACGCGCCTCTGGCCGGCTTCGACGATGCGCTGAACTGAACTGGCGCCGAGGCGGGAAACCCCATACGGGAAGGGGCATGGAGCCGCCTTCGTCCCCCACCGTCACCTTCGAGTCCTTCGGTCTGCGCGCTGAGGTGCTGAAGTCCCTCAAGGCGCTCGGGTACGAAGAGCCCACCCCGATTCAGCGTGAGACCATCCCCGCGCTGCTTCAGGGCCGTGACGTGCTCGGCCAGGCGGCCACCGGCACCGGCAAGACCGCGGCGTTCGCGTTGCCCATCCTCGAGAAGGTGAAGGCGGGCGATCGCCGGCCCTTCGAAGCGCAGGCCCTGGTGCTCGTACCCACCCGGGAGCTCGCGATGCAGGTCGCCGAGGCCGTGCAGAAGTACGGCGCGTCGTTGGGCGTCACCTCGCTCGCGGTCTACGGCGGGCAGGAAATCTTCAACCAGGTGCGCCCGCTCAAGCGCGGCGTCGACGTGGTCATCGCCACGCCCGGTCGCGCGCTCGACCACATCTCGCGCAAGACGTTGCTGCTCAAGAACGTGAAGGTCGTGGTGCTCGACGAGGCCGACGAGATGCTCGACATGGGCTTCGAGGAAGACCTCCAGTCGATCTTGAACGAGCTGCCCGCTGAGCGTCAGACGGCGCTCTTCTCGGCCACGCTGCCCTCGCGCATCGCGAAGATCGCCGAGAAGCACCTGAAGAACCCGGTGCGCGTCAGCATCGCTGCGCGCTCGCTCGAGGCGGGCACCCTGCCCAGGATTCGGCAGTCGGCGTTCATCGTGCCGCGCAAGTTCAAGGAAGCGGCGCTGATGCGCGTGCTCGAATGGGAGACGCCCCAGAGCGCCATCATCTTCTGCCGCACCCGCACCGAGGTCGAAGAGCTGAACCACGTGCTGATGCGCGCGGGCTATGAGCCGGCGGCGCTGCACGGCGGCCTCACGCAGGAACAGCGCGACCAGGTGTTGAAGCGCTTCAAGGAAGGCGCGGTGCGCGTGCTGGTGGCCACTGACGTCGCGGCGCGCGGGCTCCATGTCGAGGCGCTCAGCCACGTGGTGAACTTCGATCTCCCCACCTCGCCCGAGGTCTACGTGCACCGCATCGGTCGCACCGGCCGCGCAGGCAAAGAAGGCGTCGCGCTCTCGTTCCTCGACCCGCGCGAGCAGCGGTTGCTCGGCAACGTCGAGCGGCAGATCAAGGGCAAGGTCGCGCTGTTGCAGGTGCCCACGCGTGAGCAGCTGGCTGGCAAGCGCGCGGAGACGGTCGCGAAGCAGGTGCAGGCCGCGTTGACCGACGAAGGCGTCGCCCCGTTCCTCGAGCTGGCGAAGAAGGCGGCTGGCAAAGAGGGCACCATGGAGCAGGTCGCTGCGGCGGCGATGATGCTCCTGCAGAAGAAGCTCTACCCGCCGCACGAGAGCGATGCGCTCGAGGTGCCGGCCACCGACTCGCGCGGGAAACCGCGGACGAGCGATCGCGGTGAGCGGCCTTCGCGCGGCGATCGTCCAGACCGGGGCGAACGCCCTGAGCGAAGCGGCGAACGCCGTGAGCGTGCGCCTCGCGGTGACTTCGGTCCTCGCGTCGGCATGGCGACGCTGCACTTGTCGCTCGGTACGCGCGCCGGCATTCGTCCGGGAGATCTCGTCGGCGCCATCGCCAACGAGGCGAACATCAGCTCGAAGATGATCTCTGGCGTCGAGATCAAGGAGTTCACCTCGAAGGTCGACGTACCCGAAGACAACGTGCAGGCGATCATCGACGCGCTGCACGCCACGCGCATTCGCGGCCGCAAGGTGCAGGTGTCGCGCTCGGGTGCAGCGCCGCTCGTTCCGGACGCGCCCGTCGAGCGCAAGCCGCACCGCAAGTTCGAGATCAGCGGTCCCGAGGGGGAGAGCGAAGAGGCACCGCGTCGCCCGAAGGCCAGCGCCCCGACCTTCAAGCGAACGGATCAGCAGCCTGACGAAGGGCGTGTCGAGTCGGTGCGCGAGGTGGTCGAAGAAGCAGCCGCCCCGCGCTCGAGCGCCCCGCGGAAGCCGCGCGCGAGTGCGCCGCGTGAGCTGCGCGAATCGAAGGATGGAGAACTCTCGGTCGGAGAGGCGGCTCCGCGCGCGTCGGCGCCCGGCAAGAAGCGGTTTGGTGAGAGCCGGTTCGGCGGCGCGCCCGCGGGTGGCAAGTCGTTCGGAGAGCGAAAGCCTTTCGGCGCAGACCGCAGCGGCAAGTCGTTCGGCGAAAGAAAGCCGTTCGGTGAAGACCGCGGTGGCAAGTCGTTCGGAGATCGAAAGCCCTTCGGCGAAGACCGCGGCGGCACGTCGTTTGAATCTCGCAAGCCGTTGGGCGAACGAAAGCCCTACGGTGAAGACCGCGGTGGCAAGTCGTTCGGGGATCGCAAGTCGTTCGGCGAGAAGAAGACGTTCGGCGAAGATCGCGGCGAGCGGAAGTCGTTCGGTGACAAGCCGGTGGCAGCACCGAGCGCGCCTCGTGCAGCGAAGCCCTTCGGCAAGCCGCGCTTCGGCGCTTCGGCGGGTCAGTCGCGCCCGAGCGGGGGGGATCGTGTCGCAAAGCGCCGCGACTTCGGCCCGCCGTCAGGTCCGGGTGGAGGCCCGTCTCGCTTTGCCGACAAGCCGGGGCGGAAGCCGCACGGCCGCATGCAGCCCAGGAAGTAGGCGCTGATGACGGTGGCTGGGCGCGACGCCAGTCCCGGTCGTGCCTCTCGCTGCGAGCGCCGCGTCGTGAAGTGGTGCCCTCGCGGGCGGTGATGCGGCTCCAGCGCGAGCGCCGAGCTCAAGCGCCAGGCCGGTCTCCCGCACTGGTCGCGCGGCCGCCTCGTCGAGCCGCCTGCACGCTCACGCCTCCCGCGGGCGCTGCAGCAACTGCTCACGCTCGAGTCGGCGCGCTTTCTCCGTCACCTCACTCCCGTGCTCGCGCTTCGGTCAGCAGACCCTGCTCGACTGCGCGCAGGCGACGCGCCGGCTCACCTCACTCGCCATGTGCCTCCTCGTGCCTTCGAGCTGGGACGAGCGGGATGTCGTTCTGCGCGAGACCCTCGAGCCGACGCTCGGTGACCTGAGCCTCACGCTCGACGCGACGGTGGCTGCGCAGGTGCAGCTCAGTTTGCGACGGTGACCTTCCGCACGCCCTTCTTCTCCAACCACTTCGCGACGCGCTCGCGGAGGTCGCCCTGCAGCACGAGGGCCTCCTCCTCGAGCACGCCGCCACACCCCATCGCGCCCTTCAGCTCGCGAAGCCACGCCTCGCGATCCTTCGGCTGCAACTCGAGGTGCTCGACGAGCGTCACTTCTTTCCCGCGTCGCCCCGCGCGCTCCAGCCGCACCACCGCGCGCGCCGGACCCTTCACTTCCTTCTCGACCGGCGCCTTCTCGGGCACCGACTTGAGCCCCTCGCGCAGCGCGCCGAGCGCACCGAACGGGTTGTTGAACGGCTTCTTCTCGTCGCTCATTCGAGGTTGGCAGGAGCCGGCGGCAGCTTCAGGAACCACGGCGCATCGACGTTCGCGCCCGACGCCACCATGCCCAGCAGGAATGCGGGCGCCGGCGGGGCCACCTTGCCGTTGAGCAACACCAGCGGCGTGCCCTCGATGTTGAACAGCTTTGCGTAGGCGATGTCTTCGGTCAGCCGCGCCTGCGTGGCGGGCGATTTCATGCATTCCTGCAGCGTGGGGATGTCGAGGCCGTGGCGCTGCGCGATGGCGAGCATCATTCCCTGATTGAGCTGCTGCTGGTTCTCGAACAGCTCCGAGCGCATCTTGAAGAAGTTCGGCGAACTCTCGGAGCAGATCTGCAGCCGCGCGCCGTAGCAGCGCACCCCGTCCTTCGCGCTGCCCTTGATGTCCGGGTTGCATTCCGAATCGAGCGGGTAATACCGCGGCTCGACCGACAGCGCGTTGGGGGTGCTCGCGGCCATGCGTTCGATCTCGTGCATCAACATCTCGAACTGCGCGCAGTGCCCGCAGAGAATGTCGGTGAACTCGACGATGCGCACCCTGGCGTCAGCGCTGCCCTTGCGCGCGTGCGTGGCGAACGCGCTCGTGTCTTTCGGCTCGCTCTTCTTCCACTCCTCGCGCGCCCACGAGGTCATCTGCTGTTCTTGGAGCGGCAGCGACTCGAAGACCTGAGTCACACCCGTCGGGTCGTTCGAGGCCTGCTGCAGCTGCCTCACCACCGCCTGCGCACCCTGCGGCGTCTTGCTGCCAGGGTAGAGCAGCCCCAGGTAGACCGGCACCATCAACACCAGGGCCCACCCGATGCCCGGCGCGAGCTCCTTGTTCGGGGGCACCGCCGGCCCGCCCAACATCTTGAGCGCGCCCACCGCGTAACCGACCGTCAGCGCGTACGTGCCCACGCAGGTCAGACACAGCGCCTTCGCCTGCAGCGACGCCGTCACGAACGTCACGCACGAGAGCAGGCCGGCCAGCGCCCAGAACTTCACGGCGGCGGTGAAGGTCACCGTGTCGCCGCCCGCAGACTCACGCTGCGCGCGCACGAAGGTCAACGCCAGCGCGACCACGCCCCACCACACCCCAAGGCCCGCGACGGGGAAGCCGAACCACTCCTGCACGGTGTGCGCAAACGGCGAGTTCCACACCGTGGCGCAGTTGATGGTCTCGTTGACCGCGCACGCAGGCGTCTTGCCGCCGCGCACCTCGATGAGCTCCAGCCACTGGTAGATCGACAACGCGATCAGCGCGATCGACGTCGTGGCAAGCACCGGCGTCGCGAGCTTGGTGCTTCGGGCAGGGGTTGATGGCGTGGACACGGCTGCGACTTATATAGCGGTGTACGTCGCGGGGAATGCCTCGCCGTTGGGAGAAGAAGCCATGTCGGTCGTCCAGGCGGACCTTGCGGAATACCAATCGGCGCTCGACGGTTGCGCCGTCTTCGACGCCAGCGACCGCGAACAGCTCAAGGTGACCGGCCCCGAGGGCGGCAGCTTCCTGCAGGGCATGGTCACCAACGACGTCGAAGGCCTCGCCGTGGGGGCCAGCTGCCACGCGGCGATGCTCACCGTGAAGGGCTCGATGGTCGCCGACGTGCGCGTGCTCAGGCGAGCCACCGACTTCATCATCGACACGCTCCCGGGCCGCGGCGCCACCGCGAAAGACTTCCTCAACAAGTACCTCATCAGCGAAGACTGCGAGCTCCACGACGCCCCCGAGCTGGCCGTGGTGATGCTCGTCGGCCCGAAGTCGCGCGAGCTCGTCGCCTCGTTGCCTGCGGGCCTGGTCGAAGGTGAGCTGCTCTCTCCCCTCGGAGGCGTCGATCTCCTCGTGCCCCGCGCCCGCCTCGCCGACGTGCACGCCGCGCTCGCCCACGTGTCGAAGCTGACGAAGAGCACGCTCGAGGTGCTGCGCGTCGAGAAACTGGTGCCGCTCTACGGCGTCGACATGACCGAGGTCACCATTCCGCTCGAGGCCAACCTCGACGACGCCATCCACTACAAGAAGGGTTGCTACATCGGGCAAGAAGTCATCGCGCGCGCCACCTACCGCGGTCAGATGAACAAGAAGCTCGTGCAGCTGCTCATCGGTGAGGCGACGCCCGAATGGAAGGCCGAGCTGAAGCTGGGCGAGCGCAAGGTCGGCTGGATTACGAGCGTGGTGAAGAGCGTGAAGCACGGCCAGCACCTCGCGCTGGGGTACGTGCACCGCGACTTCCTCACCGCGGGGACGAAGGTCGAGCTCGGCACCGGCACCGCCCACGTTCTCCCTCTCCCTGCGTAGCGGGGCGAGGGCTGGGGTGAGGGGCGGTCTTCAGCCGGCGAACTCGCGGAGGTCCTTCGGCAGCGCGCTCTCGAACGTCACCGTCTGCCGCGTGGTCGGGTGCTTGAATTCCAGCACCGCCGCGTGGAGCGCCTGCCTCGGCAGCCGCAGCTTCGCCCACGCCTCGGGCTCGAGCGCCTGCTTGCTGAAGCGATCGAAGTAGCCCGGGTCGGGCCCGTACATCTTGTCGCCCACCAGCGGGAACCCGACGTGCTGCGCGTGAATGCGAATCTGGTGCTGCCGCCCCGTCACCGGGAAGCACCGCACCACCGCGAACTTCGCGCCGTCGCGCTCGAAGCGCTTCTCGACCACGAAGCGCGTCTGGGCGGGCCGCCCGTCTTTCGCGTCGATGCGCACCGCGATGCGGATGAGCTCGGTGCCTTCGGCGATGGGCGCGTCGACCTCGAACTCGTCGTGCGGCGGGTGGCCCTCGACGATGGCCACGTATTGCTTCCTCACCGTGCTGTCGTGGAACTGCTTCATCAACCGCTGACACGCCTCGAGCGTGCGCCCGCACACCAGCAGCCCTGAGGTCTCGCGATCCAACCGGTGCGCAGGGTCGGCTCTGAAGTCGGCGCCGTGCAGCTTCTTCAACTGCTCGACGAGGGTGTTGTGGTGGTACCGGGCGGTGGGGTGAATCGGCAGGCCGGCGGGCTTGTTCACCACCAGCAGCGCGTCATCTTGAAAGACGATCTCAATCTCATCAGCGCTCGGCACCGTCGGCTCTTCACGCAGCCGCCGCCGCACCTGAAACGTGAGCCCCGGCCACACCGCAGTGGAAGGCTTCAGCTTCCGTTCGAAGACGAGGTCGTTCTCGATGATCTCCTGCACCCGCGTGCGTGAGGCCCGTTTGATCTTCTCGCAGAGGTACTTGTCGAGCCGCCAGCCCGCGTAGTTCGGCTCCACCGTGTACGTGAGGATGGAGATCCCCTCTGCTGCGTCATCGACCACGTCGATCATGTGTCAGACAAGTTCGCACAATGGAGCCGGCAGAATACAGTGCCGTCCGTGATGCTCTCCCTCCTCCCCGCGCTCGTGCTCGCTGCGGGGCCGAAGACCGCGATCGTCGACGTCGACGCGCCCGACCTGATGATGGGCCTCGGGGGCCAGGTCACTCAGATCATCGAGCGCGAAGCGCGCGCCCAGAAGTTCGACCTCGTCCCGCCCGACGAGCTGCGCGCCAAGCTCGACGCCAAACGCTACGAGCAGTTGAAGAAGTGCGGCGGCAAGGCCGCCTGCGTCGCGCAGGAACTCGAGGCCCTCGGCATCAAGCGCGCCGTCACCGGCCAGCTCAGCCGTGACGAGAAGAACTACATCCTCAAGCTGTGGCTCATCGACCTGACCGACCTGAGCATCGTCGCCGACGTCGACCGCCCCATCCTCATCGCGGCGCGCCGCTTCCAGAAAGACGTCGAGCAGGCCGTGCCCCCTCTCTTGCGGGGGGAACGTGAAGCGCGCGGCACGCTCACGGTCAGCGCCAACCTCGCCGACGCGCAGATCTACGTGAACGGCGACTTCATCGGCACGCCGCCCGTGACCCTCACCGTGAAGCCCGGCAAGTACGAGGTGAAGATCGAGCGCAAGAAGTACCTCCCCATCACTCGCCTCATCGCCGTCGAGCCGAACCTGGAATCGAAGGCCGAGTTCAAGCTGCTCCTCAAGCCCGGCGAGATCCCCGACGACCAGGTGGTGCCCACCCTCACCAGGAAGCCCGGCGGCCCCGCGCAGCCCGCCACCGTCACCCTGTCTGCCTTCACGTGGATCTTCGGGGGCCTCACCCTCGCTGCCGCCGGCACCGGCCTCACCTTCGGCCTCATCTCGCGCGGGCAGTTCAACGCCCTGCAGATGGGCTTCAACGCCGACACGATGATCTACCAGGGCACCCGCGCGCAGGCCCTCGAGCAGAACCGCAACGCGCTGGTCGCCAACGTCGCCTTCGGCATCGCAGGCGGCGCCCTCGTCGGCACCCTCATCTCGGGCATTATCGATGGCACGCGCTCGGTGCAGGTCGCGCCCACCGTCAGCCCCCAGGGCGCCGGCGTCACCGTTGGAGGTTCCTTCTGATGCGTTCCCCCGGCCTGATCCTCACACTGGTCGCGCTCACCACCTGCCAGCAACTCAACCCCAACGTCGGCCGCTTCAGCTGCACCACCACTGCCGACTGTGGTGAGGGCTTCGAATGCCGCTCGCAATTCTCGGGCGGAGGCCGCTGCTTCAAGCTCGGCGAGTGCATCGACAGCGAGAAGTGTGACGGCGTCGACGAGAACTGCGACGGCCGCATCGACGAGACGTTCCCCGAAGAAGGGCAGGTCTGCGCCACCGGGCAGCTGGGCGTGTGCGCCTCGGGCTCTCGCGTGTGCCAGATCGGCACGCTCGGCTGCGCACAGCGCGTGATGATCTCCGCCGAGACCTGCAACGGCGCCGACGACGACTGCGACGGCATGACCGACGAGGCGTTCGATCTCACCTCTGACGAGTCGAACTGCGGGGCGTGCAACCAGACCTGCGACGCCGGCACCACCTGCCTCTCGTCACGGTGTGAAGAGACCCGCTGCGACAACGGCAGAGACGACGACCTCGACGGCCTCACCGATTGCAATGACCCATCGTGCCTTGGCCTTGAGTGCGTGACGCCGATGCCGCCCGCGTATCGGTGTGGCGCTGTCGTTCAAATCCCCACCGACGCTGGGTCCGATGCGGGGCTCGACGCAGGCGACGCGGGAATCAGCGACGGTGGGTTCAACGACGGCGGCCCGGTGTTCGGCTGCTACGCCCCCGAGAGTGACTGCGGCAACGGCCTCGACGACGACGGAGACGGCCTGGCCGACTGCCTCGATCTCGACTGCGACAGTCGCACCTGCGCCAGCGGTACGATGTGCACCAACCTGTCGTGCCCGGGACCCGGATGACTCTGAATCGAACGTTCGCTGCGTACCTGTGTGTCGTCTCGTCGAGCGCCCTCGCGCAGGTGGTCGTCCCCTGGGCGTCGGAGACCGCCTCCATCCCCAGCAACGTGGCGGGCGACCCGACCACCGTCTCGCGAACGGTCGTCCTCGACGATGGTGGCCTCGCCACGCAGACCGGCGTCGTCGGCACCGACACCGTTCAGAACGGCGCGTACGTCTTCAACCTCGACGGCACCGTCGCGGAGTTGATCGCCCTGGGCCCGGTGAGCGCCGTCGACGCGCGCGACGACCTGCTCTTCGTCACCAACCCCAACCTCGGCCTGCAGGCCTTTGTGCTCGGCGACGCGGGGTTCCGGCAGCTCAATCCCGTGTCGTTCAACGTGCCCGGCCCCGGGCCCATCGCCGTGCGGGCCGTCGACGATGCCACCACCGAGCTGTGGGTCGACACGCGCAGCACCACGCTGCGTCGCTTCACCGTGCGCCGTGACGGCGGTGCGCTCACCTACACGGCCGAGCCCAACCTCACGCTGCCCCAGGCCTCGAGCGGGCTCGCCGTCGACCCCCGCACCGGCCAGCTCTACGTCGCCGAGCCGTCGCTGGGCATCCTTCAGGTCGACCCGGACGGGCAGCGGCGCTTCGTGGTGTCGATCGACGCGGGTCAGCTCGGCGCCGTCGTCGGGGGCGTCGATCTCCTCCCGCTGCTCGACGGCGGAGCGTGGCTCTTCTCGGCCGTGGCCTCCCAAGACCTCGTTGCGGTGCACGAGGTCGATGCGCCCAATGGCTCGACCCTCGTCGGCACCTTCGAGGTCGGTGCCGGCGACGGAGGGGCCGGCCGCGCGCGACTGCCCGCGCACCTCGACCTCTTCACGCAGCCCGTTCCCGGGTTTCCCCGGGGTCTGCTCACCGTGCACGACGGCGTCGTCGCCAACTACAAGATCGTCAACCTCGTCGACGTCGACGCGGTGTTCCCCTTCCCCCCGACGTGGCCAGCCGACGCCGGCGCGGCGCTCGACGGCGGGACTGTTGACGCAGGCACCGATGGAGGCACCGATGGAGGCACGGTCACCCGCGACGGCGGCACCATCGGTGGCGGTGGTGGCGGTGGGCCCCGGCCCGGTTTCGGCCCCGATCGCGAGCCGAAGGGGTGCGGCTGCTCGTCGCCGTCGATTCTGATCCTCCCGCTGATGCTGCTGTGGTGGATTCGACGTTTTCGCTCGTAAAGGCGACCTCATTCACATGAATCGATCACTTCTTCCGCTTCTCTGTGGCCTGCTCTTGTCGTGTCAGACCGAGCACGCGGCGGTGCCCATTCCTGCCGTCAAGCCGCCGCCCCGGGCCGCGAAGCCTGAGCAATCGACGCAGGCGCTGCGCATCACCATCGTCGGCACCAACGATCTTCACGGCTGGGTGATGGGCCAGAAAGAGCGCTTCCCGCGCGGGGAGATCCGCTACGGCGGCGTCGCCACCTTCGCCTCGTACCTGCAGGTGCTCCGCGCCGACAACCCCGACGGGGTGGTGCTCGTCGACGCCGGCGACCTGTTTCAGGGCACGCTCATGTCGAACCTCACCGAGGGTGGGGTGGTCATCGAGGCGTTGAACCAGCTCAACTACGACGCCGCCGCCATCGGCAACCACGAGTTCGACTACGGCCCCGTCGGCCCCATCTCCGCCGCGACGCAGGCCACGATGGATCCGTTCGGTGCGCTCAAGGCGCGCATCTCGCAGGCGAAGTTCCCGCTGCTCTCGACCAACATCTACGAGACGGCCACCGGCTTCCGACCCACGTGGCTGCCCAGCGACGGCACCGTCATCGTGCAGCGCCATGGCCTCAAGATCGGCATCGTCGGCCTCACCACGCCCCAGACGCCCACCGTCACGCTCCCCATCAACGTGCAGACGCTCAAGTTCCGTCCGCTCGCCTCCGAGGCGCTCGCTGCGGCAACCCGCTTGCGCGAGAAGGGCGTCGATCTCGTCGTCGGTGTCGTGCACGCCGGTGGCAAGTGCGGCGACTGTTCGAACATGCACGACGTCTCGAGCTGCGACGTCGACGCCGGAGAGGTCTTCGAGATGATGAAGGGCCTCCCCGAGGGTACGCTCGACGCGGTGGTCGCCGGCCACACCCACGCGCAGATCGCGCACATGGTGAACGGCACGCCGGTCGTCGAGAGCTGGGCGCTCGGGAAGTATTTCGGCCTCATCGAGATCTCCGTCGACCCGCAGACCAGAAAGATCATCCCCTCGCGCACCCAGATCTTCTCCGGCATCGAGATCTGCGAGACGTGGGACATCGACACCAAGAGCTGCGACCCCCGCAAGCTCCGCCCGCGCGCCGACGAGGTGACCCCCGTCTCCGCGAAGTTCCGCGGGCAGCTCATTCGCCAGGACCAGACCGTGCTGCAGGCCATGCAGCCCTCCGAGCAGGCCGTCGCCGAGCTCCAGCAGAAGGACCTCGGCCTCACCGTGCCCACGCAGCTCGGGCGCGTCTACGAGGGCGAGGGTGAGCTGGGTGACTTCCTGGCCGACTCGCTGCGCGCGATGTCGAAGACCGACGTGGCGCTCATGAACCCCGGCGGTCTGCGCGCAGACCTCAAGGCAGGCCCGCTCACCTACGGCACGGTCTACGAGGTCATCCCCTTCGACAACGCGGTGGCCGTGCTCGACCTCACGGGTGAACAGCTCGAGCGGCTCCTGCTCGCGGCGTTCGGCTCGAAGAAGGGCGTCTTCCAGGTCTCGGGCATCGAGGTGAAGTTGAGCCGCTGCGTGGTGCCCGATCGCCTGCGCGGCTTCACCGTCGGCGGCAAGAAGTGGGAAGCGACGAAGAAGTACAAGGTGGCGTTGCCCGACTTCCTCGCCCGCGGTGGAGACGGCCTCGCCCCCGTGCTCGCCACCATTGACCCTTCGCAGGTCGACCTCGGCGAGAACAAGGGCAGCAACATTCGCGATGATCTCATCTCGTTCTGGCAGTCGAAGAAGGAAGGCTTCAAGCCGCCGAAGGGGGGCCGCGTGGCCTTCGTCGACTCGGGCGAGAACTGCAGCACCAGCAACCGCACCGACTCGACCAGCACGTCAGCTCCATGACGGTACGTGACAATACGTGACAGGGCGCTTCCCAAACCCCTGATGGCTGGTTAAGAAATCGGAATCTGGGCCGGAAAATCGGCCCGCGCGCCGTTTCTGCCCTTTGGATCAGGAGACCCGAGTGCTCTACAAAGTCACGCCGATGATGACGCCGGTTGAGGCGAAGAAGCCCGCCAGCGACCCGAACGCCCCGCCGAAAGAGGCCCGCAAGCGCCGCAAGTCGGCTGTCTTCGACGCCGATGGCAACGAGGTGCTCATCACCATGATGTGCCTCAAGTGCCGGTCGATGAAGCCGCTGGCGATGTTCGGTCTTCGCAAGATGGCCGACGGGGCGATCCGCAACCAGCCGTGGTGCCGCACCTGCCGCTCCGGAGCGGGCACCAAGAAAAAGGCCGACGAGGTGGTCGAGACGCCCGAAGCCGGGGCCGTCGTTGAAGCGGCCCCGGTTGCGCCCGCGGTGATCGAAGAGAAAGACGAGTCGCGCGCGCTCATCGAACAACTCGTCAACGGCCCTCCGCCGGCCTGACCCACGGTCCGGTTGCTGGAAATGCGAAGCCCCGCTCCCTTTTCAGGAAGCGGGGCTTCTTTTTTTCGACCTGCTGCGTTTGTGGAGGTGAACGGGATCGAACCGATGACCTTCGCATTGCGAACGCGACGCTCTCCCAACTGAGCTACACCCCCATACTGAAGGGCCCCGACGTCGCAGCGGGCGAGCGCCTGACTACGTTTCTTGATCCCCTCTTGTCAAGGATTCAGAGATCGACCGCCCACACCGTTTGATCATTTGACGCGGGTGGTCGGCAGTGAAAAAAACTCAACTTTCCTGATGCCTCCCGCGACGAAGACTCTGAGCCCGGCCGAGCTCGCAAAACTGGAGCACGCGTTCGCGACGGATCCCGCCTCCGAAGCCTACAAACCCCTCGCCGAGGCGTACCTCGGCATGGGCCGCTTCATGGAAGCGATGGTCGTCTGCAAGAAGGGCGTGAAGGCGCACCCTTCCGTCGCTGATCCTCGCGTGTTGCTGGCGCGCGTGTACGCCGAGCAGGGCAAAGACAAGAAGGCCATCGAAGAGCTTCAGGGCGCCCTGCAGGTCTCCCCGACCGACAAGCGCGCCTTGCGCTTGATGGGCGCGCTGCAGATCAAGACCGGCGAGCCCAACGTCGGCAGAGAGAACCTGCTCAAGGCGTTCGAGAGCGATCCGCAAGACGGCGAAACGCTCGAGCTGATGCAGAAGAACGGCGTCGCGGTGCCCCAACCCGCCGCGCCCGAGCCCCCGCCCCAGCCGGTCGCGCCGCCTCCCGTGCAGCACGCCGGTGCGACTGCGTCGGGCCTGCAGCAGCCCGTCGCGACCAACACCTCCGCGCCGAACATCGTCGTCGCTGCTCAGCCGGCCGCGGTGCAGCAGGCCGCCCAACCGTCGCAGAACAAACCCACGCAGAAGAAGCGCCCTCCGCCGCCCCCGCGTGGCGACGACCCTGAGATGTCTGAGTTGTCCGAGCGCTCCGAGGTCTCTGAGCGCTCCGAGGTGCGCTCGTCCACGCCCAAGAGCGGCAAGTCGGGTGGTGGCAGCTCGAAGACCATCTTCTTCCTCCTCATCTTCGTCGTGCCCGTCGCGGCGGCCGCGTACTTCGGCATCGGCCAGTGGCGCGCGAACAAGATTCGCCAGGCGAACGCCGGCATTCGCGACGCGACGACGCTCATCAAGAGCGACACCTTCAAGGGCTACGAAGAGGGCATCAAGAAGGCCGAAGCGGCGCTCGATCTCGATGGCAACGCCGAGACCAACCGCAACGCGCGCGGTCTGTTGGCCTACGCGTACACGATTCGCTGGGGTGAGCACATTCACGACGACTCGAACCGCGAGAACGCCGACAAGCACGTCAAGGCCGGCATCGCGAACAAGGAACAGTCGGCCTACCTGCACGCGGCCGAAGCCATGTTCAGCTACTACAACGGCAACACCGCCGAGGGCCTCAAGTCGATCGAAGAGCGCATCAAGGCCGCCGAAGCCGACAAGAAGAACGTCAGCATCTACTACCTGACACGCGGCGCATTGCAGACCAACACCGGAGACCTCGAAGGCGCGAAGGACTCGCTCGAGCGCGCTCAGGCCATCGCGCCTGACGACCCGCGCGTCTACATCGCGCTGGGCAACCTGCACCGGCGCCGCGGCAGCGACATTCTGGCGCTCTCGTCGTTCAACTCCGCGCTCA
This sequence comes from Archangium sp., assembly GCA_044371205.1. Classification (GTDB taxonomy): domain Bacteria; phylum Myxococcota; class Myxococcia; order Myxococcales; family Myxococcaceae; genus Archangium_A. The sequence goes on from JBILUC010000006.1 coordinate 107,183, forward strand.
AGTACACGCGCAACTCGCACCCTGATGGCTTGCTCGGCACGGCGAACCTCATTCTCGACCAGGAAAACCCGGGCAACGGCTACTGCACGGCGGCGAAGTACGTGAAGACGCTCCAGGGCATGGGCGACACCGCGGCTCCGCGCCAGCTCGCGCAGAACAACTTCGTCAACGCGTTGATGATCAGCCGCGTCGCGAAAGACATCCCCCAGTACACCGACAAGAACTTCCAGAAGACGCTCGAGGAATGCACCAGCGTGAAGCCCGATGAAGCGGTCGCACGCAAAGACATCGCCGCCGCTGAGAACGACGGTCTGTCGCTCGATCGCAGCAACCCCGAGCTGCTGCTGATTCGCGGTCGTCGGCTCGCGTACGAGGGCAAGCTCGACGAAGCGGCCGCCGAGATTCGCAAGGCCATCGAGGCCAACCCGCAGGCGTCGCACTTCCACGTCGAGCTCGCCAAGGTGCTCTCGCGCAAGGAAGGCGGCGAGGCAGCTGCAGAAGAGGCGCTCAAGAAGGCGCTGACGATGGTGCCGGCGAGCCCCAAGCTGCTCTCGATGCTGGGTCAGGCCCAGTACAAGCAGAAGAAGTACGACGCCGCGCGCGACACGCTCGAGAAGGCCATCGCTGAGCCGAAGACGAAGAACCCGGAAGCGCGCTACCTGCTCGGTAAAATATATCGCGACGACAAGAAGGACTACGCGAAGTCCGCCGAGAACCTGAAGAAGGCCGCCGAGGAATACTACTCAGACCCCTCGATGGCCTCGGCCGCCTACGACGACCTGGGTCAGACCTGCGAGCTCAAGGGCGAGAAGGACAACGCCGGTTCCGCGTACGAGAAGGCGCTCAACGCAGACAAAGACAACGCCCAGCCGTACTGCCACTACGCGCGCTTCCTCTCGAAGGACCCGAAAGAAAAAGAGAAGGCAAAGACGCTCGCCGCTGCCTTTCTGAAGATCGCGGCCAAGGGCGACCCCTGCATCGAAGACATGCAGCGCCTCGGTGGCGGCAACTGAAGCCCACTTGTCTGAACGACGGCTGCGCGCTACTTGATGCAGCGTCGTGAGGGCTGAACCACTCTCCATCCCGCTGGCTGAGGCGTCTGGTTCGACCGCCGTCTTCTCTTTGCGCGATCTCGTGGCCCTGACCAAGCCGCGCCTCTCGTCGCTGGTGCTCTTCACCGCCGCCGGGGGCATGTGGCTCGCGCATCGCCCGCTCGAGTGGCGCACCTGGTTGCTGACGATGCTGGGCACCGCGGGCACGGTGGGGGCGGCCAACGCGCTCAACTGCGTGTTCGAACGCGACAGCGACCGCTTCATGGCGCGAACGGCTGACCGGCCGCTCGCGAAGCGCCGCATGCCGGTGGCAGTGGCCGTGGCCTTTGCGCTGGTGCTCGCTGCGTTCTCGTTGCCGACGCTCTACTTCGTGGCCAACCCGCTCACGGCCGCGCTCGGGCTGATCGCGCTCGTCAGCTACGCGTTCGTCTACACGCCCCTCAAGTCGCGCTCGCATTGGGCGATGCAGGTCGGCGCCTTCCCCGGCGCACTGCCCCCGCTCATGGGGTGGACGGCGGCGACCGGTGCCATCGAAGCCCCCGGCCTGGCGCTCTTCGCGGTGCTCTTCGTGTGGCAGCTGCCGCACTTCATCGCCATCGCCCTGTTCCGGAAGAACGAATACCTCGCGGCCGGGTTGACCAGCTTGCCGCTCGAGAAGGGCGACCTCGTCTCGCGTCGTCACGCGCTGGGCTACGTGCTCGCGCTGCTGCCCATCTCGTTCCTGCCTGCGGTCTTCGGCGTGGCGGGCACGCTGTACGTCGTCGTCGCGAGCGTGCTCGGAGCGTGGTTGTTGCTCGTCACGCTTCAGGGCTGGCGCACACCTGTGCTCGCCATCTGGGGGCGCAGGCTCTTCGGAGCGTCGCTCGTGTACCTCACGGGCCTCTTCCTCGCGCTCGGCGCGCCGTCCATCTGACGGCCGTGACGTTGGTTTGACGGGGTAGGTCTGACCCGCCGGGGTGAATGACTCCGGGGCTTGTTTCACCCCCCCGCGCCGACTACATCAAACGCGTTCAGGTGGGGGCCGGACCCCGGTTGTTCTCGAGGGCCACAAACTTCGAAATTTGCAGGAAGTGCGCACGTGGCGATGAGGAGCTTTGTGTCGTTGAGCGTGGTGCCGCGGGTGAATCAGGAGACGGCGCTCCAGAAGGTGGGCGGTCGGTGGGTCGCCGCTACGCCGGACGACCAATTGCATAGCTTCGAAGGCCCGGACGGTGCGGTGTCGGAAGTCGGGGAGCGGATTGTCGAGCTGATCGATGGCAAGCGTTCGGTGGGCGAGATTGTCGAAGTGCTGGTGAACGAGTTCGAAGTCGAGCGAGGGGTCGCAGAGGCAGACACCCTCGATTTCATTGCGTTGTTGGCGAACAAACACGTGCTGACCCTCTGAATGCAGAGGGGTCGTTCGGGCACACAGAAAGACGGGGAGTCGGGCATGCGAGGGAACTGGATTCGACTGGTGGTTGGAGCGGTGGCCGTGACGCTGGGCGGCTGCACGTGCGATCAGCCACAGCCGACGTGCGCCGACTCGACCATCACGTTCGAGACGCCGATGAGCGGGGCGTTGGTTGATTCTCCGTTTCAGGTGTCGGCGAACGTGAAGAACGCCGATGGCTCGGCCTTCAACATCGACGCGGCGACGCTGAGTGTCGGTGGCCGGTCGTTCACTGGAACCGTGTCGGGCAATCGGGCGACCTTCACGGGAGTGACGGCGGCTCCGGGCGCGCAGACCCTCTCGGTGGCCATCGCGAAGGACACCTGCTCGAAGACGGCGACCTCGACCATCACGGTGCGCGACGCCTGCGCCACGCCGGCCGTGACCTTTGTTTCCTTCGCTGGTCAGGACACGCAGGCACCCCTGGGCATCCTGAGCGCTGCCGAACTGCCGCCGGGGACGAATCTTCAGGTGCGCGTCGATGCAACGTGCGTGTCGGACGTGCAGGTTCAGATCAAGCGCGGCACGACCGTGGTGGGTGGCCCAGTCGCTTTCGTGAACGGCACGGTGACCGTGACGCTCCCGACGCTGCCTGACTCCGACAGCGCTCGGTACGATCTGTTTGCCGAGCTCGTTCGTGGCGGCACGGCGCTCAACACGCCGATGAGCAACCCGGCTGCTTCGGGGAGCATTCAGGTCTCTCGCGCGCCGCCGATGGTGGCGTTGACGGTCGGCTCGTCGTTTGGCCCCGCTGACGATGCCGACACGGCGATGTCGGGTTTCCAGGTGCGGGTGACCGGTACGGCGCCGGTGAACACGTCGTGCGTCATCAGCGTGCCCGGCGCGATGCCTCCCACGCAGAGTGCGACGCCCAACATGATGGGTGACGTCTCGGCCGACTTCACGGTCGCGTCGGGCAACTACACCGCGACCTTGTCCTGCACCGATGCCGCGCTGAACACCGGCACCACCACGGCAATGTTCACCGTCGACTTCACGCCTCCGACAGTCGTCATCACCTCGCCCGCGAACGTGGACGGTGGCGCGACCATGGTGGTGACTCAGTCGCCATTGACGGTGACGGCTTCGACCGACGCCGAGGACGGTTCGGTGGTCGTCGTAAAGGTCAACGGAAACGCCGTTGGCAACGGCACCGTGCAGGGTGGAATGGCCTCGGTTCAGGCCTCGATTGGCCTCGATGGCACCTACACCCTGACGGTCGAGGTAACGGACACCGCGGGCAATCGGGGAAGCGCCAGCATCACGGTTGTTGTTCAGCTCTCGGGTTGCGGCGCCGTCTTTTCGCGGCCAGCACAATGCCCCGCGTTGCTGACTCCCGCTCAACTCGCGAACGGTAACTATTCGTTCCAGACGTCCAGCAACGCGGTCTGCAACGGCCAGCCAGCAGTCCTGCTGCGTGGCGACGTGCTCGCAGATGGTGGCGTGGGCGCCCTCGCTCAGGTCTCCAGTGCGAACCTCAATGCGGGCGGCCTCGCGAACTTCCCCGCGCTCATGGTGGCCAACGGCGACTACGTGTACCGCGGTCAGGTCAGCAACCTGGCCGATGGTGGGGTGTCGGTGACCAGCGACTGTCGCGTGACGGTCGACCTTGATGGTCCGGTGATCACCAGCCCCATCGTTCCGAATGGACAGCCGGCCGCGGTCGTGAACGTTGCCCAGGACACGCAGTCGGCCACGCCAGGCGTTCAGCGCTCCTTCTCCTTCTCAGCGCGCGTGCCCGTCGGGGGCCGCGTCGATGTGTGCACCACGCAGGCAATTGACCCTGTCACGACGCAATCCCGCCCGACCTCGACGGAGTGCGGAACCGGGTTCTTCGTGCTGCAGCAGAATGTGACGAGCCCTGTCAGTGGCTTCACGTTCCCGGACGGTGACTACCAAATCAAGGTCGTCGTCGTTGGTGGCGGCACCTCCGTCAGCTCGGCCCCGGTCGCGATCGTGAGTGACAGCGTGGCCCCGTGCGTTGCGGCTTCGAGCGGGCGGTTGCCGCGCGATGCGAACAACGACCGGCGCCTCAACATCACAGAGCTGAACAACGCGCCTCCGACGCTCGACTTTCAGCTCGCGTGCAACGACGTCGACTTGTCCACGCTGGCTGCGACCAACGGAATCGTGGTGCGTGACGTGGTGGGTGGCGCTCCGGGGGCGGTGCGTTCGGCAACTCCGATCTTTGGCAGTGGCCGGGTGACCGTCACGATTGGTTCGGGCGCTCCTACGGCTGAGGCCGATCTCGACCTTTGGGTCGAGTTGACCGACCGCGCTGGCAACCGCAACGCGTTCCAGATGACGAACGACCCTGGTCGCTTCACCTTCCGCGTCGACCCGGTCGCTCCCACGTGCGACATCCAGTCCCCTGCGGCGTCGGTCTCGCTGCTGGGGCAGGCGCAAGTTCCAGGCGGGAACTTCAGCGTCATTGTCGCGACGTCGAACGACGTCAGCACGAACGGGGTTCGCCTCACGTTCGGGTCGACAGCCGCGCGTGATCTCACGCCGACGAACGGCTCGGCGCAATCGACCTATGCCGTCACGGGCACCAGCAGCTACGCCATCTCGGCTGTGTGCTCCGACCCTTCCGGAAACTCCGCCACTGCGGCCACCCGAAACATCACCATCGACCTCGACGCGCCGACCTGTGCCATCACCGCGCCGACGGGGATGACGTACTCGAGCAATCAGGTCCCCACGACGGTCACGGCCACGGGTGCCGACATGCGGTCGGTGACGGTCAGATCGTCTGCTTCAGGCACGCCGCTCACCAGCGGTAACCCGATGACCATCGTGTCGGGCACTGCCACCGCCACCCTCACGTACCCGAACGGGACGCAGACGGTGAGCGCCGAGGTGAGTGACGCGGCTGGAAACCTCTGCACGGCGACGGTGAGCAACGTGAACGTCGTCAGCAGTGGGTGTTCACTCGCTCTGACCAACGCCTTCGTGAACTCTGCAGGGGCCTGGTTCAATCGCAGCAACACCGGGAGCCTGACGGCAACCTCAGGTGTCATCGCCTCCGTCAATGCCACCAGCACTGACTGCAACATGATGCAGGCCGTGACGCTCCAGCGCACGGCCCCGACCACGGGCACTGCCTTGAACTCGACCGTCAATGGCTCGGGCAACGTGAGCTTCACGAACGTCGCGGTCAATGACGGCGAGACGTGGACCATGGTCATCACCAACGGTGCGTTCACCACGCCCGTGACCTTCCGTGTCGGGTTGCGCGTACCGACGGCTGGCGCCGTGACGATCAACGGCAACACGGTCACATCGGGGCAGGACCTCTTCTTCGTGGCGTCGAGCGGCAACATCAACCTGGACCCGGCAGATGGGCCGATCAAGGCCACCACCTACTTCGCCGACCAGTCGGCCAGCGCCGATTCCCAGACTTCACTCACCCTCGCATCGGTCGGTGGGGCGAACTACGGGACCGACCTCGGCACGATTGAGGTGCGTCTGGGGGCCACGCAGGCCTTCAGCCAGGCCGTGGGAACCGAGCCGTACTCGCTTCCTGCGACGCAGATCACGCTCGCCCACAACGCCACGGGGACCTTCGTGGTGCGCGTCACCAGCGCCGCTGGCAACGTGCTCGACGTGGTGTCGAGCTCAGCTGCGGTCGACGTCAAGCCGCCCTCTCCCGTGACCTTTGTTTCAGCGCCAGCGGTCACCTCGTCGCGTCTGGCCACGGTGACGGCAAGTTGGAGTCCGTCGTTTGACGACTTTGACCAGCCGGCAGGCGGTCTGCTGGGTGGTCTGGCGTCGCAACTGGCTGGCTACGACGTGCGTTGGACGACGGATCTCGTCACCAACAGCCTCGGCATCCCGAACATGACGACGTTCTTTACCCGCTCGTTGGTCAACCCCGACACACGGGTCGATTGGCAGGCGGGCAACATCACGCATGCCGTGACGTTGCCCCCCATCAACAACTACTTCGTCGCAGTGCAGGCTCGCGACGAGGTCGGCAACTATGCGACGTTCACTGCGCCGACCCGCATCTTGAACCGAGGCACGGAAGACGTGCTCTTGAACCCGACCAACGTCGCCGCTCAGCGGTTCGGCGGAGTTTTGGCGGGGCCCGACATTCGCACCGGCAGTGACGCTGGCTTGGGCTTTGGCCTCGGCATTGGCAGCGTTAACAACGACGGGATTGACGACCTGATCGTTGCTGCGCCGAACCGCGCGATTTCGTCCGACGGCGGCGTGCGGCAGCCCGACGGCGGCATCGTTGCGCCGGGCACGTCTCAGGCGAACGCTGGCGGAGTCTACGTGTACTTTGGCCGCGCAGGGTTTGGGCCGTTGTCCACCTGTGCCCTTCCGAACTGCCAGGAGATTCTCCCCTATCAGTCGCAGGCGAGCGCCTTCTTCGGCTTCGAGGCTTCGATGGGTAACGTCGATACGGCGTTGAATGACGCGGCAGGCAGGCTCGATGTTCTCGTTTCATCCCCGAACTACGATGGCAACCGAGGTCGAGTCTTCCTCTACTTCGGCAACGAGTCGGGGGCTGCCATCGACACGACGACCTTCGTTGAGTTCCGCGGGCAGGACTTCAACAGCCGACTGGGTGGCTTGGCCAAGGTCGTGCCGGACATCAACGGCGACAACCTGAATGAGGTCTTGCTGCTCTCCCGCACTGAACCGTTGACCGGCCCGAACGCGGGGCAGGGCATTGCGTATCTCTTCTTCGGTCGCAGCCGCGCCCAATGGCTTGCGCTGGCGTCGAGCACCGACGGGGTGACGGGTCGTTCCTTTGTCCCGGTGAGTGCTGCCACTGCGAGTCGGGTGCTCGAGGGGCCGCTTCCCGTCGACAACAATGGGAGTGCCACGAACCTGTTCGGGAGCACGAGAGGGGTTTTCGCCCCGCTGGGTGATTTGAATGCAGATGGGCGTCAGGACTTCGTGATCTCCGCGAACAAGAACAACCTGAACCGGGCGTACCTGTATTCAGGGGCGGCTGTGAGCGCGGCGAGTGCGCCCGTGCCCACTCCGACCTTGCTGGTGGATGAACTCGACAAGGGCACGAGTGGGGTCGCGACTGGCTTCGGGACTCGCACGATTGGTGGAATCAACGTGCTGGGTTCTGTCTTGCCGGACCTGATTGCGACTCAGGCCCGCGCGTCTGGCGGCACGCCTGCGACCTCTGCCGCCTGCAACGTCAAGGTCTTCGCCGATGGCACCTCCACTGGCTTCGGCGCACCAACCGTCACGATCGGTGGGTCGAGCACTCGTGGATTCGGAACGTGGGCCGAGGCGGCGGACTTCAACAACGACGGTCGGGTTGACATCGCTGTGGGTGAAGGCGGTTCCACGTCGACGAGTGCCTGGGTGTTCTTCCAGCGAAGCGGCCAGACCTTCGACAGTGGCGCCCTCAGCGGCTTCTGGCAGGCCGCATTTCCAGGACCGGCAGCCAGTCGTCGTGGTAGCTCAATGGCGCAGGGCGACTTCGATGGTGATGGCCGAGTTGATCTCGCGATCGGCGATGAACTCGATACGCCTGGGAGAGTGATCGTATGGCACTGACACTGAAGCGGCCGTATCTCAAGCCAACCTTGGTTTCGCTCGGGGCATCCACAGCGCCCACTTTGTTGATGTGTACGTTGCCTCTGGTCCAGTGTCCCGAAGACGGCCCGGACAGCTGCACTCTGGATCCAGTGGACTACTGCGATTGCCCGACGCAAGGGCCGAACTGCGGCGGTTGAAAGGGAGACGCGAAGGGGTTGGGTCCCCACCCAACCCCCTCGCGCCTACGACCATCGGGCCCCACACCGTTTCACCAACCCTCTCGCCCGACGCACTTCTTCTGAGCATCGGTCGCGCCAGCGGTAACCGCGCGAGCTGACTCGCTTCGGAAATCTTCAATGTTTCCGGGCGCGGACCCACACGGACGCTCCACTTTTTCGCTCTCGCCGTGTGAGAGTTCCACCAATGCCCGTCGAGCTGCGCCGCGGAGGTCTCGTTCTGCAGGGCACTCCGCTCTGGTTCGACGCTCGCACGCGCTCCCCCGTCGCCTTCGTCAGCCACGCCCACAGCGACCACATCGCGCGGCATGATCACGTCATCGCCACCCCCGAGACGCTGGCGCTCATGGCGCACCGGCTGGGGCCACTCGAGGCCGCGACCCCGCTTCGCTACGGCGAGACGATGCGCCTCGAGAACCTCACCCTCGAGTGCTTCTCGGCAGGCCACGTGCTCGGCTCGGCGCAGATCCGCGTCACGCGCGAAGACGGCCACCGTGTCGTCTACACCGGCGACATCTCGCTCGAGCCCGCGCTGACCGCTGAGCCGGCCCCGCTGCTCGAGTGCGACACGCTCGTCATCGAGTCCACCTTCGGGCACCCGAAGTACCGCTTTCCGCCACGCGCGCAGGTCTACGACGACGTCGCGGGCTGGTGCCGCCGTCAGCTCGAGCAGGGCATTCGCCCCGTTCTCCTCGCGTACTCGCTGGGCAAGTCGCAGGAGACCGTGCGCCAGCTCGCTCAACGCGGCCTCCGCATCGCTGCCCACCCGACGATTCACGCCGTCGGTGCCGTCTACGAGCAGCTCGGCATGCACGTCGGCGCGCGGTTGTTCGACGGCGAGTTCCAGGATGACGAGGTGGGGCTCTTTCCTCCCTTTCGACGCGGCGATTCGCTCAGCGGTACCGGGCGGCGTGCGCTGGCGGTGCTGACGGGGTGGGCCGTCGAGCCGTGGGGCGCCCGTCGCAGTGGCGCTGACATCGCGTTTCCCGTCAGCGACCACGCGGATTTTCCTTCGTTGGTTGCCCTCGCCGAGAGGAGCGGGGCGCGTGAGGTCATCACGCTGCATGGCTTCGCCGATGAGCTCGCTGATGCCCTGCGGAAGCGGGGCGTGTTTGCGCGCGCAGTGCACGAGAAGGTGCAGATGGCGCTCGATTTCGGGTGACTCGAAGAGCCCCTCACCCCGGCCCTCTCCCCGCTGACGCAGGGAGCGGGAGAGTCTGGTAGTTCAGGCTTCGTGAAGGCGACTCGACTGATGCTGCTGGCGGAAGTGCGTGGCCTGACGGTGACGCGGCTCGACTTCGATGGGTCCGATGCGCTCACCCTCGACGCCGCCATCGCCGAGGCCGCTGGGCTGCTCGCCAATGAGAAGGTCGACGTGTTGGTCAATTCGAACGGCTCGCGGCTCGCGTGTCGGTTGTTGTTGGCGAAGGCCGGCTCCCAGGAGGTGGGCGTCTCGGGCGCCGCCGCGCACTTCATCAAGCCCGGGGATTCCATCAGCCTCTCGAGCTTCGGGTGGATGAAGGCGAAGGCAGCAACGAGGCATGAGCCCACGCTCGTCGAGGTGAGCGGCGAGAACGAGCTGCCGGGATGACCTACGCGCTCGTCTGCGGTGAGCAGCGCATCGAGGTCGACGCGTCGATCTGCGAGATGTCCACCGAGCGGGTGCACTGGAAGAAGTTCGTCACTGAGGCTCGTGAAGGCGCTCCGAGTCTTCTGGTGCGTCGGCACGCGGCGCTCGAGGGCACTTCCATCGACGCTCCACTGGGGAAGTGCACCTTCGTGCATCAGGGGACCTCGCTCGACGTCGCGGTCGACGACGGGCCCTTTCGAGGTGAGCTCATTCTGCGGCTCGCCTGGTACCTCGTGGGCACCTCGCAGGGCGCCGTGCTCATTCACGCCAACGCGTTGACCGATGGCTCGCGCGCACTCGTGGCTGCGGGGAAAAGCGGTGATGGCAAGTCGACGCTCGCCCGGCTGGCGCAGGGCGCGGGGCTGCAGTTGCTCACCGACGAAGTGGTCATGCTGTTTCCCGATGGGCGCGTCAGCGGCACGCCGTTTCGCTCTGACTTCGACAACGTCGGGCAGCCCGGCCTCGTTCGTGCGCGGTACTTCTTCGCGCTCGAGAAGGCGCAGGCTGAAGAGGTGAAGCCGCTCTCGGCCATCAACGCCGTGCAGCTCGCGATGGCGCAGTGCTTCGACGTGGCGGAGGTGGCGCTCCCCCGTGCGGAGGTGCGCCGGCGGTTGCTCGCGTTCCTCGGCAACGTCGAGTTGGGCACGTTCGCCTTCCGCAAGGATCCGGCGGCTGGCGAATTCGCACGCAAGGTTCTCAGCTCGCCGTCGTGACGGTGCATCGAGAGCGAGAGGCGTTCACCCTCTCCCCGACCCTCTCCCCCGCCAGGGGAGAGGGAGACAGGAATATGAGGGTGGGCTCGCCCCTCACCCCGGCCCTCTCCCCGCTGAGCAGGGAGAGGGAGAGATCAGGTCGGCGCGGGGCCGGCCATCGCCTCGACGTGCGCGGTGGCCTCAGCGAGGTACGCCAGACGGCGCAGGCGCACTTCGTCGGGCAGCTCGGCGAACGCCTTGAACGCGTCACCGAGGATGCTGCGGTTCCCGTTGCTCGCAATGTGCGCGAGATCCTGGCTGGGCTCGGCCGAGTCGACCGCCTCTTCCCAGTTGTTGTCAGGCATGAAGCCCGCTTCCATCAGCGCGCTGAACAGCTGCACCGCCGCCAGCTTCATGCGCAGCTCGCCGAGCAAGTCGAGCGCCTCAGCCGACGCCTTCAGCTCGAGCAGCGCGCCCGTGATGCGCGGGTCGACGTCGCTCGTCGCGTCTTCCACTTCCACCGCCTCGCGCAGGTCGGTGTTGATGCCGTCGATGGCCGCTTCGCTGGGCACCACCTCTTCGCCCACCTCGCGCAGGTACATCACCGCCACCGCCGCGTCACCGCCGCCGCTCGACACGACTTCCTTCGCCTTCGCGACCGCCTGCATGTCAGGCACGGGGCGACGGCCCTCGAGCCGCGTCTTCACGGCCTCGCGGTAGAGGTGCTCGAGCGACGCGCCACCGGGCATGCGCACCGGCAGGGGAGGTCGAAGGCCCGGCACGTCCAACACCCAGGGCGGCGGGTTGGCGATCTGCTTCAAGCCGCGAAAGAGGATCGTGCCCGGCGCATCGCCAGGGCGGAAGGGAGGCAGGTCGCTCTCAGGCGCCGACTGCACCTGGCCCATCACCGCCGCGCGCTGCTCGCGCGTGAAGCTGGTGACACCGACCGCAGGCGGAGGAGGCGGCGGCGGCGCGTCTTCACCGTCGAGGCCCGTGACGCGATCCATGTCGCAGTCGTCGAACTCGAGCTCCTCGAGGCCGGTCGCGCCGGTGAAGTCACAGCGCAGCAGCTTCAACTTCTCGAACGTGGCGCCGTCGAGCTTCGCGCCGCGGAAGTCACAGTCCTGCAGGCGGCCTCCGTGGAAGTACGCGTTCGAGAGGTCGGCTTCCTTGAAGCTCACCTTCGAGAGGTCGCACTTCTCCCACTCCGAACCGATGAGCGTGAGGCCTGAGAGATCGGCGTTGGCCGAGAAGAGCTGAGGGAACGTCGCCCCGGTGTGGTCGAGCGGAACCTTCCCGTCCTTGCGGAGCTGGTTCCACTGCTTCGACCCTGCCTTGAGCAACTCTTCGATGTTGACCGGCTTTGCCATGATGGCCGCGGCTTCTATCGGGCTCGTCGTGCACCTTCCACAACTGCGTTTCGGTGGAGTACAGGGTCGCCGTGCTCGAGTTCCGCGTCAGCGAGGATCACAGTGGCGTTCGCCTCGACAAATTCCTGAAGAAGTCACTGTCGACCATTCCCGTCAGCCACCTCTTCAAGATGATTCGCGTGAAGAAGATTCGCGTGAACGGCAAGCGCGCCCAGCCCGATCAGCCGCTCGCCGCCGGCGACATCATCACCGTGCGTGGCACCGACCAGCAGCTCGTCGGTGACCGGAGCGAGCGAAAAGCGCCTCCACCGGCCCCCGTTGACTTGAGCCAGCTCAAGATTCTCCACGAAGACGACTGGATCATCGTCATCGACAAGCCCTCGGGCATGGCCGCCCACACCGGCAGCGGCATCACCGGCGGCACGGTGGTCGACGTCGTGCGCGCCTACCTGGGCCCCAAAGCCGAGCGAAATGGCTTCGCGGCGAGCCCGGCGCACCGCCTCGACCGCGAGACCTCGGGCGTCATCATCGTCGCCACCCGGCGCCCGGCGATGGTGCACTTCACCGAGGTCTTCACGCAGCACCGCGCGAAGAAGAAGTACCTCGTGTTGGTGAAGGGCTCGTTGCAAAAGACCTCGGGCCTCATCGATCTGCCGTTGCAGGAACACCAGCAGACCGCCGAGTCTCGCGAGCGCCGTGGGGTCAACATGCAGGAGGCCCGCACCCGCTACACGGTGGTGTGTCAAAACAGCCACGCAGCCTTCGTGGAATGCACGATTGAAACTGGCCGCACCCACCAGATTCGGCGACATTTCGCCGCCATCGGTCACCCCGTGGCAGGTGACGCCAAACACGGGGATTTCGCCTTCAACCGCGAGCTCAAGGCGAAGTGGGGGCTCAAGCGGCTGTTCTTGCACTCCACGCGACTGGAAGTGCCGCACCCCGAAGACGGGCGGAAGCTGGTGATGGAATCGAAGCTCCCTGAGGAACTCGTCGAGGTGCTCGGGCGTGCGGGGCTCGAGCAGCGGCCTGAGCCGAAGCTTCAGAAGAAGGAAGAAGCATGAGCGACCTCGTCCTGGTGAACGTGCCGAAGAAGCGCTGGTGGAAGGCGCCGTTCAAGCTCCTCGGCTTCCTGCTGTTCACGGGCGCGACGGCGGCGGTGATGGGCTACGGCTTCGTGTACTGGAAGTACGCCGACGGGCTGCCCGACATCCCCAAGGTCGATGCGTACCGCCCGCCGATCCTCACCGAGGTGTACACGGTCGACGGCGTGCTCGCGGGTGAGTTCTACAACGAGCGCCGCAAGGTCGTGCCGTACGAGCGCATCCCCAAGCGGTTGGTGCAGGCCTTCATCGCCGCAGAAGACGCCGACTTCTTCGATCACTTCGGGGTCGACATCGTGGGCACCGCGCGCGCCGCGGTGAAGACCGCGCTCAAGAAGGTGAGCGGCAAGGGCAAGGTGCAGGGCGGCTCGACCATCACCCAGCAGACGGCGAAGGCGGTGTTGATCTCCGCCGAGGGCTACAAAGAGAGCACCGCGAAGACCATCAAGCGGAAGATTCGCGAGGCGTTGCTGGCGCGCCGGCTCGAGAGTGAGCTGACCAAAGAGGAGATCCTCTACCTCTACCTGAACAACGTCTACCTCGGGCACCACAGCTACGGCGTGCAGTCGGCCGCCGAGAACTACTACCGCAAAGACGTGAAGGACCTGACGCTCGCCGAGATGGCGCTGCTCGCCGGTCTGCCGCAGGCGCCGTCGAACTACTCGCCCTTCACCGCGCCCGAGAAGGCGAAGAAGCGCCGCGCGTACGTGCTCGGTCAGATGAAGGAGAAGGGGATGATCTCCCAGGCCGAGTTCGACGACGCGTCGAAGGCCGAGGTGAGCGTGTACCCGGTGGAAGACGTGTTCCACCAGTTCGCCCCGTACTTCACCGAAGAGACGCGCCGCAGCGTGGTCGATCGCTACGGCAACAAGGTGTTGCTGAACGACGGCCTCCAGGTCTTCACCACGATGGACAGCGAGAAGCAGCGCGCCGCGCAGGAAGCGGTGCTGTGGGGCCTGCTCGCGGTCGACAAGCGCCAGGGCTACCGCGGCCCGCTGCAGCAGCTCGCCACGAAGGCCGAGCAGGACAAGTTCATCGAGAAGTCGAAGAAGGTGATGGGCGATCAGGAGATCGTGCCCGGTCGCTACTACGTGGGCCTGGTCACTCAGATCGCGAAGGACTCGCTCTCGGCCGACATCACCATCGGCGGGAAGATCGTCAAGCTGCCCGCCCTCGGCATGCGCTGGGCGCGCGAAGTGAATGGCGAGCGGTACTACCCCTCGGTGCTCATCAACAACGTCAAGCCGCTCAAGGTCGGCGACGTGCTCGTGGTGCGCGCGGTGAAAGACAAGAAGGGCCTCACCGACGACAAGGAAGCGTGGAGCGACTCGCTCGCGGGCGAGCTCCCCGAGGGCTTCCCGCTGGTTCGCCTCGAGCAGGAACCCGAGCCGCAGGCGGCCATCGTCAGCATCGACCCGCACCGCCAGTACCTCTCGGCGATGGTGGGCGGCTACGACTTCGACGCCAACGAGTTCAACCGCGTGTTCCAGGCGTGTCGTCAGCCCGGCTCGAGCTTCAAGCCCATCGTCTACGCCGGCGCGATCGAGAAGATGGGGTGGACGGAGGGCACCGTGCTCGTCGACTCGCCCATCGTCTACGACGATCCCGAGAACCAGAACCGGTGGAAGCCCGCGAACTACGACGAGGGCTTCAAGGGTGAGGTGCTGCTGAAAGAAGCGCTCGTCAACTCGATGAACATCCCCGCGGTGAAGACCTTCATCGACCTCGCGCGCTACCTCGGCAACAAGAACGAGGTCATCGGCATCAAGGCCATCAACGACTTCGCCCACGGGCTCGGGTTCTCGACGCCGCTCAACCCCGACTACTCGGCCGCCCTGGGCAGCTCGTGCGTGTACCCCATCGAGCTCGCGCAGGTGTACGCGACCATCAACCGGCTCGGCGTGAAGAAGCCGACGTACTTCATTCGGAAGATCGAAGACCGCTTCGGCCGCATGGTCGAAGACCACACCGCATACGACGACCCGTGGGCCTCGCTGCAAGACCGCATGGCCAGCGGCTACGCCCGGCTGTTCGAGCCCGGTGAGCAGGTGTTGTCGCCTGAGACGGCGTACCTCGTGACCGACCTGATGCGCGGGGTCGTGCAAGGCGGCACGGGCGCAGCGGCCCAGCGTCTCGGCAAGCCAGCGGCGGGCAAGACGGGCACCACCAACGACAGCTTCGACGCGTGGTTCACCGCCTTCACGCGCGACCTCGTGACGTCGGCGTGGGTGGGCTACGACCTGAACCCGCACCCGCTCGGTCGCTACGAGACCGGCGGTCGCGCCGCGTTGCCCATCTGGCTGGCGTACATGATGAAGGCGCTCGAGGGGCGCGCGCAGCCGGAGTTCGCGCCGCCGCCGTCGCTCCCGTTGATTCAGCGGCGCATCGACAAGAAGACGGGCCGCCTCGCCTCGAGTGGAAAGAACTCGATGACGCTGTGGTTCAAGAAGGGCACCGAGCCCGAAGACAGCGAGCCCGAGAAGGGCGCTGCCGACGCGAACAACTTCCTGCAGGTGCCGTGACGCTCCGTGGAGCGAGGTGCGCACCGCGCAGGGCAGGGCGAACAACCCACCGTCGTTGAACTGTGGCGGTCAGAGGCGCGAGGAGATACCCGTCCCCTCCCGATGTCTGCCGCAGAAGTCAGCCACGACACACGCTCCGAGTTGAAGGCGCTGTGGAGGCTTGCGTTGCCGCTCTCTCTCGCTCAGGCGGGGCAGGCGTTGATGGGCATGGTCGACACTGCCGTCGTCGGTCGCCTCAGCCCCGCAGCGCAGGCCGGCGCCGGGCTCGGCAATTCCCTCACCTTCACCTGCAGCTTCTTCGGCATGGGCGTCTTGATGGCGCTCGACCCGCTCGTCTCGCAGGCCATCGGCGCGGGCGAACCGGTGAAGGCCCGCACCCATTATTGGACCGGCATCTGGCTGGCGCTGCTCACCAGCGTGCTGGTGATGATCCCCGTCGCGCTCATCCCCTTCACGCTCGAGCCGGCCGGTGTGCCGGCCTCCATCGCGTCGGAGGCGCGCACGTACATGTGGTGGCGGCTCCCTGGCGTGGCGGGGCTGCTCCTCTTCATCGCCGCGAAGAGCTACCTCACCGGCACCGCGCGCGTCGGTGTGACGCTGACCGCGATGGTGATCGCCAACGTCGCCAACCTCGTGCTCGACGTGGTGCTCGTCTTCGGCGCGGGCCCGATTCCGGCCCTCGGCGTCACCGGTGCGGCCATTGCGACCGTGCTGTGCACCTGGCTGCAGTTCGTCATTCTGCTCACCGGCTTCGAGAAGGCCCCCGAGGGCGTGCAGCGACAGTTCGATCGTCCTGAGGTGATGAAGGCCTTTCGCATTGGCGCTCCCATCGGGCTGCACTTCATCGCCGAGTCGGGCCTCTTCTCGCTCACCGGGCTGCTCGCGGGTCGCCTCGGGGAAGTGCCCGGCGCTGCCCACCAGGTCGCGCTCAACTGGGCGAGCCTCACCTTCTGTGTCGCGTCGGGCATCGGCAGCGCCGCAGCGACGCGAGTCGGGTGGGGCGTGGGTCGCGACGACACCCCTGCCGCCCGTCGCGCAGGGCTCACCGCCTTCGGCAGCGTCATCGTCTTCATGTGCTTCGGCGCGCTGCTCTTCGTGCTCTTCCCGCACCTCATGGCTGAGGCGATGTCGAACGATCCGCGCGTCATCGACACGGTCGCGGCGCTCTTCGTGGTGGTGGCGGTGTTTCAGATCTCCGACGGCGTGCAGGCGGTCGGCGCCGGAGCGCTGCGCGGCACGGGCGACACCACCTTCACCTTCTGGGCGAACATCGTCGGCCACTGGGGCGTGGGGTTGCCGGTGGCGTGGTTGCTCGGCGTGTACGGCCCGTGGGGCGTGGTGGGCCTGTGGTGGGGCCTCTTCGCCGGCTTGAGCGTGGTGGCGGTGGTGCTCTTCGTTCGCTTCGTGCGCTCGACGCGCGGCCGGCTGGTGCGCGTGGCGTGACGTTCAGCGCATGCGGCGAAGGAGCTGAGCTCGCACCGCGCGCGGCAACGAGGTGCCCAGCGAGATCATCGAGCTCAGTTGCCAGGGGAAGGTGAAGACCTTCGTCTTGCGCAGCACCGCCTTGCCCATGCGCTCGACCGCGTCATCGGTCTCGAGGAGAAACGGCATCGACCCCGGCTGGTTCTTCGCGGTCATCTCGCTCTTCACGAAGCCGGGGTGAATCGACGTCACGGCGATGTCGTACTTCGCCACGTCGATGGCGAGCGACTCGAGGAACATGCCCAGGTAGGCCTTGGTGGCGCAGTAGCCAGACGAGCTGGGCAGCGCCATCAGCCCCGCGAGCGAGCTGATGCCGACGAGGTGGCCACGCTTGCGCTCGACCATGCCGCCCAGCGCGCCGGTCAGCGTCGCGGTCGCGCCGGTGACGTTGACGTCGATCATGCGCTGCAGCGAGTCCCACTTCACCTTCTTCGGGCGCGTGTCTTCACCCACGCCGGCGTTGGCGATGACGAGATCGAGCCCGCCACAGTCCGCGTCGAGCTTCTCCACGGCCTCGAACGTCGCCGCGCCGTTGCTCACGTCGAGCTTCAAGGGAACGATGTTCGCGCCCGCTTCGGCCTTGAGCGCCTCGAGCTGTTCGAGCCTCCGCGCCGCCGCGTAGACCTTCACGTCGCGCTTTGCGAGCCACGCCGCGAGGCCACGCCCCAGCCCGCTGGAAGCACCGGTGACGAGCGCCGTCTTCCAGGGAGGGCTCACAGGTTCGGAACCTGACCGCACGAGACGTAGACGAGGTTGTCTCGCTCGTCGTGAGCATTGATCGCCCACTCCCCCGTCTTGAAGTCATCGAACTTCATCTTGGTGTCGATGATCTTGCTCGTACTGCCGAAGCTCCCCGGCTTGCCCTCGAGAGGCTTGAGGTTCGCGAGGTCTGCGCGAATCTTGCCGATTTCGCCGCAGTTCCCCTCGTGAATATGGGCGAGCTGACCCGAGCTGCTGATGAACTCAGGCACCGAGGTCTCGACGACCACCTCGAACTGGCCGGCACCCTCGGTGATGGTCGCGAAGCCAGTCTGGCCGCTGTTGTTGTCTGAGTTCATGGTGACCACCAGCTGCCGGGGGCCACAGGCCGACAACGCGACGACAAGAAGTCCAGGCACGAGGCGCGAGAGCGTCATGAGCGCTTCCTTACACGCCACCGCCGCTCCCGTCATGGCGAGCGGTAGGGCTTGAACCAGTCGTACGTCGAGCTGGCCACGAGCGTCATGCCGAGGTACTCGCGCACGAAGGGGAGCGTGACCACGAAGTTGGGCGCCCGACACAGCGACATGCTCGGGTCGCCGAACTCACCCGCGCAGAACGCCATCACCGACACCGGGAGCTGACCTTCGGGGCGAGCGTCGGTCCACACGGCCCGCTGACGTCGCAACCGGCACGAGCTCTCCTCCATCGAGCGCGTCAACGCCCCGTACCGTTCGGGCAATCGGCGCTGCAGGTACCCGCGCAGAAAGTGTGCCGTCCCCAGCCCTTGGCGCAGCGCAGTGCAGCGGCCCACCTCGAGCTTCGAGCTCAACATCGGGCCGTTGCCCGCCAGTGCGAGGGGCGCGTTGACCGCCCACAGCACGCGCTTGAGGCGCTGCCGATCGACCTCGGAGACGGGTTCCCAACCACTCACGTCGAGGTGGCGATCGACGGCCTCGTCCCACGCGCGCTGCTCGAGGTGGAGCAGGGCGACGGTCACCATCGCTCCCACCAGTTGCTCCGTGCTCAAGGAGAGCCTCGCGAGCTCGCGCACTTCGTGGGCCGCTTCGACGTGATGGCCCGACGCGAGCCCCTGCGCGAGCCGCGCGCGCGCGATGTCGAGCACATCGACGAACTGCGGAATCGGCTCGGTGAGCGGCGAGAAGGCCACGGCGTCGAGCGGGCCTCCGACGGGCTCGAGGTCCCAGTACCCGTAGTGGTCGAGCTCCGACATCCACGCGAGATCGAGCAACTCGACGCCCGCTTCACCGGCGTGCTTCGGCCAGTCGGCGCCCCATTCCTTGAACTGCTTCGACAGCGGCTCGGGAATCTCGGGAGAGGTGCGGCCGCCATCGACCTTGTCCCACCGGACGTGCGCGAAGAGCAGCGGCGACGCGTCTCCGCCGTCGCGCGGTTGAAGGAGCGGATGGTTCTTCCACCGGGCATCGTCGGCTTCGATGACCGACGCCCAGCGCGCCCAGTCGTCGGCGAGCTGCTTCTGTGACTTCTGAAACGTCGCTTCGCCCTCACGCGCGAGCAGCGTGCCGACCAGCACCAGCCCGACCACCAGCACCGCGAGCACGACGGCGAGCCCGATCCACACGCGCTTCATGGGTTACCTCCAACCGAACGCGATGACGGGGGTGTACCGAATCTCGCCGTTTCGCGCGGGGAGCGAGCGGAGGTGCGCGACCGCGGTGCGAATCAACGCGAGCCGCTCGACGCCCAGTGACTCATCGAGCCCTTCGAGGATGTCGGAGAACTCATCGACGAACTGCGCGAAGTACCGGGGGTCGGCCGAGCTGCCGAGCATCGGGGGGCGCGAGAACTGCACTCGGGAGAAGCCGACGGCCCCGAAGAGCGCCTCGAGGCGCACGCCGATGTCGGGGTCACCTCCTGCTGCGCGTTGGGCCGCCTCGAGCAGCGCCATCACCTCGTCGACCTCGGCGCTGGGTGGCGTGATGCCGAACGTCGAGTTCTGCACCTCGATGAATTGACAGAACGCGCCAGGCTTGAGGACCCGGTGCACCTCGCGCAACACGGCGGCCGGGCTCGGCACGTGCTCGAGCAGCCAGCTGCAATGCACGCGATCGAACGTGCCGTCGGCGAAGGGCAGGCGGGTGGCGTCGCCGCGCAGCACGATGAGCTCGGGGTGGTTGACGCGACACGCGCGCAGTTGCGGCGCCGAGAGATCGACCCCCACGAGGTGAATGCCCGGGAACTGCTGCGCGAGCCGGGTGGCCATCGCCCCCACGCCGGTCGCGAGATCGAGCACGCGGTCGCCGGGCTTCAGCGCGAGGGTGGGGAAGGTCATCGGCGCGACGAAGGCGGCCTGCTTGTCGAGGCGGGCGATCTCCCGCGCGTCGGTGCTGCCGTGCACGTAGCCGACGTCGCTCATGCCGGCACCAGCGTCGTACCTGCGAGGGCCTCGAGCGTTCTGCGCACCGCGCTCGCCGCAGAGGGCGTGACGCCCGAGGGGAACTCTTCGCGGCGGGGTGAGGCGAGCACCTCGGCGCACGCGTGCACCGACTGCGCGAGCCCATCGAGGTCGTACCCGCCCTCGAGCACCAGCATCAGCTTGCCGTCGCAACACGACTCCGCGAGCTGCTTCACCGCCGACGCCATCGCCGCGAAGCCGCGCTCGGTGACGTTCATGCCCCCGAGTGGGTCGTTCGCGTGCGGGTCGAATCCGGCCGAGACGATGACGAGGTCAGGCGCGTACCTCTGCGCGATGGGGAGGAACACGTCGTTGAAGACCGCGCCGTAGTCGGCGTCGCTGCGCCCGCCGGGGAGCGGCACGTTGACGGTGAAGCCGCGGCCCTCGCCAGTGCCGTTCTCCGAGGCGGCGCCGCTGCCCGGGTAGAATGGAAACTGGTGGCTCGAGCAGAACAACACGTCGCGCCGGGCGAGGAAGGTGTTCTGCGTGCCGTTGCCGTGGTGCACGTCCCAGTCGAGCACGAGCACCCGCTTCGCCCCGGTCGCCAGCGCTGACGTGGCGGCGACGGCGACGTTGTTGAAGAGACAGAACCCCATCGCATGCGCGCCCTCGGCGTGGTGGCCCGGTGGGCGCACCAGCGCGAAGCCGTTGGTGACCTCTCCGGTGAAGACGTCTTTGGCGAGCTGGGCAGCGGCCCCGGCAGCGAGCAGCGCTGCGGTGGTGCTGCCCGGGCTCACCGCGGTGTCCCCATCGAGCTGCGCGCTCTTTCCGCGAAGCGACATCACCTGCTCGACATGCTCCGGACTGTGCACCCGCAGCAGCTCTTCTCGCGTCGCCGCGCGCGGGCTGGCGTGCGTGGTGCCGCGAATGGGGGCGTGCTCGAGCACCTCATGAATGGCGCGCAGCCGGCCAGGGCTCTCGGGGTGCATCGGCCCGGCGTTGTGCTCGAGCCAGGCGGGGTCGGTGACGAGGCGGGTGCTCACGCATCGAATGATGCTTCATCGTCCCGCGGTTCGCTCTCGAATCGCGGCGTGCACGAGCGTGAGGGGCTCGACGTCCCACGCGTCGAGGTGCTTGAGCGCAGGGAAGTCGGGGAGCACCGCCATCGGGTTCGCGAGCAGCTCAGTGACCAGTTTGCCGAGCGAGAGGGAAGCGGTGTGGTTCTCCACTTCTGCGGCCTCGAGCGCGTGCCAGAGGCCCTTCTCGAAGGTGACCTTCGCGCGTACCTCGAAGTCGCGCTCGAGCTCACCGAGGAAGCGGTGGTGGGCCTTCTTGAGGCGCAGGGCGAGGCGAGACTGTTTGTCGCTGAGCGCGAGGGAGATGAGCTCACCGCGCAGATCTCCCCTGGCCTGCAGTTCGTCGGCGAACAGCTCCCACGCGGCGCGTTCGTTCGGCGCGTCGAGGAGCCGTTCGATCGCCGCAGAGGTCACAACTGAAACTCGGCCACCCCGTCCAGCGGCAGCGACAGCTCGACCTCCTCCAGGCTCAGCGAGCGCTGGGTGACGGCGCGCTCGAAGTGCAGCTGCCGCAACAGCAGCTCGCCTTCGGGCGAAAGGCTGCGCGCGCGACGCAAGAGCAATTGAACCAGCTCACTGCGGTGCGCCTCGGGGTCTGCGACGACGAAGGCGGGCGTGCCGGTGTGCACCTCGAGCGCCGGCTTCTGGCGTTTGCCTTCGGCCGAGAGGGCGCGGAGCAGGTCGTCCATCTGCGCCACCTTCTGTGCGCGATCCCAGAAGCTGGCGTCTTTCGCGAGCGGCAGCACCAGCGTCGCCTGCAGCTGGGTGCCCGACGACGAGCTCAACTTGCTGTTGCTGACGTACCAGTCGAAGTCGCGCACCTGGAGGCTTGCCCCCAGTGGCGGCAGCAGGTCTTCGAGGCGTTGCGCCGCGCGGCGCAGGAGCGGAATGGAGGCCGTTGCCGACTCGGCCGTCACCCGCACGCTCAACGAGAAGTGCGCCGAATCGGGTCGGGTGACGACCTTCACGGCGGGGGTCGGCGTCTGCGTCGAGGTCTCGGCGTAGCTGAAGGACATGGCGCGCAGAATGCGCCGGCACGGGTGTTTCTTGAAGCCGCTCGTGCGCGCTGCCACAGTCCAGCCCCTCGTGGCTGCGCGCTCTCAAAGACCGGGCCTCACCGGCGCCATCATCGGCGTCTTGCTGGTGGCCCTCATCGTGCTGGTCGCCGTGCTCTTCGTGGTCGTTCCGAGCCAGGCCGACACGTACCTCACCGACACCCTGTGGGATCGCGGCAAGACGGTCGCCAAGGAGATCGAGCGCCGTGTGCCGTTCGCCCCTCGGGACGCCATCGACGCCGAGGCCTCGGCAGAGATCAACAACATCGTCACCGGCGACCACGCCATTCGCAACGTGTGGGTCGTGGTCTGTGCTGGCGAGTGCCGCGCCAAAGACGTCATCGCCCAGAGCGCCGACACCTCGCTCAGCGTGACCGAGTCGGTGCTCAGGCAGTTCAACGCCCGCGAGCAGCGCGTGCAGCTGCAGCTCGAGACGGGCGAGCTCCTCGTCGCCGACCCCGTGCAGGCGAAGGGCACCAGGGGCTTCGTGCTCGTCTCGCTCGACCGTTCCAGAATCGACGAGGGCCTCGGCTCCCTGCGCAAGACGCTCCTCATCGCCCTCATCGTCAGTGTGCTCATCTTCATGGCGCTGGTGACCATCTTGTCGCGGCTGCTGATTATCGGCCCGCTCGCCACCATGCGCGCGATGGCGATGCGGCTGGCCGAAGCCGACCTGTCGGGCCGGGTCGAAGGCGCGCCGACGCGAGAGCTCGACGAGCTCGCCGAGTCGCTCAACAGCATCGGCCAGGGGCTGCGCGAAACGCTGGGCCGGGTGCGCGGCGTGGCCGAGAGCGTGGCGCAGGTCATCGATCAGATCAGCCGCAGCGCGAGCACCACCACCAGCGGCGCGTCGACCGTGCTCACCCGCGTCGAAGAGACCTCGAGCGCGATGGTCGAGATGCTCAGCTCGCTCAAGGGCATCGCCGAGAACGTCGAGGTGCTCTACCAGTCGGCCGAAGAGTCGAGCTCCAGCATCATGGAGATGTCGACCACCAACGACGAGGTCGCCGCCAACGTGCAGAAGATGGCCGCCTCGGTGGAAGAGACCACCAGCGCCATCGAGCAGACGACCTATTCCATCAAGGAGGTCGCGCGGAACGTCGAAGACCTCCTCAAGAACACCGAGTCGACCAACAGCTCCATCCGCGAGATGGACATCGCCATCGGCCAGGTCGAGACCAACGCCTACGAGACGGCGCGCCTGTCGGAACAGGTGTCGAAAGACGCCGAGACCGGCATGGAATCGATTCAGAAGACCATCGTCGGCATCGACCGCATCAAAGACTCGAGCAAGCAGGCCAGCTCGGTCATCGAGCAGCTCGGCCGCCGCATCGGCGAGATCGGCAACATCGTCGACGTCATCGACGACGTGGCCGAGCAGACCAACCTGCTCGCGCTCAACGCCGCCATCATCGCCGCGCAGGCGGGCGATCACGGCAAGGGCTTCGCGGTCGTCGCCGACGAGATCAAAGATCTCTCAGACCGCACCGCCGCCAGTACGAAGGAAATCGCCGAGCTGATTCGCGCGGTGCAGACCGAATCGAAGAACGCCGCCACCGCGATGAACACCGGCGTGCGCAGCGTCGAAGAGGGCGTGGTGCTCGGTCGCGAGGCCGAAGGTGCGCTGCGCAAGATTCAAGACTCGGCGAAGAACTCGACCCAGATGGTGAAGGCCATCGCGCGCGCGACCGTCGAGCAGGCCCGCGGCAGCAAAGACGTCACCGCCGCCGTCGAACGCGTGCGCGAGACCATCGAGCAGATCAACAAGGCCACCAACGAGCAGGCGCGCGGCTCGGAGCAGGTGATGAAGGTCGCCGAGCAGATGAAGCTGCTCACCCAGCACGTGAAGCGCTCAGTCGAAGAGCAGAGCCACGGCGGCAAGCAGATCAGCCGCAGCATCGAGAACATCAACGAGATGGTCACCCACTTGAACCGCGCCCAGAAGGAACAGACGCGCGGCACCGAGCAGGTGCTCAAGGCCATCGAGACGATTCGCTCGGTCGCCGATCAACAGAACCGCTCGGTCAAGCAGCTCGAAGAGGCCATCGAGACGCTGCGCAACCAGGCCGACGTGCTCCGCGGTGAAGTGCGCCGCTTCCGCGTCTGAGCGGACTACTGCGGCTCGTAGCGGAGCACGCCCCCGAAAGCGCCGAACGCCCAGAAGGTGCTCTGCCCACTCGTCGTCGGTGCGCCAGGCACGATGTCCTGCGCGCCGTTGCACTGCAGCTCTCGGCCCTCGAGTGAGAAAGCCTGGCGATCGATGTCCCACCGGAAGAGACCGAGCCCCGTCTCGGTGCGCGCCACGAGCTCGATGTCATTCGGCCCGTAGACCTTCAACCGCGTCACGAAGCCGGGCAGCGTCGCCAGCGTCACCCACGTGGAGGCGCCCACGGCGCGCTTCTTCAGCTCGTTGCCGTCGACGGTGTAGAGGTCGCCCACGGAGTCGCGCGCGAACATCGTCAGGGTCGTGCCGAACTGCCACGTGAGCACCGACCAGACCGAGCCATCCCACTTGAAGAAGACGCTGGCAAAGCGGCCACCCGCTGGGTGGTTGCCGAGCACCACGACGTCGTTGGCGCTGCGCACATCGACCGCGGTGAAATCGACCTCGTTGAGGGTACCCGCCATGTCCAACTGCGCGGGCACGGGTGAGACCACGGTTTCCCAGCGCTGGCCGTTGAGCCGGAGCACCGTGGCGTTCGCGCCGACCGCCCACACCGTGGAGTCATCGCTGCCATCGATGTCGGTCAGCTGCAGGTCTTGAGGCAGACCCGTCTCGAGCGTCACCGCCGTGCCGAGCTCGTAGCGCGCGACGCCATTACCGACGAGCCACGCTCGGCCCTCTGCCAACACGTACGAGTCGACCACCGAGAGCCGGGTGCCTGCGGAGACGAGCGGCGTCTCGAAGAAGGTCCACCCCGTGGCCGTCTTGAGGCCCCACGCGCCCGACCCGAACACCGCGGTGGGGTCGGTGGGGTTGAGCGAGCGCAGATGCACGGAGGCCCGCATGGCCGGCAGTACAGGCGCCATTTGCACGAAGCCACTGGGCACCACCCATGACGAGAGAGAAGGGGTGCCGTTGGCCAGCCACCCGAGCGTCGTGCCGGGGACGAAGTCGAAGTCCACCCCGTACACGGAGTCTCCCCCCGCGAGCGTGAAGCGCGGCTGCCAGCCCGTGCTTGTCCACCTCGAGACCTGCGCGCCCGCGACGGAGAACAGCTCCCCATGCGGGGTACGCTTGAAGACCGCCGACGGGGCCGACGAAGCGAAGGTGACCTGCCCGCCGCGCGCCTCGAGTGTGGAATAGGTGCCCGTGTTGAACTCGAACACCTGCACCACGGCGACGCCGTCTTCCGGGCACGCGACCGCTGAGTTGAAGCGCCGGCTCGAGCCCGAGGCGAGGCGGTGCACGAGCGACCACGCGCTGCCGTCGTAGCGGTAGAGCGCGATGGGGGAGCTGTTGAGGCCGTCGCTGACCGTCGCCCAGGCCTCGGTCTCGCTGCGCACGCAGATCGACTCGGGCTCGAGATCTCTCGCCGGCAAGGCGGGCGCCGGCACGAAGGCCGTGCCATTCCACCGCTGCAGCGTCTTCGGGAGGTTCGTCGTGGAGGGGCTGGTGTGCAGCCACACGTTGCTCGCGCTGCTGCCCGTGATGTCGTTCACGTAGAGGTTTGGCCCGTGGTCCACCTGGCGCAGCGTCGTGCCGTCGAAGTGGAAGAGGCGCAACGTGTCGTTGCTGGAGTCGAGGCGCTTGCGACCAATGGCCCACAGCTCGTTGCTGTTCGGGCCCCATACTTTCTCGAACGAGTAGTCCGTCACCGGTGTCAGCGCTTGCCACGTGCCGTTGGTGAAGCGCAGCAGCGCGCCGAAGTCTCCGCCGGCCCAGGCCTCGCTGGCGCTCACCGAGAAGACGGCATGCAGCGGCTGGCCCTGAGGCAGCGGGTATTGCCAGCACCACGTGTTGGCGTTGCAGCTCAACGGCAGGAGCTGGCCTCCATCCAACAAGCCGGTGCCTGCATCACCGGGTTGGCCCGAGTCGGGGCGGGGGCCCGCGTCGAAGCCTGCATCAAGCACCCCGAGCGGGGTGTCACCCACGGGGGTCAAGCAGCCAGAGGTCGAGAGGCACAGCGCCAGGAGGAAGGTGTTCGCGCGAAGCGGGGACATGTGAAACCCCAGGTGTGGCGAAAAGGTCAGAGCTTCAAACATTCGACACGGCCGCCAGCACCCACTCGTTGCCGGCGAGCGCCACGGCCTTCGCGGGGTGCTTTTCGACGCCCGCGTGCCATCGCCCCAGCGGCGCACCGACGTCGTTCCCTTCTGCGCGGGCGATGCAGGCGATGAGCAGCTCGGCGTACCACTCGTTCGACTGCGTCTCCCTCACGCGCTCGAGGCAGGTCTTCGCCAACACGAGCTCGCCGTCGAGCGCCGCGAGGCAGCCGAGCTGGTTGAAGGTGTCGGTCTTCAACCAATCGGGTGACTCGTCGTCGAAGCGCTCCACCATCGCGCGGAGGCGCACCCGGGCCGCTTCCCTGCCTCCGGCATCGAGGGCCGCGATGCACCAGCCCAGCTCGAACGCCTCGACCGGGCCGTCATCGGGCGGGAGCAGCGCGGTCCACTCGCGGCGATCGAGCACGTCCGACAACCTCCGCCCCACGAGCAGGCCCTGCACGGCCGCCGCGTTGACCCAATGCGCAAGCACCGCGCGCGGCTGCAGCATCTGCTCGAGGTCGGTGCCGCTGTCAGGCCGGTTGGGCAACAGCGCACCCGGCAACAACGCCGTGACCAGCGTGAGCGCCCCCATCATCATGAACACGCCCAGCGGTGAGGCGACCGTCTCGCCGCGAGTGCGCCAGAACCACCACGCCGTGAACGTCGCGAGCGCCGTCATCAGCGGCCCCGCACCGGCGACGATGCGCAGCCGTACCCGCAGCGCCTCCACCCCGCGCGGAATGGAGTTGACCCCGCCGCTCAGGCTTGCCCGCACCGAGAACCGGCGAGGACCCGCGAAGTCGAACGCGAGCGGCCCCAACTTCAGCCCGCGCACCGCAAAGTCCTGGCTCAGCGCCGCCGCCAGGTGAGCCAGCTCGTGCAACACGAGGTGACCCAGCCAGCACCCGAGCGCGACGAAGGTGATGGTGAGCGTCGCCTCGGCGACCAACGCGAAACCGCGCTGCTGACCCAGCACGAACAGGCGGGACACCACCGCGCCGGCCGTGACGATGGCGAGCACTCTGCGGGCGCGGGGGTTCATCGAGTCGGTGCACCGTAACCGCAGCGCTGCGAAATGCCTCGCGCCCTCATGACTGCGTGGCGAACGCGCCCGATTTCCCGTAACTCACCGCGTGTCGATGTCAGCGAGTGCGCCCCAGCAGCAGTTCACGCGAGCCCAGTGGCTCATCGTGCTGCTCATTGGCGCGGTGCAGTTCGTCAACATCCTCGACTTCGTCATCGTCATGCCGCTGGGGCCCGACTTCGCGAAGGCGCTCGGCATCGGCGAGTCGCACCTCGGCTATGTCGGCGGCGCGTACACGGGGGCTGCCTGCGTGTCCGGCCTCCTCGGCAGCTTGTTTCTCGACCGGTTCGATCGCCGCAAGGCGCTCGCGATCTCGATGCTCGGGCTGGTGATGGGCACGGCGGCGGGGGGCCTGGCGTTCGACCTCCCCTCGTTGCTCGTGGCGCGGGTGCTCGCGGGCGCGTTTGGTGGGCCGGCGACCTCGCTGTCGTTTTCGATCATCGCCGACAGCATCCCCACCCAGTTGCGCGGCCGGGCGATGGGCACGGTCATGGGCGCGTTCTCCATCGCCTCGGTGCTCGGGGTGCCTGCGGGGCTCTGGCTCGCGGAGCACTTTGGCTGGCGTGCGCCCTTCATCGGCGTGGCGTCGGTCGGCGTGGTGGTCGGTGCGGGGGCCCTGTTCCTGCTGCCCCCGATGACGGGGCACCTCAAGGCCACGACGCAGCCCGTGAACCCCGGCTCGCTGCTCACCGACCCGCTCGTGCAGCTCAGCTACCTGATGACCATCGTGGTGATGATGGCGGGCTTCGTGCTCATTCCCAACATCGCGGCGTACCTGCAGCTCAACCTCGGCTTCCCGCGCTCGGCGCTCAAGTACGCGTATGGGGCCGGTGGCATCGCCAGCCTGCTCGCGACCCAGTTCGGGGGCCGATGGGTCGACCGGTTCGGCAGCTTCCGCGTCGGTACCATCGGCGCGTTCATGTCGATCGCCGTCGTGTACGCGTATTTCTACGTGCCCCACGAGAACGTGCCGGTGGTGGCGGTGCTGTTCGTCTTCGTCACCTTCATGATCGCCAACGGGCTGCGCAACGTCTCGTACAACACGCTCACCTCGAAGGTGCCCGACCCGTCGATTCGCGCGCGCTTCCAGTCGTTTCAGTCGGCGGCCCAGCACGGCGCCTCGGCCGTCGCCGCCATCGCTTCGGCGCAGCTGCTCTCGGAATCGGTCACCTTCCCGGCAACCGGAGGCGAGCCCGTCAAGCGCCTCATCGGCATGCCCCAGGTCGCGCTGGCCAGCATCGGCCTCTCGCTCATCGTGCCGGTGCTGCTCTTCGTGGTCGAACGGGGAGTGCGCCAACGCTCGCGTCGAATTGAGCCCGGCCCGGAGTGAAGGACCCGGCGATGTCGCACAGCTGTTCCCCGTCCCTGCGGTGATTGATCCACCTCCGCCCCGTGGGTTACAGGCGCACCAACATGAAGAACCGTCTCCTTGTCGCTTCGTTGTCGCTGGCCCTCGCTGCCCCCGCTTTCGCCCAGGAAGAGGTCCCTGACGTCGCGGGCCCGAAGTCGGCCGCCAGAGACGAAGAAGCGGGTCCTGGTCGCCGCAAGGCCATCACCAAGGACGACCGCTCGGCCGCGCTGAAGGCCGAAGAAGAAAAGAAGAAGCGCGAGGAAGAAGAGAAGAAGCGCATCGAGGCCGAGAAGAAGCTGGCCGAGATGGAAGCGAAGGCGAAGGCCGCCGAAGAGGCCGCCGCGAAGATGAAGGCCGACGCCGAGGCGAAGGAAAAGCTCGCCGCCGAAGAGAAGAAGCGGAAGGACGCGGAAGATCTCGCCAACAAGCAGAAGGCGCAGGAAGCCGAAGCCAAACGCCTCGCTGAGGAAGAGAAGGCGCGGAAGATCGAAGAGAAGAAGCTCGCCGAAGAGAAGAAGAAGCTCGACGCCGAAGAGAAGAAGCGCCTCGCCGAAGAAGAGAAGGCGAAGAAGGCCGAAGAGAAGAAGCTCGCCGAAGAGAAGAAGAAGGAAGAGGCGCTCGAGAAGGCAAAGAAGGCCGCCGAAGAGCGTGAGGCGCAGCTCGCGAAGCAGAAGGAAGAGAACGAGAAGAAGAAGGCCGAGCTCGAAGAGAAGAAGGCGAAGGCCGAAGAGGAGAAGAAGAAGCGCGAAGAAGACTCCAGGCTCGCGGCCGAGGATCGCAAGAAGAAGCAGGAAGAAGAGAAGGCGAAGAAAGACGCCGAGCTCGCCGAGAAGAAGGCGAAGGCCGACGAACAGAAGAAGAAGAAAGACGAAGAGGCCGCCGAGAAGAAGCGCCTCGCTGAAGAAGAGAAGGCGAAGAAGGCTGAAGAAGCGAAGGCCTCCGCCGAAGAGAAGAAGCGCCTCGCCGAAGAAGAGAAGGCGAAGAGGGCCGAAGAGAAGCGCCTCGCGGAAGAAGAGCGCAAGCGCAAGGCCGACGACGCCCGCGCCGCGAAAGACGCCGAGTTCGCCGCGAAGCGCCAGGCCGCGGAAGACGAGAAGAAGCGCAAGGAAGAAGAGAAGCGCGCTGCGGAAGACGCGAAGCGCCTCGACGCTGAGCAGAAGAAGGAAGCCGCGCGTCTGGCTGCGGAAGCGGCGAAGAACCAGCAGAACGAGCCCTCTCGTCGCGTGGTGAAGGGTGGCGAAACGCCCCCGCCTGCCAACACGGTGGCGACCACCACCACCCCGCCCGCGAACACGAATTCGGGCTCAGCCGGTACGGGCACCACCGCGACCGCGACGTCGGCGAACTCGTACCTCGGCGGCAAGGCGGCGGTCGGTGGGCTCGTGCCTGCGGCCAGTGCTGAAGAGGCGAAGAAAGACCCGCGCTTCACGGCCGGCGCGATGGTCGAAGACGCGCGCGTGAAGGTGGTGTCCGTCGCCGAGAAGTACCCCTACTACGGCATCGCCAACAACGGCTGCACCTCCGGCCGCAGCTTCGTCACCGCCGAGCTCATCGCCCCCTTCGACGGCCTGCCGGTGGGCGTGCCGGTGGTGCTGCGCATCGAAGACCCGAACCTGGGACCTGCCCGGGCGGGGAGCTTCCTCGCCTTCAGTGGCTTGCGCCGCGCGGGCAAGGCCCCTGACGGAACGTTCGTGTACTGCGGCAAGGGTACGGCGTTCCCCGTTCGTCGCTGACCCGGTCTGGGCTACAAGCCGAGGTTGATGTTCAACATCGGCTCGGGCGAGATCGCTCTCATCGCGGTTGTGGCGCTGCTCGTGCTCGGGCCGAAAGGCCTCCCTGAGCTGGCTCGCGGCATCGGCAAGTTCATGCGCGAGTTCCGTCGGCAGACCGACGAAGTGCGCGGCGTCGTGGAGCGCGAGTTCTACAAGATGGATCAAGAGGTCTCGATTCAAGACCCCCCGCTCGCGATTCGCCCCGTGCAGGACAACGTCGCTCTGGGCTCGGGTGACCCCCACCTCGACCCGCACGCCGATCTCCACGCGGGGTTGCCGGCGGCCGAGCACCTCGATTCGCAGCTCACCGCGGGCATGCCGCGCTCAGCGCCGGTGGCTGTCGCTGCCGAGCCTGCGCCCACGCCTGCGCCGACCGAGCCCGCGCCGGTCGATCCCCCGACTCCGAAGAGCTGAGCGCCCGTGTCGACTGCTGCTGCCCCCGAAGCCCCGGTAGACGAGTTTCGCATGAGCCTGATGGAGCACCTGGGCGAGCTCCGCCAGCGGCTCCTGCGCTTCACCGTCGCGGTGCTGGTGCTGGGCGGCGCTTCGCTCGTCTTCGCGCGTGAGGTGTACGGGCTGTTGATGCGCCCGGTGCTGCTCTCGCTGCCGCCCGACGCTTCATCGCTCGTGTACACGTCGGCGATCGAAGAGATCAACGTGCTGATGAAGATCGGCCTCTACGCAGGGGTCTTTCTCAGCACGCCGGTGTTGCTGTGGCAGATCTGGGGCTTCGTCGCGCCCGGCCTCTACGAGAACGAGCGCAAGCTGGCCGCGCCCTTCATCGTCTTCGGCACCCTCGCGTTCCTCGCGGGCGCGCTGTTTTGCTACTTCGTGCTGCTGCCGCAGATGTTCACCTTCCTGCTGCAGAAGGAAGACACCGCGGCCATCACCCGCAGGCTCTCGGCAGCGAAGCTCCACGAAGCCGACGCCGTGCGCTACCTGCGGCTGGGTGACTTCGACAAGTCGGCTGCGTGGGCACGCACCGCCAGCGGCGCGCTCACGGCTCCGGGTGAAGGCGCAGCCGAGGGCGCTTTCGGGCTCTCGTTGGTGCCCAAGAGCGACGTCGATGTGGCCTACCGCATCGATGCCCTGGGCCGCATCGTCGATGCGCTGATGCTCGCACGAGGGGCGACAGCGGGCTCCCCGCTCGCCCTGCAGCTCATCGCCATCACCGACAAGAAGAGCGAGGCCGTCAGTGCCTTTTCGGAGCGGGAGTTCGGCCAGGCCACGAAGCTCCTCGACGAAGCGGCCGTGTTGCTGGCCACGGCTGCCGGCGACAAGGGTACCGAGTTGAGCGCCCTGTGGGAGCTCGAGCGGGTGCTGGGCACGGGCCAGGCGCGCTCTGACAGCCTCAACTGGACCAAGCCCATGTTGTCGATGAGCGAGCAGCTCACGCTGGTGCTGGTGCTCGAGCTCGCGTTCGGCGTCATCTTCGAGCTGCCGCTGGTGATGGCGGTGCTCGGCCTCGTGGGCCTCGTGAGCTCGAGCTTCCTCTTCAAGTACCAGCGGCACGCCTTCGTGCTGTGCCTCATCGTCGCGGCGATCATCACGCCGACCGGCGACGCGGTGAACCTGGCGCTGATGGCCGGGCCGATGTTGCTTTGCTACGAGCTCGGCGTGGTCCTGGTGTGGCTCGTCGAGAAGCGCCGCGCGAAACAGCAGCAGTCCACGCCTCCGTCGACGCCGTGAGCCGCGCACACGACTTGGTGACGACGCGGTCACGAGCGCGTCGTGGCTCCGAGCGGGCCTGGCTGGCCGTGGCGCAGCGCGTCTGATCCGTCGGCCCCGTCAGGAAGACCCGTCGGCAATCGTTCTGGGGCTGCCACGTTGAGAGAGCAACAACACGGACGGAGACGGGACATGTTCAAGAATCAGCGTGGAACGGCAGGGCTGGGGAGCATCGTGGGCGTGGCGCTGGTCATGGCGCTGTCCATCCTCGGCACGGGTCTGATGGTGAAGGTCTATCGCGACGGTGGCGCTTCCCAGCTGCCCGGCAACGGTACGTGCCAGGTCGTGTGCGGCACTGCCAAGGCGCGCGGCTGATCGGTTTTCCCCCGGCCGGGACACTGAAAAGAAAATGGGAATCGGCCTGAAATAGAAATCGCCGAAGGCAGTTCATGCCGGTTGTTGGCTCTGAGCGGGCGGTAGCGTCGGAACTCCCAGGAACTTCCAGGACCTTGTGTGGGGGTGGTCCCCGCCACTGGAACCGAATTGCACCTCCGACGGTGCCGCCCGTTCAGGGCACGCAGTACCGAACGAGCTCGCAAAAGCGAAAGCTACGCAGGCCTGGGCCCGAGGCCGGCCTTCTTTCGGGCCTCGAGCAGCTTCGCCACGTCAGCTGCAGGCAGCGGGTGCACCGTGCCCAGCGCCCGCGCGGCAGCCAGAATCTTCGCGTAGTGCTCGACCAATTCCATGCGGAGCAGCGCCTGGTTCAGGTCGGCCCCCAACGTGAGCGCCCCATTCCCACCGAGCAGCATCGCGTCGACCTTCGAGGCCGCGGCTTCGACCCCCTTCACGACTTCGGGGGTCTTCGGCATCGCGCGCGGCACGAGGGGAATCGAGTCACCCAGCGACACGACGATCTCGGGCATCGCGACCGGTGACAGGTCGAGGCCCACGAGGCCAAAGGCGGTTGCCTGCGGTGGGTGCGCGTGCAGCACGCACTCGACTTCGGGGCGCGCGCGGTAGGCGGCGAGGTGCAGCTCGAGCTCCGAAAACGGCTTCTTGCGGCCCTCGAGGACCTTGCCGTCGAGGTCGACGATGATCAGCGACGCGTCGTCGACGTCGAGCTTCGAGTACGCCGTCGGGGTGATCAGCAGCCGCTTGCCGGTGAGGCGCACCGAGAGGTTGCCGTCGTGGTTCGCGACCCAACCCATCTGATGCAGCCGACGCGAGGCGGCGACCAGCTCAGCGCGGACCTTGGGGAGCGGCGCGACCGGCATGGCTCAGCTCTTCGGAACGTCGACGGCGTCGACCACGCCGACGATGAGCGAACGAATCGGCGCAGTTTTGTCTTGCAGCACCTGCCGCACGCCGCCGCCTTCGTTCATCACCAGCACAAGGTCTCCTTTGCCGGCCGAGGAGATGTTGTCGATGGCGAGGAAGCTCTTGCCCAGCGGCTGCTGCTGCTCGTCGAGTGGCTGCACAACGAGGATCTTTCGCCCCGAGAACACCTCGAGCTTCTCGGTGGCGACGACGGTGCCGAGCACGCGACACAAGTTCACGTGTCCACCTCATCGACGAGGCCCACGATGGCGGCGTCGACGGGAACGAACCACGGGTCGCAGGCCAGCGCGGCTTCGCGGCTGCCTTCGAGCATGACCAGCGTGCCCGGGCTCGCCGACGCGCGATCGACCGCCACCTCGACCGGGCCCGACGGTTGCTTGCGGTGATCGACCGGCTGCACCACGAGGAAGCGTGCGCCTTCGAGCCCGCTCACGCGGCGTGTGGCAACGACGGTTCCGATCACGCGACCCAGGTACATATGACGTGCAGAGTCTTCAAAGTCCCGCTGCGATGCAAGCTCCGACCGCAGTGTCCAGGCGGGGCCCGACCAGAAAACTAGAGCGCGACGCCGATTTGAAACGGCAGCTGCACGTCGGTCTCGGCGTCGGACCCGGGGAAGACGATGCGCTTGCCCGTCGACATCATGCACTGGCCCCAGTCGGTCATCTCGTGCTTCTTGGGCTCGATGGCCGCGCTCTTCACCGCGCCCGAAGGGCCCACCACCAGCACCACCGTGAGCTTGCCCACTGAGAGGTTGGGCGTGCGGCGCAGCGCATTGTCGATGCAGAGCTGGAAGGCCTTCGACTTGTCGGCCACCACCTTGGCGACCGATTCCTGACTCAGGCCCGATGTGTTCACCGCTGCGCCCGTGTTGCCGCCTTCGTCGTCTCTGCGCTTTTTGGGGCCGACCTGCCGCTTGTCGTCGTTCTCGTAGAAGGCCGCGAGCGACGGGTCTTGCACCCTGGGCACGACGACCTCGGGCTCGGGTTCCTTTGTCGGCACGGGGGGCTTGTTCGCGAGCTTCGCCTGCTTCGCGAGCTTCTCGAGCCGTGCTTTCTCGGCCTCTTCCTTCTTCTTCCTGGCGTCGCCGGTCAGCAGGTCCTTCAAGCCGGCGGCGCCACCCGACGAGAAGAAGCTCTCCTGCACCTCTTCACCGTCCGCGTTGGTGACGGTGACGGTGGGCAGCTTCACGATCTCGAAGGTGTTGAGGATGTAGATGAGGAGGATCGGCCCGACCACGAACGCGAGCACGAAGAGCGCGATCTTCCACGGCGGGTTGCGCTTGTTGACGCCGGCCTGCGCGATGAAGAAGCGGGTGGCCTCGCCGACCGGAGGGGCCTGCTGCCCGTCACCCTCACTCAGCGCGGCGAACGGGTCGGCGACCGGCTGCTCGGAGTTCCCCGAAGGCAATTCCTGAAGGGCCTGCTGATCGATCGCCGGCTCGCGCGACCCGTGCGTCATGTCGGTGAGAGCGCTGACGTCACCGAAGAGATCGTTGAGCGGTGCCTGCTGTTGCTGCACCACCGCACCCGAACCGCTCTGGGCGGTAGGGCGCGTGACTGCGGGCGCGGGCACCTCGTTCGAGAGGGCGACATCGCGCTGCACTGGCTTGGCGACCGCAGCCGTTGACCTGGACGGTGGGCGGGCCGGGGGCGGCGGCGGCTGAGTGCCGGAGT
Organism: Archangium sp.; assembly: GCA_044371205.1. Taxonomy (GTDB): domain Bacteria; phylum Myxococcota; class Myxococcia; order Myxococcales; family Myxococcaceae; genus Archangium_A. Next base: position 142,518 of record JBILUC010000006.1, read on the forward strand.
TGGAGGAGGCGACCATCGCCACGCCAGCGAAGAGCGGGCTGAGCTCGGCCACGTCGGCGGCGCGCTTCCAGTCGCCCATGCCCGTCTTCCACAGGTAGGTGCGCAGCGTGACCTGGCCCGCCGCCACGCGCTGCTGGAGCGCGTTGACGTCGAACGGGCCTTCCTGCTTGCCGGAGAGCATCGCGAACCACTGCGCCGTGGTGTCCATCGGCGGCATGGCGCGGGTCGACTCGTCTTCCCAGGGGCTGGGCTGCGCCGGCACGACTCCGCTCGCCGAGGAAGGGCGCGACGTGTGGGCCTGCGCGGGGGCAGGGCCTGCTTCAGCCGGAGCGGGGGCGCCGACCGAGACGGAGATGAGGTTCTGGCACTGCTTGCAGCGAATTTTGACGGACGCCTTCCCGCCGACCTTGTCGTCGGCGATGACGTAGCGCTTGCCGCATTTGTCGCAGGAGACGTTCACGGAAACGACCGGCCCAGTGGTGATCCACCGATTGAACAGGAGAGAAAAATCAACGACTCCACACTAGCCGGTGAAGCGTTGACTTGGAAACACGCGGCAACTAAGTCGCGCGCCTCATGCCCGCCAAGGATCTCGGCACCAAGCACATCTGTTTCAAGTGCAGCACCAAGTTCTACGACTTGAAGAAGCCCGACCCGATCTGCCCGAAGTGTGGGGCCGATCAGCGCGAGGCGACTGCCAAGCCGGAGGGCCGACGCAGCCGCTTGTCTGCCATTCCCAAGATCATCGAGCCCATTGAGACGCCTGAGAAGGCGAGCGATGAGGACGAGATCGAAGACGTCGAAGAAGAAGACGAAGACGAAGACGAAGAGCCGTAAGGCTCGTCAGATGGCCAGCTTGCGGGGTGGCATCGCGCGAATCGCTTTGACGATTTGCGCCCACACCGCCCTGCTCAGACGCTGCTCCCCCTGCGGCTTGCTCGCGTGCGGTTGTTGCGGTCTCTGCGGTTTCTGGCGTCCCATGATTCCTCCCGGTGCGGCTCGGCCTCTGACTTGAGCAAGGTTCTTGCCAGCGTCGCTTCCATTCAACGTCCCACCCCTTCCATCGATTTCTCGGGTCGTTGGCACGCGCCCCTGCGCGAACAGGCTGTCGAATGCCCACCATGGGCCTGACCCGCGTGTCAGGGATGACGCAGTGGGGCCTGGTTCCCTAAGTCGTGGATCGCCAAAGTGGTTTCGGGTAAGGGCCTCGCAGGTTTCCGAACACTGGAGGAAGTTTTGCGGGACAAATTGTTGGCTCTCGCGGCGCTGCAGAAGGTCGATCTCGACATCGCAGCCCTCAAGAAAAACGCGGAAGGGTACCCCCGCGAAATGGCGGAGTTGGAAAAGCAGCTCGCCACGGCGAAGGCCGCAGTCGATGCAGAGCGCACCAAGCTCGATCAGCTCGAGACTCAGCGGCGCACGCTCGAACAGACCATCACCGAAGAGAAGGACAAGGTGCGCAAGTGGGAAGCGCGCTTGTCTGAACAGCGCAGCACGCGCGAGTACTCCGCTCTGGCCCGCGAAATCGACATCGCGAAGAAGGGCCAGCAGACGATGAGCGAAGACGTTCAGGAACTCGGGAAGCAGATCATCATTCAGAAGGACGTGGTGAAGGGCAAAGAGACCGAGTTCACCGGCAAGACGAAAGATCTCGTCGACCGCATCGAGGTGTTGCGCGCGAAGCTGGCCGAGGTCGAGTCGCAGGTGCAGGCCGTCGACGGCAAGCGCACCGACGCCGCGAAGGAAGTCGAGCCCACGTTGCTCAAGCAGTACGACGTGATTCGCAAGAAGCGCATGCCGGCCATGGTCGCGGTCAACGCGCCGGGCACCTGCTCGGGCTGCCGCATGAACATTCCGGCTCAGCGCTTCAACACGCTGGTGGCCTCGCGTGGCGTCGACACCTGTCCTTCGTGCACCCGCATGATCTACGCGGCCGAAGTGCTGGAGGCGCCGGTCGCGAAGTAAGCGACGGCCCTCGTCTCCACGATGGCCCGCGGAAAAAGCCAGTCGGGGCGCTCGCTGCAAGCGACCGTGCTCCGCTTCATCGCGCGGGAGGAGCCGTTGGTGGCGACTCTCGGCGCGTTTCCGCAGCTCACGCGGTCCCAGTTGCTCAAGGCGCTCGAGCGCGCGGCGACCCTGCTCGAAGGTGGGGCGGTCGACGAGCCCGAGCCCGTGCCCACGTGGAACCGGCTGCGCCTCTATTGCGACGGCGCGGCGAAGGGGAACCCGGGGCCTGCGGGCGCCGGTGCGGTGCTGGTCGAGCCGTCAGGGCAGGTGGTCGACAAGCTCGGCAAGTTCCTCGGGCACCAGACGAACAACTACGCCGAGTACATGGGGCTGCTGCTCGGGCTGCGTCGCGCGAGCGAGCTGAAGGTGCGCGAGGTCGAGGTGTTCGCCGACTCGGAGTTGATGATCCGGCAGCTCGGCGGGCGCTACCAGGTGAAGTCGCCGAGCCTGCGGCCGCTGTACGAAGAGGCGCTCAAGCTGCTCAACGAGTTCGAGCGCGTGAAGCTGGTGCACGTGCCGCGCGAGATGAACCGCGCTGCCGACGAGATGTCGACGCGCGCCATCGAAGAGCGCATGTAATCTGGCATCTTGAGTCTGCGCGAAGGGCCTCGGACGTGAACGTCGACACCACTTCGCTGCCGGGCGTGTTGATCGTCAGCCCGAAGGTCTTCGGTGATGACCGTGGGTTCTTCCTCGATACGTTTCACCACGAGCGCTACGCCGCGCACGGCATCGTCGGCCCCTTCGTCCAGGACAACTGGAGCCGCTCGGTCAAAGACACCCTGCGCGGTCTGCATTTCCAGAACCCCAACGCGCAGGGGAAGCTCGTCTGGTGCGCGCGGGGGGCTGTCTTCGATGTCGCGGTCGACATTCGGGTCGGCTCGCCCACCTTCGGCAAGTGGCACGGCGTCGAGCTGTCGGAGTCGAACAAGAAGCAGTTGTGGATTCCGCCGAACTTCGCGCACGGGTTCTGCGCCCTGAGCGACGTGGCCGACTTCGTCTACAAGTGCACGGCGCCCTACGCTCCCGACTGTGATGCGTCGGTGCTGTGGAACGACCCGGCCATCGGCATCGACTGGCCCACCAGAAGCCCGTTGTTGTCGAAGAAAGACCGCGAGGCGCCCACGCTGGCCCTCGCCGCGCGCCTGCCTACCTGCTGAAACGGAAAAACGGTCGGAGCAGCTCTGTAAGCGGGGTTCTGTTCCCGGTTTCCCGGGTGGCGAACATTCATCCAGGGACGACGTTGCCGCCGCCCTCGCTACGACACTAGCGAGCAGACCCGGGAGCGTTGGACGGGCCGCCCATGCCTCGACTCTTTCGAGAAGAGACGCTCCCCTATTGGCTCTTGCTCCGGGTGGGGTTTGCCGTGCCGCCCCTGTCACCAGGAGCGCGGTGGGCTCTTACCCCACCGTTTCACCCTTACCGGCCCCTTGCGGAACCGGCGGTTTGTTTTCTGTGGCACTTTCCTGCAGCTTACGCCGACTGGCCGTTAACCAGCACCCTGCCCTGTGGAGCCCCGACTTTCCTCCCGCCACCCCGTCCTGCAGTGACCGGCGTTCACCCGAGCTGCTCCGACCGATTCTGCGGATAGCACACGTTCGCTTCGCGCGAAGCCTGACTCCGTCGAGCCGGCCCGAGCAGAGCCCGTTACGCTGGCACCCGTATGGAGACTCCCGCCTCCCAACCTCGGGTGCTCGTGGTCGATGACGACCCGGGTGTCCTCCAAAGCCTCAAGCTGTTGCTGTCTGACGACTGTGAAGTGACGGTCTCCGACAAGCCTGCCGAAGCGCTTGCCATTGCGGAGAGCGGCAAGTTCGACGTCATCGTCACCGACTACCGCATGCCCGGGATGAACGGCGCCGAGTTCGCCAAGGCGCTCAAGGCGCGCATCACGCCGGCGCCCTACACGCTGCTGCTCACGGGCACGCCCAATGAAGTGAAGCCCACGATGCCGGGCGCCACCGACCTCGTGATGGTGCTCGCCAAGCCCTTCGAGCCCGAGCGCCTGCTGCGGTTGGTGTTGCAGGTCGGTCGGTTGGGCATGAACCGGCGGCTCGCGAAGTCGTGACCACCCCGCGCGCTGAGGGCCTCGCCGTCGCGCGGGCGCTGTTGAGCGAGCGGCTGTTGAACGCCCGCAAGACGCACCTCGTGCGGCTGGGCGTGCTCGTCTTCTTCGGCGGGCTCTTCTTCTTTCTGGGGGTCGTGCTGCGGGATCCGCGTTGGCAGGTGAGCCCCTGGCCGCTGCTGGTGTGGCTCTCGGGGGCCTGCCTGGCGTTCGCCGGCCAGCGAGTTGGGCCGCGCGTGGCGGCGGCGTTGACGCTGACGCCCGCATTGCTCGACATGCCGTTCATCTTCTTGCTGCAGCGCGCGCAGTTCGACGGCTCGCCCAGAGATTCCGGGGTGGCCGGGTTCACGATGGGGCTCTTTGCGGTGGTGCTCGCCATCGCGGCGCTCTCGATGTCGGCGTGGCAGCTGTACGCCACGGCCGGGTCGTCGGCGGTGTTCGAGGTGTGGCTGCAGTCGGAAGCGGGCGTGTCGCGAGGGGCGCAGGTGACGGCGGTGATTCTGCTGGGCATCACCGCGTGGCTCTTGGGGTACGCGGCGCAGCGGCGGCAATACCTGCTCACGCAGATGAGCCGCACGGAGAAGCTGGCGGCCGTGGGTCAACTCGCGGCAGCTGTGGGGCATGACCTGCGCAACCCGCTCGCGGCGGTGACCAACGCCATCTTCGTGTTGCGACGTCGGCTCGACAAGGCCGGGGCGCTGACGCCGAATGTGCTCGAGCCGTTGCAGTTGGCGGAGCGCGAAGTCGAAGCGACGCGGCACATCGTCACCGACCTGCTCGACTTCACGCGCGAAGGCCCGCTGGAGCGCACCAGCGTGGAGCTGAAGCCCCTGCTCGAGGAGTGTGTGTCGGTGGTGAAGGCGCGCGAGCAGGTGACGGTGACGGTGGCGCTCGACGCGGTGCCCGCGGTGCTGGGTGCCAGAGATCGCCTGCGACAGGTCTTCGTCAACCTCGTGCAGAACGCGGTCGAGTCCATTCCCGAAGGGCGCGCGGGGACGGTGAGCGTGAGTGGAGAGGTCCTCGGTGCGCAGGTGGTGCTGCGCGTGAAGGACGACGGAGCGGGCATGGACGCGGCGACGAAGGCGCGGGTGCTCGAGCCGTTGTTCACCACCAAGAAAGACGGCACGGGGCTGGGGCTGGCCATCGTGGACTCGATGGTGAAGCAGCACGGCGGGGTGCTCTCGCTCGACTCCACGCTCGGGCAGGGCACCACGGTGACGGTGCAGTTGCCGCGTGCGGAAACCTTCAAAGCGGCGCGGGAATGACGGTAGAAGCCGCTCGCCATGCGACCACTCGTTGCCCTGTTGAGCGCCTTGTTGTTGGCCACCGGCTGCATCGTGGAGCCCCCGGTGAAGGAAGGCGTGCAGCCTGCGCCAGCCGCGTTGACGCCGGCGCCTCCGGCTGAGGTGAAGAGCGGCGCGAACTTCGGTGACGCCATCGAGTTGTCGAGCGTGATTCTGAACCCCAGCCGCGGCGTGACCGGCATGCCGGTGCGCGTGCAGGCGAACTTCCGGGTGTTGAGCAAGCCCGACCGCGACTACTTCATCTTCGTGCACGTGGAAGACGTCGACGGAAAGATCGATCGCCTCAACGTCGACCACCCGCCGCGCGCGAAGCCGACCTCGCAGTGGCAGGCCGGGGAGATGGTGCAGGACGTGTTCGACATTCCGATTCCGCCAGGCATGCCGGTGCGCGGGTTGTCGCTGGTGATGGGCTTTTGGGATCCGAAGACCGACCAGCGCCTGCCCATCGTGAACAAGGACGCGGTGCCGCACGACGGGAAAGACCGGCTCTTCGTGGCGAAGTTCCCGGTCGTGCCGGGGCAGTGACGATGCGCGCGCTGCTCTTGCTGGCTGACATCGCCCCCAGCCCCTCTGAGCCCAGCGTGCTGGTGCCGGCGCTGTTGTGCGTGGGGGTCGCGGCGTTCCTGATTTTCGTGCTGCGGAAGGTGATGCGGCGCGGGCAGCCGGTCGAGCCGCCAAGGCTGCAGCAGACGACGCAGCTCCAGCCGACCCTCGAGCCGAAGAAGGTCGACGCGCCGGCGTTGCCGAAGGTCGAACTGCCGCCGACGGAGCAGGAAGCGGCGAAGCGGGCCGAAGCAGAAGCGGCGCGGCAGAAGGCGGCGGAGCTCGAGGCGGCGCGCGCAAAGGCCAACGAAGCCGACGCGGCGAAGCTCAAAGACGACGTCGAGGCGGCCAAGCGCGAGGCGTACCGCGCTGAGAAGGCGCTCGAGGCCGAAGAGAAGGAACGCAAGAAGCGCGAGCGCGAAGAGGCCGAGCGGCTCGCGGCGGAAGACGCGCGGCGCAAGGTCGAAGAGGCGGCACGGCTCGAGGCCGAGGCGAAGGCGGCGGCGCAGAAGAAGGTCGACGCCGAGGCGGGTCAGACGCTCGCGGCGGGGCTCGCGAAGACGAAGCGCGAAGGCTTCATGGCGCGGTTGGCCGGCTTGTTCGGCGGCGCGCCCAAGCCGGTCGACGAGAGCGTGCTCGCCGAGCTCGAGGAAGTGCTCTTCACGGCCGACATCGGCGTGAAGACGGCGTCGGCGCTGGTGGAGCATGCGCGTGAGAAGGCGAAGAGCACGTCGCTGGGGTCGGCCGAGCTGAAGGGCGTGATTCGCAGCGAGGTGCAGCGCATCGTGACCTTGAAGGCGAACCACACGCTTGGTGGTGGAGGGCCTCCGCACGTGATCATGGTGGTGGGCGTCAACGGGGCAGGGAAGACGACGACCATCGGCAAGCTGGCGGCGAAGGCGAAGGCGTCGGGCAAGAAGGTGCTGTTGGGCGCAGGCGACACGTTCCGCGCGGCGGCGGCCGAACAGCTCGACGTGTGGGCCGAGCGCGCGGGCGCCGAGCTGGTGAAGGGGAAAGAGGAGTCAGACCCGGCGAGCGTGGTGTTCGACGCGGTGAAGAAGGGCGTCGAGCAGAAGGTCGACCTCGTCATCGCCGACACCGCGGGGCGGCTGCACACCAAGGCGAACCTGATGGAGGAGCTCAAGAAGGTGAAGCGCGTGATGGAGAAGGCGCTGCCCGGGGCTCCGCACGAGGTGCTGTTGGTGCTCGACGCCACGAATGGCCAGAACGCCATCATGCAGGCGCGGCAGTTTCACGACGCGGTCGGCATCACCAGCATCGCGTTGACCAAGCTCGACGGCACCGCGAAGGGTGGCGTCATCATCGGCATCTGCGATGAGCTCAAGGTGCCGGTGGCCTGGGCGGGCGTGGGCGAGAAGGTTGCCGACCTGAAGGCGTTCGACCCGAAGGAATTCGTCGAGGCGCTGTTCGACGACTGATCAGCCTCGCTTGAACCCGACGGCGCACCAGTAGGGTGTGCCGTCTCGGAACGCGACGCGCTCGAGGCCGCAGGCGTTCATCATGCGTTCGATCTCTGCACGCGTGAAGCGCTGCTCGAGCTGGGTGCCGAAGCGGTCGAGGGCGTCGGTGCGCATCGTGTAGAAGCTGCGGTGCCTGTAGGCCGAGAGCGGGAAGGCCGAGACGTCGAGCCCCAGCTTCTCGAGCGCCGATGCGGTCTTCGCGAGCGGCAGGTACACGGTGCCCGCGATGACGTTGGTGACGAGATGCCGTCGCTCCGTGGGCAGCGCGGAGATGACCTGGCGCGCCCGGTCTGACGCTTCCCACAGGCGGCGGAACCACGCGGGGCGGTTGTCGAAGCGGTAGTACAGGTAGACGAGGAACGGGGCGCCCGGCTTGAGCGCGTCGACGCAGCGCTGCATCGCCGCCTGCGTGTCGGGGATGTGGTGCAGCACGCCCAGCGAGTACCCGAAATCCATCGTGCCGTTGGCGAAGGGCAGGGCGTCGACGCCGGCGTGGTGAAACTCGCAGGTGGTGCGTTCGGCGAGGTTCTTCTTCGCGACGTTCAGCGCTTCGTCGCTCGCATCGACGCAGTGCAGTCGCCCCACGCGCTGCGAGACGTGCCACGCCCAGCGGCCGCTCCCGCAGCCGAGGTCGAAGCCCACGGCGCCCTCGGGCAGCGAAGCCCAGGGGAAGAGCGAGAAGTATTCCTCGAAGAGCGCGCGGGACTCGGCGGGGGGCAGCTCGCTCTGGTCGAAGCGCGCCCATTCGTCACCGAAGCCCGCGACCGTGCGTTCATGGAGGTTGGCCATCGCGCGCTCTCGTACCATGAAGCCCCGTGGAGATTCGCTGATGCGGCACCTCGCGTTCGTGGTGAACAACGCCGACTTTCTCGTCTCGCATCGGCTGGTGCTGGTGAAGGGCGCGCTCGAGGCCGGGTACCGCGTGACGGCCATCGCCCCCGAGAGCGAGGCGTTCGAGACGCTGCGCGCGCTGGGCTGTCAGACCGAGCACTGGCGACTTCGCCGCACGGGCCAGAAGCCCCACGAAGAGGCGCTCGCGCTGGCGCACCTGGTGGCGGTGTACCGGCGGCTCCAACCTGACCTGACGCACCACGTGACGGTGAAGGCCATGCTTTACGGCAGCCTCGCGGCGCGGGTGAACCGGATCCCCGCGGTGGTGAACGCCGTGTCGGGGTTGGGGTTCGTTTTCCTCTCCACCGGGCTTCGCGCCCGGGCACGTCGCGGGGCGCTGCGCTTTGGCTACGAGCTGGCGCTCAACTCGCCGCGCTCGGCGGTGATTCTGCAGAACGACGACGACGAGCGTGCGTTGCGAGAGCTGGGGGCGCTGAAGGGGAGCACTCGGGTGGTGAAGATTCGGGGCAGCGGCGTCGACCTGTCGCGCTTCACGCCCAGCGCCGAGCCCGCTCAGGGCCTGCCGCTCGTCGTGGTGCCCGCCCGCATGCTCATCGACAAGGGCCTTCGTGAGTTCGTCGAAGCAGCGAAGCAGCTCAAGGCGAAGGGGGTGCAGGCCCGGTTCGCGCTCGTTGGAGGGGAAGACGTCGGCAATCCGCAGAGCGTGCCGCGTGCGGAGCTCGATGACTGGGTGAGGTCTGGCGCCATCGAGTGGTGGGGGCATCGCGCAGACATGCCCGAGGTGTTGCGGCAGGCGACGGTGGTGTGTCTTCCGTCGTACCGGGAAGGCATGCCCAAGGCGTTGATGGAGGCGGCCGCCATCGGTCGCGCCATCGTCACCACCGACGTTCCCGGCTGCCGGGACGCCGTCGCGAATGGGCAGATCGGCAGGCTGGTGCCGGTCAAGAACGCCCTCGCGCTGGCCACGGCCGTGGGCGAATTGTTGGAGGATCACCTCGCACGACATCGGCTCGCCGAGGCAGCGGGGCGGTTTGCCCTCGAGAACTTCAGCGATACCAGCGTGTTACAAAAGCACCTGCAGTTGTACGACAGTCTCTTGTCGCGATAGAGCGCGTGAACGTACTCGGGGGGACCGGGGACGATCCGACACCGCATGGAGACCTACCTCGCCAGCTTCATTGTGGCTGCGCTCTGCGGCGCGGCGTTGACCCCTGTGGCGCGGAGCCTCTCGTTCAAGTGGGGCGCGGTCTCGGTACCAGGCGGCCGGCACATTCACGGGCAGTCCATCGCGCGGCTCGGCGGGCTCGGCATCTACGCGGCGGTGCTCGCCACGGTGTGCACGTTGTTGGCGACGGGCTTCGCGAAGACGCTGCTCGAGCCGGAACAGCTGCGGCTCGGGTTTGGTCTGTTGCTGGGCGGCACCGTCATGTTCGCGGTCGGCTTGTACGATGACATCAAGAGCCTGCGGGCGCTCTACAAGCTCTACGGGCAGATCCTCGCGGCGGGCATCGCGTGGTCGTTCGGGTTCCGCATCGACGCGATCGATTTGCCGCTGCTGCCCAGCTTCGAGACCGGCGTGTTGTCGCTGCCGTTCACCATCATCTGGATCGTCGGCATCATCAACGCGGTCAACCTCATCGACGGGCTCGATGGGCTCGCAGCAGGCGTCGTCTTCTTCGCTGCAGTCACCAACTTCGTCGTCGCGTGGTTGATGGGCACCACCTTCGTTGGCCTCGTCATGGCGACGCTGGCGGGCGCAGTGCTCGGCTTCCTCTTCTTCAACTTCAACCCGGCGCGCATCTTCATGGGCGACTCGGGGAGTTACTTCCTCGGCTTCATTCTCGCGGCGTGCTCCATCGCGGGGCCGTTGCAGAAGGCGTCAGCGGCGGTGTCGTTGTTCGTGCCGCTCGTCGCGCTGGGCGTGCCCATCATCGACACGCTGCTGGCGATGGTGCGGCGCTACCTCGAGCGGCGGCCGATCTTCTCGCCCGACCGCGGCCACATTCACCACCGCCTGCTCGACATGGGCATCACCCACCGGCGCGCGGTGCTCATCATCTACGGCGTGACGGTGTTGCTGTGCGTCAGCGCCATCGCCATCGCGTTCGGGCGGCAGTGGCAGGTGGGCGCAGCGATCCTCGGAGTCAGCGCCGTGTTGTTCGGCCTCATCCGCTTCATCGGGTACTTCGAGTACTTGATGGTGCTCGGGCGGCAGAGCAAGCGCATCCGCTCGCGACACGTGGAATGGCTTCGCAAGGTCGTGCTCCGCGTGCCGCCGCAGTTTTCGGCCGCGAAGACCGAGGCTGACCTGCTCAAGCAGTTGGAGTGGCTGGCCCACGAGTCGCGGCTCGATTCCATCGAGCTGAAGGCGGGTGGGGCGGTGATCGGCAAGTGGGCGGGCAACGACTACCAGGACATGTCGCAGCGCGACGTGACCTCGGCAGCCTTCGGGCTCTACGCCGACGCGCTCGAGCTCAAGTTCTCGTGGAAGTCGGAGTTCGGGGACGTGCCCCCGCAGATGGACATCTTGCTCCAGCTCGTCGTCGACCAGATGGAAGAGCACCTCCGCCGTGTCGGGAGCGTGCTCGTACCTGCGGTGGCCCCGGTGCCGACGCCTGAAGCGACGCCGGCCGCCTCTACGCTGAAGCCCGCGCACCACTGAGCAGCGGTCGCGACGGGTTGGGTGCAGCGGCCTTCGTCTCGCTCTTCTCGGGCTCGCGCAGCACCAGCAGCATCAACAGAAAGAACGGCATCATGGGCGCGCGGTAGCGCGAGAGCGTGCCGAGGTTCGCCGTCGACATGCCGGTTCCGAGCGCCAGCACCAGCACGAAGGCGAGACAGAACATCAGCGCCGGGTTGTCGTTAACGCGCCTCACGAGGTCCGCCACCTTGTTCCGGCGAACCACCTGCCAGAAGAGCACCGTGAGCCACGTCATCTCGATGGCGTTCAGGAACTGCATCGCGCTGAACGACTCGAAGAGGAAGGGGCGGAACAACGCGGTCAGGAGCGCGATGGGCACCAGCGACGCCTGCGAGAGGATGCCGCGCGAGGGCGCTTTGGGCTCGGGCCCACCCGGGCCTTCGATGTAGAAGTTCGACCCGCCCGTGGAGGTGGCCGCCGCGCGCCGCTGCTGCTGCATCGACTCCGCCACCTGGTCGGGCGAGAGGTTCGGGAAGAGCGCCGACACCGTCGAGAAGCCGAGGGCCACCACGCCGAGCGCCACCGCGAGGTAGACCGGCTTGACCGCAAAGTGGTTGCCCGAGCGCACCGTGCGCGCCCAGAAGATCCACACGCCGCCGGCGAGCGCGAGGGCGAGAATGACGTACGGCTTGATGAGCAGAATCACCGCGCCAGCCACCACGCCGATGAAGCCAGCCTGCACGAAGCGGCGCCCCTCGAGGACCCACTTGAGCGCCATGAAGAGCGGGCCGAACGCGACCATGATCACCGGCTCCTTGAGCAACGCGCAGGTCCACACGATGCCGGTGGGTGAGAGCGCGATGGCGAGCAGCACGCGCTCGTGGAGGCCTTCGGGGAACTCGCTGCGCAGCGCGCGGTAGATCATCACCTTCGAGAGGTACGAGCCGAGGGCGATGAGCACGGACGCGGCGAACAACGAGTTGCCGAGCAGAAAGAACAGCCAGACGGCGACCGCCTGCATCGTGCCGGTCGAGCCGCCGCCGAAAGGCTCGATGGGCAGCCGGTAGTCGGCGTGCGTGAAGAGCGCCCACGTCTCGGGGAAGACGCTCGCGAAGTCGTACCGGAGCGCCTCGGCGATGGGCACCCCGAAACGGTGGTACTGGTTCAGGTCGCCGGTGCCCTGACCTTCAGCGTCGGCGTAGTAGTAGCGGTAGACGAGGATGAGCGCGAAGCCCGAGGCCACGTGTGCCAGAAAGCTGCGGTTGAGCAGCCGATGCTCGAAGCTCTTCGAGTGAGACCGCAACACGACCTGGTGAATGCCGAAGCCCAGGCCGAGCACGAGGGTGGTGAAAATCAGGTCTTCCACGTCGCTTCCTGGCTGAGTACCCCGAGATGAGTCCCCTATTCGATGTGCTGCGTCGATGGCCAGAGGGCTTCTCCTCGGCGCTGCCCGAAGGGCCGTGGGTGCACGACGCCATTCGTCACGGGGTCGCCCCTTTCGTCGCCGACAGCCTCGCGCTCGGGGGGCAGCGGGTGCCGATCGAGCTGGTCAACGCGGCGCGCGGCCAGCTCACCACCGGGAGGCGGCACCGCGCTTTCACCCTCGACGTGATCGACGCGCTGGCGAGCGACGGCGTGACCCCGACGCTCCTGAAGGGGTACGGGCTTGCCACGCGGCTCTACGCGACGCCACTCTCGCGCCCTTCGGTCGACGTCGACCTCGCCATCGCGCCTCGGTCCATGCCCGTGGCGGAGCAGGCGATGGCGCGGCTCGGGCTCTCGCTCCAGGCCGACTCCGCGCTCGACGACGAGCTCGAAGAGCACCACCACCGCGCGTGGGCAGGGCCGCGCGGCCTCGTCGAGCTGCACCACCGGCTCGCGTCTGGGCTGGGCGGTGAGGGTCTCGACGACGACGACATCGAGCGCCGCCTCGTCGACGCCGAACTCGAAGGCCGGCGCGTGCGCTACCTCTCGCCCGAAGACGAGCTGCTCTACCTCTGCGTGCACGCGGCGACCCATGCGTTTCTCCGTGTCTCGTGGCTGCTCGACGTGAAGCGCTTCCTCACGGTGATGCCGTCGCTTGATTGGGTCGAGCTCGTGCGGCGCGCCCAGGCGGTCTCGCAGCTGCGCTCGCTCAGGGCGGCGCTCGCGTTGTCGGAGCGGCTGGTGGGCGCCCGTCTGCCAGACGCCGCGCGCGCTGCGCTCTCGCGCTTCTCGGTGCGCGCGACCTTCGACCCGCTGGTCTTCAGTGAAGCGCACGTCGCCTCTGCCGACTGGGCGTCGGCTCGAATTCCCTCGGTGCTGCTGCACCTGTACCTGACGGATTCTGCGCGGCTCGTGGCGTCAGAGCTGTTCGCAGGTGCGAAGAGGGCCCTGCGTCGGGCAAGGTCTGCCGCCTGAATGTCTTCCCGCTCGGACGCCAGCCGGTGGTGGGTTGCATCGGAGGTCGTGCTCGCCGTCTGCATCGTCGGCCTCCCGTGGACGCTGGGCGGCGCGCTGGCCTGGTCGCTGGAGGCGATGGCGGCGGGCGCGGTGGTGGCGCTCGCGTGCTGGGCCGCAGGCGCGGTGCGGCACAGCCGTCGAGTGACGCTGCACGCGGCGCTCATCGTGCCGGCCATGATGGCGCTGGCCGCGGCGATTCAGCTCGTACCGCTGCCTCCGGGGCTGCTTGCCGTCGTCTCTCCACCGGCCGCTGAGCTGCGTGAGTTCGCGCTCCTGCCGCTCGGGCTCACCGGCTGGAGACCGCTCTCGGTCGACCCGCCCTCCACCGCGCGTGCGTTGGCCCGCCTCACGGCGCTGGGGCTGCTCGCCTTCGTGGCGCTGCAGCTCGGCCGGGCTGAGAATGTGCGCCGCCGGCTCTTTGCCGCCACTGTGCTCTCGGGTGTGCTGGTCTCACTCACCGGGCTGGGGCACCTGCTCGCGGGCGCCGAGGCGTTGTTCGGGGTGCACCACTTCATCGCCAACCTCTCGCTGGTCACGCCGTTCGGCAACGTGAACCACCTCGCGGCGTTTCTGACCTTCACCTCGACGGTGGCGTTGGGGTTGGCGCTCAGCTCCGAGTCGCGAGACCTCGCCGTCGCGTGGGTCACCGCCGCCTTCGTGAGCGGCCTCGCGGTCTTTCTCTCGCTCTCTCGCGGCGGCATCGCCAGCTTCGTCATCACGTGGGGCCTGGTCGGCGCCGCCTTCCTCGCGCTCAAGGGCGGCGGGCTCAAGCGCGTGGTGCCGTGGGTGGTCATCGCCGGCACGATGGCCTTTGCGGGGTTGCTCGCATTCGACCAGCTCGCCGCCCGCGCGGAGACGGTGTCGAGCGTCGAGAAGCTCTCGAGCACCAAGGTCGAGCTGTGGCCCATGTTGTGGGACGGCATCGCGCCGTCGGGTCGGTTGGGCATGGGCGCGGGCGCCTTCGAACTCGGCTTCACGCGGTGGCAGACCCGCCAGCTCTCGGTCACGTTCACGCACCCGGAGAACGCGCCGCTGCAGCTCGCGGCCGACTTCGGCGTACCGCTGGCGCTGGTGTTGATGGGCCTCGTGGCGTGGCTGGCGCGGCGCATGTGGGTGGGCGTGTACAGCGAGCACGCCGAGCGCACGGTGCTGCTGGGGGCCATCGGCGTCGCGTTGCACGACGTGTTCGACTTCTCGCTCGAGCTCAACGCGGTCGCACCGGTGGTCATCGTCGGCGTGGGTCTGGTCGCGTCGGCGCAGCGGAACGTGCGGCAGACGCCCGGCCGGCGATTCTCGGTCGCCATCGCGCTCGCGCTGGTCTTGCTGGGCGTGGGGCTTGCGCGGGGTCGCAGCCACCACCTCGACACCGAGGCCGAGCTCGCGGACGTCATCGAGGCGCGCGCGGGCCTCGACGAGGTGCGCGCGAAGGCGCTCGCGGCCATCGACCGCCACCCGTCAGACTGGCTGCTCTACGCGCGCATGGCGAGCGACGTCGCTGCGCGAGGAGATCCGCGCGAGGCGCTGGCGTGGGCGAACCGGCACGCCTTCTTGCGGCCCATCGACTCCCACGCTGCGGTGTCGGCCGCGAACGCGCTCTTGCGGCTCCGGCAGCCGGGGCAGGCGATTTCACAGCTCAAGCACGCGTGGGAGCTGGGCGACGCCGCCTCGATTCCCCTCGGGCTCGCGGTCGCGAAGCGCGAGGGCATGCTCGATCGCCTGGTCATCGATCGCGTCGGCTTCCTCCCGATGCTGTGGAAGCAGGCGACGGTGCAGCTCACCGCCAACGACGCGGCCGCGATCCTCGCCTCTGTCGAGCTCAGCGGCGTGAGCGACGAGGTGGTGCGCGAGGCGCAGCGGCTGCTCGTGCAGCACGAGGCCGACTACGGCGACCCGACGCGCGCGCTGGAGGCGTTCTCGAAGTTGCCGGGCACCGAGCAGCAGAAGGACGAAGAGCAGAAGCTGAAGGTGCGGTTGCTCACCAAGGTCGGCAAGCGAGACGAGGCCATCGAGGCGATGAGCGCTTTCGTGAACCGTCGGCCCTCCGACCTCGAGGCCACGTGGTCGCTGGTCGAGTTGTTGCTCGCGTCAGGCCGGCTGCCACAAGCCCACGAGACGCTCGAGCGCGCGCGGCCGTTCGTCGACGGGCCGGCTGCTCGGGCCGGCTTGTTCGAGCGCGAAGCAGGACTCTACGTCCAGGAACAGCGGTGGGGCCGTGCGCTCGAGGCGCTGCAGACCGCGTCACGCATTTCGCCGGCGCGCCCAGACCTCCACTACCGCATGGCTGACCTCTACGAGCGCATGGGAAGTCTTCATTCCGCGCTCGATGAGGTTCGCCGGGGGCGGGTGCTCGACACGCCCACAGGGATGAAGGCGACCGACGCCCTGGTCGAGCGGCTGGAGCGGGCGTTGACCACCAACCCGTGACGGTCGAAATTTGAACCTGGGCCCCCTGCGGTGGTACTGACTCGATCGCTCGTGTCCTCTTCTGTCGACAGCGCGATGGCGACCTCTTCGGGAGCGGACCCCCGCTTCTATCTGCGCGTTGTTTTGCGCCGGAAGTGGTTGATTCTGTTGGTCTTTGCCGCGGTCACGGGGGCGGCGACGCTGTACACGACCCGGCAGCCGAAGGTCTTCGCGGCGCAGATCTCGATCATCATCGACCCGAAAGAACCGCGCTTCCTCGACAACCAGATTCAAGACGTCAACAGCGAGGCCGGCGCCTACTACTGGGCGAACAAGGAATACCTCGAGACGCAGTACCGCATCATTCAGAGCCGCGCGGTCTCGCAGCGGGTCATCGAGAAGCTGGGCCTCGGGAGCGACGCCGTTTTCCTCAGCGCCACGAAAATCACCGATGACCACAAGCGCGCCGAGGTGATGGCGAAAATCGACGCAGTCGCGATCGTGCAGTCGAAGATCAAGGTCGAGCCGGTGAAGGAAAGCCGCGTCTCGTTGATCAAGATCGAAGACTCCGACCCCACGCGCGCCGCGCTCCTCGCGAACGAGGTGGCGCAGGCCTACATGGACGAGGTGATGTCGCAGAAGTTGAAGCTCACCGAGAACGCCACCAAGTGGCTCGATGAGCGGCGCGACTCTCTGTCGGACTCGGCGCGGGCCAGCGAGCTGGCGCTCTACAACTACCGTCGGCAGACCGACATGCTCTCAACCAGCATTGACGATCGCGCCAGCATGGTGTCGACCAAGCTGCAGGACACGAGCAAGGCGCTGACCGAAGTGCAGCTGAAGAGTGCGGGGCTGCGTGCGCGCGTCGCCGCCATTCGCAGCGTGCAGGCGAACGCGTCAGAAGACCGGTTGTGGGCCGAGGCGCTGCCCGCCGCGCGCGAGAACGCGATGCTGACGAAGTACAAAGACCGCGTGTTGCTGCTGCGCAACGAGTGCACCGACCTCGTGACGCGCTACCTGGGCCAGCACCCCAAGGTGCTCGAGTGTCAGGAAAAGCTGGGCGTCGCCGAGAAAGACTTCGCGCGTGAGCTGTCGAACCTCGTCATCTCGACCGAGGCCGAGCTGAAGGAAGCGACCGAGAAAGAGAAGAACCTCAAGGTGCTGTTTGACCAGACGCGCATCGAGGCCTTCGAGGTCGAGAAGAAGAAGCTCGAGCTCGATCAGCTCAAGGGCGAGGCCGACAGCAACAAGCGCCAGTACGAGTCGGTCTTCAAGCGCCTCAAAGACATCGAGCTGTCCGGCATGCTCCGCACCTCGAACGTGCGCGTGCTCGACGCGGCACGACCGGTGATGTCGCCCGTTCGACCCAACGTGCCGCAGGGCGTGTTGATGGGCGTGCTGGGCGGGCTCATTCTCGGGCTGGCGCTCGCGCTCTTGCTCGAGCTGCTCGACTCGACCATCGCCTCGCAGCAGGACATCGAGGAGCGCCTGGCGCTGACCTTCCTCGGCTTCATTCCCTCGATTCCCGAGGTCGAGGGTCAGTCGGCCGACCTGCACATTCACCGCGAACCGAAGTCGCTCATCGCCGAGTGCATGCGCTCGGTGCGCACCAACCTGCTCTTCATGTCACCCGACAAGCCGTTTCGTCGGGTGGTGGTGACCTCGAGCGGCCCGCAGGAAGGCAAGTCGACCACGGCCATCAACCTCGGCATCGCGATGGCGCAGAGCGGCTCGCGCGTGTTGCTCATCGACACCGACATGCGCCGCCCCCGGCTGCACAAGGCGTTTGGCGTCGCGAACGAGTTCGGCGTCTCGTCGCTCGTCGTCGGCGAGGGCAAGCTCGACGACGCGATCAAGTCGACTGACATCAACGGGCTGTTCCTCATGCCGTGCGGCCCGATTCCGCCGAATCCCGCCGAGCTGCTGCACACGCAGGCGTTCTCCGACCTGCTCAACAAGCTCGGCGAGCGGTTCGATCGCATCATCCTCGACACGCCGCCGGTGGGCGCCGTGGCCGACGCCGTGGTGCTCTCGACGCAGGTCGATGGGGTGGTGATGGTGCTCAAGGCGGGTCAGACCAACCGCGACGTCGCGCGCCGCACCGTTCGGGCGCTGCAGGACGTGAAGGCCAACATCTACGGCGCCGTGCTCAACGACGTGAACCTCGAGAAGTCGAAGTACGGCGACTACTACTACGGCTACGCGTACCGCTATTACGGCTACGGCGAGAAGAAGGCCTGAGTCGTGTCACAGCGGGCTCAGGTCGGCGCGATCCTCGTGCTGGCGCTCGCGCTGCGACTGGCCACCGCGCTGACGCTGCCGTTGCCGCTCTCGGGTGACGCGAGCGGGTACGACGCCTTCGGCGCCATCTTCGCAAACACGGGCCGGCTCGACGACGTCACCGGAGAGCCGCTCACCTATCGCCCGCCGGGCTACCCCTTCTTCGTCGGGGCCATCTACGCCGTCGCCGGCCAGCGGCCCGTGGCCGTCACGGTGGTGCAGGCGATCATCGACGCGCTGACGGTCGGCCTCGTCTACTGGTTCGCAGCGCGCCGCCATTCGCATCGAGTCGGCGTCGCGGCCGCACTGCTGTGGGCGCTGTCGATGTCGGCCATCTTCACGACGGGCTCGTTGCTCAGCGAGTCGCTCGGCGCCGACCTCGCGTTCTGCTGCGCGGCGCTCACCATCATCGCCGCCGAGCGCCGGAGTTGGACCGCCGTCATCGCTGCGGGTGTGCTCTGCGGGCTGCTCACCCTCTTGCGCTCGATGATGGTGCTCTTCCCCGCGGCGCTCGTTGTCAGTCTGCTGTTCGCGGTGCAGCACCCCTGGCGGCTCCGCCTCGGCCTCGGCGCGGTGCTCTCGCTGGCCTACGTGCTGACGCTCACACCCTGGCTCGCCCGCAACGCCGCTGTGCTCGGCGCGCCCAAGCTCTCGACCAACGGCGGCGACACGCTCTACGCAAGCTGGGTGCATCCGCCCGGTCACCCGTGGGGCAACAACGTGCGCGACGCGGTGACGACCGAGGCGTTCACCCGCTCCCCGCTCGAGGCCGATCGCTACCTCACCCAGAAGGCCGTCGAGCACATCAGGGGTGACGTCGCCGGTGCGCTGAAGCTCGTGCCGCAGAAGCTGATTCTGCTCGTCGCCCCGTGGGACCACGAGGTGGTGGGTCGTGGCCGGAGCCGCTCGTGGAACCTGCACTGGCCGCTGCTCGCGCTGCTGGCGCTGCTCGCGTTTCGGGATCGCACCATCCGTCTCTCGGTGCCCGGCGTCATCGGGTGGGCCGGCTTCGGGGTCATCGTGGTGATGTCGGTCGCCTTCTATGGGTGTGCGCGGTACCGGGCGCCCTTCGAGGGGCTCCTCGTCGTGCCGGCTGCGCTCGTGCTCGAACGGCTGTGGACGCGATGGAGGGGCTCGTCGCAAGGCTTGAACGGGCCACCCGTGACTTCTACAAGCCCCTGAACGCCGTGCTCGGCGGGGGAGACTCAGCAGCGTGTCCAAGAACTTCGCAGTCATCGGTGTCGGTGGGTACATCGCGCCGCGTCATCTGAAGGCCATTCGTGACACGGGCAACCGCGTCGTCGCCGCTGCCGACCCCAAAGACTCGGTGGGCGTGCTCGACTCGTTCAGCTTCGACACCCGCTTCTTCACCGAGATCGAGCGCCTCGACCGCCACCTCGAGAAGCTGCGCCGCGGCCCCGAAGAGCAGCGCGTGCACTACGTCACGGTGTGCTCGCCCAACTACCTCCACGACGCGCACTGTCGCCTTGGCCTGCGGGTCGGTGCCGACGTGCTCTGCGAGAAGCCGCTGGTCATCAACCCGTGGAACCTCGACGCGCTCGAGGCGATGGAGCAGGAGACCGGCAAGCGCGTCTTCACCGTGCTGCAGCTCCGCGTGCACCCGAAGCTCATCGAGCTGCGCGAGCAGCTCAAGACCCAGACCGGCAAGCACCACCAGGTCGAGCTCACCTACGTCACCTCGCGCGGCAATTGGTACGACGTGTCGTGGAAGGGCTTCCCCGAGAAGTCGGGCGGCATCCCCACCAACATCGGCATCCACTTCTTCGACCTGCTGGTGTGGCTCTTCGGCGCCGTGAAGGGCCTCGAGGTGCACCTCTTCGAGCCGCGTCGCTGCGCGGGCATCTTGCAGTTGGAGCGCGCGCAGGTGCGCTGGTTCTTGAGCATCGACAACGCCGATCTCCCCTTCGCGCCCGAGCCGGGGAAGAAGACGACCTTCCGCACCATCTCGGTCGACGGCAAGGAGATCGAGTTCTCGGAGGGGTTCACCGACCTCCACACGCGCGTCTACGAAGAACTCGTCGCCGGTCGCGGCTTCGGTCTCGGTGAGGCGCGCGGGTCGATCGAGCTCGTGCATCGCATTCGCAATACACCGGTGACCACCTCGCTCGACGCGCACCCCATGACGCGAAAGGGCACGTCGTGAGCGGTTGGAAGGCGCACCCCACGGCCATCGTCGACGAGCCCGTGTCCATCGGCGCCGGCACGCGCATCTGGCACTTCTGCCACGTGATGCCCAACGTGCAGATCGGCGAGGGCTGCAACTTCGGCCAGAACGTCTTCATCGGCGGCGGCGTGAAGATCGGCAACAACGTGAAGGTGCAGAACAACGTGTCGCTCTACGAGGGCGTCGAGCTCGAAGACAACGTGTTCTGCGGCCCGTCGTGCGTGTTCACCAACGTCGTCAACCCGCGCTCGGAGATCGTGCGCAAGGGCGCAGCCTTCTACCAACACACCCTCGTGAAGCGCGGCGCGTCGATCGGCGCGAACGCCACCATCGTGTGCGGCTCGACCATCGGTCGGTACGCGCTCATCGGCGCGGGCGCGGTGGTCTCGAAGAGCGAGGTGCCTGACTACGCCCTGATGCTCGGCGTGCCCGCCCGCAGGAAGGGCTGGGTCAGCCGCCACGGCCACGTGCTCGATGCGCCCGACGCGAGCGGCGTCATGAAGTGCCCCGAGAGCGGCTGGCGGTACCAGGAGACGTCTCCTGGCGTGCTGCGCTGCCTCGACTGGCCCGAAGACAAACCGCTGGAGAAGTCATGAGCGTCCCGCTTCTGGATTTGAAGGCGCAACACGAGTCGATGCGCAGTGAGCTCGACGCGGCCATCAAGCGGGTCGTCGACTCGGCCCACTTCATCCTCGGGCCGGAGGTCGAGGCGCTCGAGGCCGAGGTCGCGAAGTACTCGAGCACCGCGCACGCGCTGGGCGTCAGCTCGGGCACCGACGCGATCCTCGTGGGCTTGATGGCGCTCGACGTGGGGCCCGGCGACGAGATCATCACCAGCCCCAACACCTTCATCGCCACCGCGAGCTGCGTCGCGCGGCTGGGCGCGAAGTGCGTGTTCGTCGACATCGACCCGGCGACCTGCAACCTCGACCCGGCGAAGCTCGAAGCGGCCATCACCCCGAAGACGAAGGTGATCATGCCGGTGCACCTCTTCGGTCAGCTCGCCGACATGGACGCGGTGATGGCCATCGCGAAGAAGCACGGGCTGCCGGTCATCGAAGATGCCGCGCAGGCCATCGGCGCGGAGTTCAAGGGCCGCCGCGCGGGCTCGATTGGCACGATGGGGTGCCTCAGCTTCTTCCCCTCGAAGAACCTCGGCGCGTTCGGCGATGCTGGCGCCATCGTCACCAACGACGCGAAGCTCTTCGCGCGCATGAAGTCGATCCGCGTGCAGGGGCAGGAGCCGAAGTACTTCAGCAAGATCGTGGGCGGGAACTTCCGGCTCGACGCCCTGCAGGCGGCCGTGCTGCGCGCGAAGTTGCCGCACCTCGACTCCTGGACGGCGGGGCGCCAGCGCAACGCGGCCCGGTACCGCACCTTGTTTGCCGAGCGCGGCATCGACCCGAAGCAGGTGCGGCCGAACGCGAAGCAGCCCTTCACGCTCCCTCAGGAGCGGCCTGAAGGCCGCCACATCTACAACCAGTTCAGCCTGCGCTCGGCGCGGCGCGACGAGCTGAAGAAGGCGCTCACCGCGGCCGGCATCGGCAACGAGATCTACTACCCGCAGCCGATGCACCTGCAGCAGTGCTTCACCCCGTGGGGCGGCAAGGTCGGCGACTTCCCCGAGGCGGAAGCCGCAGCGCTCGAGTCGCTCGCCATCCCCGTCTACCCGGAGCTCACCGAGGCGATGCAGCGCGAGGTCGTCGACGCGGTGGTGAAGTTTCACGCCGCATGAGCATCGCCATCGTCGACTACGGGCTGGGCAACCTCGGCTCGGTGAAGAACATGCTCAAGAAGGTGGGCGTGGCGAGCGTCATCACCAGCAAGCCCGAAGAGCTCGCCGCGGCGAAGGCGCTCATTCTTCCCGGGGTCGGTCACTTCGACACCGGCATGAAGAACCTGCGCAGCCGCGGGCTCGAGAGCGTGCTCGGCGACCTGGTGATGGACAAGAAGGTGCCCATTCTCGGCATCTGCCTCGGCGTGCAGTTGTTCGCGCGCGGCAGCGAAGAGGGCAGCGAGAAGGGGCTCGGCTGGCTGGCCGCCGACGTGAAGCGCTTCACCTTCCCCGAGGGCAAGGCGTTGCCCGTGCCGCACATGGGGTGGAACGAGGTGGAGTGGACGGACTCGAAGCTGCTCGAGGGCATGACGCGCGGTGAGGCGCGGTTCTATTTCGTGCACAGCTACCACGTGGTGCCTGACGACCCGGCCGACATCGCGGCGAGCGTCACGTACGGCGCGAAGATCGTCGCGGCGGTGACGCGCGGCAACGTGATGGGCGCGCAGTTTCACCCCGAGAAGAGCCACCGCTTCGGCATGGCGTTGCTGAAGAACTGGGTCGGCGTGGTGGGTGCGCATGCTGCGTAAACGCATCATTCCGTCGCTGCTGGTGAAGGGCACCGGCGGGCTCGTGAAGACGCAGAAGTTCGCCGACCCGAAGTACGTCGGCGATCCGATCAACGCGGTGAAGATCTTCAATGAGAAGGAGGTCGACGAGCTCTTCCTCTTCGACATCACCGCCACGAAGGGACGGCGGCGGCCGAACTTCAAGATGATCGAGGAGATCGTCAGCGAGGCCTTCATGCCCGTCGCGTACGGCGGCGCGGTGAAGACGCTCGATGACGCGCGCACGCTGCTCGCGCTCGGCGTCGAGAAGATCGCGCTGAGCACGGCGACCTTCGAGTCGCTCTCTCTGGTGACGGAGCTCAAGAACGCCTTCGGCGCGCAGTGCGTGGTGGGCGTGGTCGACGTGAAGAAGAAGCTCTTCGGCGGGCTCGCGGTGCACTCGCACTCCGGCGCGCGCGTGTCGGAATCGGACCCCGTCGCCTGGGCGAAGAAGCTGGTGGCTGCGGGGGCAGGGGAGATCCTGCTCCAGTCGGTCGATCGCGACGGCACGATGAGCGGGTTCGATCTCGACCTGCTGCGCTCGTTCGACGGCAAGCTCGGCGTGCCGCTGGTGGCCGCGGGCGGGGCGGGCAACGTCGAGCACATGAAGCAGGCGTTCTCGGCGTGTCGGCTCTCGGGCCTCGCCGTCGGTGCGCGCTTCGTCTACCAGGGCCCCGCACGCGGGGTGCTCATCAACTACCTCTCACGCGCCGATCTCGACGCGCTCTCGCGGTAGCTCACACCGACTTCAGCGTGTCGAACCACGCGCGGAAGTTGGCCTCGGCGTCGTAGCGCTCGCGCCAGACCTTGAGGCTGCCGGCTCTCCACGCCTGGGCTTCTGCCGACGCAAACCGGAGCAACGCCGCGCCCACCTCCTCGGCGCTCGGGTTCGCAGACACGCGCACGCCGTTCTCGGGCCGACAGATCTCCGGGTTCCCACCGACGCTGGTGACGAGCATCGGAATGCCACACGCGATGGCCTCCATCGCCGCGACGGGGGTCCCCTCGGAGCTGCTCACGTTCACGAAGACGTCGACGGGATGGTCGGCGTACCAGCGGTAGAGCTCCTGCTGCGTCGAGTAGCCGACGAAGGTGGCCTTCACGTTCGGCGGCAACACGCGCCGCGCCTGCTCTTCGAGCGCTGGCTGCAGCGGCCCGGTGCCGTGGTGCGCCCACTCGATGCGCGCCCCCTGCGCGCCCGCCTTCGCGAGCCCGTCGATGAGCAGATCGAGCCGCTTCACCGCGACCTGCAGCGAGCAGGTGACGACGCGCAGCACGCCATCGCTCGAGGGGCGAGACACCACGTGCGGGTCGAAGATGCCCAGCCGCGCCGTCTCGGTCTTCCTGGGCACGGAGCGGTACGTGTCCTTGAGCCAGTTCGTGCCGGTGTCCGAGTCGGGGAAGAGCCCGTGAACGCTCGCGAGCGCCCGGTGGCGGCACGGCTGGTACGGCGGCGTGTGCCGGTCTTCGTAGAGATCGAACCCGTGCGCCCGCGACACCACGCGCAGGCGAGGCAACCCGCGCGCCGCGAGGCCGAAGCCGGTGGTGATCGGGCCCCACCACGTGCTCGCGAAGACGACGCGCTCGTTAGTCCACCCGCGACGCGCGAGGTACCGCTTCGCGAACCCCATCGCGTGGTGCGTGCGCCCGGCGTACTCGACGACCCGTTTCAGGTTCACCGGGTTGCGCAGCTCGCGGCCCCGGCGCAGCGCCTCTTCGGCGACGAGCGTGGTCTGCGCGGCGTGAAAAATGAGGTGTCGCCGTGAGAGGACCGCCGTCTCACGCGCCAGCGAGTCATCGACCTCGACGCCCGCGGGCACCTCGAGTCGCTCCCCGCCTGTGCGCTGCGGCAGGAGCACCAGCTTCGCGTCGGTGCGCGCGAGCACCTCGACCTCCTGCTCGAGGAAGGTCTTCTCCTTCGCGAGATCCCACGGGTACGACTCGGGAGAGAGGACGAGCGTGAGGCTCATGTCGTGGGCAGAAACTCGGCGCGGTGCGCTTCGAACTCACGCATCGCTTCCTGGTAGTCGTCGTGACGGCCGATATCGAGCCAGTAGCCCTCGTGGCGGTAGCCGAGGACCTTCTCCTTCGCCGCCATGAGCTTCTTGATGAGGTCAGGCAGGTCGAGCCGCTGGCCCTTCTCGATGAACGACAGCACCCGGGGCTCGAACAGGTAGATGCCCATGCTCACCGCGTACTTCATGGTCGGCTTCTCGATGTAGTCGGTGATCTCGTTCGTCGGCGAGAGGTGCAGCACGCCGAGGTCGATCTTCACCGTCTTCTCGTACGTCGCCACGGTCACCAGCGCGTTGGCGGCGCGGTGGGCGGCGAGCATTTTCGAGTAGTCGATGGTGGTGAGGAGGTCTCCGTTCATCACCAGGAACGTGTCGTTCAGGTTGCCGACCAGCGCGATGGGGCCCGCTGTGCCGAGCGGCTGCGGTTCCTTCGAGTAGTCGAGCTTCACGCCGAACTTCGAGCCGTCACCGCAGAACGCCATCAACAGCTCGGCGAGGTAGCCGACCGCGAGCGAGACGTCGGTGAAGCCGTGGTGCGCGAGCTGACGCAGCACCACCTCGAGGATCGGCGCGTCTCCGATGGGCATCAGCGGCTTGGGCAGCACCGTGGTGTACGGCGCCAGCCGGGTGCCCTTGCCGCCCGCGAGGACGATGGCGCGCATCAGACCGTGTACTCGTCAGGGCGGAAGAGGTGCAGGTGGTCCTTCACCCACGCCACCGTGCGCGCGAGGCCTTCGTCGAGGGTGACGGTGGGCGACCAGCCCAGCACCTGCTTCGCCTTGCCGTTGGCCGCGAGCAGCCGCAGCACCTCGCTCTTCTCGGGGCGAACGCGCTGGGCGTCGGTGACGATCTTCGGTGTCTTGCCGACGATCTTGAAGATGCGCTCAGCGAGCTCGCCGATGGTGACGCCCACGCCGGTGCCGAGGTTGATCTCGTGGCCCAGCGCCGCGTCGGTGCTCGCCGCCTTCACGAAGCCGTCGGCCGTGTCGGTGCAGAAGAGGAGATCGCGCGACGGGTCGAGGCTGCCCAGCTTCACCTCATCGCGCATCAGCGCCTGCGAGATGATGGTCGGGATGATGGCGCGCGCCGACTGACGGGGCCCGTAGGTGTTGAACGGCCGCACGGTGACCACGGGCGTGTCGAACGAGCGGAAGAAGCTCTCGGCCAGCTTGTCTGCGCCGATCTTGCTGGCGGAGTAGGGCGATTGGCCCTGCAGCGGGTGCGCCTCGTCGATGGGCACGTAGCGCGCGGTGCCGAAGACCTCGCTGGTCGAGGTGTGCACGAGGCGTCGAACGCCCTCAGCGCGGGCGGCGGCGAGCACGTTGAAGGTGCCCATCATGTTGACCTCCGCGACCTCGCGGGGGTTCACGTACGAGTAGGGGATCGCGATGAGCGCGCCGAGGTGGAAGATGGTGTCGACGCCGCGGGAGGCCTGACGAATGGCCTCGGTGTCGCGCAGGTCGCCACGAATGACCTCGAGGCTGGCGAGCACCGGCTTCGGCACCCACGCGAGGTTGCCGAGATCGGCGCGCGACGTGTAGCGCACGAACGCGCGCACCTTCGCGCCTTCGCCCACCAGGCGCTCGACCAGATGGCTGCCGATGAAGCCCCCCGCGCCCGTCACCAAGACCGTCTTGCCGTTCCAGTTCATGAATGACCTTCTACAGAGACCTTCTGTCTCCAGGAGTCGAGCAGATCATTCATCGATTGCTCGAAGGAAACTTCGGGCCGCCAGCCGGTGAGCGCTTTGAGCCGGCCCGGGTCGCCCACCTGCGCCTCGAGGGCATGGGTGTGGCTGCGCGATGCTGCCTGAGCGACGCTCACCTTGACGCGACAGGCCGCGATGAGGCCGTCGACGCACAGCGAGATGGTTCGGGGTACGCCGGTGCACACGTTGTAGGCCTGACCCGGCTCGCCGTGCTCCATGAGGGCACGCATCGCGGCGACCACGTCGCGCACATCGACGAAGTCGCGGATCGCCGAGAGGTCGCCCGTTTCGAGGTGCGGCGAGGGGAGTCGTTCGGCTCTCGCCAACTGCTCGGCGAACGAGCCTGCTGCGAGGGTCGCGGGTTGTCCTGGGCCGACGATGTTGAAGGTGCGGCTGATGAGGGCGGGCAACCGATGGGTGCCGACGGCCTGGAGGACGACAGCTTCTTGCGCGACCTTGCTGGCCCCGTAGTGGTTGAGGGGCGCCGCGGGGCGCGACTCGACCATCGGTGCGTCGGCGGGCCCGGTGCCATAGACCGCGCTCGAACTCGCGACCAGCACTCGCGGCTTCATCGCCAGCCCGCTGAGCGCCTCGAGGAGGTGGGCGGTCGCGATGACGTTGACCTCGTACAGCGAGGCGTAGTCGGGCGCGCGGAGCAGCCCCCCGAGGTGAAAGACGTGACTGGGTGAGGTGCGAGCCACCAGCGTTGCGACGGCGGCGCGATCGGTCAGCTCGACTGGCGTGATGCCCCGACCTGAGAGCCGATCGACGGCGACCACGTCGACGCCCCGCGCGCGGAGGTCGCGCACGAGGTGCGTTCCGACGAACCCGGCGGCTCCCGTTACCAGCGCGCGCATGAGCCGCGCGAGTAGCACACTTCGGCCACCCGTGACGTATGGTGCCCGGGTTCATGAAGTTGCTGCCGCGCATCGGGTACGTCCCGCTTTCGCCTGCGTTGACTCAGCCCGGAGATCGTCGCCGGTTCGTTCACTACGCGCGCGCGCGCGGCCTGTCGTTCGAGCTCGCGACGCCGGGGCGCGAGTACGACCTGGTGGTGGTCTCGAGCGGCGCCGACGTGACGCAATGGGCGCGCGCGCCGAGGGGGAAGATCGTCTTCGACCTCGTCGACTCGTACTTCGCGATCCCGAAGACCGACCCGCGCGGGCTGCTGCGGGGAACGGCGAAGTTCCTGACGCGGCAGCACCGCCACTTCGTGCCGAGCCACTGGGACGCGCTCGCGGCGATGTGTCGTCGCTCGGACGCGGTGGTCTGTTCCACCGAGGAGCAGGCGCGCGACATCTCGCGGTACTGCGCGAACGTGCACTGCATCCTCGACGTGCACTCGGCGGCGACCACGCTGGTCAAGAGCGACTACGCGGCCCATCGACCGTTCCGCTTCGTGTGGGAAGGGCTGCCCTTCACGCTGGGCCTGCTCTACGGCCTCGCTCCGGCGCTGCGACGTCTCTCGCAGCCGTGGGAGCTGCACGTGGTGACCAACCCCGACTCGCCGAAGTGGTTGGGTCGTTTTGGTCGTCGCGACACGCGGGCTGAGCTGGCGAAGGTGTACCCCGGCGCCGTCTTTCACGAGTGGAAGGACGCGACGTTCGCGCAGTACGTGACGGCGTGTGACCTCGCGATCATCCCGCTCGACCTTGATGATCCATTCGCCCGCGGGAAGCCCGAGAACAAGCTGCTGCTCTTCTGGCGCGTCGGGCTGCCGGTAGTCGCCTCGGCGAGCCCTGCGTACGTGCGCGCGATGGGCGCCGCCGGCCTCTCGCTGACCTGCCGAACGATCGACGAGTGGGTTCCGGTGCTCGAGAGCCTCATGGCCGATGAGGCCAGGCGCACGCGGGCCGCCGAGGCTGGCCACTCATTTGTCCTGCGAGACCACTCCGAGCAGCGATTGCTCGAGAAGTGGGACCGCGTCATGACCTCAGTCGCCCTGACGCCGACGAAAGACGCCTAGCAGGTACTGGCTCGTGAACTCGCCGTTGGTCTGACTCAAGATCCGCTCAGGCATCAGTCTTCGGAAGACCCGGGCACCGAGGCTGATGGTCATCGCCACGAGCGAGTTCGATTCGCGCGGAATCCACAAGCGCGGCTCGAATCCACCGACGTACTCGAGGGAAACCTGCTCGATGGGGAGCGTGGCGCTCAATCGGGCCCAGCGCCTCGAGTCCATCGTCGTGAGGTTGTGCTGTGCCAGAAGTTTGGGCGCCACCTGGCGCAGCGCCCACGCGGTCGGTCCCCTGAAGTTGGGGCAGCCAAGCACCAGAGTGCCACCGGGCTTGACGAGGGCGACGTGCTTCGCGACTACCTGCTCGAAGTCCTCGAAGTGCTCGACGAGCCCGAGGGAGTACACGACGTCGAACCGCTGCGCGAAGGTGTTCGCGAAGAGGTCGGCCTGGTGCACCGAAGCGGCGAGCCCCAGGGCGCTGAGGTTGGCATGCGTTTGCTCGCAGCCGACGTCTGAGTAGTCGAGCACGTGCCCCTGAATGTCGTGATGGCGCAGCAAGTACGCAAGGAACTGGCCGGGAGCGCCGCCGACCTCGAGAACCTGGGTGCCTCTGAGCGGGGCGAACCGCTCGATGGTGTCGAGGATGATGTCGTCGGTTCGGTTGATCCCGCGCTTCACCTCGAGGGGCAGCTTGATCCCCTTCCAGTACGTGTTCCACTCGTCCTTCGACGTCAGCCTGTCGCTCATGCGTGCCTCCCGCGCCCTTCGCGAACCGCTGTGAGGAGTTCCTGCGGCGAAAGCGGTGACCGGCGAAAGAAGAAGCCAAGCATCACCAGCGTGAAGACCCAGTAGGCGACTGAGGTACAGCCAGCCGCTGCGAGGGCGCCGTAGCGGGGAATCAGGAGCAGGTCACCCGTCAGGCAGGTGACCATTCCGGCAAGTGCGGCCGTGAGGCTGACCCCCAGTTGTCCCGTTGCCGCAAAGTAGTTGCCCATGATCTTGGAAAGGCTCATCGGAACGACCCCGATCAGCAGCACGCCGAGCAAAGGCACCGAGGCTTCGAAGGCACTCGAGAAGAGGAGCGGAACGAGTGGAACGGCCAGCCCCAACCCGAGCACGGCGATGACGGCGGTGGTGCCAAGCGTGAGAACGCCCACGCGGGCGGTCGTCTTCGCAGCCTCGGCGGGTGACAGGGTCGGCACGTAGGGGAAGAGAACGGTCGCGAACGAGGCTGCTGCGAGCAAGGCCAGCTCCGCCAGCGAGACGGCCAGGCCGTAGCGGCCCAGCTCCTCATCTCCACGAGTCGCCTGAATGATCCACACGTCTGCCCTGTAGGTGAGGAACTGCACGACGTCGCACGCGTAGGCAAACAGCGAATACCGAAGCATCCCCATCAACGGGGTCGACTGAACGGGCGCTTCTTCACGAATTCGAGAGACGGCGACGAAGAGGAGAACGGTTCTCGTCACCTCGACGAACACCATGGTGGTCAGCACGGCTTCCATGGGAATGCCGCCGGCAGCCCGAACCTGGAATGCCAACATCGTCCCGTAGGCTGCCGGCTGCAGCACCCCGGCGGCCAGCGCTGCGCGGTTCACCGCACCGAACTGCCGGTGGCTTGTCAGGATTGCAGTGATCCAGCCCCCGGCGAGGGAAAGCGTGAATAGAACGATGAGCGCCGTGGTGCCACCGCGGGTGGGCAGAGTGCCGATGAGGCGCCGCTCGCCGCCTGCGAGGAAGAACGCGACCAGCAGTGCGCTGAACGCGGCAAAGATTCCCAGCCAGAACGCCGGCAGGGAGCGCTTGAGGGCCGCGATGGAGGTCTTCTTCGCGGCGAGGTGAAACCCGATCGACGAATTGAGCCCAAGCCCCAACACGAGCGAACTGATCCCCACGGTCGCAAGCAGGAGCGACACCTGCCCCCGCCCCGTCGGCCCCACGAGCCGGGCCTGCATGGCTGTTCCCGTCAAGCTGAGCGGCAGCAGCACCAACTGCGTCCCGTAGGTGGCAACGACGTTGCGAAGAAACTGCTGCTGGGTCGACATGGTGTCAGGCGGGCCGCAAGGCGACGAAGACGAGGGTTCGCACTACGCCACCTCACTGGCGAAGTCGTGGAAGGCCTTCATCTTCACCTTCCAGTCGAGCCGCGCCCGCGCGAACTCCCGCATGCGGTTCGACAGCCCCGCCTCGGCCGACGCCGCCTTCGCGAACTCGATGACCCGCTCGAGAGGGAAGGGCGCGTCGCTGTTCCCTACGTTGAGACAGAACGACTCCGGCTCGACGAGATCGACGTCGTCGTAGCCGAAGACGAACGGCACCCCGCGCGCCACGTACTCGCGCGTCTTGAGCACGCACGCCTCGCGCAACCCCGTGCGGAACATGGCCAGCGAGCTGAACGCCACCGTCACGCCGCGGAACACCTCGTCGAGCGCCTTCCCGTGCAGCGTGCCGTGGTGGTGAATCGTCAACTGCCCTTCGGTCTGCGTCGTGCCCGGCGCCGCTCCCGACGCGCCGCCCACCATCTCGAGCCTCAGCTTCGTCGCCCCGCGATACGCCCGCAGGCTCGCCAGCAGCCGATCGGTGCCGTGCCAGGGTGCGTGCGAGCTCGCGATGAAGAGCATGCGCAGCTCGTTCCCATCGAACGGTACGAAGCCCGTCTCCGGCACCCGCTCGACGTCGATGCCGTTGGCCACCACCTTCGAGGGCCGCACCACGCCCGCCCGGTGCAGCTCGTAGCGGCGAATCTCGTCGGTCACCGCGGCGATGCCCGCCACCCGGCGCAGCACGCGCGCGCCGTTCACCTGCTCGATCAACGCGCGGCCCACCGAGCCCGCCGTGCGTCCGGTGCTCAGAATCTCGTCGATCTCCCGCGTGTGGTGCACGGTGATGATCTTCGCGCGCGTGTGCTCGACGAAGGCCAGCGGGTCGAGGTCGATGGCGAGCGGGTAGCGCAGCAAGAGGACGTCGTACGCCTCGAGCGCCTTCACGCGCTCCAGCAGCCGCGCCTTGAAGAACCGCGTCGCTCGCACGCCCAGCCGGCTCTGCTCGAAGCGCGCGAAGTGCAGCCCGTCTTCCACGCCTTCCTTCGACGGGTTCACCACCCAGAAGTCGATGGGCACGCCCGCGTCGACGCACGCCCGCGCCTGACCCGTGATGGCGCGCGTCACGCCGCTGAGTTCATCGCTGAGCTGCAGGTTGACGAACGCGACGCGCACGGGCTCCCTCACAACGCGATGACGGTCTCGACCACCTTCGCGGCGGCGTCTCCGGTGCCGTAGTCGGAGATCTCCGTGCGAACCACGTTCCCGCTCAGCGACTCGCGCACCGCGTTCACGATGGCCTTCGCGTCACTGGGGCTCGCCAGCCGGTTCCACCCCGCGCTCACCGTCTCGACCCACTCGGTCTCGGTGCGCACCGTGACGCACGGCGTGCGGTGGAAGTACGCCTCCTTCTGCACGCCCCCGGAGTCGGTCACCACGATCGCCGCGTTCCGCTCGAGCCAGGTCATGTCGACCAGCCCCACGGGATCCGCGAGCTGCACGCCCTGCACCGACAGGCCCCGCTTCTCGATGATGGCGCGCGTGCGCGGGTGCACCGGGAAGTACACCGGCCGCTCCTTCGCGAGCTCACTCAGCGCCGAGAAGATCGACTCCAGCCGCGCCGGCTCGTCGGTGTTCTCGGCCCGGTGAATCGTCGCCAGCACGAAGCCGCGCTTCACCAGCCCCGAGCTGCGGAGCGGAGACTGCTGCTCGGCCCGCTCCGCCACCGCGCGCGCCACGTCGAACATCACGTCGCCGACGTGGTGCACGCCCTTCGTGAGGCCCTCGTTGCGCAGGTGCTCGACCGCCACCTTCGTCGGGCAGTGGAGCAGCGTCGCGAGGTGATCGGTCATCACCCGGTTGATCTCTTCGGGCATGCGCCGGTTGAACGAGCGCAACCCCGCCTCGACGTGCGCGACCGGAATGTGCAGCTTCGCCGCCGCCAGCGCGCCCGCGAGCGTGGAGTTCGTGTCGCCGTACACCAGCACCACGTCGGGCTTCTCTTCGAGCAGCACCTTCTCGATGGCCGCGAGCATCTGGCCGGTCTGCGCGCCGTGCGAGCCGCTCCCCACGCCGAGGTGGTGCGCCGGAGCGGGGATGCCGAGCTCCTCGAAGAACACGTCTGACAGCCCCGCGTCGTAGTGCTGGCCGGTGTGCACCAGCCGCTCGACCACGCCGCTGCGCTGCGAGAAGGCCCGCGAGACCGCGCTCGCCTTGATGAATTGCGGCCGCGCGCCGACGACGGTGATGACCTTCTTCGTCATGCCGCGCTCCGGCCTGCGACCGAACGCGCCTTGCGGTACGCCCCGCGCGCCGCCAGGTAGAAGCGCGAGTTGAACATGTTGGGGTAGTCCTCGTAGCGCTTCG
This sequence comes from Archangium sp., assembly GCA_044371205.1. Lineage (GTDB taxonomy): Bacteria > Myxococcota > Myxococcia > Myxococcales > Myxococcaceae > Archangium_A. Next base: position 175,189 of record JBILUC010000006.1, read on the forward strand.
GCGGCGTCTTCATGATCGCCTCGAACGACTCTTCGGTGAGGCCGAGCTTCTTGATGACGTACTCGCGATCATCCTGCTCGAGCTGCGGCGTGGCGTACGGCGGCTTGGCGATCTCCGCGAGGGCCTGCGCCCGTGTGAGCTGCCCGGCCAGCACCTGGTTCGAGAGGTGCGCTCGGCGTTTGTCGAACCCGAACTTCCTCGGAAGGATCGAGGCCTGGAAGAAGCGCGTGTAGACCGACTCGTGGTGCTTGCCGCCGTAGTCGCGCCAGTCGAGTTCCTTCTTCAAGACCTCGATGGCCCCGGCTCGCGAGTAGTCGACGAAGTTCAGAATGTTGAACGAGGTGCGCTCGGCCGTCAGGCGGTAGCGCACGTAGTTGGGGAACGCGAGGTGCGGGAAGTCGCGCAGCGGCCGCGTGCCGAACCGCGCCTGCACCGTGCGGATGTAGCGCCAGTCGAAGTGGCCCTGGCTCCACGCCGGCGGCAGCACCAGCTCGGTCGCCTTGTTGTAGCCGAGCACGAGGTGCTTGATGCCCTTGCTCCACGCGGTCTGAAAGACGGTGGAGATGATCGCGTGATCGGTGGGGATCTCCGAGTCAGGCGTGCTCGCCTTCAAGAACGACACCTGCAGATCGCGAAACTCTTCCCAGTCGAGCACGCGCGTGAAGAGCTCGACGCCCAGCTTCTCGAGCGCGCGGTGAATGTTGCCGACCGAGATCTCCGAGTTCCACCCGTTGTCGAGGTGCACCGCGAGCGGCCGCAGCCCGTACTGCTTCGTGAGCCACACCACGTAGGTGCTGTCGACGCCGCCGCTGATGCCCGCGATGCAGTCGAAGGGCTTGCCCTTGCCGTCGCGCTTGATGCGCTCGATGCCTGCCTCGAGCTCGCGCTGCCGCTGCACGGTGTCGACCGGCGCGGTGCCAAGCACCGAGTCGTACGTCTTGCAGTGGTGACACACGCCGCTCGCGTCGAACACGATCGCCGGGTCGCTCGTGTCCATGATGCAGCGTTCACAGATCCGGTAGGTCGTCACGGGGCCCTCGGTACCACAGTCATTGCGGGTGCGCGCGCAGCCAGCTCTCGAGCATCCACAGCGACCAGAAGTGCAGGCCGAGATCGCGCCGCCGGCTCTCGTGTTGCTGCAGCAGCTGCTCGAGCTTCTCGCGCCGCACGAAGGTGTGCAGCTTCGCCCCGTCACCGAGCAGGCGATCGCGGATGACGTCTTTCAACTCGTCGCGGAACCACGCGCCCAGCGGCACGCCGAAGCCCATCTTCTTGCGCGTGAGGATCTCATCGGGGATCAGGTCTGACATCGCCTGCTTCAAGATCCACTTGAAGGTCACCCCGCGCAGCTTGAAGTGGCCGGGCAGGGCGCCCACGTAGTTCATCAAGTCCGTGTCGAGGAACGGCGCGCGCGTCTCGAGGCTGTACGCCATCGACGCCCGGTCCATCTTCACGTTGAGGTCGTCGAGCAGGTACGTGCGCGCGTTCAGGTACAGCACGCGGTTCAACGCATCGAGCTCGCCCGTCTTCGCGTCGAGCCGCGCGTACGAGTCGCTCAGCACCGGCACCGTCGCAAAGCGCGCGTACTCGGGCGTCAACAGCTCGCGCAGCTCGGGGATGGTGAAGAGCGAGACCCAGTTGCGCAGCCGCTCGGGCAACGGCTGCGAGGCGTGCAGCGCGAACCGACGGCCCTTCTCCCACGTCGAGCCGTGTCGCTCGCCCGCAGGCAACGGCTCGAGCACGCGCCGCGCGAGGCTGCGCAGCGGGCGTGGAATCATTTCGGCCGCCACCGCGGCACCAAAGCGCGGGTACCCGGCGAACAACTCATCGCCGCCGTCGCCCGTCAGCGCCACCGTCACCTTCTCGCGCGTCAGCCTCGACACGATCGAGGTGGGGATCGCCGACGAATCACCGAACGGCTCGTCGTAGTGCCACGCCAGCTTCTCGATCAGCTCGAAGCTCTCGGGCTTCACCTTGAACTCGGTGTGCTCGGTCTCGTACCGCTCAGCGACCATGCGCGCCCAGGCCGTCTCGTCCCACTGCGGGTGGCCCTCGAAGCCGATGGAGAAGGTCTTCACCTTCGACCCCGACGACTGCGCCATCGCGGCCACGACCAGCGTCGAGTCGACGCCCCCCGAGAGGAACGCGCCCAGCGGCACGTCAGCCACGAGGCGCTTCTTCACCGCCGCAAAGAAGAGCGCGCGCACCCGCTCCTTCGCTTCGGCGACCGTCACGTCTTTCACCTGCGTGAGCGGGTAGTCCCAGTACTGCGTCGCGCGCGCCGATTTGCCGGGCTCGATGACCTCGAACGTCGAGGGCGCCACCTTGCGAATGCGCTGCCAGAACGTGCGCGGCGTGGGCACGTACCCGTGCGAGAGGAACTGCGTGACCGCCTCCGGCCACATGCGCGTGTCGAGCCCGGGGTGCGCGAGAATGCCCTTCACCTCGCTCGCGAAGACGATCCGCTGCTCGTCTTCGTAGACGTAGAGCGGCTTCTTGCCAGTGCGATCTCTCGCCAGCAGCAGCGTGCGCTTCTTCGTGTCCCACAAGGCGAGCGCGAACATGCCGTCGAGCCGCGCGATGGCGCCTTCACCCCACTGCGAATACGCCGCGAGAATGACCTCGGTGTCGCCGCGCGTCTTGAAGCGGTGCCCCAGCTGCTCGAGCTCCTTGCGCAGCTCGAGGAAGTTGTAGATCTCCCCGTTGAACGCCACCCACGCGTCGCCGCTCTCCGACACCATCGGCTGCGCGGCCTCGGGGGAGAGGTCGATGATCGCCAGCCGCAGGTGAGTCAGGCCGCACCCCTCGAACGCGCGCACGCCCATTCCGTCGGGCCCGCGGTGCGCCAGACGGGTGCCGAGCTCCTTGAGGAGCTGCTCCGACGGGCGCGACCCGTCTCGATACAGCACTCCGGCGATCCCACACATCGACGTGCTCCTGTGCCCGCGCCAACCGCCCCGATTCACGACGCGGCGTGCGTCGGTTAACACAGTGCCCACGGGGTTGGGTCTGAATGGGGAGCGGTGCTATGGGTACTTTTCTGTTCCGGGGGGCTGGGTGCGTTCACTTTCAGAGTCCATCGTCGCTGAAGGTGTCGTCGCCCCGAGCAGCTCCCGGGTCGCGGCCTGGCCTGCGGTCGCCGCACTCGTCGCCTTCCTCGCCTGTCTCTTCGCCCTCAAGAGCGTCGACTACTCGACCAGCTTCATCGTTCGCACGGACGACGCTGAGGCGCTGCTCGCGCCGAAGATGACCGCCGAGCTCGGCCCCTTGCACTGGGACCTCGAGCTCTACCGCACCCACCCCGCACTGCAGCCGTTCCGCGACGCGTTCTCGAGGTGCCTCTTCGAGCGCGGCATTCCGGCTGCGCGCTGCGTGACGAAGGTGCTGTCCGAGCACAGCCCCAATGGCGAGACCCGCAGCGAGTTCGTCGACGCTCAGTTCCGACCTGCGGTCGCGCTCGAGCGGCACCTGAGCGGAGAGCCCGGCAACTGCACCGGTCGCAGCGCCATGTCCGCCACGGCCCTTCTCTCGCTTGGCACCCCCGCCCGCATCGCGCAGATGCTGCCTCCCGAGGGGCGCGGGCACACGGTCATCGAGGTGTTTGACGAGACTGAAGGGTGGGTACTGTTCGATCCCCTCCACGACTCTTCGTATCTCGCCGATGGGCACTTCGCCTCGGCGCTGTCCGTCTCGCATGCCAGCGGCGGCCTCAGCTTCCGCCGGCCACACGACGGCCAGCCCAACCCGAACGTCTTCGCAGGCTCGACCATTCAGTACCCGGAGCCCTGGCTCTACACCCGGGTCGGTGAGCGCTGCGCGATGTGGCCCTTCCGCGGCTGCTTCGCGCAGGTCGGCCCCACGCAGTTCCGCTACGGGCCCGTGCAGCGGCTGGTGTTCTTCTCGATTCTCGGTACCGCGCTGTTCTCGCTGCTGTGGTTCGGACGCCTCGCGCTCGACCGGAGGCAGGCGGCGCGGTCGTGAGCACGCTGCTGTACCTCACCGCCGACGGGGTGCTCGAGGCGCTGGGCTTCTCGCAGGTCGTGCGCGTCATCGAATCGCTCGCTCAGCGCGGCTGGCCGTACGAGCTGATTTCGCTCGAGAAGCCGAAAGACCTCGAGCGTGAAGCACGCGTTCGCTTCGTGCGCGCCCGCCTCGAGAAGGCCGGCATCCGCTGGCACATTCACCCCTGGGCGGTCGGTGGTCGGCCGGGTGATGCCGCGAAGAACGAGCTGGCGCTGGTCGGCGCGGCCCTCGCGCGGTGCAAGCGCGGCGACGTGCTGGCAGTGCACGCGCGCGCCTACCACTCGGCCTTCGCCGCGCTTGCGTGCAAGACCGCGTGGAAGACGCCGTACCTCTTCGACACGCGCTCGTACTGGTTCGATGAGCGGCTGGAAGAGGGGCGCTGGTTCACCACGCCCGTCCGTCTCGGGCTCGCGCGTGGCGTCGAACACCAGCTCTTCGCGCAAGCCGGCGGGCTGGTCACGTTGACGGAGCTGCAGGCCGACGATGTGCGCGGCGGGGCCTTCGGGCCCAATGGCTCGCGCCCGGTGCAGTGCATCACCACCACCGCTGACTTCGAAGACTTCCAGCGTCGGCCCTCCTCGCAGTGCACCGCCGTGCCGCTCGAAATTCGCGAGCGCCTCGCCGGCAAGAAGGTGCTCGCCATCGTCGGCTCGCTCAACCGCTCGTACCTCGTCGACGAGACGATGACGCTCTTGCGGCTGGCGCTCGAGCGCGACGCCACCGCGCACGTGCTGGTGCTCACCGCGCAGCAGGCCGAATACGAAGAGAAGGTGCGCTCAGCGGGCATCGACGCGGCGCGCGTGACCATCACCCGCGCCGAGCACGACGCGATGCCGCAGTGGTTGAGCCTCATCGACTGGGGCGTGTTGCTCTTGCAGCCGGCCAGCCGGGCCAAGCGCGCGTCGATGCCCACCAAGCTCGCCGAGTTCTTCGCCTGCGGCGTGCGCCCGGTGCAGTTCGGGTGCAGCACGGAGGTCTCGGGCTGGGTCCGCACGGTGGGTACAGGCCTTGCTCTGAACGCAGTTGATTCGGCATCACTCGCTGCGGCTGCCGACTTCATCGCGCAGACCCCGCGTGACGAGGCGCTGATGGCCTCCGGTCGCGATCGCGCCCAGGAACATTTCTCGCTCGCCTCCGGCACCGACAAGTACGAGAGCGTGCTGCGCGGTATGTCGCTTCGCTGAGGGAACCATGACGCCGATTCCGTTCTTGTCGCTCAAAGACGCTACCGCGGAGCTGCGCGAAGAGCTCGATGCCGCGCTCGCGCGCGTGCTGTCGTCCGGGCACTACATCGGCGGGCCCGAAGTCGAAGCCTTCGAGGCGGAGTTCGCTGCGTTTGTCGGCGCGAAGCACTGCATCGGCGTCGGCAACGGCCTCGACGCCATCACCATGTCGTTGCTCGCCCATGACGTGCCGCGTGGCGCGAAGGCCCTTGTTCCGTCGAACACCTTCATCGCGACGTGGCTGGGCGCCTCGCACGCTGGTGTGATGCCGGTTCCCCTCGAGCCCGACTGGTCGACGCACGTGCTCGACGTGGCTGCCGTCGAGCGCGCCCTCACGCCGGAGGTGCGCGCTGTCTTGCCGGTGCACCTCTATGGTCTGCCGGTGGACATGCCGGCGCTGAACCGCATCTGCGAGGCGCGAGGCGTGGCGATCATCGAAGACGCCGCGCAGGTGCACGGGGCGACGGTCGGCGGTCAGCGCGTTGGCTCGTTCGGCACGGCGACGTGGAGCTTCTACCCCGGCAAGAACCTCGGCGCGCTCGGTGACGCCGGCGCGGTGACCACCAACGACAACGATGTGGCCGAGCGCATCCGCCGGCTCCGCAACTATGGCTCTCAGGTGAAGTACGAGCACGAGGCGATTGGCTACAACTCGCGGCTCGATCCGCTCCAGGCGGCAGTGTTGCGCGTGAAGCTGCGCCACCTCGACGCGTGGAACGCACGCCGCGCTCGCGTCGCTGGGCTGTATCTCGAGCGCCTCGCCGGCCTCGAGGGGCTGACGCTGCCGACCCTGCCCTCCGGGCGTACGCACGCGTGGCACCTCTTCGTGGTGCGCACCACGCGCCGAGACGCACTCAGAGCGCACCTCGACCAGGCGGGCATCGGCACGCTGATTCACTACCCCAAGCCCTCGCACCTGCAGGGCGCCTACGTCGCGGCGTACGGTCACGAGCGCGAGCGCTTGAGTCAGACCGCGCTGGCGGCAGAGCAGGTGCTGAGCCTTCCCATCGGGCCGCACCTCTCGCTCGACGAGGCAGGTCGCGTCGCCGACTCGGTGAGGTCGTTCTTCGGAGCGCGTTGATCCGATGCGACTCTGCGTCATCGGCACCGGCTACGTCGGGCTCGTCGCGGGGGCCTGCTTCGCCGAGCTGGGCCACGAGGTCCTCTGCGTCGACGTCGACCCCGCGCGAATCGACTTGCTGCGCGAGGGCAGGGTGCCGTTTCACGAGCCGGGCCTGGACGCGCTGGTCTCTCGCCTGGTGGCCACGCGGCAGCTGACGTTCTCGACGGCACCCGACGAGGCAGAGGTCGTCTTCATCGCTGTGGGCACACCAGTCGACGCGCACGGCGTCACCCTGCTCGGGTCACTCGACGCCGTCGTTGCGTCGCTGGCCGCACTGCCCCCGATGGTGGTGGTCATCAAGAGCACCGTGCCCGTGGGCACGACCGCTCGCGTTGCCCACGCGCTGCCTCAGCACCACGTCGCCTTCAACCCTGAGTTCCTGCGCGAAGGCTCTGCGCTTGACGACTTTCGACAGCCTGCCCGAGTCGTCATCGGCACCGACTCGGCGCGCGCGCGCGAAGTGTTGCTCGAGCTCCATCGGCCCCTGGGCGCCCCCACCCTGACGATGGACTCGCGCTCCGCTGAGCTCGCCAAGTACGGCGCCAACGCGATGCTCGCGACGCGCATCTCGTTCATGAATGAGCTCTCTCACCTCGCCTCTGCGACCGGCGCCGACCTCGCACACGTGCAACAGGCCCTCGGCTCCGACCCACGCATTGGCCCGCACCATCTGTCGGCGGGCATCGGGTGGGGTGGCTCGTGTCTGCCAAAAGATCTCTCGGCCCTGCGCGCCCTGGGTCGTGAACACGCGCTGCCTACGGCGTTGCTCGACGCCGTGCACGACGTCAACGAGCGGCAAAAGCGCGTGCTCGTCGAGCGCGCGAAGTCACGTTTCGGTTCGCTCGAAGGCAAGCAGTTCGCCGTGTGGGGGCTCTCGTTCAAGCCTCAGACCGATGACCTCCGCGGCTCGCCGGCGCTCGAACTCGTCGAGGCGCTCCTCGCCGAAGGCGCGCGCGTTCGGGTGTTCGACCCCGTGGCGATGGCCTCGGCCCGCGCGGCGCTCGCGTCACGCGTCACGTTGGGCAGCGACGCCTACGAAGTTCTGGCCGGGGCCGACGCGGTGTTCGTCGCCACCGAGTGGGACGCCTTCCGTCAGGCGGACCCTGTGCGAATGCGTGCCGTCATGACTGGGAGCCTCGTCTTCGATGGGCGCGGCTGCTGCCCTCGAGAGGCGTTCGCCCGCGCTGGGCTGACCGTCATCGGCGTCTGACGTCATCACGGAAGCGCTGTGCGCCCAGGGCCACCTGCTTCTCCAGACCCCCCCAGTCCAGTGCCGCCGGCGCCACCGCCGACGAAGAGGTTTCCCACCGAAAGCACCCGGGTATTCCCCTGCGCGGTTCTCGGCTGAATCACAACGCGACCACCGCCCCCGCCCCCGCCACCTCCCGCGCGCAGGCTCTGGCTGCCCGCCGTCGAGCCATCACCGCCGCGACCGCCAATGGCCGAGATCGACCCCTGGTTGTCGAAGGTGTCGACCTGAAACACCCACGTGCCACCGGCGCCGCCCCCGCCACCACCGGCGCGCCCGAAGCCTCCGAAGATGCTCTGGCCAGCGGCGCCATCTGCGCTCAGGAGGCCCCGGTTGGTGAACGCGCTCGCGCGAACGCGAACGACACCCCCGCCCGCGCCACCGCTGCCCTGACACGCCTCGGGCGCGTACCCGACCTGTTGACCACCCGACGAACCGCCGCCGCCGCCACCGAACGAATCGAGCGTCTCGGCGACTCCACCCACTCCAGCGATCGAGTTCATCGTGCCGTCGGTGCCTGACCCGCCGGTGCCGCCCCGGCCTGCGTTCGCTCCACCGCCGCCGCCTGCCAGCAGACCGCCGCCGCCTCCACCCGACGTGAAGCCACCGGTGGCGACGCTGCACGAGCAGTCGCAGCCGTTCGCTCCAGTCAGCGCGTCTGTTCCACCAGCACCCGCTCGCGGCTGCGTGAGGAGCGGGCCGCACGAACCGCCACGACCACCCGTTCCACCCCGCGCGCCGCCCGCTGCACCCCCGACGCCGGTGCTGGTCCCTGAGGCGCATGCTGCGGAGCCACCTGTGGAATAGGGCGGGGCGTGCGTCGACTGCGCAAGCCAGCGCGCGTCGGGGCCGACTCGAACCGTCGCCGCGCTGGCGAGCGTCGCGTCGGTCGCCAGCAGCAACGAGGTGTCGATGAACGAGAGGTCGCCCTCACTTTGCACCCGAGCCCCCGGCGCGAGCACCAGCACCGCGTTGCCCTCGAGCCGCAGCCAGCCGCTGGTCTGCAGCGTCATCCCGTCGGGCACCGTCAACGAGCCTCCGGTCACGACGTTGAGACAGGAGTACTGCGCCGCACCCCCGCTCAGCACCGTGGCCGTGCGAATGGTGGTGATGACCGGGGCGCTGCAGTCGTTCCACAGCCCCGCCGAGCAGGTCTCTTGCCCCACTCCGCAGGCGTTCGAGCACGCCTGCGTGAGTTGATCGACGACGCCGTCGCAGTCGTCATCGCGGTTGTTGCAGCTCTCTTCGGCGGTGGGGTGTGCGTCGGGCCGGCCATCGTCGCAGTCACCCGCGAGAACGACGAAGCCCACGCTCGGCGTCTGGCAGGTGAACACGGAGTTGTTCGGGTCTCCGTAGCCATCGCCGTCTGCGTCGCGGAAGTAGGTCGTCTTCACGCCCTCGTCGATCTCGCCGTTGCAGTCGTTGTCTCGCGCGTCGCAGACCTCGGCGCGTCCCGGGAAGCTCGTCGGGTCGGTGTCGTTGCAGTCGCCGCCCTGTCGCACGAACGACAGCGGGGCCTGACACCGGGTGACCGACAGCCCGGAGTTGCCGAACCCATCGCCGTCGGAGTCGGCGAACCACGTCGGCGTCACGCCCTCGTCGACCTCGCCGTCACAGTCGTTGTCTCTGCCGTCGCACACCTCGTTGAGTCCGGGGGCGCGCATCGGGTCGCTGTCGTCGCAGTCGTTGCACGAGGCGCCGTCTTCGTCGGCGTCGAGACAGCCGCATCGACCCGCAGCGATCTCGCCGCACCGGGCCTCACCACACTCGTCGTTGCTGCTGCACGGGCGGCAACTCCCGCCGGAACACACCAGCCCTCCGGCACAATCTGCCGAGCTCACGCAACGAGAGACGAGGGGCGTTCTGTTGCACCCCACCGCGAGGAGGGAGAGGACGATGAAGGCGAAGGTCGCGCGCATCTCGAATGGCTAACGAGACCGCTGGCCGCGCCAACTCCGTCAGGTTTTCGTCTATTCGCCGCTGAGCGCCTTCATCGCGCGCTCGAATTCTTTGAACGCCTCGGCCGACTGCTTGTCGGTCGCGCCGCCCCCGAGCATGCCGCTGCCCGTGAGCATCTTCTCGAGGTCGAACTGCCCGATGTCTTCGTCGCCGTGCGCCTCTTCCCACCAGCGCTTGCGCAGCGCTTCGAGCCGGCGCGCCTGCCCGCCGTTCTGCTTCGCCACCAGGTCGGTGAACGTGTGGGCCGTGACGAAGCGGTACCGATTCTGCTCGACGTACGCCTTCAGGCTTCGTTCCCACGCGTCGGGGCCCACCAGCTTGCGCGCCTCGTCGAAGAACAGCGGCGCCTTGCCGTAGATCAACGCCGCGTATTCCCGGTTCGACTCGAACTCGCTCGTCGGCCGATCCACTTTGCCGTCGTCGCCACCCATCATGCGGTGCAGCTGGTACGAGCCCTTGAGCTGCGCGTCCCTCAGCGCATCGGCCGACGCCTTTCCGTTGCGCCACTCGAGAATCAACAGCGCCAGGTGCTGCGTCAGCGGCTCATCGGCCAACGGCTCGAGGATCGGGTCCGACCCCACCAGCATCGCCGTGTACTGGTGCGCGACCTCGTGATCGATCGTGAACTCCAGCGTGCTCTTCATCATCGCCTTGAGCGCCCCGCCCATCATCAGCTGCGCCGCGGCCGCCTGCTCCGGCCCCAGCCCCAGCGCCTCGAACGGGTTCGCGCTGTCGGACAACATCGACGCCGACACCGTCACCAGCCCGGGAAATTCCATGCCGCCCGCGCCGTTGACGAGGCGCATCTCGACCACCCGCAGCGTCTTGTACGGGTAGGGGCCCAGCTTGCGATCGAGCAGCTCGACCGCCTTGCCCGCATGCGTCACCACGTCTTCAGCGTCGCTCGCGTCACCACCCAGCAGCGTGGCCTCGACCTCCACCTCGCCGAACGTGCGCGTCACCACCTTCGGGCTCTTCACCACGAGCAACGGCATCTCGCGCGCCGCCGCCACGCCATACGCGAAGCGCACCTGACCGTTGCCCGTCGGCACCTCGCCCATCGCCAGCCCCGCGCCCACCGCGCGCCAACCCGACGGCACCATGACGCTCACCACCAGGTTCGAGGGCTCCGCGGTGCCGAGGTCGCCGATGCCGCTGGGCCCCTCGAGCACCTTCCCCCCAATCGCGGGAGGCATCATCGGCAACAACCCCACCAGCGACACCACGTCGTCGCTCGCGGAGTACGCGCCGTAGTCTCCACCGCGGCCCTCTCCGAGCCCCATGCCCCCCGTGGCCGGCAGCTTCGGGATCTTCCCCTTCAGGTCGAACTCCAGCGTCGCCTGCTCGCCGGCCTTGAGCGCGGGCTGCATCACCACCCGGTACAGCGAGGGCTCGGTTTGATTGACCGTCACCTTGCCGCCGTTGATGCGCGGGTTGCTGAGCACCACCGCCGCCGCGTGCGTCGCGTTCGGAGTGCAGCGCAACAGCACCTCGCTCATCGGCGCCTTCGCCGTCAGCGTCAGCGAGAACTTGCCGCTCACCGTGCGCTGCTTCACGTCGACCGTGAAGTCGCCGCGGTACAGCGGCAGGAGCGTCGCGTCACCGAGCACCGCCTCGACGCGCGCGCGCTCGCCCTGACGCAGTGACTGCAAGACGATCTGCGCCTCGGCCGGAGCGTCAGCCGCGAACGCGAGCGTCGAGATGAGAGCAACGAGGGTGAAGAGCTTCATCGGGTTGACCTCTGCAGCCGCCGCCAGTCGCTCAGCCGATCGGTGTCCATGAGTTCATCGAACCATCGCAAGGCGCGTTCGATGCGAGGGGTATCCACTTCGTAGCCGAGCGCGAGCAACTCCACGATGTCCTGGTGGTCGCGTGGTCGACCGGCGAGCGCCTTGTACGTGAGCAGATCCGAAATGAGCGGCATGGGCACCCGAACCTGCCCGAACGCGCGCGGCTCTGCCGATGCGAGCGCCTCCGACTCAAACTCGAGCTGGGCCAGGCTCACGTCGAGCTCGACGCCCGTGGCCTCGTGACGAAGCAGCAGCACGAGGTTCTCTTCAGCAAAGCCCAATGGGTCCTCGTTTCGAGCCTTGAACCCTCTGCCCTCGAAGGCCCGCAGAATCAGCGCCGCGTCTTCACGAGGCGCGCTGACCGCACAGTCGATGTCGTTCGTGAGCCGCGCGAAGCCGTAGCTGATGACCGCGATCCCTCCGATGACCGCCGCTGGTGCATCGAGGGCGGCGATGACGCGCGCGACGTCGGCGAGCGCGAGTTCTTGAGGAGTTCTGCGCGTTGCTGAACTCGCCTTGCGGCTTCCACGAACAACGCGCGGACTGGCGCGGCGAGACGTTCCTGGCTTGCTGCCTGCTTTGCGTTTCCTCGTCGCCATGTCGCCTCGAACATTCCGATCGAACTCGCCACTGCTCGCTCTGGTTGCGGCCCGTCGCGCCGAGACAAGCGCAGCCGCTCGCGTGCGGCGGCTTCGAAGCCTCGAATCATCCGCTGCAGTTGTTCGCGCGTGCCGAGCATCGAGGTGAATACTAGCCCGATTTACCCTCTCCCCGACCCTCTCCCCCGCCGGGGGAGAGGGAGACAGTTCAGGGGGAACGAGGTACATGCGCCGCATGGTTTCTCAGACGCTCGGACCCCTCGACGTCACCCAGACGCTCACCGGCAAACGCGTGCTCTTCGCGGGCGCCACCGGCTTCGTCGGCAAGGTCTCGCTGTCGATGCTGCTGCACCACTACGGCGACGTGCTTGCCCACGTCTTCATCCTCGTCCGCAAGGGCTCGAGCAAGAACGCCGAAGTTCGCTTCTACGACAAGGTCGCCACCAGCGAGCCCTTCCTCCCGCTCCGCGACAAGTTCGGCGGCGAGGCCGAGGCCATCGCGTGGCTGCGCAAGAAGGTCACCATTCTCGACGGCGACATCACCGACCCGTGGATGGGAATGGACGAGACGAAGGCCCGCGCCCTCAAGGGTGAGATCGACGTCGTCGTCAACTGCGCCGGCCTGGTGAGCTTCAACCCGTCGCTCGAGGTCGGCCTCAACGTCAACACCCACGGCGTGAAGTTCCTCGTCGAGGCCTGCCTGCATTGGGACGTGCCGCTCGTGCACATGTCGACCGCCTTCGTGGCCGGCAACCGCAGCGGCCTCGTCTTCGAAGACGAAGAGGTCACCGGCTACTTCCCCCGCAAGAACGAGCTCGACGGCCGCGACTTCTCGCTCGAGCAGGAACTCGCCGACGCCGAGAAGATCGTCGCCCGCCTCCGCGAGCAGGCCGACGACAAGGCGCTCGCCAGCACCTTCCGCGAGAAGGCGCTCGAGCGGCTGCGCGAAGAAGGCCGCGACTTCAACGACGAGAAGACCCTGCGCCTCGCCGTCGGCCGCGAGCGCAAGCTGTGGCTCACCCTGCGCCTCGTCGAAGCCGGCATGGAGCGCGCGAAGCACTGGGGCTGGCCCAACACGTACACGTACACCAAGTCGCTCGGTGAGCAGGTCCTCGCCGCTACGCCCGGCCTCCGCTACGCCATCGTGCGCCCGTCGATCGTCGAGAGCGCGCAGCGCTACCCCTTCCCTGGGTGGAACGAGGGCTTCACCACCTCGGCCCCCATCATCTACGCGCTCATCAAGGGCCAGAGCGCGCTGCCCGCCAGCGACAAGGCCGTGCTCGACATGATCCCCGTCGATCAGGTCAGCGGCTCGCTCATCGCCATCACCGCGCAGGCGCTCCGCACGAGCGAGCGCCGCGTGTACCAGCAGGCCACCGGTGACAGCTCGCCGTTCATCGCGAGCCGCTCGGTCGAACTCGTCGGCCTCTACAAGCGCCGCCGCTGGCGCAACAAAGACACCGGGAACTCGACGCTCAACGAGCTCAAGAGCCGCATCGAGCCCAAGTCGTTGAGCAAGCCCGTCTTCGACCTCACCAACTCGCCGCTCTTCAGCAAGGGCGCGAAGTGGCTCAACGCGCAGATCGACGAGAACCGGCCGACCTGGGGCGCGCCGAAGGTGAACGCGCTGCTCGACAAGGTGAAGGAACAGCTCACCGACGTCGCTGATCAAGCCGACGGCGTGAACATGATCGTCGACCTGTTCCTGCCGTTCATCTGGAACAACCGGTACGTCTTCCGCTGCGACAACACGCGCTCGCTGTACGTCGGCATGCCCGCGCACGACCGCGCGAAGATCGACTGGAACCCCGAGGCCATCGACTGGCGCACCTACTTCCTCGACACCCACATCCCCGGGCTCGAGAAGTGGGTCTTCCCCGGGCTCGATGAAGAGACCGAGAAGCGCAAGGTCGTGCACGCGTACCGCGATCTGCTCGAGCTGCTCGACGCCTGCACCCACGAGTGGCGCCACCGCGTCGCCTTCCGCTACTTCGATGGCGCGGTCACCCACCGCTTCACCTTCGGCGAGGTGCACCGCTACGCCGCGCGCGTCGGCAGCGCGTTGCTCTCCGCGGGCGTCGTGCACCAGGACCGCGTGATGCTCATCGGCGAGAACCGCCCGGAATGGGGCATCTCGTTCTTCGGCATCTTGCGCGCCGGCTGCACCGCGGTGCCCGTCGACAAGGAAATCTCCGAAGCGGAGATCGTCAACATCGCCCGCCGCAGCGAAGCGAAGGTGTGCCTCATCACCGAGCAGCTGCTCGAGAAGCACCCGAAGCTCGAGAACTCGTTCGCCGCCGCGGGGCTCGGCCTCAAGGTGATGAGCTTCGGTGAGGCCTTCGCCGGCGACTCGCTGCAGAAAGACGGCCTCGGCGCCGTGAAGAAGGGCGCGTCACCCGACGACGTGGCCTCGCTGCTCTTTACCAGCGGCACCACCGGCAACCCCAAGGGCGTGATGCTCACGCACCGCAACTTCACCGCGCTCGTCAGCAAGCTCGGTGGTGCGTTCGACATCGGCGTGGGCGACGGCGTGCTCTCGGTGCTCCCGTTGCACCACACGTTCGAGTTCAGCGCCGGCTTCCTCACGCCGTTCTCGCAGGGCGCGGAGGTCGCGTACCTCGACGAGCTCACCAGCGATCGCATCGGCGACGTGCTCGAGGGAGGCAACATCACCGGCATGGTCGGCGTGCCTGCGCTCTGGCAGCTCTTCCACCGGAAGATCACCCAGGAATTCGCGAGCCAGCCCCGCTTCATCGAAGAGGCGATGAAGGGGTTGATGAAGATCAACGCCGAGCTGCGCAACCGGCAGGGGCTGAACCTCGGCAAGCTGCTCTTCTGGCCCATTCACCGGAAGTTCGGCGGCAACATCAAGTTCATGATCAGCGGCGGCTCGGCGCTGAGCGACGACGTGCACAAGGCGTTTCACGCGCTCGGCTTCACGCTCGACGAAGGCTACGGGCTCACCGAAGCCGCGCCCGTGCTCACTGTCACCCGCGCCGGCCACAAGCGGTTGCCCGGCACCGTCGGCAAGGCGCTGCCCGGCATCGAGCTGAAGATCCACGAGCCTGACGCCGAGGGCATCGGCGAAGTCATCGCCCGCGGCCCCAACGTGATGGCTGGCTACTTCCAGGATCGCGAGTCGACCGACGCGGTGTTGAAGGGCGGGTTCCTCCACACCGGAGACCTCGGCCGCATCGACCCCGACGGCAACCTGTACCTCGTCGGCCGCCGCAAAGACGTGATCATCGATGCCAACGGGAAGAACGTGTACCCCGATGAGCTCGAAGAGCTCTACGCGGTGCACAAGCACATCAAGGAACTGTGCGTGGTCGGTCTGCCCGACGACACCGGCGGAGAGAAGGTCGCCTGCCTGTGCGTGCCTGACTACAAGGACCGCCCCCGCGAAGAAGTGCGCCGCGAAATCGAAGAGCACTTCCGCGTCATCAGCGGAGAGCAGCCGTTCTACCGCCGCGTGAAGGTGCTGCGCTTCACCGACGTCGAGCTGACCCGTACGTCATCGCGCAAGGTGAAGCGGTCGATCGTCGTCGACGAGCTGAAGCGGCTCGAGAAGGCGGCCCACGCGGGCGAGAAGGCGCGCAAGGGCGAAGCCGACAACACCGACTGGCTCACGCAGACCATCGCCGACGTCATTCAGCGCGACGTCGCCGAGGTGAAGCCTGACTCGCGCCTGCAAGTGGATCTGGGCTTCGACTCGTTGATGCTGACCGAATTGTCGGCGGCCCTCGAAGCGGCCGGCGTGCCCGTCACCGCGGTGAGCGATCTGACGAAGATCACCACCGTCGATGACCTCCGCCGCGTCGTCGCTGCGTCGGGTCGCAAGCCCGCGGCCGAGGTGAAGGCGCGCGAGATCTCGAAGGAGGTCGCCCGCAAGGCCGACGAGTCCCTCGAGCTCAACCTGCCCGACGGCGTGGCCCAGGCCGGCCGCGTCGCGCTCAACGCAGGCCAGCGCGCCATCTATGGCGGGCTGTTCGACGTGAAGGTGACGGGGAAGGCGTTCATCCCCCAGAACCGGAACTTCCTCGTCGTGGCGAACCACGCCTCGCACCTCGACATGGGCCTCGTGAAGGTCGCCATGGGAGAGCAGGGTGAACGCCTCGTCGCGCTCGCTGCGCGCGACTACTTCTTCGACTCGCCGATGAAGCGCGCGTACTTCGAGAACTTCACGAACCTGATCCCGATGGATCGCTCAGGCTCGTTGCGCGAGTCGCTGCGGCTGGCCGGCGAGTCTCTGACGCAGGGCTTCAACCTCCTCATCTTTCCCGAGGGCACGCGCTCGCCGAACGGAGAGCTGCAGGAATTCAAGCCCACCACCGGGTACCTCTCGCTCGGCTTCGACGTCGACATTCTCCCCGTGTATTTGCACGGCACGTACGACGCGCTGCCCAAGGGCGCGTGGTGGCCGAAGTTCGAGAACCTCGAGGTGCGCATCGGGCCCGTGCTGTCGATCGACGTGCTGCGCGAGAAGGTGAAGGGCCTCGCCAAGAGCGAGGGCTACCGGCTCGTCACCCGCATGGCCGAGGAATCGGTGCGCGCGCTCAAGGAAGGCAAGGCGCTGCGCAGCGAAGAGCTGAGCGTGCCCGCCATCCCCACGCGAGACCGGAGAGCCCGCTCGTGATTCGCACCGCGCTCTCCCTCTCCCTGCGACAGCGGGGAGAGGGCCGGGGTGAGGGGCCCACTTCACGGCAGCAGCCCCTCACCCGGCGCTGCGCGCCACCCTCTCCCCGCGAGGCAGGGAGAGGGGAACACCTCGGAGTCAGCTCATGAACATCCTCATCACCGGCGGCACTGGCTTCCTCGGCGCGCACCTCGTGCCGTTGCTCCGCGCGCAGGGCCACTCGCTCTCGCTCATTTCGCGCAGCGTTCCCCCGAAGGCGTGGTTCGACGGCGCCAACCCGATTCGCCACGTGAAGGCCGACCTCAAAGACCGCGAGGCCGTGCGTGAGGCGCTCAAGGGCGTCGAGGCGATCTACCACCTCGCCGGCCTCGTCAGCTTCCGCAACGAAGACGGGCGCAAGATGTACGAGCTGCACGTCGACTGCACCCGCGAGCTGCTCCGCGACGTGCGCGCGCTCGGCACGAAGCCCCGCATCATTCTCGCGTCGACCTCGGGCACCATCGCCGTCTCGCGCGACGAGCGCGTGGGCACCGAGTCAGACGACTACCCCATCGAGGTCGTCGGTCGCTGGCCGTACTACCTGTCGAAGATCTACGAAGAGAAGCTCGCCCTCGAGTTCTGCCGCAAAGAAGGCATTCCCCTCGTGGTGCTGAACCCGTCTCTGCTCATGGGCCCCGGTGACGATCGCCTCAGCTCGACGTGGACGGTGGTGAAGTTCCTCCAGCGCGACATCCCCGCGATGCCGGGCGGCGGCATGTCGTTCGTCGACGCGCGCGACGCCGCGCAGGCCGCCGTCAACGCGCTCACCCGGGGCGAGCTCTACGGCCGACACTTGATGGGCGTGAACCTCTCGATGCACGACTTCTTCTCGCGGCTCGAGCGCCTCACGGGCGTGGCGAAGCCGCTGGTGAAGCTGCCGAAGACGGCGAACATTCTGGGCGCCTACGCGCTCGAGGCCTTCGCGAAGTGGCGCGGCGACTCGGTGAAGCTCGACCCGCAGGAAGTCGAGATCGGTGAGCACTGGTTCTGGTGCGACAGCAGCAAGGCCGAGCGCGAGCTCGGCTTCGTCGCACGCGACCCGTACGAGACGCTGCACGACACCGTGCACTACGTCATCTCGAAGCTGCCGCCCGGTGAGCTGCCCGGCCTCAAGGGAAAGCTCCGCGAGCTGAGGGAAGGGTGAGCCGCCGCCCGGTGAAGGTGCGCCACACGCACTCGCGCGCCGGGACCGATCGCCTCACCTGACGGTTGTTTCGCTTCGCGCTCTATGGCTTCCTCGGCGTGGCGCTGGAGCTCTGCTTCTACAACCTGGTGCGCACCTTCCGCGAAGTGCCGGTGCTCAACCTGCTCTTCCAGTTCGACTGGCGCGTCAACCCCGCACTCAACCTCGACGCGGTGTGGAACGTGCCCGCGACGTCGCTCTACGGGCAGTGCTCGTTGTGGATGTTCCCCGTCCACGCCATCGCGTGCTTCGACATCGAGGTGCTCTACCGCCGCATTCCGCGCACGTGCACCTCGCGCTGCGCGCGCTCGGCTAAGGGCTCATCATCTTCCTGTGGGAATGTGCCTCGGGCTGGCTCATCTACGGGCTCACCGGCTCAAGGTCTGGTTCTACGCCGACCGCTGCAACTTCTTTCAGATGACGAGCTGGGCGATTTTGCCCATCTGGTGCATCACTGGAGTGCTGGTCGAATACATCTACCGCCAGTTGATGGATCCCGACCTCGTGAAGGCGATCGAGACCGGGCACCTGACGCCGGAGTTCGAGCAGCGTTGATTACGGCGTCGCCGGCGCTTCGGGTGCAGGTGCTTCGCCGGGGGCCACTTCGATCTTGTCGGTGGCCATGCCCAGCGTCTCGGCGCCCGCCTGCCGCGCGCCATCGAGCGCCGCGACGAGCTTCGGGTACTGGGTCTTGTCGTCGGCGGTGAAGAACACCAGCTTCTCGCCCTTCTTCTTCGCCGCGAGCATCTTGGTCAGCCGCTCGACGTACATCTCCTGAGTCGTCATCACGTCGAGGTTGATCTTCACCTCACCCAACTCGGAGACCGTCACCACCAGCTGATCTTGCGGCAGGTCGTCCTGCTCCTCGACCTTCTCGCTCTCGGGCACCTTCACCTCGATGTCCTTCTCGAGGAGCGGGGTGACGACCATGAAGATGATCAGCAGCACCAGCACCACGTCGACCATCGGCGTGATGTTGATGTCGGAATTGAGCCCGCCCTGTGGCTTGACCGAGATCTTCCGGCGCTTCTTGCCAAAGCCGCTCACTTCTTCACCTCTTCGACGCCGAGCGCGATCGACTTGGCGCCCGCCTTGCGCGCGAGGTTCATCACGCGGCGAACGTCGTCGAACACCAGCGACTGATCGCCCTTGAGCAGAATGCGCTGACCGGGGTTCGACACGAGCTTCTTCTGCAGCTCGGCCTGGAAGCCCTCGTCGTCGTACGCATCACTCTCGATGTAGATGCGCTTGTCGGTGGTGACCGAGACGACGATGGGGTCGGCCCCGCCTTTCTTCTCGTCATCGACCTTCATCGCCTTGGGCAGCTGAACGTCTTTGCCGCGCTGGAGCATCGGGGTGATCACCATGAAGATGATCAGCAGCACGAGCACCACGTCGACCATGGGGGTGACGTTGATCTCGGCTTTGATGCCTTTTCCACCGCCGACGTTCATTCCCATGGGCGTGGGTTACTTCGCGAAGTGCTTGGTGACGACGTCGAGGAATTCGTTGCTCGACTCCGAGAGGTCGACCGAGCGGGCGTCGACCCAGCCCTGCAAGAAGTTGAACGCCATCACCGCGGGGATCGCGACGAGCAGGCCGAACGCGGTGGTGATGAGCGCCTCGGCGATACCCGCCGACACGGTGCCCAGACCGCCAGAGCCCGAGTTCGCCATCTGCTGGAACGAGTTCACGATGCCCATTGTGGTGCCCAACAGGCCGACGAACGGCGCCGTCGAGCCGACCGTGGCGAGCACGCCGAGGCCGCGCTTGAAGCTCTGCACCTCGCGGGCGGCCTGCCGCTCGAGCGCGCGCGCCACCGACTCGACCGCGATGTCCTTGTTGTTGGCCGGCGCCGTCTTGAAGGCGTTCAGCCCGGCGTTGATGGTGCGACCCAGGTGACCCACGTTGGTGGTGAGGCCCGCCGCAGCCGCCGCGTTGACGTCACCGCCCGAGAGCACCCTGGCCATCTTCTCGGCGAAGGCCACCGATTCCGAGCCCGAGCGCATGTAGACCACGATGCGCTCGAACATCACGAGGAGGCTCGCGACCGACATGATCGCCATCGTGATGACGACGAGCTTCGCGAACAGGCCCATCTGCGACCAGAGGTGACCAAGTGAGAAGTCCATGGGCGGCGCTTCCTAGTGCGGCCGGCGAACACCGGCCAAAGGTTTTGGTGGAGACGAACGAAAAGAGGCGCGTCACTGATCAACGGATCAGCGCGGCATCTTGAACTGAAAGTTCTGCACGTAGTCGATGCTGATCGGCTTGCCCTGGAAGGTGGCGGGCTTGCAGGTCATGCGCGTCATCGCCGAGAGCGCAGCTTCCGACAGGTGGGGCAGGGGCTTGATCACCCGGCAGTTCTTCACCGAGCCGTCGATCATGATGTTGCACTTGATGATCATCATGCCCTCGACGCGCGTCTCGCGAGCCTCGCGCGAGTGATCATAGATGTCGGCGAGCACCGACTTGTCGCACTCAGGCCGCGTCATGCCTTCACCGAAGGCCACCACGTCGGTCCCCAGCGAGCCGCCGACCACCCCGCCCACCACTCCACCGACCACGCCGCCTGCCACGCCGCCGGCGACGCCACCCTCGACGCCGCCTTCTTCGCCTTCGGGCTCGGCGTCTGACGAGGGCTCTTCGGCCTGAGGCTCGGCTTCTGGCGGCTTCTCGACCGGAATCTCCTTCGGCTGAATCAAGATGTCTTTCTTCACGACCTTCTTCGTCTCGACCTTCTTTTCCGTCTTCGGCTTGCTCGACGCAGGTGGAGGCGGAGGCGGCGGCGGCGGTGGTGGCACCGCAGCGAAGAACTTCACCTCCGAAAGATCTTCCTCGACGGGGGGCGGCCGGGTGCTGAGCCACACCACCAACGCGACGAGGCCGAGGTGAATGACGATCGAGATGACCGTGCCGACGCCGAACCGGCTCTTCGGAACGTCACTCTGGTTCAGTACGGAAGCGAACATGGGGTGGCGGCCTTCTAACAAATTCGTTCCAAGCTGATCGAGAGCCGTTGACACACACGTAGTCGTCTGTAGGGTGCGCGGCGCAATTCGGTTTCAAAATCCTGGGAGGATCACTTTGCGTCCGACAACCTGGCTGTTCCGAACCGCGCTCATCGCGAGTGCGTTCGTCTCTTCTCTGGCGTTTGCCCAGGGCACGGCCGTCATCACGGGTACCGTGACCGACGCCGCGACCGGCAAGCCGGTTCCCGATGTCGTCATCTCCGCGACCTCCCCCGCCTCTCAGGGTGAAGAGGTGGTCGTCACCGACGCCGCGGGTCTCTACCGAATCCCCCAGCTCGCCCCCGGCGTGTACACGCTGAAGCTCGAGAAAGAAGCGTTCAAGCCGTACTCGCGCACCGACATCAACGTGCGCACCGACCGCACGGTCCGCGTCAACATCCAGCTCCAGCCTGACTCGGTGCAGGGTGACACGGTGGTCGTCGTCGGCAAGCCGCCTACTGTCGACGTCGGCTCGACCAACGTTGGCATCACGGTCGGCAAAGACTTCATCAACAACATTGCCTTCATTCAGCCCAACGGCTCCGGCGTGCGCTCGTTCGAGTCGCTCGCGGCCGTCGCGCCCCAGGTCATCGCCGATGACTACGGCTACGGCTTCTCGGGCGCGCAGTCGCCTGAGAACCTCTACCTTGTCGACGGCGTGTCGGTGTCCGACCCGGCGTTCGGCACCAACGGTGCGCAGTTCCCCATCGAGTTCGTCGAAGAGGCGAACGTCATCACCGGCGGCTACCAGGCCGAGTACGGCCGTGCGACGGGTGGCGTGCTCAACGTCGTCACCAAGTCGGGCTCGAACGAGTTCCACGGCTCCGTGTGGGGCAACTGGACGCCCGGTCTCCTCACCGGTGTCGCCCCCGCCATCCAGAACCGCAGCTCCGTGATTCAGACCCAGGGTCGCCTGTGGAACACGGTCGACTTCGGCGCCGAGGTCGGCGGCCCCATCTTGAAGGACCGCTTGTGGTTCTTCGTGGGCTTCGCCCCGTCGTTCAACCGCAGCCAGACGACGCGCGAGCTGTACCGCTTCGACGACGCGACCACCGTCGACACCACGCGCACGCTGCTCCCCGGCTCCACGCAGCGCCGCCTGGATGACGCGCGCGCGTTCAGTTACATCGCCAAGCTCACCTTCCTCATCAACAGCGACAACAACATCTCGCTGACGGTGCAGGGCACGCCCTCGTCGACCACGACTCCCTTCACGTTCACCGAGAAGCGCCGCGTCGGCAGCTGGAACGGTGGCGTCAACGGCCAGAACGACACCAGCACCGTGTCGCTGCGCTACCAGGGCGGCTTCCTCGACAAGCACCTGCTCCTCGACGTGAGCGGTGGCTGGTTCCGCATTCGCAACTCGGCGCTCCCCAACGACGGCAGCGGCTTCGGCTACGTGCCCGGCGACGGCACTGCGGCTGGTACGCCCGCGGTCATCTACCGCCGCACCAACCCGCGACCCATTTCGTCGTTCGAGACGCTCTCGCCTGAGGCGCTCGCGCTCTGCGGCACCCTGCCGGACGGTTCTGCGGCGACGGCAGCTCAGGCAGCGGCGCAGTGCCCGGCCACTGGCAACGGCGCGACGTACACCATCGGCGGCTTCGGCTTCATGCAGGAGGCGACCCTCGACCGCATTCAGGCGCGTGCGTCGGTCACCTTCCTTACGCAGCTCGCCGGCCACCACATCTTCAAAGCGGGCGTCGACTTCGAGCACCTCCGCTACGACCTGAGGAAGGCGTACTCCGGTCAGCGCATTCTCCGTGAGAACACGGCCGGCACGTCGTTCAGCGACTACCGCCAGTATGGCTTCTACACGGCGCCCGACGAGGCCACTTCGCAGAACCTCATTCAGTCGACCCCGACCTCCAACAACACGGCGGCCTACCTGCAAGACAGCTGGTCGATCATGGACCTCGTGACCCTCAACGCCGGCATCCGCTACGAGACGCAGCAGCTCTACTCGGGCGACGGCTCGCTGGGCATGACGCTCAACAACATGATCTCGCCGCGCGTCGGCCTCATCTACGACTTCACGCAGCAGGGCCGCAGCAAGCTCTTCGCGAACTTCTCGCGCTACTACGAGGCCGTCCCGATGGACATCGCCGACCGCGCGCTCACGGGTGAGAACCAGTACCAGTTCAACCGCCGCCGCCGTCCGGGCGACCCGCTCGCGCAGCCCATGAACTCCGGCTGTGACCCGCTCGCCGACATCGCGCAGGCCAGCAACGAGTGCCTCGACCCGCGCAACATCGCGCAGATCAACGCGGTCAACGGCGGCGACTACGACCCCAACGCGTCGGGCCTCCAGACGGGCGCCGGCAAGACCCCGGTCGACCCCAACCTCCAGGCGCAGAGCACCGACGAGATCACGGTCGGCGGCGAGTACGAGATCATCTCCGACGGCCGCATCGGCGCGACCTACACCCGCCGGTGGATGAACTACGTCATCGAAGACATGTCGATCGACGAGGCATCGACCTACTTCATCGGCAACCCGGGCTACGGCCTCGGCGCGTCGTTCCCGAAGGCGGTTCGTGACTACGACGCGGTCACCGTGTCGTTCACCAAGGCCCTCAGCGAGGGCTGGCAGACCCAGCTGTCGTACACGTTCAGCTCGTTGCGCGGTAACTACAACGGTCTGTTCCGCCCTGAGACGGGCCAGCTCGACCCGAACATCAACGCCGACTTCGACCTCGTGTCGCTCTTGCCCAACCGCACGGGCCCGCTTGACGCCGACCGCAACCACTTCATCAAGGCCTACGCCGCGAAGGAGTTCCAGATCACGAACTCGTTCTCGATCGTCGCCGGCCTGACCTACGAAGGTCGGTCGGGCGCGCCGATCAACTACCTCGGCAGCCACCCGCTCTACGGCCCTGACGAAGTGTTCGTGCTGCCCCGCGGTGCCGCCGGCCGTCTGCCCTGGCGCCACGCGATCAACGCGAAGCTCGGCATCAGCTACCGCATCACGAAGGACAACGTCATTCAGTTCTCGACCGACGTGTTCAACATGTTCAACTTCCAGGCGGTCACGGGCGTTGATCAGACGATCACCAACTCCGACGTGCTCCCCTTCCAGACCAACGACAAGGATCCGCAGAAGGCTGCCTGCCTCGCCGGCAACGCCAACCCGCAGTGCACGGGCGACAACACCGCGATCCTCACCTCGTCTCAGGACGACGACGGCAAGTTCATCCCGTTGACCCGCTCTGAGCTCAACTCGAACTTCAAGCAGCCGACGGCCTACCAGTCGCCCATCTCGGTGCGCTTCGGTATCCGCTTCAGCTTCTGAGAAAGAAAAGAGACATCGTCATGAACACCAATCGTCTCCGAATCGCACTCATGGGTCTGGCCGGCGCCGTTGCTGGCTTCACCGTGCAGGCCTGCACTCCTCAGCCGTTGCCGGAGTGCTCCGTGACCATCACCTCCGCCGCCCTCGGCCTTGCGCCATACTACGTGGTGCTCACCAAGGAGAGCGCCACTGGTACCTGCGGTGACATCGACCACCTGAAGGTCGGTCTGCAACGCTTCCGCACCAAGGCCAGCGGCGGGTCGTTCACTGTCGCGGTCAAGGCGTCGCCGGTCGTCGACCCGTATCTCGGCTACACGTTCTCTGAGAACGTCGACGACTCGAACGACTGCGCCAACGAGGAAGACTGCCAGGGCGCAGACGACCCGTCTGCTTCGTGCGTCAACCTGCGCAGCGACGGTGGCATCGAGCTGAACGACGGCAGCCCCGTTGTTCCAGTCGACGCCGACGTGGGTGAGGTCAGCTTCGATCCGGGTGACGGCGGCACCGAAACCTTCGAGGTCGAGCTCGCCAACGAGTGCGGCGCTGTGCCCGACTCGATCAGCCGGGTCGACCCGGCCGACCCAGACGGTAAGAACTTGAACGCCATTGGTAACATGCCGCAGTTCCCGACGGCGGGTGTCTGCCCGGTCACCAACTTCACGGGTGGCGTGCAGAACTTCCAGGCCGAAGACCTGACGCTTGTTGGCGGTGCCACCACCACGCTGCCCGCCGTCACCTACAGGCTCGAGTTCGAGAACTTCAACGTCATCTCGACCACCAAGGTCCCGGGTACGGCCTTCACCTCGACCATCAAGTACACCGAGGGTGCCTGCACGGCGACCTTCAAGGCGCTGGGCTTCTGGCCTGAGGTGCACTGCGAGGCCGACTCCGACTGCGACCCGACCGCCGACCTCGACGCGGGCCGCCTCCTCGGCTCGGGTCTCAACCCTGACTTCAAGTCGAAGTGCGACACGGTGCGCGAGGTCTGCGTGCCCGGTGTCGACGTGACGACCCTGAAGTAACCGGTTTTCGCTCGCCCGGTTCGACTTCGAGCCGGCGCTGGCGTTAGAGAGCCCCCGCTCCCCTGGAGCGGGGGCTTTTCATTTCCCGTGACCCGCCACTCTCCCACCCGCACCCTCGTCGCCGCGCTCGAGTCTCTCGCCGAGGGGGAAGTCGGCGCGTTGATGGGGCGCAAGCAGCTCGAGGTCGCCCTCTGCTACCCGAGCCCGTACCACGTGGGCATGAGCAGCCTGGGGTTTCAGACCGTGTACCGCGAGGTGCACGCGCACCCCGAGGCCAGCGCCGAGCGCTTCTTTCTGCCCGACGACGTCGAGGCGTGGAAACAGTCGCGCCTGCCCCCGCTGTCCATCGAGCGGAGGCGACCGCTGCGTGAGTTCGGCCTCATCGCGTTCTCGGTCGCGTACGAGCTCGAGCTCACCGGGCTCTTCGAAATGCTCTCGTTGGGCGAACTGCCGCTCTTGCGTGAGGAGCGGGGCGACGGTGTCCCGCTGGTCGTCGCGGGAGGCCCGCTCACCTTCAGCAACCCCGACCCCCTCGAGCCCTTCGTCGACGTGCTCGTTCAGGGCGAGGCCGATGATCTCATCGCGCCCCTGCTCGACGCCGTGCTGGCCGGCGGCGGCAAACGCGCGGTGCTCGAACGGCTCGCGGCGATGCCGGGCTTCCGCGTTCCCGGCCTCTCGAGGGAATCGACGCGCGGCTTCGTGGCGAAGGCGGCCGACGCGCGCTTGCCGGCGCGCTCGCAGATCATCACCGCCAACACCGAGCTGCGGAGCATGTTCCTCATCGAGCCCGAGCGCGGGTGTTCGCGCGGGTGCCACTACTGCGTGATGCGGCGCACCACCAACGGCGGCATGCGCACCGTACCGCCCGAGCGCGTGCTCGAGCTGGTGCCGCCTGAAGCGAAGCGCGTGGGCCTCGTGGGCGCCGCCGTGACTGATCACCCGCGCATCGTCGAGCTGCTGCAGACGCTGGTGCGTTCGGGCCGCGAGGTGGGGGTCTCTTCGTTGCGCGCAGACCGGCTCACCGCGCCGCTGATGCAGGCCTTGAAAGACGGCGGCACGAAGAGCCTCACCGTCGCGTCCGACGGGCCGAGCCAGCGGCTGCGCGACCTGGTCGATCGCAAGCACAGCGAAGCGCAGATCGTCCGCGCGGCCGAGCTCGCCAAGGCCGTCGGCATTCACCGCCTCAAGGTCTACAACGTCATCGGGCTGCCGACCGAGAACGACGAAGACATCGACGAGCTGATTCGGTTCTCGCTCGAGCTCTCACGCATTCTCCCCACCTCGTTGGGCGTGGCGCCGTTCGCGGCCAAGCGCAACACGCCGCTCGACGGTGCGCCCTTCGCGGGCATCGACGTGGTCGAGAAGCGGCTCGAGCGGTTGCGCAAGGGGCTTCGCGGGCGCGCGGAGCTGCGGCCCACCAGCGCGCGCTGGGCGTGGGTCGAATACATGCTCGCGCAGTGCGGGCCCGAAGGCGGTCTCGCCGCGATGGACGCGTGGAAGGCCGGTGCTCACTTCTCGGCGTGGAAGAAGGCCTTCCTCGCACGCGAGTGTCAGCCCTATCAGGCGCGGCGCACCGTCGACGGCCGGCGCAACGCCGTCGAGTGGCCGAGCGTGGGCGCGCGCGCGACCGTCGCCGTGGCGACCGCGAACCCGTGAAGAGGGTCCGACCCCAGCCACGGCTGCTGGTGTTCCCGACGTGCGGCGCGGGGCCGACTTCAGTGAGCGCCCCGCTCAGCTTCGCAATCGAGTGGAGGTCGCCGCCCCAGCGCCACCTTCGCGATGACCGCCGAGTCCCCTGCGCGACCGGCGAGCGCCTTCGACCTCAGCGGGCCACCCACCTCGCGCGACGTGCCGGCCCGACCCCGCAGGTGCTCGAGGGGCGGGTCCGCAGCGCGCCGTCGGGCCAATGGGCGCACAGGGCCGGTGCTCGGTGACCTTGGGAGCGCCGCGAGCTGGAACGTGGTCCGGCCCCACCCTGCGGGAGCGTGTGGCGTGAAGCGCGCGCGTCCCGGGCTGGCGAGCGGCGCGTTGTTGCTGGCGACCGCCATCTGGGGCGGCACCTTCGTCACCGTGAAGGACTCCCTCGCCGGGGCCGACACGTATTCCTTTCTCGCGCTGCGCTTCGCCGTTGGGGCGGTGTGCGCGGCCCTCATCGCGTGGCGCCTGACGCCGGCTGCAGCGGCCTGGCGCGCCGCGGTGCGGCCGGGGCTGGTGCTCGGCATGCTGCTCTTCGGAGGGTACCTGCTCCAGACGCTGGGGCTCGAGCACACCACGCCCTCGCGCAGCGCCTTCGTCACGGGGCTCACCGTCATCTTCGTGCCCTTCGTGGCGTGGAGGCTCGAGCGCAGGCGCCCGCCGCTCCGTTCCTTCCTTGCGCCGGGGCTCGCGCTCATCGGGCTGCAGCGGTTGACGGGCGTGACGTGGGGCGGCGAGTTGCCAGTGGGCGATGCGCTGACGCTGGGGTGCGCCGTCGTCTACGCAGTTCACATCGCCGCGACGTCGAAGGTGGCCGAGGGGGTCCCTCCCATGGCGCTGACGGCGATTCAGCTCGCGGTGGTGGCGGTGCTCTCGACGCTCTGTCTGCCCTTCGTGGATCGGCGCTTCGAGTCGACCGGTACGGTGTGGTTTGGCGTCGTCTTCACGGGCGTCTTCGCGAGCGCGCTCGCCATCGGCCTGCAGGTCTGGGCGCAGAAGCACCTCAGCTCGGTGCGAGCCGCCGTCATCTATTCACTCGAGCCCGTCTTCGCGCTCGCCGTCGCGGCAGCGGTGGGGTTGGGCTGGCCGGGCCCCACCGAGCTGGTGGGGGGCGCCTTCATCCTGGCGGCGGTGCTCCTCGAGAGCTCGGGCCTGTCGTTCACCGCAACTGGAGCGAAGAACACCGTCGCGCCCCCCCGCGAGCATCGCGACTCGAGTCCTGACGTTCGCTGACTCGATTCGGAACGAACGCCGGGCGCTCACGGATTCATCCCGGTTGGCAGACTCCACTCCGCGCAACGGGACGAGCGCCGCTGCACCACCTCATTCTCAGGTTCCGCGAAGGCCCTCGCGACCCCTGCCGCTTCCGCCCGCGAGCTGCGCTCGGCCCGGGCGTTGCTCGCTGCTCTGGCAAGGAGGTGGTCACGTGCTCGCTCGTGTGAAGTCAGGCGCCCTGATGGGGGTCGACGCCGTGGTGGTGGAGGTCGAGGTGGACATGTCCCTGGGCATGCCGTTCTTCAACGTGGTCGGTCTGCCCGAAGGCGCGGTGAAGGAATCGAAGGTGCGCGTCATCTCGGCCCTCAAGAACGGGGGCTTCGTGCTCCCGCAGAAGCGCATCACGGTGAACCTCGCGCCCGCCGACCTGAAGAAGGAAGGCGCCACCTTCGAGCTGCCCATCGCGCTCGGCGTGCTGGCCGCGGCGGGGCTGCTCGAGCCTGACCCGCTGTGCCAGTGGCTCTTCGGCGGTGAGCTCGCGCTCGACGGAGCGCTCAAGCCCATTCGCGGCGTCTTGCCGCTCGCCCTCGCTGCCCGCGACCACGGCTTTCGCGGGGTGATGGTGCCCGCCGCCAATGCGGGTGAAGCCGCCCTCGTCGACCGCATCGAGGTGTTGCCCGTCGAGTCCATCTCTCAGGCGGTGATGCACTTCAACGGAGAGGCGCCCATCACGCCGTACGATCGCCGCAAGCCCGGCGTCGTCGCGCCACCCGAGCTGAGCGCGCTCGACATGGCCGAGGTGCGCGGTCAGGAAGACGTGAAAGACGCGCTCGAGATGGGCGCCGCAGGGGGGCACAACATCCTGCTGTGCGGGCCTCCGGGCTCGGGCAAGACGATGCTCGCCCGCCGCATGCCGGGAATTCTGCCGCGCATGACGTTTCAAGAGCAGCTCGAGGTCACGCGCATCTATTCGGTGCTGGGCTTGCTCCCCGACGGCCAGTCGCTGGTGAGCGAACGACCCTTCCGCGCGCCACACCACACCATCAGCGACGCCGGCCTCGTCGGAGGCGGACCTCTCACGCGCCCCGGAGAGCTCTCGATGGCGCACCGTGGACTGCTCTTTCTCGACGAGCTGCCCGAGTTTCGCCGCCACGTGCTCGAGGTGCTGCGCCAGCCGCTCGAGGAGGGCGTCGTGCGGCTCGCCCGCGCGAACCAGCACGTCACCTATCAGTGCCAGGTGATGCTCTTCGCCGCGATGAACCCGTGCCCCTGCGGCTTCTTCAACGAGAACGAGCGCAAGTGCACCTGCAAGCCGGTGCGGGTGCGTGAGTACATGTCGCGCATCTCGGGGCCGCTGCTCGATCGGCTCGACGTCACACTCAACACGCGCCAGGTGAACGTGAAGCTGCTGAGCGCGAGCGCGAGCCGGGAAAAGCCCTCGGCGTACTACCGCGACCGCGTCGAGGCGGCCCGTGACCGGCAGGCGCACCGCTTTCGCGAACACCCCGGCGTGCTGTGCAACGCGCAGATGGGGCCGCGGCTGTTGCACCGGTTTTGTCGCCCCACTGCGCCGGCGACGGCGTTCCTCGAGCAGTCGGTGCAGACCTTCGGGCTCACCGCGCGCGCCCACGATCGCATCTTGAAGATGTCGCGCACCCGGGCCGATCTCGAAGGCCGCGACGTCATCACCGACGAGGACATGGGCTTCGCCGTCGCCTGTCGCGTCGTCGATCGCGCCCAGTGGTTGCGCGCGGCGGAAGAAGGTCTCTCCCGAAGCGGGACTTGAGCGAGTAGGGTGCACCGCCGCAATGAACCGAATCCTCCTCGTCGCGAGTGGCTGTTTCGTTCTGTTCTCCGGCTGCCTGTCGGTCGTCGACGCGCGTGAAGTCGGCGCCCAGCGAACCTGCGCCTACGAGCAGCGCTGCGGCAACATCGGCAGCGGGCAGCGCTACGCCACGCCCGCCGAGTGCGTCACCGACAAGCGCGCTGACTTTCAGAACACCTGGCCCACCGATCGCTGCGACGGAAAGGTCAACGGCGAGGCGTTCGAGAGCTGCCTCAAGTCCATCGACAACACGCGTTGCAACGACTTCCTCGACATCATCAACACCGTGTCGAAGTGTTCGTCGCTCTCGGTGTGCACCGCCGGCAGCAGCAGCAGCGGCTGCAACTGTGGCCAGGGCCAGACCTGCTGCAACAACACGTGCGTCGTTCTGCAGAGCGATCGCAACAACTGTGGCGCGTGCGGCACGACCTGCGGCCCTTCGACAAGCTGCCAGAGCGGCACCTGTCGCTGAGGGTCAGCGCGGCCCGAACGACGACAGCGCGAAGAAGGCGCGGATCTTGTCGTTGGTCTCGCGCAGGCGCGAGCTGAGCGTGCGCACGAACGTCCACAGCAAGGTCGATGCGAGTTCCTTGTCGGTGAACATCACCTCGTCGAGTTTCTCGCGCGACAGCTCGTAGAGCAGGCAGCTGGTGTGCGCGATGGCGTCGGCCGAGCGGGGGCCCTCTTCGATGAGGGACATCTCTCCGAAGTACTGGCCGCGCTCGAGAATCGCGAGCGCTTCCTCGCCGATGCCCGGGACCATCTTGCTGATGCGCACCTTGCCCTCGACGATGATGAACATCGAGGTGCCGGCTTCGCCTTCTTTGAAGATGTGCGCGCTTCCGGGGAACTTCGTCTCCTTGAGCGCCGCGGCCAGCTTGCGCAGCTGCGCGGAGGTCATGCCTTCGAACAGCGCGACTTTTCTCAAGATTTCGACGTCCATCAGAGTTAGTTCCTAGCACGCCAACAGGAGACGTCATGGAAACGCGCAAGGTCGTCATCGTGGGGTCGGGTCCTGCCGGGTACACCGCAGCGATCTACGCAGCCCGCGCCAACCTCTCGCCGGTGGTCTTCGCCGGTGGCCCCTCGGAACACGACGCCCGCCGCGTGCCCGGTGGCCAGCTGATGATCACCACCGAGGTCGAGAACTACCCGGGCTTTCCCGAGTCGGTGACCGGCCCCGAGCTGATGGAGCGCTTCCAGAAGCAGGCCGAGCGCTTCGGCACCGTGGTGCACCTCGAGAACGTGGTGAAGCTCGACCTGAGCAAGCGCCCGTTTCACGTGAAGGGCGAGTCGGCTGAGTACCTGGCCGAGACCGTCATCATCGCCACCGGCGCCTCGGCGAAGTGGCTCGACGTGAAGGGCGAGAACGAGTTCATGAACCGCGGCGTCTCGGCGTGCGCGACGTGCGACGGCTTCTTCTTCAAGAACACCGACGTCATCGTGGTCGGCGGCGGCGACACCGCGATGGAAGAGGCGAACTACCTCTCGAAGATGTGCAGCTCGGTGACCGTGGTGCACCGCCGCGACTCGCTGCGCGCCTCGAAGATCATGCAGGACCGCGCCCTCAACAACCCGAAGATCAAGTTCATCTGGGACTCGGCCATCGAAGAGGTGGTGGGCGACGCGAAGGGCGTCACCGGCGCCATCGTGAAGAACCTGAAGACGGGTGACTCGAAGAAGGTCGACGCGAAGGGCGTCTTCGTGGCCATCGGTCACCAGCCGACCACCGATCTCTTCAAGGACACGCTCAAGCTGCAGAGCAACGGCTACCTCTGGGTGCAGCCGGGCACCGCGAAGACCAGCATCGAGGGCGTGTTCGCCTCGGGTGACGTCAGCGACTCGACCTACCGCCAGGCCATCACCGCGGCGGGCACGGGCTGCATGGCCGCCATCGAGGCCGAGCGGTGGATGACCGAGCACGGCATCTGACGCGCTGAAAGCTCAGCTCACGGTACGAAGCAGCCGGGGCTGAGCGCCTGCATGCCCGACGCGCACGCGAGCACGGCCTCGTTGAACTGCGGCTTCGTCTCGGGCGTGCACACCGGCAGGCGATCGAGGCAGTCGAAGTACGCCTGAAGTGCTCTCTCCTCGCCCTCACTGCACACCTTCATCGACTCGTCGCAGCGCGCGCCGTCGAAGGGGGCATTGCCGAGCGCGCCCTCGGGAAAGCAGGCGCGGTGGCGTTTGGGGTACGCGCCGTTCATCAGCTCGGCGCGGCTGCACACGTCGAGGCACCCGCTGGCGGCGATGACCACGAAGGTGACGATCAGCGCGCGCAGCACCGCGCGACCTTGGCACGCTCTCGCGCTTCGGGAAAACCACTGGAGCGTCTCTGTGCCGTACGCGGAATGAGACGGTCGGCGGCCACGCTCCGCTCGGGAACGGGCAGGCACGCGCGTTGCTCGAGCCCTCATGACGCCGCGGAGAATTTCTCTCCGCCGCGCAAACGGAAGGGGCAGGGCGATGAGCAAGGTGAGTGAGAAGTTGAAGGCGATCGCGACGGCAGTGCAGGCGATCGAGAAGCAGTTCGGGCGGGGGGCGGTGATGCAGCTGGGTGATGCGCAGGAGGTCCAGCCGGTGGCGGTGATCCCCACCGGGTCGATCGGCCTCGATCGCGCGCTGGGGGTCGGCGGGTTGCCACGCGGGCGCGTGGTGGAGATCTTCGGCAACGAGTCGTCGGGCAAGACCACGCTCACGCTGCACGCCATCGCGCAGGTGCAGGCGATGGGCGGCGTGGCGGCCTTCATCGACGCGGAGCACGCGCTCGACGTCAGCTACGCGCGCAAGCTGGGGGTGCGCGTCGAGGAGCTGTTGATCTCCCAGCCCGACACGGGCGAGCAGGCGCTGGAGATCACCGAGCACCTCGTGCGCTCGGGGGCGATCGATCTCATCGTCGTCGACTCGGTCGCCGCGCTGGTGCCCAAGGCGGAGATCGAAGGCGAGATGGGGGACGCGCACATGGGTGTCCAGGCTCGCTTGATGAGCCAGGCGCTGCGCAAGCTGACGGGCGCAGTGAGCCGCAGCGGCACGTGCATCATCTTCATCAACCAGATCCGCATGAAGATCGGCGTGATGTTCGGCAACCCCGAGACCACGACCGGCGGCAACGCGCTGAAGTTCTACAGCTCGGTGCGCTGCGAGATCCGCCGCGCGGGCAACCTCAAAGACGGCGACGTCGTCTTCGGCACGCGCACCAAGGTGAAGGTGGTGAAGAACAAGGTGGCGCCACCCTTCCAGGAAGCTGAGTTCGATATCGTCTACAACAAGGGCATCAGCCGTGCGGGCGAGGCCATCGATCTCGGTGTGCACTACGGCTTCGTGGAGAAGTCCGGCAGCCACTTCCGGCTCGACGGTGAGGCCATCGGCCAGGGCCGCGAGCGCGCCATCGAGTGGATGAGGGAACACCCCGCTGAGCTCGAGAAGCTCGCGAGCCGCATTCTCGTCGCGCAGGCGGCGCCGAAGCTCGACGAGGCGCTCGAGAAGGCGGCGTGAGCGCGCGGGTCGGGGTGCTCCTGTTGCTCGGGTTGATCGGGTTGGCGTGCATCGAAGCGTGTCAGCCCTGCGCGCCAGCGTCGCGACCCCGTCGAGCGCGAGAGGTGCACCGGTGGCAGGCAGGCCGACCCCTCACTGCGTCTCGGCCTCCGTCACGTGGTGCGAGGTGAGCTGAAGACCGACAGGCCCTCCCTCGATTTCAGGAGGGAGGGCCTGATGGACGTTGTGGCGGTGCGCTCGCGGTCGCTAATCTGTCGACTCGTTGAGGCGTCAACGAACTGGGAGGGGCTCTTGATCAAGAAGTCAGCGGCGCGAGTCGTGGTGCTGGGCGTGTTGGTGATGGTGGCGTGTCGGTCCGAGGAGTTGCCCAACCCGACGGGAACGGGCGCGACCGAGACGCGGATGATCAGCGCGTCGGGCGGCGCGATTGAGCTCGAGGGTACGAAGCTCGAGGTTCCCGCGGGCGCGTTGCCGGGCGGGCAGATGATCTCGATCACCTCGTCGACGACTCCGGCACCGGAGCGTTACGAGAGCTTCTCACCCGTGTTCGTGTTCGAGCCTGCAGGGCTCGAGTTCGAGGTGCCGGTGACGATCGAGATGAAGGTCACGGCGCCGGGCGGTAGCAGGCTGGCGATCTTCTGGACGAAGAAAGGCAGCAGCACTGAATACGAAGAGCTGCCTTCGACGCAGACGGGCGACGTCGTGCGCGCGACCGTCACGCACTTCTCGAGCGGCTTCATCGCCGAGTCGCGTGGCGGATCCGATGCGGGAACGGGCGGCAGTGACGCGGGCGCGATGGGGGGCGGTTCGGGTGGTGACGCGGGCATGACGGGTGGCGGCTCCGCCACGGGCGGCGGTTCCGGCGGTGACGCGGGCCCGACGGGTGGCGGCTCCGCGACCGGCGGTGGTTCGGCCGGTGACGCGGGCGCGACGGGTGGTGGCTCTGCGATGGGAGGCGGCGGTGGTGGCGGGAGTGCCGTTGGCGGCGGTTCCGGAATGGGAGGCGGGAGTGCCGTTGGTGGCGGCTCGGCAACGGGCGGCGGTTCGGGTAGCGACGGCGGACCCGTCGGTGGCGGCGCTGGTGGCGGGAGCCCCGTTGGTGGCGGCTCTGCGATGGGCGGCGGTTCGGGCAGCGACGGCGGACCTGTTGGTGGCGGTTCCGGAATGGGAGGCGGCACGGGTGGCGGAAGTCCCGTCGGTGGCGGCTCCGGAATGGGCGGCGGCGCGGGTGGCGGTGTTCCCGTCGGTGGCGGCTCTGCAATGGACGGCGGCGCGGGTGGCGGCAGTCCCGTTGGTGGTGGCTCTGCGATGGGC
>JBILUC010000085.1:0-19653 GCA_044371205.1 Archangium sp.
TCGGCGCGCCGCTGTCGCTGGGCTTCAACGCGAACGACACGAAGGTGCACGCCGACCTTCGCGCCGAGCTGGGGCCGTACGTGACGCAGGCGAAGGCGCAGTCGAGCTACTCGGTCGAGGCGGGGCTGGTCGGGTTGCAGTTGCTGGGCGCGGGCAATGGGGGCCAGCTCACCGTGGCCGAGCAGGGTCAGTACCTCGCGCTCGAGACCGGCACGATGGACTTCCTCGCCAAGCCGGCGGTCGACGACGGCGTGTGGACGGTGAGCCGCATTCTCTCGCTGTGGAACCTGCCCGACGCAGCGCAGCGGCTGCGCGCGAACATGCCGCACGAGCGGCTGTCGTGGAACGGGGGCACCCCGACGCTCGAGCGCTTCCTCGAAGGCTTCGTGCTCTACGGCGCCGGCACCACGGAATGGACGCCCGACAGGCTGGCCCCGCTGGCCGAATACATCCGCACGTTGCGCACGCCTCCGCTCGAGACGGCGCCTGACGCGGCGGTGGTGCGCGAGGGTGGGGCGCTGTTCGTCTCGAAGGGGTGTCTGACCTGCCACGACGGGCCGAGTGGCGAGAGCGCGCCGATGCCCTTCAGCGCGGTCGGCACCGACGACGAATACGCGAACATCTACAACGCGCCGCCCGACGCCGGCCCGTGTTGCGGGCTCAACGGGGAACCCAGCTGGGTGACGCGTCAGGTGCGCGCGCCGCGCTTCGTGGGTCTCGCGTGGCAGAGCCGCTACCTGCACAACGGCGCGGTCGAGTCGCTCGAGCAGCTGTTCTGTCTGACGCCGCGCCCGGTGGTGACGACGGTGGCGCAGACGGCGGGTGGGCATCTGCAGACGTGTGAGGGGCTGAGCGTCGTCGAGAAGCAGGCGCTCATCGGGTGGCTGCGTTCGCTCTGACGGTCCCGGAGTCGCGCGAGCGGCGGTTGCGAGACGGTCAAGTTCAGCGACCTGCTCGGCTGAGCAAACCTGTTCCCGCTGAGCTTCGGCTGATCAGGTGATCACGGCGTCGGCGGTTCCATCATCGCGAGCCCGAGGTACGTGCGCGCCGCCGCCAGGTCCTGCGTCGCGAGCGACTGGCGCGCCAACGAGACGAGGCGCGAGGCGTTGCCGGTGAGCTGCCCTTCCACCGTGCGGAGCCACGCGTCGACGTTCGCGGTGTTACCCGTCTGGAGCTGGGTCAACACGGTCTGCAGCGTGTTGGTGGCCTGCGCGAAGGTGGCCTTCTTGCGAGCGACCTCGCGCTCCTCGGCGGCGCGGCGCTCGTCTTCGTCGTCGACGCGACCCTTCAAGGTGTCGAGCTGCTGACGCAGCTTCTCGACGTCGGCGGCGAGCGCCTCGGCCTTCGTCGCCTTCTGCTCGAGCTCGCTCACCTTCGCGCGCAGCTCGATGACGTCCTTGCGGAGACGCTCGACGTCACCCGTCGACGCCGCACCCGGTACGCGCAGCGGCTCGGCGCTCGCGGTGACACCCGCATCGGCGCTGCCCTTGCTCACCGCCACACCCGCATCGCGCGCGGCCGTCGAGGGCACCGACCTCGGGTTGCCCTGCGCGAGCGCCACCCCGGCGGCCAACACCAGCATCGCTGTCTTCTTCATTTCGCCACCTTGAACGCGAAGGGGTACTGCACCTCGACGGGTTGTCCGTCAGGTGAGGGGCCGAACTTCACGGCCTTCAGCTGCGTGAGCACACACACGACGACGGTCGGGTCTGCGAAGGGCGTCGGCGAGACGTCTTTCACGTCACTCACCGAGCCGTTGGCGGCAATCGAGAGGTGCACCTCGACGGTGCCTTCCAACGAAGGCTGCTTCACCAGCCCGCGCTCGTAGCAGGCCTGCACCGGCTTCCGTGCCTTGCGCACCGCGGTCGAGATGCGGGTCCGCTGATCAGCCGAGGCCGGCGGAGGCGCTTCGTCTTCGACATCGTTCATCGCCGCCGTGCCGGGGACAGCCGCCTTCGCCACTGCCTCGGCGTGGAGCGCGTCGTCTTGCAACAATGGAGAGGTCAGCAACGCTGCGGCTTCCCCGTTCTCCAGTTGTTGTCGCGCGCATTCGTCGGCTGCCGTGCGCCACCCTGCGAGCGACGCGGGAATCGGCTTCATCCTCCGCGGCCACTCGGTGCGTTCACTCGGTTCCCAGTACGGCTCGAGCCTCGTCGCAAGTCCGGGGCAGCCGCGCACACGTTCTTCGCCCGGTTGCCTCAGGGTCGGCTTTGCAATCTCCCCGAGCGCGCTGGCAAGGCCCCAGGCAGTCTGGTCTTCGTCGGCGAAGTCGTACCGCGTCGGCGGAGGCGGTCGATGCCCGGTCACCCATGCCCCCGACGCTGCGAGCGCCGAGATGCCTGCGAACACGAGCGCGACGACCGAGCGGCTCGAGCTCTCGTCGGTGGAGACGGCGGCCTCCAGGCCCTGGCGGCGGCTCGACGGCTCGGTGGACCTGGCTGCCAGCACCGCCGCGAGCAGCCCGAGCAACAACGGCAGCCCCGCCGCCCACACCCCGACGATGGCCGCGTTCGACGCTTCGCGATGACCGGCGCGCAAGAGGTGGTCGCGGTCGACGTCGTTGTCGACGAACACCAGCGCTTGCTCAACCTGCCGCTTGCCCCACAGGGTGCCCGCGATGCCTGAGCCCGCGGCGAGCGTGGCGAGGATGAGCGCCGTGACGCCCAACCCGAACGCGGCGCGTGACTTCATGGCCGCCAGCATCAAGGCCACCGCGCCGACCAGCGCTCCGCCGACGCCGAGCAGCAGCGCGAGCCACGCGAGCCAACCGCCCTCTTGAAGCATCTCGACGAGCCGCATGGTCGGCCTCCTGTCGACTGCTTACTCCTCTTGCGGCGAGACGCGGCCAAAGCGAGGCACGTGTGTCGTTGCGGGCTCGGAGCCAGCTGGCCTCGAGGGCAGGTGTGCCCAGCTCTTCGCCGCGCCGGAAACCGTGCGTGCTCCTCGGCTTCGGCCGAGGACACTCTCACACATGTCGGTCAGGCACGTGTGACCAACATGGGTGAGAGTCGCTCCGCAAAGCCGACCCGACCCTGGCCCGACTTGCTGGCAAACCCGTCGACAGCCAGAACGGCGGCGTTCCGACGAGTGACGATTTCACTGCGAGGTCGAGGGCTGCCGGCGACGAGCGAAGCGCACGAGCAGTGCGTCACCGGACTTCCCTCACGGCCTCCCCTCAGCCGGCGTCCGGGCACGATGGTGTCGCGCAGGCTGAGAACTGCCAGACCTGCTCAACCCCGGTGTGCGCGTTGGCGACACCCAGCGTCCAGTCGCTGGTGCCGCCGCAGCGTCAGGGCAGCACGACGATGGTGTCGCGCAGCCCGAGCACCGCCCACACCTGGTCGACCCCCGTGTCGGCGATGGCCACGCACCCCAGCGTCCAGTCGCTCGTGCCGCCGCGCCCGTGCAGCTCGAGGTAGCTGCCCAGCTGCGTCGTCTGCGGAGGCGTGGTGCAGTTGTTCTGCGCCGTGTCGATGGCCGTCTTCTCGGTCGAGCTGATCAACCCCGTGCTCAACCCGCGCGTGGCGTCGGCCTTGTCGGGGTACGAGATGAGAAACGCCTTGTAGTAGCTCGAGTTGGGCAGCAGCGACGTCACGTAGAAGACGCCCTCGGGGGTCTTGCCGTCGCCCTCGCGCTCCTTGTCGCCGATGGGGGCAAAGCCGAGCCCGCCCTCGAAGTTCGCCACCAGCGCGCCGCGGTTGCAGAGCGCCACGTTGCGCGCGCTCTTTCGCACCACCACGTAGTCGTCTTTCGTCGTGTCGCAGGTCGACAGCCCGCTGCCGTTGGTGCCCCACGCGGCCATGCAGTCGCCCGCGCCGAAGCTCGAGTTCCACGTCGGGCGATTCGTGCCCGGCAGACACACGCGGTACGTCGTGTCGCAGACGTACCCCTCGCTCACGCGGCACTGCGAGTCGGCGGTGCAGGTCTTGAAGCACGACGTCTGGCCGTTGCCCGTACCGAAGCACTGCGAGCCCGCGGGGCAGCCCGCAAAGTCGCACATCGACTTGCTGCACATGCCGCCGGGCGTCGCGAGGCACGACTTGTTCGCGCACGCCGCGTCGTTCGCGCACGCCGCGCCGATGTCGTTGACGGGGGCCGCCTCACCGGGCCAGCGCTGGCCGGGCTCGGGCATGCACACCTTGAAGATGCGGGAGCTCTGCATGAATCGCTCGCGCAACACGCAGGTGTAGCCGGGGCGACAGCCGGTGGGGCTCTGGTTGAAGTCGCACTCCGCGGCGCACTGGGCGAGGCCGTTGCCGCTCACGCAGCGGGTGACGGTGTTGCCTGAGCTGCCGCCGACCGTCGTGGCGTCGGGGCACACGTAGCTGCTGCCGGTGAAGGTGCACGACTGGGTGCAGAAGCCATTGGGGAAGCTGCTCGTCTGGCAGCTCGCCGCCGAGGTGAAGCCGCTCGCGTTGCAGCTCGCCGCGCTCGTGCAGGCGCCGCCAATCCACCCTGCGTTGAGCTCGATGCCCGCACCCGCTCCTCCGCCGGTTGCGGAGCCACCGCCGGTCGCAGCTCCACCACCCGTTGCGGAGCCGCCACCCGTCGCGGAGCCACCACCTGTCGCCGCTCCGCCACCCGTCGCGCCACCGCCCGTCGCGCCGCCGCCCGTCGCGGAGCCACCACCCGTCGTGGAGCCACCGCCCGTCGCGGAGCCACCACCCGTCGCGGAGCCACCACCCGTCGCGGAGCCACCACCCGTCGCGGAGCCACCACCCGTCGCGGAGCCACCACCCGTCGCGGAGCCACCGCCCGTCGTACCACCACCCGTCGCTCCACCGCCCGCCGCTCCACCGCCCGCCGCTCCACCGCCCGCCGCTCCACCGCCCGTGTCGGAACCACCACCGCCCCCAGTGCCAGGCTCGATGGGAGCACCACACGACACCGCCAGACACGCTGCGAGCAGAACGAACTTTCTCATTGCACGCGCCGTTAGAGGATCCACTGTCCGCTCGTCAATCGCTCCACACCGATTGATTGTTCGACCTCAAAGGAGCGGCATGGGCTTCGACCTCGACAGCGACAAACTCCACGCGTGGTACGGCGGTAACTACTACGAGCCGCCTCCGCCCCCGCCTCCGGCCACCACCGAAGGAGGCGACGCCCCTCCCGTTCCCGCCAGCTGGGCCCGGACACATTGGGGCCCGAAAGACTGGCCCGGCAAGCGCCCGGGCGACGCTCTCGTCATGGGCCGCTTCCTCCCCGTGCACCGCGGGCACGCCTGGCTCTTTGCGCGCGCGGCGGCGGCCGTGTCGGGCAAGGTGCAACTCGTCGTCGCCGGCACGAAGGGTGACTTCATCGATGTCGCCGTTCGCGCCGGCGTCGTCCAGTCGCTGATCCCCGCACCGAGCTGTGGCCGCGTGGTCACCGCCCTCGAAGTCGGTCGCATGGGTGAGCCCGACGGAGACGGCTTCTGGGCTCCGTGGCTCGAATGGCTCTCCGCGCAGTCGCACTTGAAGAACGTCACCACGCTGGTCGCCGCGGACCCGAAGGCAGAGCGTTTTGCGCAGCTCGCAAAGCTCGAGTTCGTGCTCGTCGACCGCACCACCGTCAGCGCCAGCGGCACTTCGATTCGCCGCGCCCCGTGGAAGTACTGGAACGACATCGCGCCCGCGCTCCGCGGTCCCTTCACCTCGTGCGTCTCCCTCGTCGGGCCAGAGGGCGCTGGCAAGACCACGCTCGCCCGGAAGCTGCGGGAGCACTTCAAGACCTCGCTCGCCAACGAGTACACCGTCGATTTTCTGCGCGCCGAAGGTCGCGACGCGCCAACGAAGCAAGAGCTCGCCGGCCCGATTTGGAATGGGCAGGCAGAGGCCTGGGCTCAGGCGAAGGCGCGCGCGACCCGCTTCTTCATCGCCGACAGCGACCACCTCACGCTCGCCCTCTGGAGCCGTCGCCTCTCGGGCACTCTCATCAAGAAAGAGCCGCAGCGCCCGGGCCTCACGCTGCTGCTCGACGATGCGACGCCGTGGCTCGGCCCAAAAGACCGCGACGAGCCCGCCCACCGCCAGCAGATGGTCATCGAGTTTCGCCGCCTGCTCACCGGCCGCGGCTGGCCCTTTCACGTGCTCGACGGCCCGCGCGAGGGGCGCTTCGACCAGGCGGTGGCGCGAATCGAAGACTGGATTCGCACCAACCCCATGTCGCACTGAGCCGGCTTACTTGCCGCGCAGCGCCTTCGACTGCGCGCTGCACACCTTGGTCAGCTCGCTGAGCGTGATGGTGGTGCCTGCGACCTCGAACGAGCGCTCCTTCAGCTCGGGGTTGCGGTACTGCAGCGTCACGCCCGTCGCCGTGCACTCGTCGAACTCGGCGAGCGCCTCGGTCTTCTTGCTCTTCTCCATGAAGGCCTTCGCCTTCTCGTACGACTTCTTCGGGCCCTCATCGAAGGCGATGAGCCCGGCGATGGGCTTGATGAGCGGCACCGTGTCATCGGCGCGCTTGCCGCACAGCGTGGTGACCTGCTTCGGCGTGTTGGGCGCGCCGTCGACGAGGACGACCGTCTTCACCAACATCGGGTTGCCCTCGACGGTGCTGTTGCCGTCGCTGACGCACTGCTTGAAGAGCGAGAGCGCCTTCTCGTAGTTCGTCTTCTGCACGCGCAGGTCCTTCGAGCCCGAGGCCGTGGCGAAGGCCTGCTCGGCGGCCGCGAGTGCGTCACCGGTCCTCTTGCGGAGGTCCCGCTGCGCCTGCGCGATCATGAGGCCTTCCTGCAACCGGAGGAGGTCGTTGCGCGCGCGCTCGGCGGCGGCGGCGTACTGCGCGTTGAGCTGCTCGACGGGCTGGTTCTGCTCGACCATCGCGAGGGTGCCGTCGAGCTGCTTGCTGGCCGCGGCGACCTCGGCGTCGGTGGAGCTCGGCAGCTTCGCGGTCTCGAGCAGCGTCTTCGCCATCGCCACCGCGTTGACCAGCTTCGCCTTCGTCTCGAGCGCAGCGAGCACTTCCTTGCGCTTCGCAATCTTCGCGCGCATCGCCTCGAGGCGCTTCTTCACCTCCCGGTCGTAGGCGGCGTACCCGCGGTCGCGCTTCGTCAGCTCTTCGCCCGGCGCCAGCGCCTTCTCAATCTCGGCCAGCGACGCCTCGGTCATGGGCACCTCTTCGCTGGTGGCCTGGCTCAGCTTGTCCATCAACGTCGCGGCTTCGGTGCGCGCCTTCTCGACCACGGCCTTCTGCTTCTCGACGTCGACCTCGTTGCGGCGGCGGGTGGCGATGAGCTTGCCGTCGTGCAGCAGCTGCTTCGCCTCGAGCACCGTGGCCGAGATGAGCGGGTCCTTCGGGTTGAGCGGCTCGAGCGTCTTCTCGAGCACCAGCAGCGCGCTGTTCATC
This sequence comes from Archangium sp., assembly GCA_044371205.1. Taxonomy (GTDB): domain Bacteria; phylum Myxococcota; class Myxococcia; order Myxococcales; family Myxococcaceae; genus Archangium_A. The sequence goes on from JBILUC010000085.1 coordinate 7,330, forward strand.
TCGGCGAAGTCGTCGTCGGTGGGCGTGAGGCGCTCGACCTTGCGCTGCGCCGCGAGCACGTCGCGCTTGGCGCCGTCGAGCCCGCGCAACGCGAGCTGCGCCTCGATCTCGACCAGCGAGGCCTTCACCGTCTCGACGTACGCGGCGAACTGCTCGCTGCGCTCGGCCTCGGGCTTGAACTGCTCGACCAGCTTGCGAACGATGATGGACACCGTGCGCGCCTCGGCGAGTTGATCAGCGCTCGGCTTCTTGCCCCGCACGATTCGCAGCGAGGCCTGCAGGTCCTTATACGAAGGCTCGATTTCGTTCTTGAGGCGCTGCAGGCCCGTCTCCGACCACAGCGCGTCTTTCTTCTTCCGCGCGTCGGCCACCTCGGCGCGGCACTTGTCGGCGAGCGCCTTGTACTTCGCGTCGGACTCGAGGGCCTTGCCGCCTTCGAGCAGCTTCTCGAGGTCGACCACCGCGGCGTCGGCCGTGGCGAACTGCGGGTCGGTGGAGTTCTTGTTGAGCGCCCCCATCGCCGTCGTCATCTCTTTGCGCGCGGCGTCGACCTTCGCGCGGTGGGCGTCGGCCTGCAGCAGCACGAAGCGGTCGTCGATGGCCTTGCCCGTCTTCGCGAGCAGCGCGTCGGTCTGCGTGACGAAGGTGGCGAAGCCCTGGTCCTGCGGGATGAACTGGCGGGCCGGGTCGAGCGTGGCCTTCACCTCTTTGACGGACGCGCGGGCCGCGTCGAAGTCTTCGGTCGAGGGCTCCTTGTCCTGCACCTTCTTCGCGGCCTCGTTCATCTTCGCGAGCGCGGCGTCGATGACCCGGCGCTGGTTGAAGATGTGCACCCTGGCGCGGCGCTGGTCGACGTATTCCTTCTGGGTGCGCAGCTCCTTGCGGGCGGCGAGGGCGGCCTTGGCGTAGTCGAGGTCTTCGGCCTCACGCGCGGCGCCGAAGTCGATGGCCGTCTTGAACTCTTCGATGACGGTGAGCGCGGCGTCGAGGTCGGCCGTGACGGGCGGGTCGACTTGCGCCTTCTTGATGGCTTCGTCGAGCTTCGCGCGGGCCGCGTCGAGGGACTTCTTCGCTTCAGCCACGGTCTTCGCGCCCTCACCGGCGGCAGAGGCCACGCTGGAGAAGGAGAAGACCACGACCGCGACAGAGGCAAACGGGGTTCTCATCGGTGGCGCACCTTACCAGCGACGTACGGCGCGGCACGTTTCACTGTCGGCGCGCGGTGCGGGTGGGTGTCAGCCCCAGGGGCCGGAAGTAGAGCGGATCAACCGGCTGGCGTTCGAGCTCGAGTTGGTAGTGGAGATGCGGGCCCGTGCTGCGGCCGGTGTTTCCGGACTCGGCGACGAAGTCTCCGGCAGCGACGCGTTGCCCTTCGCTCACCAGCACGCGCGAGTTGTGGAGGTACGCGGTGGTGACGCCGAAGCCGTGGTCGATGACGACGAAGCGCCCGTTGACCGCGGTGAAGCCCGCGCGCACCACCACGCCAGGCCCCGTCGCCACGATGGGCGTCCCCTCGGGCACCGAGAGGTCGAGGCCGGTGTGGAGGCGCTCTCCGCCGAGCGTGGGGTGGGTGCGCATGCCGAAGGGCGAGGTCAGCTCGGTCAGGTCGGGCACGGGCCAGCCGAGCGAGAACGCGGTGGCCAGCATCATCGTCATCTTCTCTCCCTCTCCCTGCGAGAGCGGGGAGAGGGCCGGGGTGAGGCCTCGAAAGAGGGTGGCCGCGACCGCAGCATCCGAGCCCACCTCCGCCCTCAATACCTCGACCAGCTTCGCCATCTTCTCCGGCGAATCGAGCGGGCCCAGCTTCCTCTTCTCAGCCAACCCATCCGCCACGCGCTGACGACTCGCGGGCTGCACCTTCCACGCGAGCCACGCCCCCTTCGCGAGCGGCGAGCCCACGGTAGGCGCGGCATGCACCGACGCATACGGCCACGGTGCCCACTCACCGGTGTCGAAGTCGGCGTTCCGCCCGACCCACCGGGCCCACTCGCTCTCCCGCGAAGCCGTCTTCCTGGGCGCCCTGCCTCCCTGCAAACGCGGGGTCCCCCTGCCTCCCTCTCCCCCCGCAGGGGAGAGGGTCGGGGAGAGGGGTGACGCTGTGTGCGCGCGCGAGGCAATCCACACCGCCTCGTCGACGTCCGGCACCACCGCCCCCTGCTCGACGATGAAGGCCAACGAAGCACACGGGCCCGCCGCCGCCGTCAGGTCGCGCAGAGAGAGCTCCACCACCGCGCCCTTCGGCAACGCCGAGGCCACTTCGACCTTCTCATTCGTCCACCGCGCATCGAAGACGAGGTCGCGGCCCGAGACGAAGAAGGCCTTTTCCTTCTCGGCCTTGCCACCGACGGAGAGCTTCGCCTGGCCGACGATGGTCGACGCGGTCTCGCCCACGCGAACGCGCAGAAACTCACCCCACCGCGAGCCCAGCGCGGCGCGTCGAATCACGACGGGGCTGCAGCGCGCATCGGTCGCCTCGTAGCTCGCCAGCGCCGGTCCGTTGATCAACTTCCCGGGCGTCGCACACGCGCTGATCAACCAGACGACTGCCAGCCACCGGAGCGACACGTCGCTCCCGACGGAAGACCGGCCAATCGATTCACGGCAACGACGCGCCCGACCAACGCGGGTCCTTGGCACCGCCATCGCCCCCGGCGGGAAGACGGCGGACGTGACCAACATCGTCCGTACGCACTGGGCAGACCGTTTGGCGCGCTCCTACCGTTCGCAGTTCGTCCTGCGGCTGACGTCGCCCCCCCCTTCCAGCACCACCACCGCCCTCTGTAGTTTCTACCTCTGGGGCACCACCCTCATTTCGCAGCGGCCCTACCTGGCGACGACCTTCGAGTACGACTGACATCCCTCACTCCACCTGAAGGGCGCTCGTCATCGCCCACGGGCGCTCGGCAATGAAGAACGCGCGCTTCGTGCCCACCGAAGCCGCGGAGGTGCCGCGGGATGAAGAGCCGCTCGCCCGTGACGTTGCTCATCAGCTGGGCGCGGGAGGGCTGACCGAGGCCAGGAAAACGAGGTCGACGTCTTCGAGGCGAGCCCAGGCCAGAAGAGCGCCTCGCACAACTGGGTCGGAGCGCCGCACCGCGCTCCTCGGGGGTAGGGTGCGCTACGCGCTGGCGCCGATCACGATGGCCAGCCCCGACATGGCGTCATCAGCACGAACGTGTCAGTCGCCCGACGCTGCATCAGGCGTCGTCGAGCACTACCTGCATCGAGTTGAGCCCGCGCGTGACGGCGCTCCGGAGCGGAGTTCGTGTGACCACGCGAGGCCGTGAGACACCTGCGAGCGCCGTCAGCGCCGCCTGCAGTTGCGCGCGTGCGAGGGAACGACCGACGCACGCGTGCGGCCCGTGACCGAATGCCAGGTGTGGGTTCCTCGCGCGGTCGAGCACGAGTTCGTCGGGTCGCTCGAATACCCGCGCGTCGCGATTCACGAGGGGAAAGAACACCGCGACCCGCTCACCGCGTCTCAGCGAGTGCCCGCCCAGCGTCGTGGCGTCCGTGACCTCACGCATGAAGCGAATGAGCGGGCTCGTGAAGCGCAGCAACTCTTCCGCCGCGAGCTCGCTCGAGTCGAACCGCAACCCCGCGCTCAGCAGCGCTTCCACGCTCAACGCGATGGCCATCGCCGTCGACTCGAAGCCGGTCTGTGCAAGGAAGCGGCGGAAGAAGAGGCGATCGGTCGTCGCGAGCTGAGCTCCCAACTCGAAGAACGCCCCGGCACGCGGCTCGTGCGCGCGAACCCGCAGCCAGCTCAGCAGCGCCTGGTTCGCCTCGTGAAAATCGGGCCCCGTCTCCGCGCGGGGGAGCGCGCGGGTCAGCACCCCCAATTCCTGCAACTCCGACGCGTCGGTCACGCCGAAGACCGCGCCAAAGACCGAGAGCGCGAGCGGCTGGGCGAAGTCGGTGACGAGGTCTCCGCCTCCGGTGTTGATCAACCGCGCCAGCAGTTGATCAGCCAGCGCCTGCACGTTCGCGGGGACCACCACCGCGCGCAGGAGCTCCCGTCGCAGCTCCGTCGAGCGCGGCGGGTCGTCGAGGTTGAGTGAGCGGCCGTCGAACTCGACGCGACGCACCCCGGTGCCGAAGCGCGAAGAGAAACGCTGGGCGTCGGCGAGCACCTCCATCGCCAGCGCGTGGGAGGTGACGCCGAACAGCCCGTCACTGAGCGACACCACATCGGGCCACGGGCCGCGCGGCACGTCGACCCACGCGTTTGCCGAGAGCCAATCGTTCAGGCGGTCCTCACGAGAGGTGCACTTCGACTCCCCGAGCGCGCAGCGCGCGGAGCTGAGGCCGCTCGGAATCGACCTGTACGCTTGTCGGAGACGTACCCGGGGCGCGTCTGCATCTCCTCAGCGAGCGCTCGACAGACGTCCGTGAAGTGCTCGTCGAGCTTCTTCTTCCGCTCCTCTCGCCCCATCACCCGAGGCTGTTCGACCCCGGAGCTGAGCGCAATCACGGTGTCGCGCTCACACCAGGGACACCCATCTGCAGCGCCTCGCGGATGAGCGCCGACACCCCTTCGAGGTCGGCCACCACGCGCGCCGGGGTCACCAGCGACGTGACCAACTGACGCCACTCCGCCTCGCTGAGCGCCGGGCGCGGAGACCACGCCGAGCTCCCGTCGGAGCGGGCGTCGTCGAAGCGCGAGTGCTTGCGCTTGAGCGTCGGACGGTCGACCGCCTGCCACCGCGTGTCGCGGCCTGGCACACCGCGCTGACCTCAGGCACGCGGCGCACGTCAGGGTGAGGGGAGTGCCCGCCCACGAGCTCTCCGTGCACGCGCAGCGCGCTGTCGGTGCCCAGCAGCTTCCAGGTGGCGACGATGGCGCTCTCGAGCGGCGCGCGGATCAACTGCCAGCCCAAGCGGGGATCAGCCCGCGTGCTGCATCGCGGTGACCGGCTTCAAGCGCGCAGCGATGAACGACGGCACCACGCTGATCAACGTCACCACCAGCGTGATGAACAACACCGTCGCCACCACCCACTGCGCGGTCGGCAGCACCACCAGCTTGTCCGACAGCAGCACGAACTGAACGCCCAGCGGCAGCGGCACGCTCATCGAGTTGAGGACCACCGAGCCGATGACGCCCACCAGCGCCCCGCCCAGCGTCGAGATGAGCCCCAGCAGCACGCCCTCGAGCAGGAACATCGCCAGCACGCGCGCCTTCTGCATGCCGATGGCGCGGAGCGTGCCGATTTCCCGCGTGCGTTCGCGAATCGAAATCCACATCACGATCATGATGCCCACGCCGATGACCATGAGGAGGACGAGCCCCAACCCGAACGAGACGACGCTCATCAGGTCGGCGGTCCACGCCACGAAGCTCACCTCGTCGTGCCAGTTGGTCAGGTCGAGCTTCTGCCCCACCCACGGCTCGCGGCTCACGTTCTCGAACTTGAACCAGAACGCGCGCGGGTCGTCGTCGAGCAACAGGAAGCCGGCCTTCGTCAGCGCCTCCCGCAGCCGTGCCTGCACCCGCTTCACCTCGGCCAGGTCGCTGGTGGGCAGGTAGACCTGCAGCGCGCCGGTGGTGTCGTCTTTCTGCTGGTAGAGCTGGCGCAGCGTCGCGTCGTTCAAGAAGCATGAGAACTGGCTCATCATGCCCATGCTCTTCGCGATGGCGACCACCGTCACGTCGACGGTGTTGTTCACGCCGCGCGGCGTCGGCGCCGAGATGGTCAGCGCTTCACCCACGCGCACGTTCAGGTTCGACGCCTGCTCTTCGAACAACAGAATCGAGTTCGGCTTCTTCAGGTCGTCGATGTTGCCTTCCTTCACCTTCAAGGCGCGCTTGAGGCCCTCCTCCTCGGAGATGTCGATGCCGGCGAGCCCAATCATCGTCGAGCCCGACTCGCTGATGACCTTCGCCCAGCCACGCCCACGCGCCGCGATGTAGGTCAGCTCGGGCACCTCTTTGCGGATGACGTCGGTGACCTCCCTGGCGTGCGTCACGAGCGGCGCCGCCTGCCCCGCAGTCACCTTGAAGAAGCCCGCCACGTTGACGTGGCCGCTCATCAACGTGGTGCTCGCCTCGACCAGCGCGCGGTTCATGCCCTCGCCCACGCCGAGGAGGAAAATCATCAGCGCGGTGACGAGGCCGATGGCCGTCATCAACACGCCCGTGCGGCGCCGGTGCTGCCAGAGAGAAAGGAACGCGATGCGAAACAGCATGGTCAGGCCTCCGACGACTGCATGGCGGTGATGGGCGCGACGCGCGTCGCCAGCACCAGCGGCAAGATGACGGCCAGCACGCTCACCACCAGCGTGACGGCGATGGCGAGCACGAAGCCCGACGCGGTCAGCTCAGGCCGCAACACCGGCCCGCTGAAGAAGAAGTACAGCTCGTCGCGGAACGCGGGAATGCCGCGCGCGTGGAGCCACTTCACGATGAGCGCCCCCAGCGCCGCGCCCGCCGCGCCGAAGGTCAGAGCCAGCATCACCGTCTCGACCAGCACCATCGAGAGCACGAAGCCGCGCTGCGCCCCGATGGCGCGCATGGTGCCGATGGTGCTCGTGCGCTGCAGCGTGGCGATGGTCATGCCGATGGTGACCACGATGAGCGCGAAGAAGGCGAAGGCCACCACCACCGCCGCGAGCAACAGGCGAAAGAAGCCGATGAAGTTGCCGAGGAAGCCGGCCGCGCTGCCCCAGCTCACCGCGAAGGTGAGCGGGCGGGCGCTCGCGATGAAGGCCTCGATGCGCTGCGTCTTCGCGGGGTCGAGCGTCGCGCGGTCACCCTTGAGCGCGGCCTGCAGCTCGAGCAACGCCTGCGCCGAGGGCTTCAGCGTGCCCGTCGCGCGCGCGTCTTCGAGGGCCAGCACCGCGTCGAGCGCGGCCTTCAAGCGAAAGCCGAGCTCCGAGTTCTGCGAGAGCGTCTTCATCTCGGCCAACAGCGCGGCGTCGACCGGCGAGGCGCGCTTGAGCATCAACCGTTCGACCTCGGCGAGCGTCGCCACCTGGGCCGCCTCGCTGCCGTCTTTCAAGACGACCGCCGCATGCAGCACCATGCCGTCGTCGAGCTGCTCGAGCGTGAAGGTGTCGGCCAGCCGCCGCGTCACCGAGGCGCCCTTGCCGGCCTTCGTGCCCGCGAGCGTGTCGTCGATGGCGGTGGCCCGGGTGTTGACCACCACCTCCTCGCCGCCGCCGAAGAGGTCGGCTTCGGCGCTCTCGCGGGTCACTTCCTTCGCGCCCGTCTCGGCCTTCATCGCCTCGAGCTCGGCCCTGGCTTCGGCCGAGAGGAAGCCGTACAGCTCGCGGAAGGTGACGAGGTCGATGAGCGCGTAGGCGCCCGCGAGCGGTGACTTCTCGAGCCCGCGCAGCTCGAACACGCCGTACACCTGCACCTGCGCCGTCTGCAGCGAGCCCGAGCGGCCGAACGAGCGCAGGGTCATCAGATCGCCGACCTTCACGCGGTACAGCGACAGCAGCGGCGCCAGCTCGGCGTAGAAGAAGGCGTAGCGGGTGTCGAAGTTCGCGTCGGTGACGGCGAAGAACTTCGCGAGCAGCGCCGCGAGGTCGGTCTCGGTCGCGCCCAGGTGGGTCTGCAGGCGCTTGACCACCTCGGCCGTGGCGAGCTCGTCGAGCTGCAGCACGATTTCGCGGGTCTGGCTGACGTTCTCGCGCACCCAGCGCTGCATCTCTTTGTCGCTCTCGTCGGACAGCAGCCGGCCCGCCGCGCGCGCGTCGCGAATCTTGTCGAGGCGCCGTGCGTTCCGCAGCTTGAGGAACTCTTCGTAGAAGAAGCCCGGCAGCAGGATGCCGCGGTGGCCGGTCGGCACCTTCGTGCCGCGCACGATGGTCATGCGGTCGAAGGTCGACTGGTACGCGTCGAGGTCGGTGCCGAGGTAGCGAATGAAGAGCAGGTCTCCGTCGGCGGCGATGGGCGCGAGGCGGTTCTCGAGCAGCTCGAGCTTCTCGAAGGGGTGCGCGTCGAAGTCGGCCCAGAAGGCCTCGGTGCGCACCTGCTCGAGGGTGGCCCGCGCGTCCTGGTCGAGGTCTTTCTCTTCGGTGATTTCACGCTCGCGCTCGAGGTCCTTGCTGAGCACGGCGACCATGTTCTTCACGTGGCCCTGCAGCGAGGCGAGCTGGCGCTGGTAGTCCTCGGGGGGCAGCTTCGTCTTTTCGTCGGCCTGCGCCTTCACCAGCGCGCGCAGCTTCTCGAGGGTGACGTCGACGGTGTTTCCGCTCCCCACCATCGAGGTCGCCGCGCCCATCGGCACCACGCGCGCCACGTTGGGCACCGCGAGCAGCTCGGCCTTGAGCGCCTTGAAGTCTTCGAGCGGGGCGAGCTGGGAGTCGCTGCCGTCAATCTTCCCGTACAGCTCGAGCGGGTCTTTCGAGCGCGCGCCGTACACCTGCAGGTGGCCGCTGATGGACCCGATGATGCTCTTGCTCAGCGCCTCGTCGAGCGTCGCGAAGAGCGAGCCTCCGACCACCAGCAGCGCAGCGCCGAAGAGCAGCACGATGCCCACGAAGACGTTGAGCATGCTGCTGAAGATGTTGGCGACCGCGATGCGAATGAGGATGACGGTCTTCGAGATCATGACGTGCCCGGGTGTAACACCCGCGCCGCGCCACGGCTCAACGGATTCCTGCCGGGTCAGCTGCGCTTCATGCGCCGCCAGGCCCTGAACAGCTGAACGCGGCGAACGCAGGTGCGGGCTTGATCAAGCCCGAACTGCTTGAGGCCGAGCGCGAGGGCGAGGCCCGAGACGTCGTCGGCTTCGACCTCCCTGCGGAGCTGCCGACGTCACCGCACCTGAGGCTCGAGAACCACGGCGACCTCGGGCCGCAGCAGGCGGCAGCGGAAATCATTCGCTGGCGCGACGCACACCCGCAACCCACCTGAAGCACGGCGTGGGCTCCGGGTGTTCTTCACACCCACCTGCCCGTCGTTCGCGGGGGAGTGATCCTTTTCAGCGCGTGCGGGCATCAACAGCCCATGAGCCGCGACGAGCTGATTCGACGACGAAAGAAGATGAAGATGGTGCGGGCGCTGCGACTCAGCGCATCGCGTCGATGATGGCCTTCGTGAACTCGGCGGTGTTCGCCTTGCCGCCGAGGTCACCGGTCTTCACCTTGCCTTCGGCGTAGACCTTCAGCACCGCCTGCTCGATGCGCCGCGCGTGCTCGGTCAGGTCGAGCCAGTCGAGCATCATCGTCGCCGACATCAGGAGCGCGGTGGGGTTCGCGAGCCCCTTCCCCGCGATGTCGGGCGCCGTGCCGTGCACCGCTTCGAACACCGCGCAGCCGGTGCCGATGTTCGCGCCAGGCACCATGCCCAGCCCACCGACGAGGCCCGCGCAGAGGTCGCTGACGATGTCGCCGTACAGGTTTTCCATCACCATCACGTCGTACTTCTCGGGGTTCTTCACCAGCTGCATGCAGAGGTTGTCGACGATGACGTCTTCGCTGTGAATGCCCGGGTAGTCGCGCGCCACCTTCCGGAAGCAATCGAGGAAGAGCCCGTCGCTCAGCTTCATGATGTTCGCTTTGTGCACCGCGCTGACCTTCTTGCGGCCGTGCTTCACCGCGTGCTCGAAGGCGTACTTGCAGATACGGGTGCTGGCCTTCTCGGTGATGATTTTCAGCGACTCGACCACGCCCGGCACCACGATGTGCTCGAGCCCGGCGTAGAGGTCTTCGGTGTTCTCGCGCACCACCACCAGGTCGACGCCCTCGTAGCGCGTCTTCACGCCGGGCACCGACTTCACCGGCCGCACCGAGGCGTAGAGGTCGAGGCGCTTGCGCAGCGCGACGTTCGCCGACTGCTGGCCGGTGCCGATGCCCGTGGCCGTGGGGCCCTTGAGGCCGATGCCGGTGCGCAGCACGGCTTCGACGGTCTCGTCGGGCAGGTTGGTGCCGTACTTGTTGGCGTTCTCCGAGCCGGCGTCGCGGTACTCGAACTCGAGCGGCGCCTTCGCGGCCTCGAGAATCTTGCGCGTGGCGTCGACGACTTCGGGGCCGATGCCATCACCGTTGATCAACGTCACCTTGCGGGTCGTGGGAGCGCTCATGGTGGCGCGAAGTATCGTTCACGCCGCTGGCGTCGGAACACAAATCAACGAGGTCAATCACCCGCTCGAATCAATCAGCTCACAAATGATACGAAATGGTATCGACGAGGGCGGGTATTCTCCTTCTCATGAACGCACCGAACTCGTCGCTGTCGCCGCAGTCGCAGAGCACGCTGAAGTACGTCGCGCACGTCGGGGTGTTGGGGTTGTGGTTGGTGGCGGGCGGCGTGTTCACGCTCCAGCAGATGTTCGCGCAGCACGGCCTGGGCACGAGCGTGAACTACTGGCTGTGGTTCATCGGCTACGTGGCGGTGAGCTCGGCGCCGCTGCGGCTGTTCCGCTCGGCGCTGCCCGTGCTGGGCCTGCACGCGGGCCTCGCCATGGTGCTCAACCTGCTGCCCACCACCATGCCCTTCGCGATGCTGCGCGCGGGGTACGACCTGCTGCTGACCCGGTCGTAATCGATGCGTGAACCAGGGCTGCAGAACCCGTGGGCGGTCGCGCTTGCAGGCGTCCCGGCGCTGGTCATCGCGTTGCTCATCATGTCGGGCGCGCCGGCGGGGCTGGCTTCGCTGGGGGGCCTCGCGGTGCTGGTGGCCGGCGGCGTCGTCTTCGTGCTGCGCAGCATGCGCACGGCCCGGGCGCGCGGATCGGCGGGCTTCACGATGCCCGAGGTGAGCGACGCCGGGGCAGTCGCCGAATCGACCCTGCGGGCCAGCGACCCCGCGTTCTCGCGCGAGCAGTTCCTCCGCGAAGTCACGCGCTTGATGGAGCGCTTCGTGTCCGACGCGCCGTCCCTCGAGCTCCACGCGCTGGCCAGCGATGGCGTGGTGCAGCGCCTCGCCACGCTCGAGCGCCTCGGGTACGACCTGCGGGCCCTGCTGCGGGGCAGCAGCGTCCGGGGAGCGGTCATCACCTCGCACGAGTCCACCAGCGCCTTCCACCACCTCTGCGTGCGCGTCACGCTGCTGACCCCGAGCGGCGAGCAGACCTGGTCACTCACCTTTCTCCGTCGGCCGGGTGTGCAATCCCGGGCGCGCGGGCCGGGTGAAGCGACGTGCCCCCACTGCGGGGCGCCGCTCCAGTTCGCCGCCACCGGGCGCTGCGGTCACTGTCAGGCCATCGTGAACTCCGGCGCGTACGACTGGGTGTTGTTCGAGTTCAGCTTCGGCGCGCACGCGCTCAGCCGCACCGGCGGCGTGCTCGACCCCGACGCGCTGCGCAGAGCCGACCCGGCGCTCTCACTCGAAGAGCTCGCCGACCGCGCCGCGCTCGTCTTCTGGCGCTGGGTCGAGGCCCGGCAGCGGGGTGACACCCGAAAGCTGACGCGCATCGCCACGCCCGAGTTCCTCTCCGGCCTCGAGCAGTCGACGTTGCCCGAAGGAAGGGTGACGCTGGGCGGGGTCGAGGTGCGCGCGCTGCGCCGCGTGGAGGTGCATGACGAAGCGCACGTGCTGGTGCGCTGGTCTGACACGGCCGCAGAGGGCGCGCGCTCGCGTCAGTCGGTGTTCGTGCTGCAGCGACCCCACGGCGCTCGCACGGTGGCCGAGACTGGCCTGTCGACCTTCCGCTGTCTCAAGTGCCTCGCCGCCGTCACCGACGCAGAGGACCCGGTGTGCTCGTTCTGCGGCGCGCCCTTCACCGACACGTGGCGCGTGGCGAGCGAGCTGCCCTTCGCGCGGTGGTCGGAGTCGATGGTGGCCCTCCGTCGTCAGCTCGGCGGTGACTGGACGCGCGCGGCCACTCCGGCGCAGCGGGAGCAGGGTCTGCGCCTGTTGTCGGGCCTGGCGATGGCCGACGGCGAGGTGTCAGCAGCCGAGCGCGCGATGCTCGTCGAGACCGCACGGCGGTGGGGCTTGCCCGAGTCGCTGGTCGAGGTGGCGCTCGCGACGAAGGAGCTGCCCCCCGCGCAGTTCCCGAAGGACCTCGCGGTCGCGCTGACGGCCGAGCTGGTGCAGCTGGCGTTCATCGACGACGTCATCGTGCCGCGCACCCGCAAGCGCCTCGAGCACCTGGCGCAGGTGCTGGGCACTGAGGCAGAGCTCAACCGCGCGATGGGCCGGCGCCTGACGGCGCTCAACGAGGCCGCGCGCCGTTCGTCGTGATGAGCCTCTGTCCTCGACGGACAACGCTGGCGGCCCGATTGCACGTCTCTTTTGTGGCTCTCTTCGACTTCGTGTGGGTGAAGCAGCGCCCCGCGTAGGAGGCTGAGAGAAGGACGCGCACGGTCGGTTTTCGTAGGTTCCGGGTTGCGAGACTCGTCACCGAAGAAAGGACCGCCGTGCGCATC
>JBILUC010000146.1:0-5759 GCA_044371205.1 Archangium sp.
GGCGATGACGAGTGCACCACCATCTCCCTTTCCCCCCGCAGGGGAGAGGGTCGGGGAAAGGGGTGACTGGCTGCTGGTCGCAGTCACGCTGATCAGCAGTGTCGCCCTCCTCCCGTTCCGCCCCAACTCCATCGCTCCGGGAAGCGCCGTCGAGGTCGAACTCGGGGTCGGCCCCGCAGACGCGACCGAACTTCAGTGCGCAGGAACGGTGGGCTCGAGCACGTGCGCCCTCGACGCGCAGAGGCAACCCGTTGCTGCAGAGCGGCCGCTTCGCCCGTTCGTGACGACGTGGCGGCAGTTGGTGCTGGTGAGCGGCGTCTTCGAGAGCGCCGCCGCGCAAGACTGGCTGCGCGCCCCGAGCGGCGGGGCCACCTTCCGCTGTGACGCCACGGTGATCAGTCCCTCGGCCGAGGTGGAGTTGCGCTTTCGGCGGGCTGATCCATTCGGGCGTCACACGGCCGCAGCCCTGACCGCGAACGCGTGCTGGCGCGTGCGCTGACACGGCCTCGATGAGGGCAGTGGGTTCGTCGCTCGAGCCCTCGGGCGAACGGCGAGCGTGCCTCTCGACCTCGCGGAGAAAGGTGTAGAGCGCGTCGATCTCCTCATCGGTGAAGGGCGCGTCCACGACCCAGGCCATGGCTGGAGCCTCTACTCCACTCGCAAGCAGGCCGAGGTCCGCCTCCTCGCGCTGGGCGTCGCGCTCCCCTCGCGTCTGCTGCCGCCCTCCACCGCCCCACCTCAGCTGAGTCTGGCCGTGTCATCGAGCTCGCGAGTTGCGGTCGGAGCGCCGTCACGCCACCGCTCCGCCTCCCCACACCTCCGCTCCCTCACCTTCACGCGCTTCGCCCTTCCCTCGCTGCTGTCGGCCCGGGCCCCTCAGCACGCCATCGACCGCAGCCTCAGCCCTGCGCTCCCGGTTTCCCGCTCTGTTCTTCTTCTACTTCTTCTTCTTCTTCTTCTTCTTCTTTCTGCCGCTGGCTCCCGGATTGCGCGACCCACCACCGGCTGCACATATAGTGTCCGCGGATGCGCGCCGCCCCGACGCCCCAGACCGCTGCCAACGCCGAGGCCGCGGGTGCCCTGCTGACGCGGCTGCGCGACAACCTCGAGCGGGTCATTCGAGGCAAGCGGGAGGCCATCGAGTTGTTGCTGTGCTGTGTCTCCGCGTCGGGGCACGCGTTGCTCGAGGACGTGCCCGGCACCGGGAAGACCACGCTGGCCCGCGCCCTGGCCGGCAGCATCGGCGGCGTCTTCAAGCGCGTGCAGTTCACGCCCGACCTGCTGCCCACCGACATCGTCGGCTCGTCGATCTACCGGCAGGCCGAAGGCACCTTCGAGTTCCGGCCCGGCCCCCTCTTCACCAACGTGCTCATCGCCGACGAGATCAACCGCGCCTCGCCGCGCACCCAGTCGGCGCTGCTCGAGGCGTTGTCGGAAGGCCAGGTCACCGTCGACGGCGAGACCCGTTCGCTGCCGCCGCCCTTCATCTGCATCGCCACCCAGAACCCCGTCGAGTTTCATGGGACCTACCCGCTGCCCGAGGCGCAGCTCGATCGCTTCATGGTCCAGCTGGCCCTGGGGTACCCGAGCGCCGACGAAGAGCACCAGCTCGTCGCCGCGGGTCAAGCCGCGCACCCGCTCAAGCACCTGCAGCCCGTCTCGACCGCGGCCGAGCTCGTCGCGCTGCAGGCCGCCGCCGACGCCGTCACCCTCGAGGCCTCGGTCAGCGAGTATCTGGTGCGCCTGGTGCACGCCACGCGCGGCCACGCCGCCATTCGCCTCGGCGTATCGACCCGCGGCGCCCTGGCCTTTGCCCGCATCGCCCGGGCCCGCGCGCTGCTGCAAGGTCGCGACTTCGTGCTGCCCGAAGACCTCAAGGCCCTCGCGCCGTTCGTGCTGGCCCACCGCCTGGTGCTCGACACCCGCGCGCGCTACGCGGGACAAGACAAGCGCAGCCTGATCGAAGACGCGCTCAAGTCGGTCGCCGTGCCTCGCTGAAGAGCCCGAGCCCCGCATGGCCCGCCGCCGCTGGTCGTTCTTCATGTCGCCCCTCGAGCACGGCTTCCTTCGCCGGCTCGACGACGCCTGGCGCAGCCTCCTGACGCCCAGCGGCCGCATGCTGACGGTCGGCACGACGGTGGCCGCGGTGATGCTGCTGGGCGGGGTGGTGGCGCCGGTGGTGTGGTTGTTCAGCGCGGGCGCGGCGTTGCTGGGGGCAGGCCTGGCGGTGGGCCTGCTGTTTCGGCCGCGGCTGCAGCTCGAGCGTCAGCTCCCGCCGCCCGCCTCCGCCGGCGAGGTCATGACCTACCGGGTGCGCGTGCACAACCAGGGGCGCCGCACTGCGAGGTTGGTGGCCGTGCAAGAGCGCAACCTGCCCGCCGATCTGCGCCCCGTCGGCGAGCCGCCCGTGCTCGAGACCGTCGCTCCCGGTGAGACGCGCGAGGTGTCGCTCCAGCTGCGGTGTGTCAGCCGCGGCGCGTACACGCTGGGTCGGCTCCAGGCGGCGAGCGCGTTCCCCTCAGGGCTGGTGCGGTGGGGGGCCGCGTCGAGCCGAGCCGATCGCGTGCTGGTCTACCCACGGGTCCAGCACCTCGAGCCCTTCGAGGTCCCCAACGGGCGCACCTATCAACCCGGCGGCATTTCCATCGCTTCCCACGTCGGCGACTCGGCGGAGTTCCTGGGCACCCGCGAGTGGCGCGAAGGAGACCGACTGCGCGACGTGCACTGGGCGTCCTCGGCGCGCGTGGGCCGGTGGGTGGTCAAGGAGTACCAGGAAGAATACTTCGTACACCTGGCACTGGTGTTGGACGTCGAGGCGCGCAACGCGAGGGACGAGGCGCTGTTCGAGAAGAGCCTGTGCCTGGCGGCGGGCATCGCCGAGTCACTCGCGCGGCGCGACTTCCTCATCGACGTCCTGGCGGCCGGGCGGTCGGTGTACCGGCTTCAGGCCGGGCGCGCGCTGGCGCACGTCGAGCACATCCTGGAGCTGCTGGCGGCGCTCGAGCCCGACATGCAGTTCGACCCGGCAGCCCTCGAGGCCGAGCTCCTGCCCGAGGCACCGAAGCTGTCGGGGGTGGTGCTGGTGGCCCTGAAGTGGGACGGCAGGCGCGCGGCCGTGGCTGAAGCGCTGCGCGCGCGTGGGGTCCCCGTACGCGTGGTGGCGATGCGCGGTGACGAGCGACCTGCGGGGTTTTCGGCTGAAGAGTGGGTCACGCCGTCGTGAGCGAGCACGCACCTGCTGGGTCAGGCCGTGCGGCGCGCCTGGTCGCCGCGAGCCCCTTGCTGGCTGGGCTGGCGGTGCAGGGCCTGGCCCACGAGCGATGGTGGTTGTCGGGGCCAGTGGCGGTCTGCGTCGTCTTGCTCGAGGTGCGCACCCCGCGCTGGGTCGTGCCCGGCGGGGTCATCGTCTTCTCGGCGTTGGCGGCGGCCCTGGGGTTGGGGCTGGGCTTCTTCAGTCCGCTCCCCCAGAGCCCCTTCCCCACGTTGGTGCTCTCGGCGTTGACGACGGGGTCGATGGCCCTGGTGTTGGCGCACGCGGGGGCGCGGAATGCGCCGGCTGCCTGGGCGAGCGCGTGGGCGTTGGCCGTGCTGTCGGTGCACCGCGACATGCCGCCGTCGGCGAACGGGGCCCTCGTCGCGCTGGCGGTGTGCACCGTGTGGGCGCTGGCTGCGCAGTCGGGCGCGTGGCGGCAAGGGGCCAGCGGCCTGGTGTTCACCGGCCTGCTCTACCTTCTGGCAGCGGGCATGGCCGTCGGGCTCTTCGTGGCCGTGCGGGCCAGCGAGGGCCTGCTGATGGCTGCCGTGCTGCGGCTGGCGGAGCCGACCCTCGAGCCGACGTTCGAGCTGAGCGTCAGGCGCACCGAGCGACAGCAACTCGACGGAACGCCGCTGTACGAGCTCGACGCCCCGGTCGACAAGCTCCGCACCGTGGTGTTCGACGAGTTCGATGGCTTGCGGTGGACGTCGTCAGAGGCGTTCTCACGTCTCGGCGCGGCCTTGCAGGGGGGGGGCGACCACCAGGCGACCTTGTGGGTGCTGTCGTCGCCGTCGCGTCGGCTGCCGGTGCCCGCGGGGCTGACGGCCGTCGAGGGGGGCGAGGTGGTGCTGCGCCCAGGCCGGCTCGTCGAGTTGGACGACGCCGCAGGCCGACGGCTGAAGGTGTCGTGGAGCGAGACGGAGTCACCGCGCGACCCGCCCACCGAGCTGACGCTGGCGCTGCCCGAAGCGCTGCGCGCCGAGCTGACCCCGCTGGCCGACGGGTTGCTGGGTCCACCCGGTGATGCGCGCGCTGACGCCGAGGCCCTGGCGCTGCACTTCGCCAACGCCCACGAATACTCGCTCGAGGTCGATCTCGAGGGTCCGGGGCACCCGCTGGCGGTGCTGGTGAGGGAGCGGCGCGCTGCGTACTGCACCTACTTCGCCTCGGCGCTGGCCGCGTTGCTGCGGACCCGCGGCGTGCACGCGCGCGTCGTCGGGGGCTTCGCGCCCGCTTCGCCCAACCCGCTGACGGGCCGTGAAGTGGTGCTGATGCGTGACGCGCACGCGTGGGTCGAGGCCTGGCTGCCGGCCGAGGCGCGCTGGGCAACGTTCGACCCGACGCCGTGGCGCAGCCGCGACGCGGCCCTGGGCGTCGCGGGGCGCTCGTGGGCGCGGCAGCTGCTCGAAGGCGCGTCGTCCATCGTGCGGCGCGCGCTGTCGTTGGTGCGGCATCACCCGCTCGAGGCGCTGGGCCTGCTGCTGACGAGCCCCGCGACGTGGGTGCTCGCCCTCGTGGGGGCCGTCGGGGGGCTGCGCCGCGGGCGCGGGCGCCGCAAGACCCTCGAGCGCGCCCGCGAGTACACGCAAGCGGACGAGGCGCTGGCCCTCGACGTCGCGCGGTACGACGCGCTGCTGGGCCGGTGCGGGGTCTGGCGGCGCGCTGATGAGACCGAGGCAGACGTGCTCGGCAGGCTGGGGGCGACGGCTCCCGGAGCGCTCGTCGAGGCGGCGCGGCTCTTCGTGCAGGCGTACCAGGCCGAGCGATTTCGCGGGCGCACCGGCCGCTCGCTCGAGGAGGCGCTGGCGGGGTTGGAGCGGGCCGTCGACGCGCGCGGCCCGTCGGCCTGAGCGTCGTCAGGCCAGCGGCTGCGGCTTGACGCCTGGCGCATCACGCCACGGGTGAGTCCGAGGTCCAGCGCCCGAAGTCACCGGCGCCGGGTCGTCCAGTCATCCGGGGGACGCACGGTCTCGAAGCGCAGGCGCGGCAGCTGCTTGTAGGCCATGCGCTTGAGCGTCGGCCCGAAGCGGCCACCGTAGACGACCAGCGCCTTGAGCTCGAGCTCGCGAGTTGCGGACGGAGCGCCGTCACGCCACCGCTCCGCCTCCCCACACTTCCGCTCCCTCACCTTCACGCGCTTCGCCCTGCCCTCGCTGCTGTCGGCCCGGGCCCCTCAGCACGCCATCGACCGCAGTCTCAGCCCTGCGCTCCCGGTTTCCCGCTTTGTTCTTCTTCTTCCTCCTCATTAATTCGCTCGGTGTTCTCGAGCTGAGCCAGGGGAACCTCATGACCGGCTTCGCCAACAACAGCCTCGTTCCACCCCCTCGCTTCGGTTGCCAGCGGTAGAGGCCCGAGGGCAGCCGCGTCAGCCGCTCTTCGGAGATGGGCCCTCGCGCGCCATATCCGGTATCACCGTCGACGAGTGACTGAGGCCTCTCGACGGGAGCCGTAGGACTCGGGAAACTCAATTCGCCGGGCAAGGCACGGCGTGTGACTGTTGCGA
>JBILUC010000147.1:0-5690 GCA_044371205.1 Archangium sp.
AGGCCCGCCGCCTTCGCCGTGTCGACGAGCACCGTGCCGAGGAAGCCGCCCGCGCCGAACGCGAAGGCCTGCGCCGCGCCCCACAGCCCCATGCGCATGCCCTCTCTGCGGCTGCGACCCTGCGAGGCGAGCGCCATCATCGAGCCGATGGCCGCGATGCTGAAGACGCCGTTGGCGAGCCCGAGGAGGAACACGTTTTCCTTCACCGGCCACGTGCCACCCATCACGCCCGCATAGACGAGGCCCGACATCGCCATCGCCGAGGCAACACAGCCGCCGACCACCCACTTCTTCAAGCTCGCGGCCGCCGTGCCCTTGAGCGCCTGGGTCGCGACCGCGACCAGCAACATGCCCGCGAAGACGCCGCCGTGCTGCACGCCCGACAGCTTCGTCGACTCGCCCGGCGTGAAGTGGAAGAGCGCGCCAGCGAAGGGCTCGAGCACCAGGTCCTGCGCGCTGTACGAGAGCATCGAGAGCAACACGAAGATGGTGAAGCGGCGCGTGTCGGGCTCGGCCCACGCCTCGCGCAGCGACTCGCGGAACGCCGGGCGCGGCTCGTCGCTCACGTCAGCCTCGACCACCACCGCGTCGCCCTCGAGCCGGAACATGCCGATGAGCGTCGCCACGAAGGCCACCGTCGAAACACCCGCCGCCACCGCCAGCAGCCGCATCGGAGAGAACGGGTCGAGCAGCTTGCCCGAGAGGCCCGCGGTGAGCGCGAAGCCGAAGATCATCATCATCCACACCACGGTCGCGGCCGCCGCGCGGCGATCGGCGTGCACCCGCTTCGACATCAGCACCAGCAACGACGTGCCCGCGGCGCTCACGCCACCGCCGATGACCACGAACGCCACCGCGCCGAGGGCCAGACCCAGCGCCATGTTGACCGTCATCACCACGGTCGCCGCGGCCGCTCCCACACCGCCCAGCGCCAACGCCAACATGCCGCCGATGATCCACGGCGTGCGTCGCGCGCCCAGATCCGACCCGTGCCCCATCCGCGGACGGAAGGCCTGCATCAGGTGGTGCAGCGTCACCAACGCGCCCGGCACCATCGCCGGCAACGCCAACTCGACCACCATCACCCGGTTCAGCGTCGAGGTCGTCAGCACCACGATGGCCCCCAACGCCATCTGCACCAGCCCCAGCCGCACGATGCTCAACCACCCGAAATGACTTCCCGGCGTCGTCTGACCCATGACCGCCACCCTAACGACCGCTGATCCAAAGTGTCAAGCCGGCTTGACATACACATGTGTCAACTTCAGTATGCGTCGCCATGACGGCCCTTCTCCGAACGGTGTTCACGAGCCTGTTCGTCTTGTTCATGTTGGCCGCAGCCCACCTGCTGATGGTGGTCATCAACTCGGCCGAGCACGCGGTCGCCGCACCCCAACCGTCGGCGGGCCTCGAGGCGCGCGTCCTCACCGACCGTCCGATGGAAGAGGAGCTCACCAAGGCCCTCGCCAGGGCGCGCACACCTGAAGCCCAGAACGCGTTGATGACGGGGCTGGTGACGGTGCGTTCGGGGAGGCCCCTGACGCTGCACACGCTCCCGGTCACGCCCTTCCTCGGCTTCGCGACGGTGGGGCTCGTGCTGCTGGGCCTCGGGCTCATCTGGTTCACCTCGCGGCTCAAGGGTGACGCCGCGCAGTCGATTCTCGGCATCTTCGGCGGCAACCTCATCTGGATTGGCGGCGTCGAGTACGGCCTCACCATCGCCGCGCGCACCCTGGGCATCGGCAAGACGGTGGCGGTGGTCGACGGGCAGTTGGTCGCCGTGTACGGCGAGTACGTGTTGCTCAAGTACACGTGGGGCGCGCTGGCGCTCATCATGGCGTACCTGCTGTTCCTCGAGTCCTCGCGCTGCACCATCTTCCTCTGGTGGCGTGAGCGCGTGCCGACGATGCGCGGCCCGATGACCTCCGGGCGCATCGACAACTACGGCCCGCGGAGCGCGTTCCAGTACACGACGACGGTCTGGGGCTTCTACCTGCTGCTCTTGTGGGCCTACGACGAGCAGCTCTTCGGCGTGCACGGCCTCTTCACCCGCGCGGTGCTCGTGCTCAGCCTCGCCGGCTCAATCTACTGCGTGCGGCGCCTGCACCAGATGACGGGCTGGGGCCCGGCGATTCGCTACGCGGTGCCCGCCATGATTGTCGCGTGGACGCCGCTGGAGATTGTCGGCAAGTGGGGCCTCCTCCGCGAGCCATGGCTCATGCTGCAGGCTGAGACGCTGGTGGTCTTCTTCGGGGGCCTCGCCCTCGGCACCTGGTGGCTCTGGCGCGCCCAGAAGCGCCAGCCGTCGAACTCCCGACCGATTCAAGCGCTCGCCGTTTCGTGAGCCGCCTTCGCAGCTGCTTCACCTGAGGTGCCCCATGGCGCTGTTCCCCTTCTCTGCGCTGGTCGGCCAGGACGAGCTCAAGCTCGCCCTCGAGCTCGCCGTCGTCGACCCCGGCCTCGGGGGCGTGCTCGTCTTTGGCGACCGCGGCACCGGCAAGTCGACCGCCGTGCGCGCGCTGGCTGGTCTCCTGCCGAAGATGCGCGTGGTGAAGGGCTGCCCGTACCACTGCGACCTCACCAGCGAGCGCGCGAGCTGCCCGTGGTGCCACACCTCGACCGAGCCGCGCGTCGCCGCCGAAGTCAACGTGCCGGTGGTCGACCTCCCGCTGGGCGCCACCGAAGACCGCGTCGTGGGCGCGCTCGACCTCGAGGCGGCGCTCACCCGCGGCGAGCGCTCGTTCTCGCCGGGCCTGCTCGCGCGCGCGAACCGGGGCTTTCTCTACATCGACGAAGTGAACCTCCTGCCTGACCACGTGGTCGACCTGCTGCTCGACGTCGCTGCGTCGGGCGAGAACGTGGTCGAGCGCGAAGGCATCAGCGTGCGCCACCCTGCGCGCTTCGTGCTCATCGGCAGCGGCAACCCCGAAGAGGGGGAACTCCGCCCGCAGCTGCTCGACCGCTTTGGCCTGTGTCTCGAGGTCAAGACGCCCGACCAGCTCGCGACCCGGGTGGAAGTCGTCAAGCGCCGCACGGCGTTCGACCGCGACCCGGCGGCGTTCCTCGCGCAGTGGGCGCCGGCCGAAGAGGCCCTCACCGCGCGCCTCACCGAAGCCCGCAATCGGGTGCGCGAAGTCGCGGTCTCGGACCAGGTCATTCTTCGCGCGGCGACGCTCTGTCAGGCGCTCGGCACCGATGGCTTGCGCGGAGAGCTCACGCTCATGCGCGCCGCCCGCGCTGCCGCGGCGCTCTCAGGCCACGGCGAGGTGAGCGACGCGCACCTCAAGCAGGTCGCGACCCTCGCGCTGCGGCACCGGTTGCGCCGCAACGTGCTCGACGAGGTGGGCTCGACGGTGCGGGTCGAACGCGCGCTGACCGAGGCCTTCGCCGCGTGACGATGGATGTCCTCGACGCCGTCGCGCGCTGGGAAGACGCAGCGCTCGCGGTCGAGTTGCTCGCGGTCGAGCCGGCCGTTCTCGGCGGGCTGCGGCTGCAGGCGTGGCCGGGTCCCGCGCGCGACCTGGTGTGCCGGTGGTTGAACGAGACGGTGCGGGGGCCGGTGGTGCGGCTGCCGCTCCACATCACCGATGACCGGCTGTTGGGCGGCCTCGCGTTGAGTGAGAGCTTGAAGACGGGCGCGGTGGTGCTCGAGCGCGGCGTGCTGGCTCAGGCCGACGGCGGCGTGGTGCTGGTGCCGATGGCCGAGCGACTGTCCTCGCATGTCAGCGCGCTGCTCTGCGCGGCGCTCGACCGGGGGCACCTCACCGTCGAGCGCGAGGGGCTGCGCGGGCAGGTCTCGTGTCGTCTCGGCGTTCTGGCGCTCGATGAAGGGCTCGAAGACGAAGCGCCACCGCGCGGCTTGAGCGAGCGGCTGGCTCTGCAGGTCGACCTGCGCGAGGTGCCTCCGCGTCTCGAGCCGGTGCGGGTTCCCGACGCGGCGCGAGTGCAGGCGGCCCGGGCGCGGCTCGCGGCGGTGACGATTTCCGACGCGCGCGTCGAAGTGCTCTGCCAGACGGCCGACGCGCTCGGCGTGCCCTCGGTGCGCAGCCCGCTGTTGGCGGTGGCGGTGGCGCGCGTGCACGCGGCGTTGAACGAGCGCACCGAGGTCGACGACGTCGACGCTGCAGCCGCGGCGCGCCTGGTGCTGGGCCCGCGCGCGACGCGGTTGCCGGCGCCGCCTCCTGCGCAAGAGGAAGAAGCACAGGAGCCCTCCGCTCCCGACGAGCCCGAGGCCGGTGATGGCGGCGGTGCGTCGGGTGAGCAGGCCCACGACCCGTCGACCGCCGAGGTGGTGTTGGCGGCGGCAAAGAGCGCCATTCCGCCGGGGCTGCTGGAGCTGTTGGCGCCGGGCCGGGCGCAGCGCACGGGGCCGCGCAGTGCGGGCAAGGTGGGCGCCGCGCGTGCATCGACGACGGGCGGGCGACCTGCGGGCAGCCGCGCCGCCGTGCCGCAGCCGGGAGACCGCCTCAACGTGGTCGAGACCCTGCGCGCGGCCGCGCCGTGGCAGCGGCTGCGACGGCCTGCGGGCTCGCGACGGGTCGAGGTGCGCAACGACGACCTGCGCGTGAATCGCTTCGTGCAGCGCACCGAGAGCGTGGTCATCTTCTGTGTCGACGCGTCGGGCTCGTCGGCGCTGCAGCGGCTGGCCGAGGCGAAGGGCGCGGTCGAGCAGGTGCTGGCCGACTGTTACGTGCGACGCGACCACGTCGCGCTGGTGGCCTTCCGCGGTTCGAGCGCGAGCGTGGTGTTGCCGCCGACACGTTCTCTGGCGCGAGCGCGTCGCTGTCTGGCGGAGCTCGCGGGGGGTGGTGGCACGCCGATGTCTGCGGGCATCGACGCGGCGACGTCGCTGGCCCTCGAGGCGAGACGGCGCGGTCGCAGCCCGCTGGTGGTGATGATGACCGACGGGCGCGCGAACGTGGGCCGCGCGGGGAGCAGCAGCCCTCAAGACGATGCGCTGTCGTCGGCGCGCACGTTGCGAGCGCAGCAGGTGCGGGCGTTGTTCCTCGATACGTCGCCGCGCCCGAGGCCGCAGGCGCAGGCGCTCGCGGTCGAGATGGGTGCCCGGTATCTGCCGTTGCCGCACGTCGATGCACGCGTGGTGGCGTCGCGCATTGCGTCGATGACCGAGGTGGCATGAAGGGCGCGAAGTCGCTCCGTCCCTTTTCTCCCTCTCCCCTCGCGGGGGAGAGGGTCGGGGAGAGGGCAGATCGCGTACGCGCCACCGTCACCCGCCGCGTCGTGAATCGCGGTGGAGCCGGCGCAAACGAAGTCGCGCCGAACGGAGTTGATGCACGCGGAGTTGATGCCCGCGATGCACGCGGAGTCGATGCACGCGGAGTCGATGCACGCGGAGTCGATGCACGCGGAGTCGATGCACGCGGAGTCGATGCACGCGGAGTCGATGCACGCGGAGTTGATGCACGCGGAGTTGATGCACGCGGAGTTGATGCACGCGGAGTTGATGCACGCGGAGTTGATGCACGCGGCGTCGATGTACGCGGAGTTGATGCACGCGGAGTCGATGCACGCGGAGTTGATGCACGCGGAGTCGATGCACGCGGAGTTGATGCACGCGGAGTCGATGCACGCGGAGTCGATGCACGCGGAGTCGATGCACGCGGTGTCGATGCACGCGGTGTCGATGCACGCGGTGTCGATGCACGCGGTGTCGATGCACGCGGTGTCGA
>JBILUC010000086.1:0-19303 GCA_044371205.1 Archangium sp.
GTCGTCCCGGCCGAGGCGCTCACCAGTCGGCTGTACACCGCGTCTGCCATCGCCCTGGCGCTTGCGCTCTACGGGCTGGAGAGGCTCGCAGCCGCGGCGGTACGGAAGCTGGTGAGCCCGATGCTGCTGGGGCTGACGGCGCACCAGACGCCCGACCCGGTGAAGGAGCTCTACGGCCCGCGTCCCCTCGGCGTGCGCACCGCAGACGGCCGCCTCGACCTGGTGCACTCGCGGCGCAGCCGGCAGGAGGCCCTCTTCCCCGGCGGTGACGGTGAAGACGCCGAGACCTTCCGCCGCATCATGACTGGCGACCTGCGCCACCTCTTCGAGTCGACCGCGTACTGGAACCCCAACGTGGTGGTCGGCGCCGACGGGCTGGCGCGCGTGAACGTGACGCTGCCCGACAACCTCACCACGTTCCGCGTGATGGCCGTCGCGTGGGACGGCGCGGGGCGCGCAGGCAGCGGCGAGCAGAAGCTCATCGTGCGCAAGCCGCTGATGGTGCAGCCCATCTTGCCGCGCTTCGTCTACCCGGGTGACACGCTGACCATCGAGGCGTTGGCCTTCAACGGCAGCACGAAGGCGGGCGACCTGACCTTCAGCGCGATGTCCCTCGAGGGCCTCACGCCGGGCGACGCGAAGCTGGTGCAGACCAGCCCCGTGCAGGGCGGCGCTTCGGTGAAGTTCGGCATCCCCGTGAAGGTGACGGGCCGCGGGAGCGCGAAGGTGCGCTTCCTGGTCAGCCTGGGGAAGGAAACGGACGAGGTGCAGGTCTCGCTGCCCATTCTCGACGCCGGCGCGAAGCGGGTGCTGGTGCGCTCTGCGCAGATCTCCGGCTCCAGCGGTGACGTGGACGTGTCGCTCCCTGCGGAGCGCCTGCCGGGAAGCACCGAGGTCGAGGTGATGGTCTCGAGCTCGTCGCTCTCCGAATTGAAGGACGCCGTGGACTACCTGATGGGCTACCCCAACGGCTGCATCGAGCAGACGACGTCGACTGCGTACCCGCTGGTGGTGCTCAAGGACCTGCTCCCCGAGATGGGGGTGACGGTGAACGAGGCCGACCTCAAGAAGTTCTCGGAGGCGGGCATCAAGCGGCTGCTCTCGTTCCAGACCTCGTCGGGCGGCCTGGCCTACTGGCCCGGCAGCGACAGCCCCCACGTCTTCGGCACCACCTTCGGCCTCACCGCGCTCATCGAGGGCAAGAAGCGCGGCTTCGACGTGCCCGACGAGGCGCTCGACCGCGCGGCGAAGTACCTCGAGAAGTCACTCAAGGAAGGCTCCATCTCGCAGGAGATGCCGCACGCCGCGATGGCCGACGCCGACACCCGCGCGCTGGTGGTGCTCACGCTCAATCGCATCAAGCGCGCTCAGCCTGCGTACGTGTCGCTGCTGTGGAGTGAGCGCTCGAAGCTGACCGCCTTCGGCATCGCGATGCTGGCGGTGACGGTGAGCGAGGGCGGCGGCGACCGCTCCCTGCTCGACCC
This sequence comes from Archangium sp., assembly GCA_044371205.1. GTDB lineage: Bacteria > Myxococcota > Myxococcia > Myxococcales > Myxococcaceae > Archangium_A. The sequence continues at coordinate 1,485 of JBILUC010000086.1, forward strand.
GATGCTGGCCGAGGTGCAGACCCAGGCGAAGAAGGACGAGGCGCAGGCCTGGTATGAGGGAGACCGCAAGGGCGGCTGGTCGATGGACTCGCCGCTGCGCACCCACGCTGCGGCGCTGCTGGCGATGGGCAGCGGCAGCAACGGCGACGCGAGCGGCAAGTTCCTCACCGGGTTCCTCAAGCGGAAGCTGAGCGGTGGCGGCTGGGGGAACACGCAGGAAGACGTGTACGGCATCATGGGCATCACGCGGCTCGTCGGCTCACCCGCGAAGGGCAGCGCTCCCACGGCGCAGCTGCGCGTCGCCGGCGAGAAGGTGCCGATGGCTTCGCTCGAGACGGTCGGCAAGAGCGTGCGCCGCTACACCGTGTCGGGCGAGAAGGCCGGCGTGAAGGACACCGCCGCGGGCACGGTGCACATCGCGCTCGAGGACCGCACGGGCGCGCCCACGTACCTCACTGCCCGCGTTCGCTACGAGGTGCCGCTGACCGGCGACAACCGCGCCGCCGCGTCTCATGGCTTCACGATCAAGCGCAGCTACGAGACGCTCGAGGGCCAGCCGCTCGAGGGGAAGCCGATTCCGCTCGGCAGCGTGGTGAGGGTGCGCGTCAGCCTCGAGAGCCCCGAGAAGCGCAACTACGTCGCCGTCGACGACAAGCTGCCCGCGGGCCTCGAGCCGATGAACGCGAGCCTCGCCACCACGGAGCGCCTCTCGATGGGCGCCCCCACACCCGCGACCGAGAAGGGCCTCGAGGTGTTGTCCTTCCAGGAGACCCGTGACGCGCGCGTGGCGTTCTTCGCCGACGAGCTGCCCGCTGGTTCCTACGAGTGGGTGTACCTGGCGCGCGCCACCACGCCCGGTCACTTCGTGTGCCCGCCCGCGAGCGTCGAGGCGATGTACGAGCCCCAGGTCAGCGGCTCGACCTCCATCGAAGACGTGGAGGTGGCGCGGTGAAGGCGAAGTGGTTGCTGCTCGTCGTCGCCCCGGTGCTGCTCACCGAGGCGTACGTGCGGCTCCACCCGTGGCCGCGCGCGGCGCTCGACGCTCCCTCCCAGTCGTTTCGGGTGCTCGACCGCCACGGCGAGCTGCTGCGCGAGTCGGTGAATGACGAAGGCGAGCGCGCCCGCTGGGTGTCGCTGGCCGAGGTGAGCCCCGCGCTGCTCGACGCCACCGTCGCGGCCGAAGACGAGCGGTTCTTCTCGCACTGCGGCGTGGACGCACAGGCCATCGCGCGCGCGGTGGTGCAGGACGTTCGCGCACGACACCTGGTCTCCGGCGCCTCCACGCTCACCATGCAGCTCGCGCGTCGGCTCGAGCCGCACCCCCGCTCGGCATGGGGCAAGGTGAAGGAGATGGTGGACGCGCGCCGCCTCGAGCAGACGCTCAGCAAGCCGGAGTTGCTCGAGCAGTACGTCAACCGCGCGCCCTACGGCGCAGGTGCCATCGGCATCGAGGCCGCCTCGCAGCGCTACTTCGGCAAGCCCGCGGCCCACCTGTCGCTCGCCGAGGCCTCTCTCCTCGCCGGGCTCCCCAAGGGACCCACCGGCCTCAACCCGCTGAAGAACCCGCGCGGCGCCATCGCGCGCCAGCAGTACGTGCTCGAGCGTCTGCTGGAGACGGGCCGCGCTTCGGCCGACGACGTCGCGCGCGCGCGCCGCGAGCCCCTCACCTTCGCCACGGCAGCGCCCCCGAGCGCGATGCACTTCACCGAGTGGCTACGCATGCAGGGTGAGCGCGGCACGCTGAGCACCACGCTCGACGCGGAGCTCCAGCGCGAGGTCGAGGCGCTGGTGTCGTCGCACGTCGCGACGCTCACTGCGCAGGGCGTGACCAACGCCGCGGTGGTGGTGCTCGACAACGAGCGCTGCGAGGTGCTGTCGATGGTGGGCTCCGCGGACTACTGGCACCCGCGCGACGGCTCGGTCAATGGCGCCCTCAGCAGACGCCAGCCCGGCTCGACCCTGAAGCCCTTCACCTACGCGCTCGCCTTCGAGCAGGGGCGCAGTCCCGCCTCCATCGCTGCCGACGTCGAGACCCGCTACGGCGAGGTGGGCGGCGCGCTCTTCCAGCCGCAGAACTTCAGCAAGGAGTTCTCGGGGCCCGTGCTCTTCCACGAAGCGCTGGGTCGCAGCCTCAACGTGCCCGCCATTCGTGTCGCGGCGCTGTTCGGCGCGAACGAGCTGCTGGGCACGCTGCACGATGCCGGCTTCGCGTCGCTCGACGAGCCGGCCTCGCACTACGGGCTCGGGCTCACGCTGGGGAACGGCGAGGTGACGCTGCTCGAGCTCGCCCAGGGGTACGCGATGTTCGCGCGCGGAGGCCGCTCGTGTGAGGCCGTGGCGAGGCTCGGCGAGGCGAAGCCTGCCTCACATCGAGTGTTCTCGCCGCAGACCGCGTTCCTCATCACCGCGTCGCTCTCGGACGAGGCCACGCGCCTGCGCGCCTTCGGGCCCGGCAATGCGCTGATGCTGCCCTTCCCCGTCGCGGTGAAGACCGGCACCAGCACCAACTGGCGCGACAACTGGGCCGTTGGCTACATGCAGCGCTACACCGTCGCGGTGTGGGCGGGTGACTTCGAGAACCGCGCGCTCGACCAGCTCGCCGGTGCCAGCGGCGCGGGGCCGCTGTTCCATCGGGTGATGGCGCGCGTCGCCACGCGAGGGGGGCAACCGAAGCCCGTGGCCTTCACCCCCCCGGAAACCGTGGTGGAGACCACGGTGTGCGCCACCTCGGGTGAGCGCGCCGGCGATCACTGCCCCGAGCGTCGGCGGCTGTTCCTCCCCGTCTCGCAGCTCCCCACCAGGCGCTGTCCCCACCACCAGACGCTGAAGGTCGACGTCCGCAACGGCCTGCTCGCCGGCGAGACGTGCCCGCGCGAGTTCGTCGTCGAGCGACCCTTTGAGGTGCTACCGCCGCAGTACACGCAGTGGCAGTCGGAGCACCCGCGCCGCGCGCCGCCGACCAACTGGTCTGCGCTCTGTCCGCAGAAAGGGCCGCCGGTGGGTGCGGTGGTCGTCACCTGGCCCCGCGCTGGCGAGGTGTTCGTCATCGAGCCCGGCTACGAGCGCGCCCACCAATCGCTCGCGCTGGCGGCAGAGAGCCAGCTCCCCGACGTTCGCTGGCGGGTCGATGGGGTGGAAGTGGGACGGCTCTGGCCGCTGGTGCCCGGTCGCCACTGGGTGGAAGCAGAGGCGCGCGGCAAGAAAAGCGCGCGGGTGGCGTTCGAGGTGCGGTGACCGTCGAACCTGTACGACGCGTGCCGCACCCGGTTCGAGTCCCTCGGGTGAACACCTGATTCTCCCGCGCTCTCCCGGCCGCTAAGCAGACCGGGTCCGTGGTCTCCCTGATTCTCCTCATGCTGGCCCAGGTGAACCACGAGACGGTGGTGGTCGGCACGCCCCTCGAGCTCCTCGACGAGGACGACGCGACGAGCACGGTGACCCGCCGCGACCTCGAGCGGCGACTGCCCCGCTCGGCGCCTGATGCGCTGCGCTACGAGCCCGGCGTCTTCGTGCAGCAGACGGCGCATGCCCAGGGGTCCGCTTACCTCCGCGGCCTCACCGGCCAGCAGACGGTGCTGCTCTTCGACGGCATCCGCCTCAACAACGCCACCTACCGGCAGGGGCCCAACCAGTACTTCTTCACGCTCGACGCCCGCGCCCTCGAGGCCATCGAGGTGCAGCGCGGCGGCGCCTCCACCCGTTTGCGCGCGCAGCTCATGGCCGAGGGGCACTCGAACCGGGACATCGGCGCGGCGCTCGGCATCTCGCCCAAGACGGCCGACGCGCACCGGATGAGCCTGATGCGCAAGCTCGAGCTCCACGACGCCCAGGCCCTCACCCGGTACGCGGTGCGCCGCGGGCTCGTGCGAGATGACTGAGGGGCGCGGTGGTCTCTCTCCCGGGGGACCTGCTCCGCCGCTCGAAGTGCGTGGGGAATTGCACTTCGAGCGGGCTCAACTGAGGCGCGCAACCACCGGTCTGCAGCGAGCACTCAGGCCCTGACCACCAACGGCTCCCCCTGGCGTCCCAGAAGGTCTCGAAGCTGCTGCGGCTGTGGCTGGTTCTGCGGCTGCTTCGGCTGCTGCTGCTGCTGCTGCTGCTGCTGGAGTTGCTGCTGCTGGCTGGCAAGGAACTGCTTCCAGACGTCGTCAGCCAGTGCGTGGGTGAAAGTGGTGTTCGCCGCGTCGGCCTTCCCCTGTCCACTCTGCAGTGCCTGTGAGAACGCATTGCCGGCCTTTTCAAACTCTGCACGTTCCGCACTGCCTTCAGGCAGCGACTGGGCGTGAGCTTTCAGCGCGTCCTGGAATCGCTGCATGTCTTCTTTTCCGAACTTCTTGCCCTGCTTGGCCCCTTCGAAGAGCTCCTTGACCTTGTCGAAGGCGCTGCTGCGGGCCGCTTGAGTGTTCGAACTTGCGGGCACTCCACCGGCAACCACGTTGAGGTGGATGTTCACGTTGACGTTCAGGTTCACGCTCGTGTTTGCGATGACATTCCCCATCCTCAGGTTGTTGCCGGGCTCGAACGAGTCCCGGGCCGCTGCCGGAGGGCCTTCGGTCAACTGAGGAGCCGCAGGTGCGTTTGCGGAAGAGCGGGTGGATGACCTGGAAACCTGGGTGGGCTGAAAGCGTCCGATTGAGCCGAGTGCCATGATTTTGCTCCCGAAACGAACCGAGGAAGATCCGCGGTGCGATAAAGGATTCTCTGGGCCTACATTTGCGAGTTGCGTGTTCCGTCTTGTTTTTCGAGAATTCGCGTCGCGCATGAAACGCGCTTTACAGGCGAGGCTCCTTCCGCTGCCCGCCCCCTCACGCTTCGAGCACGTGCGCCTGGCGCTGCGCCTGTCGAAGGGGTTGAGCCGGTAGCCCACTGGCAGGGTGCGCCCGGAGCGTCGAAGATGGGCCCGTGGCGCCGGGGCCGAAGAACCCATTCGACGACGAGGTCACGTTCTCCGTGAGCGCCGAGGAGCGCGCGCCCCGCCCGTCGGCGACCGCAAAGCACGCCGCGCACGCGGGGCCGGTGCCGGGCGCGAAGCGGGGGATGACGGGGACGAACCCGGCGCTGGCGCAGGCGCGCGTGACGGACACGGTGCCGGCGCTTCCATCCTCCGGAACGTCGAGCAACCCGGCGCTGCGCCGCGAGGAGGGCCCACGCTTCAGCTCGACGTTCGACGGCAGGGACACGACGCGCACCGAGGTGTTGCTCGGGCAGCGGCCGACGCGGAGCGCCGAGGTGCCGGCGCTGCGCGTGCCGACGCGCGAGGCGATGAAGGCCGTCTCGGCGCGCTTCGACGGCATGACGGCGGGGTACGCGGTGGTGCAGCCGCCGAGCCGGCTCAAGCCGCTGGAGCCGGACGTCTCGAGCACGCCCGGCGCGCGGGACCCGCTGCTGACGCGCGTCGTGCTCGACCAGTTCGCGCCCGAGGTGAACCCACGCTACGCGAGGGGCGAGGCGGGGCACCTCTTCGCCTGGGACTTCACGCACGCGATGGGCTGCGCGGTGCCGCGCTTCCGGGCGGGCGGCGAGCTGACGCTCGGCCAGATCTGTGCCTGGCTCCGCACGCTCTCCGCGGACGCGGGCTGGGTGCTCGTCTCCTCTCGCCGTGCGTCAGAGCTCGCCGCCACGGGCGCCCCGGTCCTCGTGCTGCCGAAGACCCCACGCAGCGCGCTCATCGCCGTCGCGCGACCCGACCGGCGCGGGAGTGACGGACTCCCGCTGCTCGCCAGCGCGTGCTCGCGCGCGTGCGGCAGCCAGCTCACGGTCGCCCAGGCCTTCGGGGAGCCACGGGCGGACTTCTACTTCCACGAGTAGGTCAGTGCTCGGCCATCGCCGCGGTGGGTCGTCGAGTTGGCGATGCGAAAGAGGGGCTTCGACCCGAAAAGGACTCCGAAGACGCTGCGGGTGGGGCCGGTCGGGCCGCCTTCACCGAAGACGACCCCACACGTCGGCGCGCGGGCCTCGCCCTGAGCGGCGGTCGAGTCGATTAGCCCGCTCTCGACGCATAGACGGCGACGGCCGCGAGGAGCGCCAGCACCGAGACCACCAGCGCCACCCACAACCCCCGGCTGGGAGCCTCAGACTTTTCAGCGCCGCCGGCGGATGACGTCCCGGTGATGACCGGCTCGACGCCGCCGGTCTCTCCAAAGGTGACGAGGCGTGGCCGCTCGCCGCCGGCGACCGGAGCACCGGACGACGGCCGCCGCGGCGCGGTGATGACCGCGGGCGCCGCCGCGGCGGTCGGCCGACGCAACGTCGGCACGTCGGTGAGCGGCGGTGCCCGCTGTGCGGCCGGCGCCTCGCCGGCCGGTCGGCGCCCTGGAGCCAGCGCGTCGACGTCGCGCTGCGTCTCGGGGGTGGGTCCCCCCGCGCGCGGACGACCAGCCTGCACCTGCGCGCGCGCCTGCGTCGTCTTCACCTCTTCGATGGCCGGCCCCGTCACGACAGGCTCGAGCTCCGCCTCGGTGAGCGCGCTCGCGATCCCCGAGGTCGCGAGCGGTAGCGCCGCCATCACCATGGTCGCCGAGGTGTTCGTCTGCTCGACGTCCAGGCTCCGGGCGCCGAGGTCGGTCGGCGGATCCACCCGCGGCACCGGCCGCTCATTGACGGTCTCGGCGAGCTCGAGGTCTTCGACCCGAGGCCTGACCGACGCACCGTCATCGAGCCGCTGGTGCGAGGGCATCGTCGGGACATCACCGATGGGCGGCGCGGTTGGGCGGCTCGGCCCCGGCGCCACCTCGTCACCGGCCTTCGCGATCACCCAGAGGTTCGCCTCCGAGACCTCGCCGCTGCTGCCTTGGAGCAGCGCGCGCGAGGCCTCGATGGTATCGGCGAAGAGCTGGCTCGTGAGCCCGGCCACCTGCTCGTCGTCGAAGAGCTGCGGGAACGCGAGGTCGAGCGCCCGCGCGTAGTCCCTGCCCGACCTCCAACGGTCCTCCGGCTTGCGCGCCAGGCCCTTCATCACGACCTCGACCAGCCGCGCGGGCAAGGACGGGGCGACGGTCGCCAGCGACGGCACGTCCGCCTTCGCGATGCGCTCGAGCGACTGCGCCTCGCTCGCGTCGTCGAAGAGCCGCTTGCCGCTCAACAGCTCGTACAGCACCACCGAGGCGGCGAACAGGTCGGAGCGGCCGTCGAGTCCATCGAGCTGCACCTGCTCGGGCGACATGTACTGCAGCGTGCCCTTCACGATGCCCGCCATCGTCTGGTCGAGCCGGCCACGGGCCTTGGCGATCCCGAAGTCGATAATCTTCGTTCCGCCCGAGTACGCCACCATCACGTTCCGCGGGTTGATGTCGCGGTGAACGACGGGCATCGCGCGACCGCTCGCCGGCTCGACGAAGTGGTGCGCGTAGTGAAGCCCCAGCAGAACGTCGTACATCACGCGACAGCCGAAGCCGGGCTCCAGCGCGACCTGGCGCGCTCGCGCCCGGTACGTGATCTGCGCCAGCGTGTTCCCCGGGACGTACTCCATCGCGAGCACCGGCTCGCCGCTCTCCGGAGTCTCGGCGAGCTCATAGACCTGCGCGATGTTCGCGTGGCTCAGCGACGCGGTGATGCGCGCCTCGTCGAGGAACATCTTCACGAACGAATCCTGCTCGGCCACCGAAGGCAGCACGCGCTTGAGGACCACGAACTTGCGGAAGCCGCCCTGCCCGGTGAGCGACGCGAGGTAGAGCTCGGCCATGCCGCCGATCGAAAGGCGACTGATCACCTCGTACTTGCCGAGCTTGTAGCCTCGCTCGAAGGGCTCGCCGTGGCTGATCATGGAGAACGCGCAACCTCCTCGGTCGTCGGGCCGCCCAGTCCCGTGACCGACGGCGTCGCGCCCGCGCGCGCCCACGGGGCCCGAACAGCGTCACCCTCGCTCGCGCGACGGAGCATGGGTCAGGCGCGCCCACGCGGAGGGCCTCAGCGGCAGCGACCGGCCCGGGCGATGCACGGCCGTCGCGGTCTGCGGCCCGAGCTCGCCATCGACCGAGTGCACCTGGCCGTCGCCCCGCAGCAGGAACTGCAGCGCGGTCACGGTGGTCCCCGTGGCTGCCTCGCGGAGCGCGGTCCAGGGCAGCTGGGACGCGACGAGGCTCGCCTCGAGCGTGCCCTCCTCGGACGTCGGCTCCTGGGCCTGGCCTTCGTGGTCGGAGACGAGCGCCTCGCCGGGGCCGACGGTCGCGCTGACGACGCCCACGAGCCAGGGCGTAGAACCAGGAAGAGGTTTGGACATGAGGGTCCCCTGTGCGACCGATGCAGCGGTCGGCTCAGCGGGGCACGAGCACCACGACCTCGCGCGCGTCGCCGTAGATGATGGGAGACATCGTCTTGTAGTTGTGCGTCGCGCGCCCGCCGTCGCGGACGATGCCCATGTCGTTGCCCCGCGAGCCGCCGCTGTAGTCCCAGCCGTGGCGCGTCTGGAACAGGATGGCGCCCGAGGGGATCTGCCCGGCCTTCGCCATGCGCTCGTAGGCGTCGGCGTTCAGCACGTGCGCCTGCACGGTGCCGTAGGGGCTGCGGATGGTGCGCTGCTGGGAGCCCTCGAGGGGCAGCGACTGCCAGCGGTCCTTCTTGATCATCTGCACCAGGGCGCCGCGCGGGTTGTTCGGGTCCGCGGAGGTGCCCCCCTGGAAGCTCGGGATACCGAGCCGGTCGAGGTTCTTCAGCGTCGTCTCGACGCACATGCCAGTCGGCCCATTATTCAGTCGCGCGGTGGCGAGCGTGTCCATCCACGGGTGGCGCTCCGCCGGGGCAAGGGGCGCTGCGGGCGCGCCGGGCGTCGCGGGGACGCCAGCGTCGAGCGTCGGGGCCGCCGCGGTCGCGCCCCCGGGGAGCTGAGCGGACGCTGCGGGCGCCACGCCGGGAAGTGACCCGGCCGCCGACGTCACCTCGTTGAGCAGGTCCATGAGGCTCTTGCGCCCACTGCGGCCCGGGGCAGGCGAATTGACCGAGTCGAAGCTCGAGACGCCCTGGTGCGCAGCGATCGCCGGGGAGCCCGAATGCTGGGCGAGTGGAGCGCCCGCGGGGGCCGGGCCATCGGCAGGCGCTGCGTCGACCGGGGCCGTCGCACCGCCGGCGGCCCCGGGCGCCGAGATGCCCTGCGCCACCGCCTCGGTGCGCCGCCGCTGATCAGCGGTCAGTCGAGGGAGCGAGTTCCCGAAGCCGCCCGCCTCGAGGCGACCCGAGTCGTTGCGGAAGGCGTTCGTGCGCCACGACACGACGGCGTTGACCGGCGGCTCCCCTCTGTCCACCCGGCCCTTGAGCTCGCCCAGTTGCGCCGGGTTGAGCAGTCCGTGCTTGCCCTCCTGCGTCTCCGGGGCCTGGTTCCACGCGTCGAGCGCGTTCGCCGCGACGAGGTCGCGCACCGGGCCCGGAACGAAACCGGCCTGCGTCAGCGCCTTGTCGATGCGCGGCCACTGCGTCGCCAGGCGGTCCGCCTGCACCCGGTCTGCCTCGGCCGCAGAGAGACCAGCGCCGCGCCGGTGCTGGTACACCTGGTAGCTGCCGAAGCCCCGGTTCAGGCGGCCGTTCCCCGGGTCACCGTGGCCGTACCAGGCCGAGGTCTTCTGCCCGCTCGCCGTGACCGTCCCCTCGGCCATGCCGATGGCGCGGTAGATGGGCTGGCTCGACAGGTCGCTCGCGCGCAGCTGCGCGCCGAAGTCCGTCGCCCCGACCGCGGAGCCCGTCGAGGTGCTGGGAGCCGAAACAACCGGAGAGCCGACGCGGGAAGAAATGACTGTCATGTAAAGGTGTCGGATGTGGGGGGACGGAAGTTTCTCGGGCACTGAGAGTCGCTTCTCTGCGGCGCACAGCATGCTCCGCTTCCAGCTCGCGGTCGACAAGCCGATGGCCCGGCGCCAGGACCTCGCGCTGCGCGGGCTGATCCCCGATGGGGGCGCCGCGCCGACGCTGAACGACGAACTCCGTCGCCGCTGACCTGTCCCCCGGGAAGCGTCTCACCCGCCAAGAAAGAGCGCGGACCGACCTGGTCACGCGCTCGCCGCGTTCCTGCTCGGCGCTGGGTGGACGACGGGCTCAGTCGACCGCGTAGTGCACCGACGTCAGCCGGCTGATGAACTCGTCGCGCGTGAGCGAGGTGATGTCACCGGTCGTCGGGTCCCGGTACGAGACGCGCTTGTCGTCGACGCTCTCGAGGGACACGTTGTGGTTGAAGCTGCCCATGCTGATGTCGAAGAGCACCGGCCGGTTCGGCCGCTCGCGCGAGGCGATGAGCGCGAGCTCGTCGCGCGCCTCGTCGTCGTCGCGGATCTCCCGGGTCTCGTAGCGGGCCCCGAAGAGCTGCGCCGTCATGTCGCGGATCTGGTCGGGGAAGAGGCCGCGGTAGTCACCCCGCGCGCCGGAGCTCTTCTGCTTCGCGAGGTTGTAGTCGTCGGCGCCGTTGGCGTACTCCATCACCGCTGACTGGAAGAGCGCCTCCGAGGCGGTACGCGCGTCGGAGTTCTTCTCGGACGCGCTGAGCGCCGCGTTGACCGGCACCTCGAGCACGCCGCCACCGGCCATCCGCGCGCGACCGTCGACGGCCAGGTCCCTCATGAGGCGCGCGTACTCGGCGGGCCGCTCCTTCGCGAACTCGTACTGCATCGAGGTGGCCGTGCACGTGGGCGCGTACCCCTGCTGAATTCGGTGCGGGTCAGCGATGTCCGCGAGCGCCTCGCCGGCGAGGCTCGAGCGCTTCGACTGCGAGATGTGCTCGAGGTTGCGCAGCACCGTGTTCCCCGCCTCGTCTTTCTGCAAGAGCACGCTCTGCTGGTTGTTCTTGAACAGCTTCGCCATCGCGGGCGCAGCCGAGGGGCCGCCCTGGGCCAACAGGTTGATGATCGACTCGCGGTCGTCCTTGGCCAGCTTCTGGAAATTGCCGGACGCGAGCACCGAGTTGGTCGCGGCGTCGCCCTGCATCGAGAGCGCCTGCGCCAGCTGCTGCGCGTTCTTGTTGAGCCCGTTCGTCGCGCGCATGAGGTCCTTCGACCCGACGCCCCCAACGCCGCCCAGGCTCGTGCGGCCCGGGGTACGGGACATCGACTGGCCGTTCGCCGACGTCCCGGTGCCGCGCTGTGACAGCGGTGAGAAGTGGACCAACTGGCCCTTCACATAGATGCCCTGGGCGCCCACGCGCCCAATGGAGTCGTCCGCGTTGCCCCTGGCGTTGCGCCGGCCGATGGAGTCGTCGGCATTGCCCTTCGCGTTGCGCCGGCCGATGGAGTCGTCGGAGTTACCCTTGACGTTCACCCGACCCTGCACTTCGACCAGGCCCGAGGCCCGCGACGCCTCGAAGCTGCTGTGCGGAGCCGGCTTCTGGTCGTGCTTCTTGCCCTTTTTCTTGTCGTGCCCGGCCCTGTCGTCCTGAGGGGGCTTGACGGCGGGGGATTGTGGTTTCGTGCGGGTGACTTTGCTCAAGGGCACTCCTCCGGGAATGAACAGCCCCACGACATTATCTGCGCCCAGCGCTTCTCGTTGCCTGAGAAATGATCGCGACCCCTGGTCAACGCGCCACGGAGGCACCCGCCAGCCGTCGTGCGATGCTCGGGCGACCTCGAGCCAACGACCAACGTGACGCGCTTCGGCAGATACCACCTGCTCTCGATGCTGGGCCGAGGAGGCATGGGCGAGGTCCACCTCGCCCGGCCGGCCGCTGAAGAAGAGCTCGTGGTGATCAAGCGGATCCTCCCGGCCTTCTCGACCGACGAGGAGATCCTCACCTCGTTCCTCGATGAGACCCGTATCGCCGCCCGCCTGCGCCACCCCCACATTGTGCGCATTGACGAGCTGGGGCAGGTCGAGGGCGAGTGGTACGTGCGCATGGAGTACGTGCCCGGCGCGAGCCTCTCGCAGTTGGCGCGCGCCCTGGGCAGGGCCTGCCGGCGGCTCGACCTCGACGCCTGCCTCGCCGTGACCCTGGCCATCGCCCGCGCGCTCGCGCACGCCCACGCGGCCCGCGATCAGGAGGGCCGCCCCCTCAACGTCGTGCACCGCGATGTGACGCCTCAGAACATCCTGCTGGGGCGACGGGGCGAGGTGAAGCTCATCGACTTCGGGGTCGCGCTCGCGGAACAACGGTACCAACTGACGCGCCCGGGCATGGTGAAGGGGAAGATGGCGTACATGTCCCCCGAGCAGGCGGAGGGGAAGGCCGTCGACGCGCGCACGGACCTCTTCGCCCTGGGGATCTGCCTGTGGGAGCTGCTCACGGGGTACCAGCTCTTCTACGGGGAGACCCCCAACGAGCTCTACGTGCGGCTGCTGCTGTGCGAAGTGCCGCTCCCCTCGCACCACCGGCCCGACCTGCCGCCCGAGGTCGACGCGCTCGTGCTCCGCGCGCTCGCCCGCGACCCCGACGCGCGCTTCCAGACTGCCGACGACCTCGCCGAGGCCCTCGAGCTCGTCATCGCCCAATACGAGCTCGAGGCGGGCGCCCAGCGCCTCGGGCCGCTCGTGCTCGAGCACTTCCCCGAGGCGGCCCCACCGCCCCCTGCCGTCGGCAGCCAGGAGGAGCTCACCGCGCCGATGCCCGAAGCCGGCGGCCAGCGCACCCGCTTCGAGGGCGCGCGCCCGCCGATGCCCGAGGCGATGCTGACGCCGACGGTGCTGTCGGTGCAGCGCCCGCGCGGCTTCTCGAGCGACGAGCCGGGCCTCATCGGCCGCGCCGGAGAGCTCGCAGACCTGCACCAGCTCCTGGGCTCTGGCCGCCGGCTGGTCACCCTGCTGGGCCCGGGAGGCGTCGGCAAGTCGCGCCTCGCGCGCGCTGTCGCGCTGCAGCAGTCGGGCGCCTTCGGCGAGCAGATCTTCCTGGCTGACGCGTCCTCGGTGCTCGACCTCGAGGGGCTGTGCGTGTGCGTCGCGGGCGCGCTCGGCGCCGCGCTGCCACCGGGCGAGCCAGCAGAGGGCGTCGGCGCGCTGCTCGCGGGCCGGCGCCGCAGCCTCCTGGTGCTCGACCACGTCGACCACCTGCAGGAGGCCGCCACCCGCGCCGTCGCCGCCTGGCTCAAGGCCGCCCCGCAGGTCTCGCTCCTCGTCGTCTCCCGAGCCACCCTCGAGCTCGAGGGCGAGGCCCAGTACGTCATCGCGCCCCTGCGCCTCGAGGCCACCGCCGGCACCGACTCCGACGCCGTCACCCTCTTCCTGCACCGAGCCACCAGCAGCAACCCGCGGCGCTCCCCCAGCTCGTGGGACCGCGTCGCCATCCGCGAGCTGGTGCGGCGCCTCGAGGGCATGCCCCTCGCCATCGAGCTGGCCGCCGCCTACGCCGCGGAGGCCCCCGAGCAGGCGCTCAGGGCGCTCCTCCAGGACGACCCCGACGCCGGCATGACGGGCTTCCACGACGCCTTCGAGACGAGCTGGCGCCAGCTCACGCCCGAGGAGCAGGCGGCGCTCGTGCGCTGCGCCGTCTTCGAGGGGGGCTTCACCGCCGAGGCGGCGATGGAGCTCCTGCGGCCTGCGGGCACGCGCGATACCGGGGCCGCGCTGCAGCGCCTCCACCGCCTCCGCCAGCGCTCGCTGGTGCGCGTCACCTACGCCACCACCAGCGCGAACCCCCGCTTCCAGATGTACCAGTCCATCCGCGAGCGCGTTGCCGGGCGCCTGCCTGCCGACGAGGCCGCGGCGCGCCGTCATCACGCCGACTATTTCCTCCGGCTCGGCGAGCGCTTGGGCGACGGCGCGGAGCGGGGCAGCGCCGTGCTCGACGCGCTGGCCACCGAGCGCGAGAACCTCGTCGCCGCCTGGCGCTACTGGATGGGCCAGGACGTCGAGGGGGCCCGGCGCGCCCTGCGGGTGCTGCTGGCCCTCGACGCCTTCTTCGTCGTGCGCGGCCCCTACGGCGCGCAGCTCTCGATGCTCGACGCGACCCTCGCGCGCCTCGAGGGCCCCGCCGATCGCGCGCCCGGGCTCGAGGCCCGCGCGAAGGTGCTGCTGTCTCGCGGCCGCCTCGAGGCCGCCAGCGCCGATCTCGAGGCGCTCCTCGCGGCCCCCGGTGACGAGGGCACCCGCGCCCGCGCCATCGCCTACCTGGGGCTGCTGCGCAGCAAGCAGGGCAACCTCGGCGAGGCACAGCTGCTGTTCGAGCGCGCGCAGGCCGAGCTCCGGCGCGCCGGCGACCTCCGGATGGAAGGCCGCGTCTTCGCGCACCTCGGCGCCGTCGCGATGGACCGCATCCAGTTCGACACCTCGGCGCAGCTCTACGAGCGCGCGCTCGAGCTGCACGTGCGCGCGGGTGACCGGCGCTTCGAGGCCATCACGCTCTCGAACCTCGCCACGCTGCACCAGATGCGGGGCGCGTGGAGCGAGGCCGAGCAGAGCCTCTCCCGGTCCATCGCGCTCCACCGCGCGCTCGGCAACCGCCGCAGCGAGGGCATCGCCCAGACCAACCTCGGCGACCTCGAGCGCGACCGCGGGGCCAGCGCGCGCGCGCTCGCGCAGTACCAGCGGGCGCTCAAGGTGAACCAGGAGGTCGGCAACCGCCGCTTCGAGGCGATCTGCGTGCTCAACCACGCCCTGCTGCTCCTCGAGCGTCGCGAGGGGGTCACCGCGGCGGCGCTGCTTGACGAGGCGCTGTCGCTGGCCCTGGCCCTCGGCGACACGAAGCACGTCGGCCTCGCGCAGGGCATCCGCGGCGCCCTGCGCGCGTGGCGCGGCGAGCCCGGCGCGCACGAGGACATCAGCACTGCCCTGCTCACGCTCGAGCCCGCGGCCTTCGAGCCCATCCGGGCCGCCGTCGAGCTGTACGCCGCGGAGCTCGACCTGGCACGCGCCGTGAGCCTCGAGCAGGGAGGCCGCGAGGCCGAGGCACAGGCTGCGCGCGAGGCCGCGGCCGCGAAGGTCGCGCTCGCCGTCGCGCCCGCCGCAGAGGGCTCGCGGGCCTCGCGCTTCGAGCACGTGCGCATGGCGCTGCGCGTGCTCAAGGCCCTCAGTGACCCGTCACCGGCGCGCGAGCCGGGTCGACCCCCCTGAGCCAGGCCTTCCTGCACGCGCGGGTCCTGGCCGGTGCCCTGGTCGACGACGGCGTCCCGGAGGCCGCGGAGGGGCTCGTCAAGCGCATGGCCGGGGAGGACTCCCGGGCGCGGGACGGCGAGCGAGAGCCCTGACCCGCGGCCTTCGCGGGCCCGCTCACGGCGTCGTGCAACGGGAGCGTCCTCGCTCTCCTTTGGCCGAACAAAGTCCTGCGGGTCGGCGCTTCGACCCGACCGGGGGCCTGTGGCTCGGGACCGCGTCTGGGCTCTGGCCGAAGGTCCCACGCGCCTGAACGCATCGTCAACCGCGCGCCGCACCGCGGCAGCGTCGAGAGGCAGGAGTTGCCGTTGCCCACGTTGCTGGCGCCGTACTGCAGCACCTCGTTCCTCAACCGGCTGCTCAACGGTGTGAACGTCGAAGCCCGCCGTTGAGCACACACCTGCACACAGCCGCCAGATAGCCTCGTCTTTTTAATCTGTTACGGCCTGCTGACGTCGGGCCTGGTCACGCTCGGAACGACAGCCACCAGCGCCGAGCGGCTGAAGCTCGAGCGGGAGCAGTTGATCATCGAAGGCCAGCTGCGCGTAGAGGAGCGCGAGCGGCTCAAGGCGATGCGTGACGCGCTCGACGCCGCCCCGACGGCTCCGCCGACGCTGGTGCCTGCTGACGAGCCGCACCGCGCGCCCCCGCTGCGCGCCGCCAGTGACGCGCCCGTTCGCTGAGCTTCACTCGACGCGAGCGCACGTTGCGCTCTGGCTCGGAGGGACGATGGTCGCACGAGGCAGCAGGGAGCTCCGAGCCCACCCACCGTTGGATTTTGACATCGTTGATGACGAGTTCGGAGACCCCAGCCAGCCGGAGACTGAGCGGTCTCGAAGCGGAGTCTGCCGAGTCGCAGCGCGACGTCGGCGCGCGTACCGCTCGTCCGCCGAGCCCACTGCGTACCAGAGTACCAGAGGTTGACCGTCACCATCGGGACCCGGTGGTCCTCGTGGAGGATCACCGTCAGTCCGTTGGAGAGCGTGTAGCGCTCGAACGGGACCACCAGCGCCGGCGCCTGTGGACTGGATTGCGGTGGTCGCGCGGAAGGCGCACACTCTGGGCGAATGCCTGCGCATGAGCCAGTTGGTCCCGAGCGGATTTCGTACTCGCTGCGCTTTGCCGACGGTCAGGAGACGAGCTTCGAAGTGGGCGAGGAGCGCCCCGTGGAGCACCTCCCGGATTGGACCCGGCTCGGGTTTCACCAGTGCGCCAACTGCCCATTGAGTGGCAGACCCCCAGCTGCCCGATGGCGGTGCGGTTGACCGGTTTGGTGGAGGCCACGCGGAACGTGAGCTCGCACGAGGTGGTGCGCGCCAAGGTCGAGCTCGAGGGGCGGACCATCCAGAAGACCACCACGGTGCAGACCGCGGTCGGCTCGTTGATGGGGCTGCTGGCCGCGACCAGCGCGTGCCCGCGCATCCAGTTCCTGGCCCCCATGGCCCGCTTCCACCAGCCCTTCGCGACAGAGAAGGAGACCATCTACCGCTCCGTCTCCACCTACCTCATGTCCCAGTTCTTCATTGCGCAGGAGGGCGGCACCCCTGACTGGGAGCTACAGGGCCTGCGGCGAGGCTACGCGGAGCTCGAAGAAGTCAACCGGGCGATGCTCCGGCGCATGGCCGCCGGCTGCCCGAGTGATGGCCCTCTCAATGCGCTGGTGGTGCTCGATTCGCTGGGGCGCCTGTTGCAGCTCTCGCTCGAAAGCGCGCTCGCAGAGCTGTTGCCGGTGTTCCGGCCCGTTCGTCCGGGCGGCTCGTGAGGTGAGTCGGCTGGTTCTTCACTCAGGGGTCGAACACGAAGGGACCCACCCGCTTCACGCTTGAACGTCACTCGACGAGGGTGGCGGCGAACGTCGCCGTCGTCGTCGGTGAAGACGAGGTGGTTACCGTCAGCGTCACCTCGAAAGTGGCCGGTCTCGTTTTGCCGGTTCCACGCGGACCAAAGAGCAAGCACCTCCCGTTTCTTTTTCCGGCCGGGCCTGCTTCAGAACACGTAGTAGATGAAGTCTGCGCGCGCGCTGCCGTACGCGAGCAGCAGCCACACCATCACCGCCGCCAACGCGAGCTCGAGCCACGGCCGCAGCGTCTCGGGCCGGTCACCGCGCACGAGCGAGAAGAGCGGCTTCTGCAGCGCCAGGAAGCCGACCGTCATCACCAGCGTCTGCGTCGGGGTGCTGATGTCCCACGGGGCCGTGAAGAGCCGCCCCACGAGCACCCCCAGCTTGTCCATCGACGGCGCGCGGAACGGAACCCACAAGAAGACCACCACGTGAAAGGTGATGAGCACCCCCAGCCACTTCGGCCACCGCGCGCGCGACTTCTCGGTCAGCAGCTCCAGGTCCATCCACACGCCGTGCAGAGCGCCCCAGAGAATGAAGTTCCACCCCGGCCCGTGCCACAGCCCGCCGAGCGCCATGGTGAGCAGGCGATTGAACGCCGCGCGCGTCTTCGACACGCCGCGATTTCCACCGAGCGAAATGTAGAGGTAGTCGCGCAGCCACACCGAGAGCGTGATGTGCCAGCGGCGCCAGAACTCGCGCAGCGACGCCGAGCCGTAGGGGTTCTCGAAGTTCACCGGCAGCACGAAGCCGAAGCAGAGCGCGAGCCCCACCGCCATCGTCGAGTAGCCCCAGAAGTCGGCGAGCAACTGCACCGCGTAGCCGTAGACCACCAGCCACGCGTTGTTGATGCCGAGCGAAGCGGGAAGAACAAGAGTTTCAAACCGCCGAACCGGGAGCCGGGTGCGGTGCCCGACGCTCGCCGATGGAGAGGGGAAGGTGGGATGACGAAGGTCGAGGGCCGCCGGTTGTGCTGAGGCGCGCGGGGCTC
>JBILUC010000148.1:0-5642 GCA_044371205.1 Archangium sp.
GCTGGAGTGCCGGTCACGCTGCCATCGAGCGGCGCGGTGGTGTCGAGCTTCACCGTCGCGCTGGCCGCCGCCGACACATTGCCGCGCGCGTCGCGGAACCACGCACGCAGCACCTTCGCGCCGTCACCTGCTGGCAACGTCACGCTCGCGCCGGTGGCGTAGGTCACCCAGCCGGTCGCGGGACACACGGCGTCGGTGGAGAAGCACATCTTCGCAACGCCAAGTGCGTCGCTCGCCGAGACGGTCACCGCGATGGTGGCGCTCTTCGTCAAGGGAGGCGCGGTGAGCGTGCCCGTCGGCGCCGTGGTGTCTTCACTCTGCGTGAGGGTGAAGGTCCCGCCGGGGAAGGTCATCGTCGCGCTGCGAGCCGCTCCGAGGTTCTGCGGCACGGAGAACCTCACCGTGGCGTTGCCCGTGCCACTCAGCGGAGTCGCGGTCGCCCACGTCGGCACACCGGTGAGTGACCACGCGCAGCCTGCGCCAGCGGTGACGGTGACGTTGGCGCTGTTGGCACCCGGCGCGACGGTGAGCGTCGCCGGGCTCACCGAGACGGAACAACCTGCGAGCGCCGAGGGCAACCACAGCCGCGGGCGCGTGACTCCGTTGCGGGCGACCGTGGGCGCTGCGCTCGACACGAGGCGCGCCTGGCGGGCGTCGACGGAATCGCCGGGGAAGCGCTGCGCGAGGAGCGCGACTGCGCCCGCCACGTGAGGCGTCGCCTGCGAGGTGCCAGACATGGTGAGGCCTGCAGCGGTGATGAAGCTGCCGGGCGCCCACATCGTGAGCTGCGCAGACGAGTTCGAGAAACACGCCACCTTGCCCGCAGTGGTGGTGGCGTCAGAGCACACGCCGGCGTTCACCGTGCCGAAGTTGCCGTCGTACAGCGCGCCCACCGAGAGGGCCTGCGGCGCACACGCGGGAGACGAGATGGCGTTGAGCGAGCCGTTGTTCCCGCTCGCCACCACGGGAACGATGCCCGCCGCGCGCGCTCGCCCCAGCGGTGCAGCGAAGACGTCGGTGGGGCACGCCGCAGTGAAGAGGCCGCCGCCGAGGCTCAAGTTGAGCGCCACGACGTTGTAGGTGGCCCGCTGCGAGATGACCCAATCGATGGCGGTGATGATGTCGCTCGACGAGGCCGTGCCTCCTGCGCCGAAGACGTCGAGGGCCAACACGCGGGTTGCGGGCGCGAGGCCCACCACGATGCCCGACACGTTGGTGCCGTGGCCGTGCGCGTCGCGCTGGCCGTCGTCGGGCGCGAAGTCACGCGCCACCGCGATGCTGCAGGCACCTCCGGGCGCGGCGCAGCTGCCGAACGCCGGGTGCGTGAAGTCAGCGCCGGTGTCGAGCACCGCCACCGCCGTTCCTGCGCCGGTGACGCCCGCGTCGAAGGCCGCGCTCTGGCCGACGAAGGCGAAGCTGGCTGCGTCGTTGAGCTGGTACTCGGTGTCGGCGTACACCGCGACGACGTCAGGGTTGGCGCGCAGCCGCTCGAGCGCAGGCCCGTCGACGCCCTCGATGACGAGCATGGGCAGCTCGTCGAGGGTGCGCACCACGACGACAGACGGCTCGGCCGCGAGCAGGGCGCGCTTGGTGCGCTGCTCCTCGAGTTGCGGGCCCGCGCGGCGAACGAGTGAGGCCTCAGGTTCGCGCACCTGAATGATGAAGCGGCCGTTGCCTGAGGCAGGGACCGGCGTCTCGACCACGTCGGGTGGTGGTTCGAAGGGCGACTCGGCGCTCTGCGGGCCACACGACACCAGAGTGGCGGCGAAGCCACAGACCCACAACGCACGTTGTCTCAAGCGGGGAACTCCTGAAGCGGGGAGCCTCGCCGCGATGCATCACCCGCGCCGTCTCGACTTCCTCAGCGGTTGAGAACGCGCCGTGGGGTCAGCCGTGCACCGCTGCGCCGCTGTTGCCCGCGCGTCGAGCTGACCCACCGCCCTGGGGTTGACCCTCGGGGCGGAAGTGCGACCTGCACCTTGAGAGCGCAGGAAGGTAGACATCGAACGACGTGCCGCGGCCGGGCTCGCTCTCGACGGTCACGAAGCCGTGGTGCTGCTGCATCACGCGGCGCACCACGGCGAGGCCGAGCCCGGCGCCCTTCGCTTTGGTGGTGAAGAGCGTGACGGTCGGTCAGCCCATCAGCGGCGCGCAGGAATGTGTGAAAACCGGGTTCGCCTGCAACGGCACCCGCCTCGCGCTGGTGGCTTCCGGTCAGAGCTGTGCGCCCGTTGGCGGCTCAACGCGTGAACTCGAATGTCCGCCACTTCGACGGTGATGACCGGGGTGTGCGCCAACCGGAAGGGGCAAGGCGCGAGCTGCGTCGAAGGCAGCGAGTGTCAGGGCGCCTGCGTCAACTCGATGTGCACGCGCCCGTCATGCGTGGACCCGACGCCCTGAGTAGAGAGGCGCCATGAACGTGAACGCGTGGGGCACGAAGGCGGCGAGCGAAGCACTGGCACCGATGCAGATTGAACGTCGCGAGGTGGGCCCGCGCGACGTGCAGCTCGAGATTCTGTACTCGGGCATCTGCCATTCCGACATTCACCAGGCGCGCGGCGAGTGGGGCAACTCGAAGTTCCCCATGGTGCCCGGCCACGAGATCGTCGGCCGCGTCACGAAGGTGGGCGCCGAGGTGAAGAAGTTCGCGGTGGGCGACCTCGCCGGCGTCGGCTGCATGGTCGACTCGTGCCGCGAGTGCTCGGGCTGCGGCATGGGCGAAGAGCAGTTCTGCGAGCAGATGCCGGCCTTCACCTACAACGGCACGGAGATGGATCGAAAGACGCCCACGCTCGGCGGCTACTCGACCCACGTGGTGGTGACCGAACACTTCGCGCTCAAAGTGCCTTCGTCGCTCGACCTGAAGGCCGCGGCGCCGCTGTTGTGTGCGGGCATCACCACGTACTCGCCGCTCAAGCAGTGGAACTGCAAGCCCGGCGACAAGGTGGCGGTGCTGGGCCTCGGCGGGCTGGGGCACATGGCGGTGAAGCTCGCGGCGGCGATGGGGGCCGAGGTGACGGTGTTGTCGTCATCGAAGGGCAAGGAAGCCGACGCGAAGCGATTGGGTGCGGCGTTCTTCGAGTCGTCGACCGAGCGCGCGTCGGAGCGGAAGTTGAAGAACCGCTTCAACCTCATCATCGACTGTGTGAGCGCTGATCATTCCTTCGAGACGTACCTGCAGATGCTGGCGCCCTTCGGGGCGCTGGTGCTGGTGGGCGCTCCGCCGAAGCCGAGCGAGGTGGGCGCGTTCTCGCTCATCCACAACAACCGCCGGCTGGCGGGCAGCAGCATCGGCGGCATTCGCCAGACGCAGGAGATGTTGGACTTCTGCGCGCAGCACAAGCTGGGCGCCGACATCGAGCTCATCGCCGCGAAGCAGATCAACGAAGCGTACGAGCGCATGCTGAAGAACGACGTGCGCTACCGCTTCGTCATCGACGCGAAGACGTTTTGATCAATCGACGAGCTCTTCGAGCGCGGTGAGCACCGAGCGGTCGACCCGCGCGCGCTCGAGCAGCCCCTCGAAGAGCTGGTTCAACGAGAGGTCCATCAACTTCTCGCGCAGGGCATCGAGCTGCTGGTCGACCTTGAGCCGTTCCTGCTCGAGGTGGGCGATGGTGACGGCGACGGTGTGCTTGCAGACGCGGTCCGACGTGCCCATCGGGCAGGTGCAGTCGAACGCGAGGCCGTCTTCCTTCACCCAGATGCGCACCTCGTACGGGGGGCGCCCGTCTTCCTGCGGCTTCACGAGCCCGGCGAGTTCACCACCGGCGGCCTGCACGCCGAGCACGCGGCCATCGCGAAAGCATTCCTCGCCGCGGCCGAAGGTCTTGCCGCCGACAATCATCGCCAGCGTGTCGCGGTGCAGCACCGACGTCAGCGGCACGGTCTGCACGCGGGCGTTACTCCCTGGCCTTCAGCTTGCTGTCGTTGTCCTGGATGAAGCGGCGAATGTCCTCGTTCATGTCGAGGAGCTTGAGCCACTGCTCTTTGTAGAGCGTCACCGGGAAGCGGCCCATGCCGTACACCGACACGGCGCCCTTCTCGGACACCTTGAGCGAGATGCCCTTGCTGGTGCGGGCCTTGAGCTGCTCCATCTCGGCCTTGAGCCGCGCCACTTCTGCCTTCAAGTCCTCTTCGGTCGACATGGCTGCGGAGCGTGTCACACTCGATTCATGCGCGCTGCTCTCGTCGTGCTCGGTGTGGTGAGCTGTGGCTGCGAGTCGGTGGGCGACGTGGTGAAGGAACAGAAGCCAGGCGTCGAGAAGACGTTCGCCGCGCTGCACGCGTTGTCGGACAAGGTGGCCCTCGCGCCGCCGCTCGAGAAGGCGGAGCTGACGAAGCCCGCGGTGCCCATCGCGCTCGACGGCGAAGGCTTCAACGCGATGTTCGTCTACGCGGAAGACCTCGCCACGCCGGGGAAGGCGGCCGACGTGGCGCTGCGCACGCTCGACTCGTTGCCGCTGTTGCAGTGCGGCTCGTTGCTCGAGACGCAGCACCTCTTCAACGACACCGTGACGCGCGTGTCGCCGAGCGTGGCGAAGGGCACCCTCGAGGCGTGCGCGCGGCTTCGGTATGCGCTGGTGATTCGGCTGCAGGAATACGTGCGGCCGATGTTGTCGCTCGAGACGAAGCAGTTCGCGCCAGGGAAGTACCGGGCCGACGTGCTGGTGTTCGACCTGAGCAACGGCGCGGTGATCGGCGGGTTTCCAGTGGTGGCGACCAACAACTCGCGGGTGAGCCTGCTCGATGGAGACGCGAACCACGTGCAGCGGCTCATCGCCAACCTCGAGTCGTCGACGTTCGATGCCCTGCGCGCAGGCGCGGCGAGCACGTTGAGTGACTCAGCGCGCTGAGTTCAAGCGGGCGCAACACCGAGTCGGTCCGCCGCACACCGAGTCGAACCAACTGCGCAGCCGGCGCTGCAGGGCTCTCGTACGCGCTGAACTTCTTCAAGACCCACGACGACGTCGAGGTCGACCTGCTGCTCGAGACCAGGCGCGGCTTCCTCGCCATTGATTTCAAGTGCTCGAAGGACTGCCGCAGCACCTGGAACACCGGGTTGCGCCGCATCGGAGAGGAACTGCGCGGTGTGCGCCGAATCGGTGTGTTCGCGGGCACGCGGGAACAGGGCGCCGATGGCATCGAGATCTGGCCCTACCAGCGCTTTCTGCGGGCGCTGTGGGACGGAAGCCTCATTCAGTAGGGCCGCGCCCACCAGGTGTGCCCGGACTCGAAGGCCACGCGCGGCCACATCGCCGTCTTTTGAGTCACGGCGTCTGCAACACCGCGCCGTCGCTCTCGAGAAACTCGAGCGCTTGCTCGCGAATCGCGGGGATGTCCCACATGACGTTGTGGCCGTTGTAGTCCTGCGCCTCGCCGAAGCGCGTGCCGTCGACCTGCATGAAGGCGGTGCGGTTGCCGGTTGCGGGCGCGGTGAGCCGCAGCGCCCCGGCGAGGTCACGGCTCGTGTCGAGCGGGATGACCTTGTCGCCGAGGCCCGCCTGCAACAACAGCGCGACGTCGCTCTTCACGGCAGGCGCGACGTTGACCGGGTCGCCCGGGTCGAACAACGGCTGCGCCACTGCGCGGAAGAGCGGGAACGACGCGACGTACTCGGGTGAATCGAACGCGATGTCGGT
>JBILUC010000087.1:0-19005 GCA_044371205.1 Archangium sp.
TGGACCGCTCTGCACGGTGGTCCCGCTGACGCGCTGCTCCCAGAGCCAGTAGCCCCGGAGCGCGTCCGTGCCTGAGCCGGTATTTCCACCCGTGTTTCCACCCGTGTTTCCGCCTGTGTTTCCGCCTGTGTTTCCGCCTGTGTTTCCGCCCGTGTTTCCGCCCGTGTTTCCGCCCGTGTTTCCGCCCGTGTTTCCGCCGGCGGCCGACATCGACATGACGCCGCCGTCGTCCATGGTGTTGAGCGCTCCGCTCTCTCCCACGTGGCCATTGCATGCCGCGGCCCCCAACAGCGCTGCGCTCAACAGCGCGACCGGGCGAACCCCGAGAGCCATTCGTCGAAGCGTTTGCCTGATGCTCACATGAGTCTCCGTGGTTGAATGGGGTCAACCTTAGCAGCGCGCTGCCCCGACGGCTCAACCTGGGCGACGGCGTGCCACTCGACGCGGCATGAGTCACGGGGCTGCGCCTGCTTCCAACTGGCCACCGCGCCGTGGTGGTCCCCCGCCGCAAGCCACACCAGGCGGGGTGGCGCATTGGAGAACCCCACCGCGATGAAGGTGCCGTCGGGAGAGAGCGCCAGGGCCTGCAGCCGATCGCGGAAGGTGAGTGCCGGCGCCCGCCGTCTTCGGGGAACTGGTCGTCAGTTCAGTCATTCACGCCGCGTGGCGGAAGGCTCGTCAAGAAGGTCCACAACGCCCGACGCTCGGTGTCGGTCATCGCTTTGGCCGCAGGGACGATGAGCGTCATCGGGTCGCGCAGCGGCTGGCCACTCCGCGAGACCCCGGTCATGAGGGTCCTCTCGAACTCTTCGTAGGTCCAGCCCTTCAGCCCGGCTTCGTGTTGCGTGAGGTTCGCGGCAGGCGGCCAGCCGGGAGGGCCGAACGGCATCGGGCCTCCGGCAAAGTTGCTGCGGTGACACGATGAACAAATCGCAGCCAGGTGCTCACCAAACACCTTCGTGTCACCGGACTCGGGTGGAACGGAGGCGTGGGCGCTTTGATGATTCGGCAAGACTTCGGCCGACACCGGGAACTTTCCAGTGGCGAGCAAGATCTTGCCGACGAGCCCGAACGAAGGTCGCGCGACCTCCGCGTCCACCGCCGGTCGCGACGTGATGTACGCGACGACATCCGAGAGCTCCTCATCGGACATCTTGAAGAAGTCTTCAGAGGGCATCACGGCGGGCGTGCCGTCGGGCTTGATGCCGTGTCGAACGATGCGGTCCCAGTCAGACGCTTGATAACCGGCCGTGCGGCCACCTTTGCCCGCAGTGATGTTCGGCCCAAAGATGGTGCCGATGGCTGGGTCGTCGATCATGGTGCCGCCCGCGAAGTTCGCGCCATGACACACGTTGCACCCGTATCGCGCTTCGACCAGGTGCTGGCCGCGGGCGATGGCCGCCTCGAGCGGCGCGGCGACAGGCAACGCGTCCAGGCGATGAGAATCGTAGGTCTTGCTCAACCGCGCGCTCGCCCTCGACGACACAACGCCAACCCCCGGGACGACCACCACCACGATGACACCCAGCAGCATCAGTACGACCTTCATGACAACACTCCTTTCATGGCGTGAACGACGACCGACCCTGACATCCAGAAAATGATCAACGAACCGGGAGTCCACGCGAGGGCACGCGCGTCGTGCGTGCCCTGGCCCAGAATGATGGCGAAGTGGATCAGCCTCGTGACGACGTAGAGCGCGAAGAGCACCAGCGACACGGTGAAGCTCGGCGCGGTCGTGACGTAGAGCAACCCGCTGGCCACGAAGAGCGGAATGTTCTCGACGTCGTTCGAGTGGATGCGCCGCGAGCGCTCGACATACTCATTGGGCAGCAGTTGCTCTGGGCTGGGGTTGGGGTTCGACAGCGTCTTGCGGAGATCTTCCGGCATTCGAAAGCCCCCATTGACCTTCAACATGCGGAAGACGGTCATCCACGACTGACTCATCATCTTGCTGATCATGATCGCCGCGGCGATCGCATAGGCGCAGAACACGCGGTTCTCCAAAGTGAGCAGGTTCATGGTGTCCCCTTCTCGACGACCGCACGAAAGGCGGCGCACAGTTCCTTCACCAACGCTTCGTCGGAATAGCCGAGCGGGTCATTGAGCCGCTCGACCATGGCCTTCATCGACAGGAGCCCGAAGGCGGCGAGGAACGCCGAGAAGACGAGCCTGCGCGGGTTGACGTGCCGGGGGATTCGCCCCGCCCGCATGTCGTCGGCCAGCTTTTGCGCCGCGGGGCCGTAGCTCAAGTCGTTGAGTGGCCTCAGGCGCGCGAGGTGCTCGGGGCGGATGAAGGCCACGCTCTCGTCCATCTGAAGGCCATGGAGCACCACGCGAAAGGCGTCGATGCGGCCGTGAAAGTGGAGCACCGTGCCGCGGATGACCGCCTCGAGCGCCGAGGCCCCATCAGGCGCCTCGACCGTGGCCGCGTGGATTCGGTGGGCCATGTCCTCGAACTCGCCCAACGCGACCGCGAAGACGAGCGCCGCCTTCGAATCGAAGTAGTGAAAGACCGCCGGCTTCGTCAGCGACAGCTGCTCCGCGACGGCCTCGAAGGTCAAACCCTCGACGCCCTTTCGTATGAGCAGCTCGCGCGCCACCTTGAGAATGTCCTGCATCTTGCCCTCGCGACGACGCGCCACCTTCGCCGAGGGACAAATTTTTTTGACCATTGGTAAATCTTTTACCCAAGGTCAAATATATGTCAACCCCCCACTCGCCCAGTCGGTGAAGCCACAGGTATTTCCAATGGACGATGTCCAGTCGCCGCGAGCTCTGCACCGCGACGAGAAGAGCGACGTCAGGCTTGTGACGGGCCCTTCGAAATGTTGCATCACCCAGCAACTGCCCGCACCATCCGCAGACTTTTTTCAAGGGGACTCACCATGGGCTCTGCCAGTCGTCTGTTGATGAGCGTCGTCGTCACGTGCAGCGCTGCTGCGATCGCGGGGTCACCGGCCACCACCCGCGCGATGGCCAACGTGCGCGCTGCCATGAGTAACGTGGAACTCATTCCCGAGCTGATCAACGGGCCGATTCCCCGAGCGAAGAAGCAGACCGCCGAGAATCTGCTTCGCGATCTCGAGTACGCGCTCAGGCGTGGTGAAGGCGAGCTCGCCTCGCGAAAAACGAGGGGTTCGTCGCCGAGGACGGGCGCCCCTACCAGATGCTGCTCAACCGGGCGAAGGCGAAGGCCGACCTCAGCGCCGCGCTCAAGCCCGCGCTCGCGTCAGCAGGAGAGACCTTCGATGAAGCCTCGAGCTTCAAGGCCCTCGACGAGAAGCTCGACGCCTTCAGCGCAGAGATCGATCGCCTCGCGCCGACCTGGCCCTTCGACGCGAAGTCCCACGCGCCCGCTCTTGAAGCTGGAGTCACGAAGAACTTCGCGCGCGTCTCAAAGGGGCGGGTGCTGAAGACGGGAATGCTCTTCGAGGCCGCGACCATCGCGAAGAACGCCATCGGCGTCCCCACTGAGCGCTTCCGCACGGGTGCGGTTCTCTCGAAGGGCACGGGCAAGTGGTGCGAGTACCGCCAGTGGACGGCCCACGAGACCTACGCCGGCGGCAGCACCTATGCGGCCCCGACCTACACCTTCGGAGCGATGCGCCTGCAGAAGTGCCCGTGAGCCTTTTGCGTCCTGGACGACCGAGGGAGGCTCACAACGCTCCACACGGTGAAGACCAGGCGAACTCTCAATCAACCGCGCGAGCGGTCACCGCCCCCCGTCGCCGCCACAGCAGCCGGCGGGGGGCGTTGTCCTGCGACGTGTCTCAGGGCACCAACGGCAGGTTCGTGAACGAGAGCGGCCCCTGCGGGAAGGGGCTGACGTTCTTCGCCTCAGAGCCGGGAGGGTACGATTCCAACGTGATGCCGAAGTGATCATTCTTCACCGCGCTCCAACCGCCGCCGGCCTGCCCGCCCTGCGCAGCCGGGTCGATGGCCACGGCGAGGTTCGCTTCGTAGAAGGGCCGGCCGTCGGCGCTGACCTGGCGCTTGAAGACGATGTTCGACGGGTCCCCTTCGATCAGCCGCAGCCCCGCCGGCAACTGGAGCTTGCCCTTGATCACCGCATCTCCGGCGTAGTCGGGGGCCGTGAGCGTGAGCTTCGTCGCTACGGGAATTTCGCGCCCGTTGACGGGCTGGCCCCGGGTCGCCGACTTGATCGTCAGCTCGCTCGCACGATTTGACCTGACCACGTTGGCGGGAACGCCACCCACCGTCTTCGAGCGAGGGGACGTGTCGGGGTTCAGACCCTGCAAGCCGCTCAGCAGCGCCCGGCGTTGGGTGGCTGTGCCGTCCACGACGGACGACGGCCTGTTGGTGGTTGGCTGCGGGGACGTAGGGGGGCTGGAGATGCGTGAAGTCATGGTTGAGGGGCCTCAGGGGGTTGGTGCGACAGACGGAAAGCGAGCACGACGGAAAAGAAAGAATCTATCTGCCTTCGATCCTCAGTCTCAAGTGACCTCCCGTGGTCAGCGACCAAAGGCTGCGCGAGATTGGAACTCAGGCTCGCACCACGTCGAATGAGAAATCGTCAACTTTGCGACGGCTGCAGAGCGTCTCAGAGGGGACTATCTTTCACGAGGATGTCGCTTTGGTTGGTCGTCGACAAGTGGCTGATGACAGGAGCCGAACTCCGCTCAGCCCTCGACCAGCGACGTCACCGCAAGCTGGCCTCGGTGGTCTTCGTGCTGCTCATCGGCTGCTGCATCGCACTGCCAATCCAGGTGCTGGCCGGGCAACACCCTCTGCTCATTGGGGGCACGGTGGTTGTCCTTCCGCCGTTGTGGGGCGGCCTGGCCGTCTTGCGTCGCGGTGGGTCGCTGGTGGGCGTCACCTCGGCCGTCGTCACCATCGGCGTGCTCGACGCGACGCTCGTGGCGATGATGTCAGGCCATGACGGGCTGACCTCGGCGTATTGGGTGCTTCTGGCTCCGATTCTGGCCCTGTCGACGTCGGGGTCGCGGGGCGGGTGGATTGCGCTGGGGGTGGCCTTGCTTTCGCTCACGCTGGCGGTGGTCGGAGCCGAAGGGGAATGGTTGCCTCAGTTGACAGCGAGCGAACGCGGCATTGGCCCTCTGCTGGGCAGCATGCTGGGGCTGACGCTCTGCGTCTTCCTCTTGACGTGGGCCTACGCTCAAGAGAGCGCCCGCGCGCTGGCCGAGACCGAGCGTGCCCTGGCCGAGCTGGCGCACCGCAATGAGGCGCTCCTCGTGGCCCAGCGTGAGGCCGACCGCGCCAGCCGCGCGAAGAGCGGGTTTCTCGCCACCGTTTCTCATGAGCTGCGCACGCCTTTGAACGGGGTCATCGGCATGGCGACGGATCTCGTGCACGAGCGGGACCCGGCTCGAATTGCGGAAGGGCTCGCAGTCATTCACCAGTCTGCCGACGCGTTGCTCGCAGTCATCAACGACGTGCTCGACTTCTCGAAGATCGAAGCAGGCGCGCTCGTGCTCGAGAACGCTCCGTTTCGACCCGCTGAGCTGATCGAGAACGCGGTGCTGCTCTTCAGCCCTCGCGCGCGAGAACGCCAGGTCTCGATGTCCTTCACGGCCGGGGCGATGGCCGGGCGCTGGGTTTCAGGGGACGCCGCGCGGGTGCGTCAGGTGATCTTCAATCTCGTTTCCAACGCCGTGAAGTTCACGGAGCGTGGCTCCATCGACGTCGTCGCGGCGATCGAAGGTGACCAGTTGCGCCTGAGCGTGATCGACACCGGTGTGGGCATCAGCGCAGAGGCCCGGCAACGGCTCTTCGCGCCCTTCATGCAGGCCGACGACTCGACGACTCGACGACATGGAGGCACGGGGCTCGGGCTCGCCATCTCGCGGCAGCTCATCGACGCCATGGGAGGCCAGCTCTCGGTCGAGTCTGCTCCGGGGAAGGGCTCGACCTTTACGTTCGTGGTCCCTGCTCGGGTGTGCGCCGCACCAACCGCCGACCTCGCGGTCGTGTCTCCGGCGCGCCCCCTGCGGGTGCTGGTGGTCGAAGACAACGCCGTCAACGAGCTGGTCATCGTGCGCCTGCTACGGCGCCTCGGTCATGCCGTCACGACCTCGCGGGACGGTGTTCAGGCGCTCGCTGCTTTTGAAGGAGGAGGCTCTTTCGATCTGGTGCTGATGGACTGTCACATGCCCGGCATGGACGGTTTCGAGGCGACGCGACGGCTGCGGACGAGCGGGCATCGACTGCCCATCTTCGCGCTCACAGCGGGCGTCTCCCTCGAAGAGCGCAGGCACTGTCTCGAGAGCGGCATGAACGGCCTGTTGGCCAAGCCGATCGATCATGTGCGACTCACAGAGGTACTCCGCGACGTCGAGTCCGCTCCGTCGGCCTGAAGGGAGCCGCGCCTTTTGGTCGGCCCCGATGGTTCTCGCGTCGAAAGCAACCGGATACGGCTTCACTCGGAGACGGCCTGCGGGGCGCGGCGGCGCAGAATCTCGAGCACTCGCTCGGCGTCGGCGGCCTTCTGCACCGTCAGGCTGATGAGCTCTCCGGTGGTCAGCGCCACCGAGATTCGCTTCGACTCCGTGCCCATGCCGAGCTTCGCCGTGGTGACGCGGGCGACGCGGCCACTCTCCACGGCGCGCACCAACGTCCGGCTCTGTTTCCTTCCCACGACCCATCGGACGAGGTTCGCGACGGCGCCGACGCCCCAGAGGCCCGCGATGAACGACGCAATGCGACGCGGCTGCACTCAGCGCGCGCTCTCCGCTCTCGAGCCGCTCGCCGCGCGACGCTGATCGACGGCGACGTCACTTCCCTCGAGTGGCCCGACGCGAGCGTCACGCGGGCGCGGGCGCTGGCGGTCTCCAGCGCGATGTTCTGGCCAGATCAGCCACGCGCCTTCAGCGCGCTCTCGCTGGTGCTCGCGCCCGGCGGCATGCTGGCGCTGGAGGTTTTGGACTCATCGTCAGCTGCTCGATGGTCTCACCTTCGTCGTGCGCGCGGTTGAGCCACGTCTGGAGGGCTTCAGGGACCGCGCTCAACGTCGCCGACCAGGCACGAGGCGTCAGAGCGCCGGCTCCCAGCTCAGCAGCTTCTGCGTGGCCTCGAGCAGCGTGGGCACCGTCGAGGGCCCGAGCGAATTGGTTTCCTCATAGTGCTCGCCGGGGGCTTGATCGAAGTAGGGCCGCGTGGCGTCGAGCTTGTAATCGTAGGGGGGCACCAGGTAGCCGACCTCGTCACCGCTCAGGCCCACCACCATGCTGAAGTCGCCGCCCAACTGCTGCTGCAAGCCAGGTTCGGTCGGCGCCAGCGAGAGGTCGGGCGGGTTGGGGTTGGTGGGGTCAACCTGCGGGCTGCCGAACGCGAGCTCGGGCGAGAACCCGATGGCCAGCTCGGGGAAGAGTTCGCCAGGAACGCCGAGGAACCGCACCGGCCCCAGTTGGATCTTCGAGACCTCGCTGGACACCTTCGGGTAGTTGCTCGCGCTGATCACCTTCGACTTGTCGAAGTCGACCAGCCGTCGCTTCAGCAGGTCGAAGTTGACGAAGATCAACTGGAACTGCTCGTTCTCGACCCGGAAGAGCAACGTCTGCTGACCGAAGGCGAGCAGCGGGTTGGCGATTTCCTGCGCGTTGCCGAGCGCGTCGAGCGCAGTCTTCGCCACGAGCTGTCCGACGGCGCTGGCTTTGGCGAAGCTGCGCTGCTTCGTGGGTTCCCCGTCGACGCTGATGGTTTCGACCCCCAGCGGCGTCATCAGCCCGCCGACCTTGCCCTGGAGAAAGACGCAGGTGCCACCCTGGCCGGGCGCCAGCATCGCGCCGTTCTTGTCGAAGATGCCCTTCTCCATGGCCTCGCGAATGGCCCACGGGAAGTCGCCGCTGGCGAGGTTGTTCACGTCGGCGAGCACTTCGGGGTGATTGCCCCAGTTCACGAGCGTCCCGATGATCAGCCCGCTTTGCTTCTCGACGAAGCGCAGCACGTTCACCGTGTCGTCGATGACCTGCGGGTCGCGCGAATCACGAATCGTCTCCCGCGCCCGCGCACCCAGGTGGCCCTGCGCCGCGAAGACCTTCGCCGGTCGCGCGCTCGTCGCCGCGTCGACGACGGCCAGCGCGGCGTTCTCGAGCAGCACCTGGTCGAACCACACGTCGTCGACGCCACGCTCGGGCACGACGGCGGGTTTGGGCCCCCACTGGCCCATGGTGTCCATCGCTTCGTGCGTGTGCGTCGACGACACCAGAATGAAGTCGGGCGGGTTCGACATCTTCCTGGCGACGCGGGCGCGCAACCGCACGATGTCGTCGTTGAAGAGGCCCACCGCGTCGATGCTGACGATGGCGATGCTGACGTCGCCGTTGATCATCACCACCGCGCGGGCCGCCGTGGCGTCATGAACGCCGTACATTGGCAGGTTGTTGTCGAAGCCCGCGAGCCAGAAGCCGTCGAACTTCCCGTTGCGCTCGGTGCCGTCGGCGTCAGGGGCGCTGTAGCCCGGGTCACCCGGGCACTCTTGATCGCGGCCACAGTCATCGAACCAGTCGATGGTGCCGTCCTTCTCGGTGCCGTCGGCGTCGGGCGCGACGTAGCCGGCCGCGCCAGGGCACAGCGTGTCCTTGCCGCAGTCTTTCCAGGCGTCGCGCAGCAACCGGCCGCAGTGCGGCAGCCCATCGGTGCCCAGAGGCGCACCCTCGGGGCAGTGCTCGCCCTTGCTCGCGAGGAAGTCTGGTCTGGGTCGCTCGAAGCCGCTGGGCGCCGTCGAACGCGCGGCGATGCCGACGTTGAAGTTGCCGTCGTTGCCCTTCTCGCAGCCAGGCGCACCCGGGCAGAAGCGCTCGGGCGGCGTGCCAGTGCCCTTCTTCGGGGGCTCCGCGCAAGAGAACACCAGCGCGGTCAGCAAGAAGGTCATTCGCTTCATGTCGTCACCTGAAAGAGGGCCGTTCACCGACACACGGCCGGAGGGATCGCCGCCAGCCCCCAGGCGTTGGAGCACTGGGCCGAACACTGCCTGCCGTAGTCTTCAGTGGTCGGGCACACAGGCCCGCCCGACAGCCCCGGGCCCGCGGGGGCCCCGTCGACGACGAACGAAGCGCGCTCGACAAAGGCGCAGTCACAGCCGGTCACGTGTGCGGCGCTCGCAGCGGTGCCACCCTCTCGCAAGAACCGCGCTGTGAAGTTCACCATGTACGCGTCGGCATCGAACGTGCGGAACGGCTGCGGGTTGTAGATGCCGTGCTGGCCGGCTGGGCGCAGCAGCGGCATGCGAAAGGCATCCACCGTTCCATCGGCGCGCGGCCGGACCACGCGCAGCGCCTTCCCGTCTCCAGGCCGCGGCACGGGGAAACGCACCGCGTTCGTGCTCTGGCTCGCGGGGCAGCGGCTCTCGCCCGAGGCCGCAGACCAGTCGTCTTCCGGGCGGCACGAGAAGGTCGCCTTGCCGTCTGAGATGTCGTCAGGGTCGAAAAGGACGCTGGGGTTGTACGTGAAGCCCGACCAGCGCTGCAGGTGCCAGTCGCCTTCGACCACCCAGTTGGTGCGCAGAAAGTCTTCGATCGACATGCCATAGCGAGGGTCGTTCGAGAACAGCTCGCGCCACCCGACTTCCGGGCCGTACTTCTCGGGCTCACGCCGGTACGAGCCCAGCAGCCCCGACGCGCGACCGAGCGCGACGCCCGTCGCCGCGGGCACCTGAGGGTCCCCCGCCGTCGGCATCAGCAGCACGTGGTTTCGCCCCAGGCGCCAGCTCGGGTCGTACGGCGCCTGGATGGGGCGCTGAAACAAGCGCTCCGCCCACGAGACGGGGTCGGCGGGAGCCACACCGGTCGAAGCGATGCCGTAGAAGCGGCGAAACTCGGGCGTGTTGCGCGAATACCCAAGGCCCTCCTGAAGGGCGACGAGGGGGGCGCCCTGGGGGTAGGTGGTGCCCCAGAAGGTGACGTCCCACTGCCAGGTCGAGATGGTGGCCTTCGGCGTGGTCGCGCCGGGCTCGAACACGCGCACCTCCATTCGATCACCCAACTGCGCGGTGTCAGCAAAACGCACCGGGTCGTGGTCATCGTCCTGGAGTCCCAGCACCGAGCGCCGTTCGATGGCCGACATCGCGTCGGCCGCGAGGTTCAGCCGCACCGACCCGCGCTTGCTGACGACGGCGACGCGGCTCGAGTTCTTGTCGAGGTTGACGAGTTCGACGCGATCACCCACCTGCACACCGGGCACTTTCGCGAACGCGCGAACCGCGAGCTTCGCCGTGTCGTAGGCATAGAAGGCCAGCAGGAGTTCACCGGCTGCAAGCGGGGCGCGCGCCTCGTCTTGCGTCGCGTCGGGATGACAGCCCGGCCCCTGACCGGTGGTGAGCGGGTTGTCGTGGCCGTCGGTCGGCAGGCAACCCACCACGACGGGCCCCATGATCGGCAGCATCACGGCCTCGGCCAGGCCACCCTGGCCCAGCCGCACCGAGATGTCCGTCAGGCCGGCGCCGACGGCGTTGGGTGACACCGCGTCGAGGTTCGGCTCGGCACCCGCGGTGACGGCCGTAATCTGGCCGCCGAGCGAGATGCCCCAGGCCCCCAGCTTCGCGTTCGGCCCGCCGAGGTCGACCGTGCCATCGCCGTCGAAGTCGCCCAGCACGCGGCCGTCGGCGTCGGTCGAGGTGCCGTCCATGGCGCGAAGAATTCTCGTGAACTGCACCTCTTCGAGCACCGACTGGCGCACCAT
The DNA here is from genome assembly GCA_044371205.1 of Archangium sp. Taxonomy (GTDB): domain Bacteria; phylum Myxococcota; class Myxococcia; order Myxococcales; family Myxococcaceae; genus Archangium_A. The sequence goes on from JBILUC010000087.1 coordinate 10,660, forward strand.
GTCGCGGGTGTGGAACATGTTGGCCGTCCACTGATCAGCTCCGCTCTCGGGGCAGCCGTCGTTGTTCAGGTCGCGGTCGCGCCCGTCGAAGATCATTCCCAGGATCTCGGGGGTGCCATACCTCGAGAGCTGCGATCGCGAGGCGGCCAGCTCGAGGCCTCCCGGGCACTTCTGGTCGAAGACCGTGGTGCGACCGTGGCCGTAGCTGTCGAGCGCGCACCCGGCGACGCCCATCTGCGCGTGCCGCCCGGCGTGCAGAACGAACTCTGCCTTCGAGCTTCCGTAGCCGTGGGCGTAGAAGGTGACCGGGTAGGGCTTGCACCAGCTGCGGCCCTCGGGGTTTCCAGGGGCGCAGGTGACGTCTGCAGGCTTCGCGTCGGCGCGAGGGAGCACGCAGAAGAACGAAACCCGCGCACGCCCGTAGACCGCTTCGCCGCGCTCCGCATCGAGTTGCCACGACTCGTCTTCGGTGGCGGGGTACCGCTTCGTCGCCTGGCCATCGCGGTCGACGAGCAGATCGGGCGCCTCGAACCAGCCGGCCGCAATGGCGCCAACGCTTGCGTAGTCGGCGTAGCCACCGCACACCTGCTGATCGCCGTCGGCGATGCCCCCCAGCTCGGCCCACGTCGCTGACGCGCAGCCGCCCTCGAGAATGCGAGCGCTGCCGCCCCTGGCTGCGCCGAGCAACGGGTCGCCTTGTCGTCGGCGCCATTCGTCACGCGTGAGCAGGTCGAACGTCGAGGTCGGGAACTCGTCTTTGAGGCGCGCGAGGGGGCCCTCGCCGTAGAGCCCCGCGCGGAGCAGCTCGAGGTCCTTCGTCATCGTTCCCACGGTGAAGGTCCAGGCGAAGACGACGTCGCTGGCGGTCAGCTCGTAGCGAGAGAGCAGCGGCTTGACCGGCGCGAGGGCCGCGAGCTGCTCGCGCGGCGCAGCGGCGACGAAGGGTGACTCGACCGGAACGCCATCGGCGCCCACCAGCCGGTTGGTGAAGACCACGGCGTACGTGCAGCGCTCCTCGAGCGGCCAGACGGGGCGCGCGATGAGGGTGTTCGTCTCGCGCTCGTACCAGCTCATGAGGTTGTCGGCGATGCAGCGATCGTGCTCGGGGGTGCCGAAGGTCAGGGCATCGCACGCGGTCGGGTCGACGAAGTTCGCCACGTCGAGCACCCCGTCTCCGTCCCGGTCTTCTGAGGGCTCGAGCGCGCCGTTGCCGTTGAGGTCCTCGTTCCACTGGTTGAACATCACCGACGAGGACTCACCCTCGGGGTCATGGCTGAACAGTCTGTTGCGGTTCTCGTCGAGGCGGTAGCCGTCGGGCGCGCTGGGGTCTGGCACGCGCTCCGAGTGGCTGAACAACGTGATGGGGAAGCGGCCGCGGCCGAAGTCGAGCGCGACCTCTTCGCCAAAGCGCTCGCACTTTTTGTCGACGTTCAAGAGAAAGACGGCGTCATCGCGGAAGTCGAGGTTCTGCTGGTGACGCGTGACGAGGTTCTTCAGGTCGAGCGGCTTCGAGAAGCGAGCCGTGATGGGGCCGTATGCGCCAAAGCCATCGAGGCGGTTGAAGAGCCGGCGGGTGCGGCTCTCGTAGCGCGTGACGGCCTCGGTGCCGATGTTGAGTCGGCGGCCGGTGGGGCTGGTGGGGTCGATGCGCGTCGCCTGATCATTGGGCAGCGGAATCTCGGGCAGCGGCCGGTGCGTCACGTCCCACAGCACCTGCGGGCCCCCCTGGCGGACCACTTTCGCGAACTCGCTGGAAGGCCGATTGCCTGAGGGGTCGCACGCGAGGGCCGAGGCCAGAAGACTGGTGAGAATGATGACTCGAAGGGCTTGCATGGGTCGTCGCTTCCAGAGGTTCGAAGAGGTGGAGAGCATTCGCGCGCGCCTCACCAGCGCACCGAGAGCAGGGCACGGGCGAGCCAGGGGGTGCCGAGCCCCTGCACGCCGTCGAACGCCGAGCCGGGAAGCAGCACGCCCCCCTCGACGCCGGCCAGAACGCGCACCCCGCCGGGCAGAGGCAGGTGTGCCGAGACGCGCGCGTCGAATTCGTGTCCGAAGACGCGGCCACCCTGCACGCGGCCTCCGGGCGTCGCCGAGAAGCCCCCGTTGATGGCTGATTGCCAGGCATCGGCCACGTCTGCCGCCGCGACGGCGTAGACGTAGCCCAGCCGCAGCTCGAGGACGTCGAGGGGGCGCCACTTCACCACGGGGTGGACATAGGCGGCGTTCTGCACTGCGCCGGGGTTGATGAGGAAGCGGGCTGACGCGGGCGGCGTACCGGTGAGCGAAGGGGCCGCGAGCCGGTCGACGGTGCGCGCGGTCACCATCGGCAGCACATGGTCGAAGAGCACCAGCCCGACGTTGTGGTCGGAGTTCATGCTGAAGGCGCGAGCGACGCGATCTCGGGGGTCGTTGTCGCCTGACGCGTAACCCGCCTCGACGGCGCTGGTGAGCTTGAGCGCGTCGACGTCCCACCTGAGGCGGGCGAGCCCGCCGAACTGCAGCACGTCGGCGCCGTTCTGCGTCTCGTCACCCAGCGGGCGCGTCGAGCGGCCGGCGACGATGGTGCCCTCGCCCTCGACGGTGAGGTGCTGCGAGCCGTCGAGGAGGTCGAAGCGCTGACGACCGTAGAGGTCGGTGACCGCGACGGTGGTGAAGCTTCTCGTCGTTCCCGGGCGGTAGGGGTCGAGGCGGTCGACCTGGTGACGCCCCACCACGAGAAGCCCCAGCGCAGTGGCGCCGGTGTCGAGGCGGGCGCCGAGCACGCCGGCGCCGGCGAGGTCTCCATCGAACACCGACGCGTTGTCGTCGCGGAGCACGAAGTCTCCGGCGACGAAGACACCGACGTCGCGCAACAGCGGCGTCGTGAGTCGCGCAAACGGCTTCGTGCTGAAGGCCGCGCGCGCGACGACGCTCCCCATCCACGAGTCGCCGAACTCCAGCCCGTCGGTCTGGGCGGCGCCGGCACCATCGTTGGCCAGCAGGCCCGTGCCCCAGTTGAACGTCTGCGCACCCACCGAGACCTGCCCGATGGAGGTCGTCCACAGCACGTTGGCCTTGCGCGGAATGACGCGCACCAGGTCTTGACCGTCGGGCGCGAGCTGAAAGGGGCGCGGGGTGTACGTGGTGCCCAGCCGCATGGCGTCGCCCCCGAGGAAGCCCGACAGGGCGTCGAGCTCGAGCTCGAAGCGCAGCGAGGCGCTCGGCATCCAGCGACCTCCAGCGATCAGCCGCGACTGCACCCAGGCGCGCTGCTGAGCCGTCGTGCCGAGATCATCGACGCCAAAAGGGGTCGACTGGTTGAAGCGACCGCGCGCCTCGCCCCACGCGTCCCACACGTCACTGCGCGGCTGGCGCGTCGCACCGTCTGCCCCCCTGCGGGGCGCGGCGGTCGGAGCAGAAGACTCGACCGTCGGCGAAGCGGCGGAAGGGCGCGCGATCTCCTGAGCGTTCGGCGAAGCGGCGGAAGGGCGCTCGACCTCCTGAGCGTTCGTCGAAGCGGCGGAAGGGCGCTCGACCTCCTGAGCGTTCGTCGACACAGGCGTCGGCTGCGCGATGACTGTTCCCGAAAAGACCATCAAGCTGCAGGCCAGCCAACGCTTCACGTGTGTCGCGATGCCCATCTGTCACCTCGGTGTTACGGTGCAGCGGCTCGTAGAACGAACCGCGACGCAGACCCAGAGCAAGCGTCGGCGAGAGTTGGTCGAAGACCAAGCCCGGTGCACGACGCGGTGCACGACGCGGTGCACGACGCGGTGTACGACGCGGTGTACGACGCGGTGCACGACGCGGTGCACGGCCCGGTGTCGAAGCCGGGCGCGAGCTGCCCGCGAAGGCCCCGCCACCGCTTCGCGTTCGGCACCGACGTGCATGCCGCGGTTGACCGGAATGAAACTCTGCGGGGCGGACGCCCGATTCCATCGAACTCGATGGCTCCCGGTGGCTCGTGAACGCCTGAGGCCACCGCCGCGCTCCGGTGTCTGGCCGCCCCTCGCTCGTCACCTCAGAGCCAGAAGAACGCCACGCCCACCGCGAGGATGAACATCAGCGCGAAGGCCGCGGTCTCCGCGACGGACAGGTCGAGCTGGTACGGGCTGACGCGATGGCGCAGGGGCCCGAGCACCAGCGGCGCGGAGAGGTGGAGGGGCACGTCACCAGCAAGGTGCCAGAGGCCGTGGTGCCCCGCGTTGCCCTGGAGCGTGTCGGCGAGCATCACGCCGCCGTGGAGCAGCCCCTGGAGCGCGGTGAAGTCGACGAGCGCGAGGCTCGCCTCCGGGTGCCTCGCGCCACGGTACAGCGCCAGGCCCCACGCGAAGAAGATCGCGACGAACATCCGCTCGTAAGCCGGGTGGTACGGGGGCCAGCGCCCCACCTCGGGCCACCAGACGAACGTTGAGGTCACGAGCGCGAGCGCGACGCCGTAGACGCGCATGGCGAGGCCGAGCGACCGCGAGGGGCTGGAGGGCCGCATGCGAGCGGATGCCTTACGACTTGCTCCAGAGGACGACAAGAACCAACGGGCTCGAACCTCGCCAGAGCTTTTCGCCCGACTTGAAGCCGCGCAGCACCTCGAGCGTCGTCGACAGCTCGACCGGGTACGTTGTCTCGGTCGCGACCTCGAGCAGCAAACCGCCCGCGCCTGAGACGACGGGCCCTGAACGGCCGGAGGTGCAGCGTGCGGTGGCCGCCACATCGCGAGGCGCATCGTGCTGGTCAACGCCAACGGCGAGACCCTGTTGTCTGGCCTCGTCACGCACCAGGTCGGCGGCAAAGGCTCGTCACCGCTGCGTCGCTACGAAGGTGACGTCGCGGTGCGGTTGAGCACGGGCCTGCTGATCTCGGTCGCGGTGACCGCGCCAGACATCGTGCGAGGGGAAGAGGTGCTCCAGCAGCAGTTCGCTGCGTACCCAGACCGTGCCGCCGTGACGGTGTACTGCCGTGGCAACAATTGCAGCTTTGAGGAAGGCGGCACTGCCGCCGCCGTGGCGCAGCTTGTCTTTGGTCTCTTCCTGCTCCTGCTCGTCCCCGGGTTGGTCCTCTCCGCTTTCCTTCAGGACTGACGAGAGCGTGACGACGACTCCCCCCTCTCGCAGCCGCAAAAATTCATCCAAAACGGTAAAAAAATACCCATGTAGACGAACCCTTCAATCCCGAGATAGCGGGGTGCCTGTTCCAAGGACCCCAGCCCTCGCGGCGATGGAGAACGAGTCTGTGCAAGCCCTTTCCTCTGAGCGTGACCTCTACACCCTGCCTGCCAAACGGCTTGCCCGATCTGAGGCCCAGCCTCAGAAGGGCGACGAGCTGGAGCGCCTCGAGCACCTGCGGGCCACGATGGTCCGTTCGATCAACGATGGGGTGAACAGCGCCCTGGCGCAGTGGGTGTCGAGGTACCACGGCGAGCCGCAGTCGCTGGACATGCAGTGCCTGCGAGCCATCGTCCGCGACTTCGACACCTTCCTCATGCAGCCGGGCGTGGAAGACACCCAGTTCACGCGGTCGATGATTCAGCTGCGAAACGTTTTTGCCCGCCACGCGAACATGATGGCGCCGGCGACCGTTTCGCTCGACCCCCGGCCCTCTCCGATGTTCCCGCCGTTGACGACGGCTGCGCCAGCCCCGGAGCACATGCGCCATCCTTGACGCCGAGCGCTGAAGCCGGCGACAGGTCTCATCGGGGCGCTGAGCGCCCCACTCACCGGTTCACCTGACAGACAGCGAGCGGCGATCTGCGCGGGCCGTGGCGAGTCGAGGGCACACGAGGAGAGCGACGGCGACGGTCGGAGGTACAGCGTGCGGTCGCCGTTACATCTGATCTGGCGCGGCCGCGAACGAGCCAGGGTCCACGCCATGGCCTCCCCTCGATGTCTCCCGGCATGATGCTCACCTCTCCCCCGAGCGCGTTGTTTGAAGCGGTGCGGCTGCACCCGGCCGACATGCGGTTGAGGGGTGTGTTGGCCGACGCGCTGATCGAGTCGGGTGACCCGCGCGGCGAGTTCATCGCGCTCCAGTTGGCCCGGCATTCGAGCGGTGAGCGGGCCACCCCGCGTGAAGGGTCGCTGCTCGCGGAGCACCGGGACGCGTGGCTCGGCCGGCTCGCGGGCCTCGTGCACCAGCCCCGCTTTGAGCGGGGTTTTCTGCACGCGGCCCAGGTGCGCCGGGAGACGGCGCTGCCGGCGACCGTCGAGCGTTTCGACGAATGGGCGACGGTCGGGAATCTCGACGTGCGGTTTCTCCCCGAGGCGCTCGAGGTCCGGCTGCTGGGCGCCCCCTCGATGCGCTCGTTGCGAGAGGTCAGCGGTCTGTCGCTGGCCGGGCTCTCGGCCATCTCGAAGGCCAGAGGTGCGCTGCCCTGGCGGGCGCTCTCGCTGCAGGGGGGTGGGGTCGGGTTGGCCGCGCTGCTGCGCTGCCCACTGCCGCTCCTCACCTCGTTGACGTTCTTCGACCAGCTGCCGGCGCCACGGCTGCGTGAGCTGCTCGAGTCAGCGCTGGGTCGTCAGCTCACCCACCTGGCGTTCAAGGTCGCCAACCCCGTCGAGTTGCCCGAGCTGCTGACCCTCGCGCTGCGCAGCACGCTCCAGACGATGCGCGCCTCGTCGACCGGCGGAGAGCTCACCTTCGAGGTGGCGCAGAAGACGCTGCGGGCCCCTCGAAAGCTGATCGACGCCCACCCGCTCGAGCTGCCGTGGCTGACGGTGGTGGGCGCATAGGGGCCCGGCGACCCGGGCGTCGAGTTCCTTCTCTGCGTCGTCTCGAGATGAGAGCCGTGCGAAGATGCCTCGCAATGCAGCCGCCGATACCAGAGGATCCGAGTGACGACATCGATCTCGACCTCATGGACTATCTGCTCACGCTGACTCCAGAGCAGCGCCTCGAGCGACACGACGCAGCACTCGAGCTCGTGCGCGCGCTCCGCAAGGCAGGAACCGAACACTATGGCTTCGACCCTCGGGCTGTTGCAGCGGCTGGTAGCGGAGAAGGTTGAGTTCGTGTTGGTCGGGGGAATGGCCGCCATCGCGCATGGCTCAGCGGCCGTCACCGAAGACGTGGACGTGTGTATCCGTTTCGATGAGCCCACCATGCGCGCCGTCTTTCGTGCGCTCGACGGAAAGAACCCTCGGGAACGAATGAACCCGGCGCGCCCGTCTCTCGGCGACGACCCCCTGAAGTTCGTGGGCTATCGCAACTTGTACGTGACGACCGATGACGGGGTGGTCGACTTTCTCGGAGAGATCACAGGACTCGGGTCCTTCGAGCGCGTGGCGCAGAATGCGGTCAACATCCACCTCGGGGGTTCTCCCCTTCGCGTCATCGGTATCGAAGACCTCATCGTCTCGAAGCGAAAGCTCGGGAGACCGAAAGATCAGCGTGTGGCCCTGGAACTCGAAGCGGTCCTCAAGAGGCTGAAGCAACCCTGAGGTCGGCAGCAGCTCTGCCACGACCGCCGCAAGGTGACGGTGTTACTTCGGCATCACGCCGACGTCGGCGAGGCCGCCCCGATGCACATCATGATGCTGTTGCACGCGCGACATGATGTTGGCCGCGAGCTGGCCAAGCGTCCTCTCACACTCGCTCACGGACTCAAGGCCAGCCTCGGTCTCATGCTCGTGAGTGCAGCAGCGCGCGCTCAGCGTCCTCGCGATCGCGGCTGAGGCGTTCGCGCAGCTCGTCTTCACTGGGCAGGCACTGCTGGTAGCGCGCGGCGTGGATCTGCTCGTTGTTCTCGGGGAGCGTGATGCGCACCATCGCTTCGTTCTTCTCGGAGCAGAGGACGATGCCGATGGTCTTCGCTTCTCCCTCGAGGCGCTGGAAGCGATCGAAGTAGTTCACGTACATCTGCATCTGGCCGAGGTCCTGATGCGTGAGCTTGCCGAGTTTGAGGTCGAGCAACACGAAGCACTTGAGGATGCGGTTGTAGAGAACAAGGTCGACGTAGAAGTGATCGCCTTCCAGTGTGAAGCGCTTCTGCCGGCCGACGAAGGTGAAGCCCTTGCCGAGCTCGAGCAGGAAGTCTTCGAGGCGATCGATGACCAGTTGCTCCACGTCTCGCTCCTGGGCGGAAGTGGGCTCTTTGAGTTCGAGGAACTCGAGCACGAAGGGATCCTTGAGCACGTGCTGCGGCTCGGAGATGCGCTGACCCTCGCTCGCCAGCTTCGCTGCGTCGCCCTTGAGCGCGAGCCGCTCGAAGAGCATCGACTCGATCTGCCGTTCGAGTTGCCGCACGGCGGAACCTGTCAACGTGAATGAGACACCGGCGTTCTGCATTTAGGCTTGAGAGAGCACGCTCCCGTTGCCCGACTTGGGCTTGTTGATCCACGCGGCCGTCGGCAGGGCTGGCGGAGTTGGCGTGCC
>JBILUC010000149.1:0-5521 GCA_044371205.1 Archangium sp.
GCGCCACCACCTCCGGGCGAATGCCCTCGGCCGTGGTGGGCGGGCTGACGGTGTCGAGGTACGCCCAGAACAACGAGCCGAAGCGACGCAGCCCCAGCCCGCGCGCGCGCTTTGCCCAGCCGGCCTCCAACTGCGCGCCCAGGGCCTCGAGCGCGGCGTAGGTGCCCGGCTTCTTCAACTCGGTCAACGCGGCGAGGCCCGCCGACAACGCGACCGGGTTCCCGGCCATCGTGCCCGCCTGGTACACGCCGCCCAGCGGCGCCAACTGCGAGAGCAGCTCACGCGTGCCGACGACCGCCGCGACCGGCAACCCGCCGCCGAGAATCTTGCCCAGGGTGGTGAGGTCGGGCTTCACGCCCACCAGGCGCCCGTAGCCGCCGAAATGAAAACGGAAGCCGTTGATGACCTCATCGAAGATGAGCACGGTGCCGTTGCGCGTGCAGTGCGCCCGCAGCGCCTCGAGCCACGCCTTGCGCTGCACGAGCATGCCGTTGTTCGCCGGCAGCGGCTCGACGATGGCCGCCGCGAGCTGCGAGCCATACTTCTCGAACGCCTCTGCCATCGCCGCCTCGTCATCGAGCGGCACCACCACCGTCGTCCCCGCGAGCCCCTCGGGCACGCCCTTGCTGTCAGACAGGCCCTGCGTCACCAGCCCGCTGCCGGCCTTCACCAGCATGCTGTCGACGTGGCCGTGGTAGCAGCCGGTGAATTTGAGCGTGAGCGGGCGACCGGTCGAGCCGCGCGCCAGCCGCAGCGCCGTGGCCACCGCTTCCGTGCCCGACACCACGAAGCGGACCAGCTGCGCCTCGGGGAAGGCCTCCAGCACCAGGTCGGCGAGGGCCACCTCGTGGCGGTGCGGGGTGCCGAACGCCAGGCCGTCGCGCGCGGCCTTCGTCACCGCTTCGACCACCGCCGGGTGCGCGTGCCCGAGAATGTTTGGGCCCCACGCCATGCAGAAGTCGAGCAGCTGGTTGCCGTCTTCGTCCCACATGAAGGGGCCTTCGGCGCGGCTGATGTAGCGCGGCGCGCCGCCGACCTTTCCGAACGCGCGCACGGGGCTCGACACGCCGCCGGGCATGCGACCGCGGGCCTTCTCGAAGAGGGCTTCAGACTGGTTGGAGGAGGGCTTCATGGGTCGCCTCGAAGTGGAGAGTGGGGAGGAGCGCCAACGCCGTCGCCGACGTGAGCGGGGAAGAGAGCTCGGTGCGCGCGACGAGGAAGCGGCCTTCGCGTTCCTGGCCGATGACGAGCCGCGAGCCGTCGAGGTACGCGCCGAAGGGGCTCGAGCAGCCGGCTTCGAAGGCCTGCAGCAGCAGCCGCTCGGCGTCGACGCGGCGACGGGTCTCGACGTGCTCGATGGCGCTGAGGCGCGCGCGGGTGGGCGCGTCGTCTTCACGGCATTGCAGCGCGATGGTGCCCTGCGCGGGGGCCGGCACCCACGCGGTGGGCGAGAGCGCGAAGACCTCGAAGGCGCTCAAGTCGATGCCCAGACGGGAGACGCCAGCGCCCGCGAGCACGATGGCTTCGTAGGCGCCTTCGGCCAGCTTGCGCACGCGCGTCGGCACGTTGCCGCGCAGGGGCGTGGGCGCGAGGGCCGGCGCGTGGTGCCGCAACAGCGCCATGCGGCGCAGCGACGAGGCGCCCACGCGGCCGCCGCTCTTCACGGGAACGGCGGCGCTGCGGTCGACCGCGTCACGGCGCACCACCAGCCAGTCGCGCGGGTCGGCGCGCTCGAGCACGGCGCCCAGGCACAGCCCCTTCGGCTGTTGCGTGGGCAGGTCTTTGAGGGAGTGCACCGCCACGTCGACGCTCTGCTCGTGCAGCGCGCGCTCGAGCTCGGCGGTGAAGAAGCCCTTTTCCATTCGGCCGGCGAGCACCGGCGCCTGGTCGACGTCGCCGCGCGTCTCGATGACCACCTCTTCGCAGCGGCCGCCGAGCAGGGTGTTCGTGAGCGAGGTCTGCCAGCGGGCGAGCGCGCTGCCGCGGGTGGCCAGCTTGAGCTCAGGCGTCACGAGAAGCCCTCCGTGTCACCTCGAGGAGCCGGTGGGTGAAGCCGCGCAGCGCTTCAGCGACGCGGCGGGCTTCCTTCGGTGAAAGTTCAGCGAGCACGGCGTCGACGTCTCCTTCGAAGAATTTTTCTTTCTCGGCCTGAATGGCCTTGAGCACGTGGTGCCCCTGCGCCGACTCGAGCGCTTCGCGCAGCGCGATGGCAGCTTCGTCTGACAACGCGTCGAGGGTGGCGAGCGACTCGGCGTCGAGCAGGAGGCCGCGGCGGGTGAGCAGCGCGTCGAGCGACAACCAGCGCCAGCCTTCGGCGTGCCTCACCTGCGGGGGCGCGCCGACGTCGACTACGAAGGGCCAGTCGGTGCGCTGCGGCAGCTCGAGCCACGCGGCGGGGCCACCGGTGGCGACCACCACGGCCGCCGCTTCGGTGGCGCGGCGGAAGAAGGTCGGCAGCTCCGCGCGAGGGAAGGCGGACACGTTCTGAAAGCCGGCCCGCTGCAGCGCGGCTTCGACCTGCCGGCCGATTTCACCGCGACCCAGCAGCAGCACCGGGGCCGTTCGAGGCAGCGGCGAGAGCTCGTTGACCACCAGCGACTGCACGCCGACGCTCGAGCCGACGCCGGTCTCTTTGCGCGTCTGCAGCAGGCGCCCGAGCGCGTGCCAGCAGAGGTGGAGGTCGCGGTCGGTGCTGCCCGCGCCGTGCGCGCCCTCGAAGGCCTTGAGCACCTGGCGACCGATGGCGTGCTCACCCTCGGCGACCGACTCGAGACCGAGCGTCATGCGCATCAGGTAGTGCAGCGCGCCGCCCGCCAGCTTGACGTGCATGCGGCGGCCGAGGCCGTTTTCCTTCAAGCGCTTCAGGAAGGTGCCGCGCAGCAGCTCGGCAGACCAGCCCGGCTGTGCGGCCGAGAGCACCCACTCGACGCGGGAGCAGCTCTCGACGCGCACCACGCCGTCAAGCAACCCGGTCTCGCGCAGCCGCGCGGTGGGGGAATCGATGGAGTCGTCAATCGCCTTGAGCTGGGCGCGAATGGTCGACGGCCCCTCGCGAAAATCCATACCGACGACGGCGATGCTCATGGTGAGGCCTCAGCGAGCACGCTTGACGACCTCGTCGCACAGCGCGGCGACGTTGGTCTCAGGCGTCTGGGGTAGAATGCCGTGGCCGAGGTTGACGATGACGCCCCTGGTGCCGGTGGGGAGCGCCTCGATTTCGGCCAGCATCGCGCGGGTGCGCTCGCGCACCACGGCCTCGCTCGCGAAGAGCAGCACCGGGTCGAGCTGGCCCTGCAGCAGGTGGTTGGGCAGCGCGGCGCGGGCCTCGGTGAAGCTGGTGCGCCAGTCGAGCGAGATGCCGTCGACCTCGACGTCTTTGAGCACCTCGAGCAGGTGCATGCCGCCCTTGATGAAGAGGATGACGGGCTTGCCGCTCTTGCGAATCTGCGCAGCGGCGCGGTTCAACGCGGGCAGGGCGAAGGCGCGGTATTCCTCGCGCGAGAGCAGGCCACCCCAGGTGTCGAACAGCTGCACCGCGTCGGCGCCGGCCTTGATTTCGGCGAGGCAGAGCTCAGCGGCCGCGTCGGCGAAGAGGTTCAGCGTGTCGCGGGCGAGGCCGGGGTCGGTGTGCATCAACGCGCGCGCATGGCGGAAGTCGTCGCTGCCGCCGCCTTCGACGCTGTACGCGAAGAGGGTGAAGGGCGCGCCCGCAAAGCCGAGGATGCCGTGGCTGCCGGCGAGGGTGGTGCTCAGGTGCCTGACGGCGTTGGGCACGTACTGGAGGCGATCCATCAAGTTCGAAGTGTTCCACTTCGCGAGGTCGGCGCGGCTGCGCATGGTGGTGCTGAACACCGGGCCCTCGCCCTTCTCGAAGGTGACGCCGGCGCCGAGCGCCTCAGGCAACACGAGGATGTCGCTGAACACGATGGCCGCGTCGAGCGGGAAGAGGCGCAGCGGCTCGAGGGCCACGCGCGTCGAGAGCTCGGGGGTGCGGCACACGTCCCAGAAGCCGTGCTCGGCGCGAACACCGCGGTAGCCGGGCAGGTAGCGGCCGGCCTGGCGCATGAGCCACACGGGCGGCCGGTCGACGGGCTGGCGGGAAAGGGCGGCGAGAAACCGGGCGCGTTTTTCCATAACGGCGTCGTAGTGAAAGGCCTTCTGCGCTTCGTCACAAATCGGTCATGGCCTCTTTCCCCCCGGAAGGCCCACAGTAAGACCGCCTGATGCCCCTCAATTCCTCCCCCGCTCTCCCTCTCCCTGCCGCGCGGGGAGAGGGTGGCGCGGAGCGCTGGGTGAGGGGCTCGTGCGCTGAGGTGGGGCCCCTCACCCCGGCCCTCTCCCCGCTCTCGCAGGGAGAGGGAGAAGGCATCACGTGACGCCCTGGGCCATCACGCGGGCGGCCGATGACGCCGCCGTGCAATGCGAGGCCCTGCGCGCTTCAGGCGTACCCGCCTTCCCGTTGCCCTGCGTCGAGCTGACCCTGCGGCCCGTGCCCGAGTGGAAGCCGACCGGCACCCCCGTGGTCCTGCTCACCAGCAAGACCGCGCTGCTCGCCGTGCGCGCGTCGTTGAACGACTTCCCGGGGCTGCTCGCCGCGGTGGCGCCGCACACCTCCGAAGCGGCGCGCGCGAGCGGGTTCACCGTGCACCTCGAGGCCGAAGGCGGGGCCGTGGCGCTGGCGCGGGCCGTCATCGCCCATCTGCACCAGACCCGCATCACCACCCCGGCCTTCTGGTACCCGACGAGTGACGCGGGCCTGCGGTCCGACGAGCAGGCCGAAGCGGTGGCTCTGCTCGAGGCGCTGGGGCCCGTGACGCGCCCGGCCGTGTACGAGACGCGCCCGCCGCCGGCCCTGCACACCGCGACCGTGCCCGAGCGCTTTCACGCCTTCTTCGCGAGCCCGTCGGCGGTCGAGCACTTCCTCTCCGCGAGGCTCCCCGCGCCGCAGCGCGTTGCGTGTTGGGGACACTCGACGTACGTCGCGGCGCGCACCCACTTTCCGCAAGCAGTCGAAGTGTCACGGCACCGGCCGCTGGCCGAGTCCCTCGTCGAACAGGAGCAGCCCCATGTCTGAGTCCTTCCCCGCAACGCGCCTTCGCCGTCTCCGCCGCACCCCGGCGATTCGCCGCCTCTTCAAGGAAGTCGACGTCGGCCTCGAGCACCTCGTGCAGCCGTACTTCGTGGTGAGCGGCAAGGGCGTGATGCGCGAGACGTCAGCGGGCAGCGGGCTGTGGCAGGTGAGCGGCGACGTGCTGGCCGAAGAGGTGCAGCAGATGCACCGCGCGGGCGTGGGCGGCGTGATGCTCTTCGGGGTGCCTGACACCAAGTGGAGCCAGGGCTCGCTCGAGCCGGCGATGCGCGACTACCTCGCGGCCATCGCGCTCGCGCGCAAGGTGACGCCCGACGCGGTCATCATGTCCGACGTGTGTCTGTGCAGCCTGTCGGAGACGGGCCACTGCGGCGTGGTCGAAGACCACCGCATCGTGAACGACGCGACGTTGCCGGTGCTGGCCGAGATGGC
>JBILUC010000152.1:0-4917 GCA_044371205.1 Archangium sp.
CGCAGCCGAGCTCGAGAGCCGACGTCGGCAGATAGAGCCGCGGTTGGTCGAGCAGCCAGCGGCTCATCGCTCCGGCCGAGGGCCACACGCGCGCCCAGTGGTTGGACCGAGGCTGCGCGAGCACTTCCCACAGCCGAAAGACGAGGCCCGGCCGAAGTTCGATGGAGAGGGTCCTCGTGGGGAGTGCGTCCAGCTCCGCGCGCTTCAGACCTCAGGCGAGCACGGTGATGCGCGGCGCTGTGGCGAGTAGAGCGGGTTCGTGACTACCGCCCGCCGGCTCCGGACCCACAGCTACGCTCAGTACCTGAAGGTGCTCGAAGACAGTCGAACTGCGTTGCTGTCGCCGTTTGCGCGCTGAGCTACGAGCCCGAAGCTCTCGTCAGTCGTGCACTCCAGCGCGGCGGCGAGACGAAGAACCGTGTCGGCACGAGGGAAAGCAACGCCGCGCTCGAGTCGACCGTAGGCCTCAACAGCGACGTCGCAGGACTCCGCGAGTTCAGCCTGCTCCAGATGGAGGTGAAGCGCGGACAGGCTGACTTCGTGCCTTATGACCGCGCCTTTCAAGCGGACCTCGAGGTTCTTGAAGGGCTTCGAAGCCGCGTCGAGCAGTGACCTACTTCACGCGGGAGTGAGCCATGTTCGGACTCTCCGGGTTTACGACCAGCTTCTGCTGCGACGGAATGACGATGAGGTCCATGTCTTCCATCGGTACTGCGCCGAGCAGCACTTCGTCACCCAGGACGAGCGCGCCGACGAAGCACTGACGGTTCTCGAAGGCCACACGCACGGGGCCTACATAGTCCACTGTCTGACGGCGACCGTCGGCGAGCGAGATTTCGCGCTGCTCCGCGACCTGAAGGCCGAGCTGAATCTGCACATGTTCCGGGATGCACAGCATGAGCGCCCCGGTATCGACGGTGGCATCGACACGAAGCGCTGACAGCGACGTGTTCGCCGGGTTTGAGAGCTCGATGGCTGCGGTGACATAGCCCATACGACAACCTTACACGTTCAGACTCGTGGTGACTCGAGGCGCTGCCTGGCGAGCACCTCGGCCGAAGCAGAGACTTGCTCGACCACGTAGTTCGGCAGCCCGCGGAACAAGAGGTATCTCCCGTCTGCGAGTCGGGCCTTCACGAGCTGGCGCGTCTCCGCGTCACGCAACCCGAGTGGTGAGGCGTCGTCGCGCGCGAGCGTGAAGTCGACCTTCGTCTCCGCGCCGTCGTCGAGCTTGGTCAGCGCGCGCACCTGCGTTGCTTCGTCCGTCAGCAACACCTGCGAGCCGTGCTCGAGTCGCCCGTACGAATTGTCGGCGAGCACCAGCTCGAACGAACCGTCACGCAGCAGCGCCGGGCAATCACCGCTCGGCGTGTGGCCCACCACGACGCGGCGCACGCCGTTGGCGAGCAACGCCTCCACCACGCTGCGCGGAGGCAGCTGCGGATTGCCGTGCTCGTCGGTCGGGCGCGCGTACACCACGCTGCCCTGGTTCAGTTTGTCGGGGCCCTGCGACTGGTACTTGATGAGCGCGTCGGGGCGATGGCCGTGCTCGAAGCGCTGCAGCTCTTCTGCGTAGAACGCGTTCAAGCCCGCGAGCCAGCCATCGACGTCGCGCGCGGCCGTGGTGTTGGGGAGCTGCAGAAAGTTCTGCGCGGTGATGCCTCCGTGGACGAACACCGTCGCGCCGGCGCGAAAGCCGAGCTGGGAGACGCTGAGGTACGCGCGCAGCTCGCCTCCCGGAGCGAGGTCGGTGAGAGTGCTCTCGACCACCGCTTCGTCGTCACTCGCAGCGCCGGTGTCGTTCAGCTCGGCCTTGCGGTGTTCGAACGCGTGCGCGGCGCCCATGGTGTTCGCGAACGTCCACTTGAGCAGCTCGACGCGCGAGGACAGCGGAGGCGCCCGGTGGTGCGGCTTTCCACCCAGCTCGGTCACCAGCCGCGTCTTGTTGATGTCTCGATTGCCCGCGAGCAGCACCACGCGCTCTGCGTACTTCCGTTTCGCGTTGACGAGCAGCGACACGATTCGCCGCGCGTGCGGGCCGCGATCGACGGCGTCACCGCCGAAGACGAAGGTGACGCCGTCAGACAGCCGCAGCGCCCCATCGACCAGGGCGACCGCGGGATTGTCGCTGGTGAACGAGACGAGCTTGTCCCAGCGGCCTTCGACGTCGGTGAGGTAGGCGATCACTTCTTGTCGCGCTGAATCAACGCCGCGCGAATGAAGCCCGAGAAGAGCGGGTGCGGCGCGAAGGGCTTGCTCTTGAATTCAGGGTGGAACTGGCAGCCCACGAAGTGCGGGTGGTTGTCGAGCTCGACCATCTCGACGAGATCGAGCTCGGTGTTCATGCCGCTGAACACGAGGCCGCCTTCCGAGAGGCGCGCGCGGTACTGGTTGTTCACCTCGAAGCGGTGGCGGTGGCGCTCGCTGATTTCTGCGCTGCCGTAGAGCTTCGCGGCGAGCGAGTTGGGCTTGAGCGAGCACTTGTACGCGCCGAGGCGCATGGTGCCGCCCTTGTCGCTGACGCCCTTCTGCGATTCCATGATGGTGACCACGGGGTGGGGCGTCTTCTCGTCGAACTCGAGCGAGTTGGCGCCGACGAGGCCGAGCACGCTGCGCGAGTACTCGATGACCGCCATCTGCAGGCCGAGGCAGATGCCGAAGAACGGCACCTTCTTCTCGCGCGCGTACTTCACCGCCTGAATCTTTCCTTCGGTGCCGCGCACGCCGAAGCCACCGGGCACCAGCACCGCGTCACAGCCCGAGAGCATGGCCTCGGCGCCCCTGGTCTCGACTTCCTGCGAGTCGACGAACACCAGCTGCACCTTGCAGTCGTTGGCGATGCCGCCGTGAATGAGCGACTCGTTGAGCGACTTGTACGACTCGCGCAGCTCCATGTACTTGCCGACGATGCCGATCTTCACCTCGCCCTTGCCGGGGTGCGTGACGGTCTCGACGATGCGTTCCCACTTCTCGAGCTTGGGGCCCCGCGTCCAGATGTTGAGGATTTCGGCGACGCGCTCGTCGAGGCCCTGGCGGTGCAGCTCGAGGGGCAGCTGGTAGATGCTCGCCACGTCGGGGCTGGTGAAGACGTTGCCCGTGTCGACGTTGCAGAACATCGCGATCTTGTCTTTGAGCTCCTGCGTGATCTCGCGATCGGTACGGCAGATCAGCACGTCGGGCTGAATGCCGATCTCGCGCAGCTTCATCACCGAGTGCTGCGTGGGCTTGGTCTTCACCTCGCCGGCGGCCGCGATGTACGGCAGCAGCGTCAAGTGCACGTAGCAGGTGTTGCCTGCGCCGACGTCGTAGCGAATCTGACGAATCGCCTCGAGGAAGGGCAGCGACTCGATGTCACCTACGGTGCCGCCGACCTCGACGAGCACCACCTCGTGGCCCTCGGCCGCCTGGTGGATCATCGCTTTGATCTCATCGGTGATGTGCGGAATCACCTGCACCGTCTTGCCGAGGTACTCGCCGCGCCGTTCCTTGGTGATGACGGAGTGGTACACGCGGCCGGTCGTGAAGTTGTTGAGGCGCGACATGCGCGACTCGGTGAAGCGCTCGTAGTGGCCGAGGTCGAGGTCGGTCTCGGCGCCGTCGTCGGTGACGTACACCTCACCGTGCTGCGTGGGGCTCATCGTGCCCGGGTCGACGTTGATGTACGGGTCGAGCTTCACGAGGGTGATGTCGAGCCCGCGGTTCTCGAGCAGGGCGCCCATCGACGCCGAGGCCATGCCTTTGCCCAGAGAGGAGACGACGCCGCCGGTGGTGAAGATGAACTTCGTTTTTCGCTGGCGCATAGGCCGGTATTTCCCAGCGCCCCCCCCTTCGTCAACCGGCATGAAAGCGCGGTTCGAGCGGAGCTGCTGCGCGACGATGAAGCTCACCACCCGTTCGGTCCGCGCTGCGCGGCGGTCGGCTTCCTGCGCCTGTTGCTCCCGGTTGAGATGGAGCGCGCCCGTCGTGGCTCGAGCGAGCCGATGGGCCACGCGCCCCGCTTCTTCGAGTTCGCCTTCGACGACCCACCGAAAGTCGACAGTGGCTGTCGTCGGCCCGCTTCTGAGCGGGTGTGCGAGCGGCGGCTCCGCGCAGTCGATGCGCTCGAGCGCACTGCGGATGGCGGGCGACGCCTGACCGCTGTCGCCGCGTGAGCTCGCGGTGACCGGGGAAGTCGCTCCTGAACCTGGAGGTCACGGCGCTCAGGTCCCGGTGCTGATCGAAGCCGGGGTGTGAGCCGACCTGCTTCCGCGTAACGTGAAACCATGTCCGCATCCCTCCGCGTGGTGTGTCTGCTCGCTGCGTGCGTCGCGCCCTTCGCCGTCGCCCAGACCTGCCCTCCCGGCCAGGGAGGCAGCCCGTGCGCCCCGTGTTCCCCCGGGACCTCCGGCCTGAATGACGTGTGCACTGCCTGTGCTGCCGGCACCTTTTCGAGCACGTCGGGCGCGAGCATGTGCACGAACTGTCCTGCGGGGTTCACGGCCACGCCGGGGCAGTCGACCTGCCTCCCCTGCGCAGCCGGCACCTTCAACGCGACGCAGGGCAGCCCCCTGTGTACCAGCTGCCCCGCGGGTCGCTTCGCGTCCACCACCGGTCAGTCGTCGTGCGCGCTCTGTGCGCCAGGCACGTCCTCGGACGCAGGGGCGGCCGCGTGCAGCAACTGCGCTCCGGGAACGTTCAGCGACGTCTTCGGCGCGGCGGGCTGCACGAACTGTCCAGCGGGCCGCTTCGCGTCGGCCGCCGGGCAGACGTCCTGCATCAACTGCGCGGCCGGCAGGTACTCCGACGCGGGAGCTGCGAGCTGCACCGACTGTGCTCCGGGCACCTTCACCTCTCTCACCGGCGCCGCGAGCTGCGCGAACTGTCCAGCCGGCCGCTTCGCGTCGGCCGCCGGGCAGACGTCCTGCATCAACTGCGCGG
>JBILUC010000088.1:0-18390 GCA_044371205.1 Archangium sp.
TGCACGCGGAGTCGCCGCTGCGCTTCCGCGCGACCTTCTCCGCAGACGCGGAGACCAACCGACGCATCACCAACGGCGGCGTCGGCTTCGGTCGAGGGATGACGCTGCTCTTCAGGTCCCTCGACGTAAGGGTGGCGCTCGAAACCAATCTGGCTTCAGTCGGTTGAAGGCGCACGTCGTCCGGTTCACCACCTTTCGCAATTTCACCACCTCACGCCCTGAGGCTCAGGGTCGGCAGAACGTCGCGGTCCATGCCTCGGGTACGCCTGCATCGTTGAGCGCGTTGCCGGCGAAGGTGACTGCCGAGCCGTTGATGGTGACGCCGGTCGCGCTGATCAGCGTCCAGCCGGCGCTTCGCTGCGGACTCGTCGTATCTGACCTCGGCGCAGGTGCTCCTCAACGGCTGTCGCTGACGCCTCCTCAGACGTAGGAGGACATGACGAAGGAGGTCGCTGTGCTTCGTCGTGGCGGGCAACCCGTTGCACCTCGACGACCGCGCGTCGTCGCGGCTCGGGCTCCGTCAGGGTCGCCCCGTCGTTGAGTGCGCCCGCGAAGAGGACGCGAGTTGCTCAGCGCGTCTTGATGAGCACGGCACCCAGCTCGGGCGTGCAGACCGCGAGTTGCCCGTCGAGCTCGAACAGCGGCACCTGATCACCGGTCTTCAAGCGCAGCTCGGCCGTGCGACCGCCCCACCGCACCGTGTACGCGTCTTCGTCGACTTCGAGCTCGATGACGAACCACGAGTTGCCGCCCATCGAACGGGAACGAGACACCTTCACCACGCGAGTCAGCCGAACGTGGCCATCGACGAGCAGCCGCTGCAGACCGCGCTGTCGCAACACCAGCGCCATGCCCAGCGTCGAGATGAGCGAGCCCACACCGACCGCGACCAGCACCGCGAGCAGGTTGAGCGCGCCGGTCTCGACCCACCAGAACACCAGCACCAACGGCATCACGGCCACACCGCCACCCACCACCCCGGAGGCGAGCTGCGTTCCCTTCGAGAGGAAGGGCGCCACGGTCTCGACCGCTCGCGGCGGGGGCGCGAGGAGCGAGGGGGGGACCGCCACGGTGCGCTCTGGGGCGCCTTCGGGGTTCACGCCGCAATGATAGCGCTCGTCGAAAGCGCGGCGTCCTGCAGTTGGTGGCGGTACTCGGTGCACATGCGCGCGATGACGCTCGACACATGGGGCTTGAAGCCTTCCCTGACCGAACTGCCCGACCCGACGCCGGGTCTGGAACAGGTCCTCGTGCGGGTGCGCGCCACGAGCGTCAACCCCATCGACTGGAAGCAGGCGAGCGGCGAGGCGCGGCCCATTCTCGGCGCGAAGTTCCCGAAGTTCGTGCCCGGCTACGACCTCGCGGGTGAGGTCGCCGCGCTCGGCCCCGGAGTCACCAGCTTCTCGGTGGGTCAGCGCGTGCACACGCGGCTCTCGGGCAGAGCCGGTGGCGCGAGCGCCGAGCTGGTGCTCGCAGGCCTCGATGTCCTCCAACCGCTGCCCTCGAAGCTCGACTTTGCCCAGGGCGCTGGGCTCCCGCTGGCAGGCCTGACCGCGCTGCAGGGTCTCCGTGATGCGTGCGAGTTGCCGATGAGCGGCGCCACCCAACGCGTGCTCGTCATCGGCGCCTCGGGCGGCGTCGGTCACCTCGCAGTGCAGATCGCCCGCGCGGCCGGCGCTCACGTGACCGGCGTGTGCAGCAGCCGCAACGTCGAGCTCGTCAGGCGGCTCGGCGCGCACGAGGTCATCGACTACACGAGGCCCGACGCGTGGCGCGGCGTGGCTCCGTTCGACGTCATCGCCGACACCATCGGCAGCGCGCCGGGCGAATTCCTGCCGCGCCTCACTGAGAAGGGCCGTTTCTCGTCATGTCTGCCGGGGCCCGCGGTGTTCGCCCACGCGGCGCTCAACCTCGTTCGCGCGAAGAAGGTGCTGCCGGTGTTGATGGCGCCCAACGCGAAGGACCTCGGGGTGCTCGACGCGCTGGCCGAGAAGGGTCAGCTCGAGGTCGTCATCGACAGTCGCTTTCCCTTCGAGCAGCTCGGCGCAGCGTGGGAGCGCAGTCGCACCGGGCGCGCTGCAGGGAAGGTCATCGTCGACGTCACGCAGCCGTCGGCGCCGCTGACTCGGTAGGAGCGGCCCTGGGTGTCGAACATGCGCGCCAACGTGTCGGCGTCCTTGCCGAGGGTCTTCAGCTCGATGCCGATGAGCGAGCCCACAGTGACCTGCTTGTCCGAGAGGAGCTTCCCGTCCTGCTGCTCCGTCTCGCGGAATCCGTGGAAGAGCTGGCCTCGGAGCGTTGAACGTCGGGCCGATCGACACGCGAATCACGTGGAAGAACTCACGGCCCCACCCGCAGCCCGCTGGGCACCGTCGTCGGAGCGCTCCGGTCGAAGGTCCCATCGCTCAACGCGTCGAGGAAGGCCCTCACGTCGTCGGCGTCGTCGCGCCCCGGCCCGTTCACGCCGCGGAGCGCGGGGTCGAGCCGGTCATCGACGCGCCGGTAGAACTGGAAGACGGCGTCGAGGTTCGGCAGCGAGCCGTTGTGCATGTACGGCGCGGTCCTCGAGACGTTCCGCAACGACGGCGTGCGAAACGCGCCGTTGCCCGCGCCCACGTCAGCCGAGCCGGGAACGCCCAGCCGGTGCAGCTGGTAGTCCGAGAACATGGGCCCCGAGTGGCAGTGGTCACACCCGTTGCGCCGGAAGGTCGCCAGGCCCCGCTGCGCTGCGGCGCTCAACGCGGTGGTCTCGCCCCGTGAGAACCGGTCGTACGAGCTGTTGGTGGTGACCAGCGTGCGCTCGAAGGCCGCGATCGCCTCGACGATGGTGTCCTTTGAGATGGAGTCGGGCCCAAAGGCCGCCTCGAACGCCGTCACGTATGACGGGATGGCCGCCAGTCGCCGCGACACCTCGGGGAAGATCTGCGCTTCGTCGAAGGCCGCGCCGCGCATCTCATCGAGCGCCTTCACCGGGGCGCGTGCCTGGTCCTCGAGGCTGCGCGCGCGAGAGTCCCAGAACATGGGCGCCTGGGCCGGGTCGGGGTGCGCGTTCGTCAAGGTGAGCCCATTGAAAGCGGTGTCGAGCACCGTGGGGGAGTTGCGGCTGACGGGCACGTTGCCCGCGCCCAGCGAGACCCTCTTCCCATCGGCGTACGCGAACGCCGGGTCGTGACAGCTCGCACACGAGAGGTCGCGATTGCCCGAGAGCACGGGGTCGAAGAACAGCAGCCGGCCGAGAGCGACCTTCTCCATGGAGGTCGGGTTCCGCGGCGGGTCGGGGATCACCATCGGCAGGGCCGCGGTGGGGCCGACGGTGACATTCGCTCCAGCCGCGCCACCACGCGCGTTGTCGGTCGTCGTCGGCGTCTCCTCAACCGACACGTCGGTGTTGCACCCAGACAGCAGGAACGCGCCAATCAGCACGACACATCGAAGAAGGGTCATGCGCGCTGGTTGCGCCCACCGTCGAAGATCGATCAATGCTCCGCATGGTTCGTTCCCGAGCGGCTCGTTCTGAATGCCACCGCCGCCCGCGGGTACGGTTTCGCGTTGGCGAGTCAGTTTCGTTCGTTCGCTGAAGGGATTTGGGCGATCGTCGACGCATGCAACGCAAGTGTCCGCGGTGCCGTGCGAGTGTTCGCGAGCGGGACACCACGTGCTCCTATTGTCTGTCGAAGCTGCCTCCTCTCGACGCCGACCCGACGCCGGACGCAGCGACTGACTCCGCGCCCGTCGAAGCGGTCGACGGGCCAACACCGTTCGGAGAGACCACGCCCCGGCTCAACGGCCGCGACGCTCTGCTGGCGATGGGCGATGCGCTCTGGGGCAGCGAGCGCGTGCTCTTCCGCGATGGCCTTCGGAAGCTGAGCGAGATCGCCGCGTGGCGGGTCGCTCGGGAACCAGCCCGGTGGATGGTGTTGACCCTCGGCAACACCACCCTCGACGAGTCGCTCTACCCGTACGAGCTCAGCGGTCGCGGTTACGAGTTCATCTGCCAGGTGGTCGCCGCCGACGTGCCTGCCGGACTGCTGAAGCGGCTTGATGCGCTCAGCGGCATCTCGGACCTGGAGGCAGCCCTCCGGAACGGGGACGACCCGAGCGAACCACGCCGCGTGCTCTCGACCGACGTACCGCCCCTTGAGACCGTCAACGGGCGCGTCCACTTCGCCGAGCGCTCTTCGCTCCG
This sequence comes from Archangium sp., assembly GCA_044371205.1. GTDB lineage: Bacteria > Myxococcota > Myxococcia > Myxococcales > Myxococcaceae > Archangium_A. The sequence goes on from JBILUC010000088.1 coordinate 4,187, forward strand.
GCTCGGCCACGGCTTTCACCAACTCCTCGGCTACCAACACCCGATTCAAGACGACGTGGTCGTCCAGCGACTCATTGCCATGCGAGGGTTGGAGTACCCCATCGGCCCCGAGACGTGGGCCGAGCTCGAGCACGAGGCGGCGAGCGAGTGGGTGACGTTGCTCCAGCTCGAATCATCTGGCGGTCCCGGGTGGGACTTCGTCACCGGAGCAAGCTGTTCGTCATCTGTCGTCTGAGCGACGTCCGCGAGCGCCGCTTCGAGCGGGCCGAGGTCGTGCTGCAGCGCCAGGACGCGAGTGACGGAATCTTCACCGGACAGGCTCTGAAGAGGTCACGTAAGGAACTCCGAGGCGAGCGTGAACCGGCGGAGCGCACCCTCGTCGACCTCGATGCCCAACCCCGGCGAGGTGGGTACGTCGAGCCGCGAACCCTCGCGCAGCACGAAGGCCGAGCCGATGTCGGTCTCGAAGTACCGCGCCGTCGCGGACAGGTCGGAGGGCAGGGTGACGCTCTGCAGGCTCGCCAGCGCGACGTTGCCGGCACGGCCAATGGCCGTCTCGAGCATGCCGCCGACGAAGGTGCCCAGCCCGGCCGCACGGGCGCGGGTGAGGCAGCGCACGGCGAGGGAGAGCCCTCCGATGCGACCGGGCTTCACGTTCACCACGTCGAGCGCGTCGAGCGCGATGGCCGATTCCAGCTGAGCCCACGTGCTGATGCTCTCGTCGAGCGCGACCGGAGGCGCCCCGCTGCGCTTGAGCGCCGCATGCATCACGAGGTCGTCCCACGCGAGAGGCTGCTCGAGGAACTGGAGCGGCCCGCTCACCTGCAGCCGCTCCGTGTGCTCCGGCGTGAAGGTGCCGTTCGCGTCGATGGCCAGCGGAGCGCCCTGCAGCACGTCGCGCGCCGCCCGCAGCGGCACCTCGAGCCAGCCCGGCGTCACCTTCAACTTGAAGCGTCGGTACCCATCGCCGTGAAAGCGCTCGAGCGTGGCGCGCAGCTCGGCCTCGTCACCTGCGAGGCCAACACTCACGCCCACGTCGACCTGCGCCTTCGTCCCGCCGAGCAACTTCGAGAGCGACGTCTTCGTTGCGCGGCCCCACCAGTCCCACAGGGCGAGCTCGAGCCCGGCCTTCGCCATCACGTGCCCGCGCACCCACGAGAACGTCGCGAGCGCCTCGTCGACCGAAGCAAAGCTCTTCCCCAGCACTGCGGGCACCAGGAAGTCCTTCAGCACGTGCCTCGCGGTGACGACCGTCTCGGGTGCGTACGAAGGCTTCGTGTCGGCGACGACCTCGCCCCAGCCGCTGATTCCTTCTCCATTGACGCGCAGCAACAGGCTTTCACACTCGGCCTTCGCCGCGATGGCGCTGCGGAAGGCGCCCAGGAGCGGCAACGAGATGTGCACCAACTCGACGCGGTCGATTCTCATCCGATGGTGGAGACGCTCTGCAGCACGTCGTCGTCCTGCTCATTGAACGTCGCGCCGAGGTGTCGACACCGCTCGACCAGCGCCGGCATGCCCGGCGCGTCGCGCGTCTGCTTGTACAGGTTCCAGAACTGCTGCACGTGCACGTTGCGAATGCCCGTGTACTGCAGCGCCGAGACGAGGCCCTGCGCGTAGTCGCTCACGTTGCCGAAGCGGTACCCCGTCTTCAGGTTGCCGCCGAGCGTCTGCAGCACGAGCGCCTTCTGGTGCGTCAGCAGCCCGCCTTCGTACGTCGCGCCCGTCGGGTCGCTCTTGAACGACCAGCCGGGAATCACGAACGCGCGGTCGAGGTAACCCTTGAGCATCGCGGGCATCGACCAGTTCCACGCAGGCTGAATGAAGCAGAGCGCGTCGGCCCACTTCACGTGCGCCTGCTCGGCCTCGCAGTCGGACGGCACCTTGCCCACGAAGCCGTCGAACCAGTCTTGCTTCGACACGACAGGGTTGAAGCCAATCGCATACAGGTCGCGCACCCTCACCTCGAGGCCTGCGCTCTTCGCGCCCTCGACGAAGGCGTCGAGCACCGCGCCGGAGAGGCTCTCCTCGCGTGCAGGGTGCGTGTAGACGACGAGCAGCTTGGTGAGACCCAGGGGCCGTTTCATGAGGTGGTCATCTCCGAGGGGCGCATGAGCGTGAAGACTTGCACGGGCGCGTCCCAGTCGAGCGGGGCATCGACCCAGCCTCCGGTGAAGCGCTCGATGCGCAGCGGTGACTTCTCGGCCAGCAGCTTGAGCTGCGTCGGCCAGTACACGCGCTCGGTCGAGTCGAGTTCGCGCACCGTCCCATTCACCGTGATGCGAATGCGCGTCTGGTTGATGCCGGTGGTCCAGTCGAACTTCGGGTGATTCACGGCCCACTCCGCGCGCACCGTGCGCTTCGGGTCTTCGGTCTGTGAGCGCGGGTAGATGACGCCGTAGTCGATGTAGCCGGCTTCCTTCGGGTGGTTCGCCTCGACGAAGAGCACGCCCTTCGGCGTGAGGCAGCGCTCGGCGGCGGTGAGAAACGCGAGCACGTCATCGTCGCTCGTGAAGTACGCCCACGAATCGAGCGGGAAGAGCAGCGCGTCGACCTTCGGGATGCCGAGCGAGCGCGGGTCCTGCAGGAACGACTCGAGGCGATTTCCGCCGGGCAGGGTGTGCGCGAAGTCGAGCTGGGCCTGCACGGTGTCGACGCCGATGCCGCGACCACCGCTCTGCGCGAAGGCGCGGGCGTAGAGCGCCGGGCCGCACTGCACCTCGGCGAGCGAGCGCGGCGCGCGGCCACTCAATCGCTCACACGTGCGTTTGACGAACTCGAGGTCAGGGCCGATGTCGCGGAGGAACGCGAGGTAGAGATCGTGCGGCGTCTCGAAGACGCGCGAGTACGCGAACGGGGTGGGCGACATGGGCGCTCGGCGCGTCAGGGGCAGGGGATGAGCTGCAGCGAGCAGCACTGCGCGCGGTTCGGCACCGAGCAGCTCGTGCCGTCGGTCATGCCCACCATCACCTTGCCATTGGGGCACGAGGTGGTCGCACCGCAGGCGACGTAGTTGCCCTCGACGCACGCCGTGTGCACGACGCAGAGCGGCCCGTTGCCTCCGATGCCGCCCGAGAAGTTCGCGCGCGCGGTGTTCATGTCGAGCAGGCGCGTCGGCGCCCCGCTGGTCGTGAACTGGCGCTCGAAGAAGACGAAGCCGCCCGAGCCGAGGCCCTTGTTGTTGATGAACTCGGTCTGGCCGACGCTGAAGGTCTGCGTGTTCCATTGAAGCTGCGTGCCCTGGTTGCCGCTCGGCACCTGCAGAGACGCTCCCGAGAGCAGCGTGGTGGCGTTGATGGTGCCGGCGCTGACCGTGCTGGCGGTGACGCCGCTCGCGCCAACCGCGCCCACCTTGGCCTCGATCCACTCCTTGAGCTGCATGAAGTTGTGGTTCACCTCGCCCGCGAGCGCGGGGTTGTCAGGCGAGAAACAGAACGGGAGCCCGTTGGGGCAGTTGCCGTTCGCGGCAGACACCGTTCCGGCGGCGAGCGCGACGAGCGTGGCCAGCAGCAGCCCACCGCCGGCCTTGCGACGCGTTCTGTGACGTTCAGCCTCAATGGCAGCGAGGCGCGCCTTCATCTGGCTCAGCTCTTCCAACAGCTCGTTTCGTTCAGTCATTCGTACATTGTGGCCGCTCGACGTCCAAATGTCCCACCGCGCGCTGATGGGGAGTCCAACCACCATGCGCACCACGCTCCTCGCTTCTCTGACCCTGCTGGCCGCGTTCTGGTCTCGCCCGGCCGACGCCTGCGGCTGCTTCACGCCTCCCGACCCGACGGTGCCGCTCGTGCAGGCCGGCGAGCGAATCCTGTTCGCCGTCGACCAGGGGCAGGTCACCGCGCACATTCAGGTGCAGTACGCCGGCGCGAGCGCGAGTGATTTCGGGTGGCTCCTGCCCCTGCCGTCGGTGCCGACGCTGGAGCTGGGCACCGATGAACTCTTCGCGCGCCTCATCAGCACGACGCAGCCGAGCTACCGCTTGTCGGTGTCGTTCGACTCGAGCTGTCGGCCGTTCCAGTCCTCGGGAGGCGGCACCTTCGGCGGAGGAACGGGCGGTGCGAGCGGCTCCTCGGCGGACGCCGGCTCGGCCGGGCCCCCGCTGGTGGTGGTGGTGGTGCAGGACTCGGTCGGTCCGTACGACTACGCCGTGCTGCGCGGCGACTCGAAGACCGAGATGCTCGCGTGGCTGTCGGCGAATCGGTACTTCGTGCCGGCAGGCACCGATGACGCGGTGACGCCCTACATTCACGAGGGTGGCTTCTTCCTCGCGCTCAAGCTGCGCCCGGGCGCGACCACGGGGGACCTGCAGCCGGTGGTGTTGCGCTACGCGAGCGACTTCGGCGTCATTCCCATCACGCTCACCTCGACCGGCGCGCAGGACAACATGGGCGTGCAGGTGTGGATGCTCGGCGCCGGCCGCGCGATTCCCCGCAACTACCAGCACACGGTGCTCAACGACGCGCGCATCGACTGGCAGCGCGCGGGCGCCAACTACAACGACGTGGTCATCGCGGCGGTGGGCGAGGCGCCGGGTCACCACACCTTCGTGACGGAGTACGCCGGTGCTGCGACGCCCGTGCGCACCGCGATGTTGCCGATGGGGCGCTTCGGCTCGAAGAGCGAGCTGGCCGCGCAGCCCGATGCCTCGGCGTTCATCGCGTACCTGTGGAGCCACGGCTTCGCGAGCCCGTCGCCGTTGAACCCGCCGTGGATCGGCCCGAGCCTGAGCGGCACCTTGAAGGCCATCCTCACTGCACGGTTGCCCCCGCCTCCAGGCCTCGACGCCGAGAGCTTCTACCGCTCGTACGACTTCTACGTCTCTTCAGCGCCCGCGCAGGACTACCAGCCGGCCGCGATGGCCGAGGCGATCTGGGAGCGCGTCGTCATGCCCACGCAGAACGCAGCCGCGCTCTTCAGCGACTCGGTGACGCTGACGCGGCTCTACACGACCCTCTCTCCGGCAGACATGAACCGCGACCCGGCGTTCTCGTTCAACCCGTCGCTTCCCAACGTGAGCAACGTGCATCAGGCCACCATGACCGTGTCTTGCGCTTCAGATGGCTTCACCGAGAACCGCGCGGTGTTGCTCACCGAGCAGGGGTGGCGCCTCGAGTTTCCGGCTGGCCGCAGCAGCCCGCCGCGCGTCGAGCCGTCGACGCTCCCGGCGTCGTTGCTGATCGAGTTGTTGCGTGAAGAGGGCCCGTCTGAGGTCGTGCTCGACCATCGGCCGAAGCTCGAGCTCGGGCTGGTGAACCCGGACTCGCCCGCCCCCATGACCTGCAGCGTCGTCGGGCCGGGGGGGCTGCTGGCTGCGCTGCTGCTCGCGTACGCCCTTCGCAGGCGGTGAACGAACGTCGTTCGGCCGTCGAGGTGTGACGCGGTACAAGCCGTTCATGGATCGAGTCACGGGTGGCCGTGTGGTTGCGTTCTCAGACGAGGGCTTCGCGCCCGCCAACAACCTGCTCGCCACCCGCGAGCCCGAGTTCCGCTTCGGCGTCTTCATTCCCGGCAAAGGGCAGGAGTTCGACTCGTGGGAGACCCGTCGCCACAACGCCGACGCCCCCGACTGGGTGGTGCTCGAGCTGGGGACACCAGGGCCCATCGCCACCATCGACGTCGACACGCACTGGCACGACGGCAACCACGCGGCGCTCGGCGCGGTGAAGGCGCTCGTGGGAAAAGCCGGGGAGAACCCGAAGCGTGACGATGCGCGCTGGGTCGAGGTGTTGGCCCCGTTCCCACTCGATGGCCACGCACACAACGTGTTCCGCACGCCCGCTGGTGAGCGCAGTCAGTGGACGCACGTGATGCTCGAGAACCACCCCGACGGCGGCATCGCGCGACTGCGGTGCTTCGATGGGAAGGCGCCCGACGCGACCGACCCGGGCCCTGAGCGCGTGAAACGCATTCGTCACGCGGCGCCCATTCCACGAGGGGGTGACACCGCGCACGTCGGCCCTGACGCGGCGGCCATCGCTGCGGCGTGGGCGCAGGTGAAGGTTGGAGACGTGGTGAACCTCGCGAGCGAAGCGCTGGGCGCGAAGGTCGTGGCGACCAGCAACAACCGCTACGGCCACAGCCAGCAGCTCTTGTCCGACGCGGCGCCGAAGAGCATGGGCGACGGCTGGGAGACGAGCCGCAGCCGCGGCAGCGAGCACCATGACTTCGTCGTCGTCGCGCTGGGCCGCGAGGGCACGCTGGAGCGCCTGACTGCCGACTTCACGTACTTCGTGCTCAACAACCCGGTCGCGCTGCGCGTGCTGGCGGCGCGCTCGTCGTCGGTCGACGTGCTGCCGGGCGAGGACGTGTGGGTCGAACTCGTACCGCACACGCGTGTGAAGCAGCTCGCCGGCGCGAAGCTCGAAGTGGGCACGCTCGCCAACGCCGGGCCGTTCACGCACGTGAAGTTGATGACCTTCCCCGATGGCGGTGCGAACCGGCTGCAGGTCTTCGGGCGCACGAGCTGATCACGGCGCGGGATGCGCTACGCTTTCGCGATGCGATGCCGTTGGCTGAGTGTAGCGGCGGTGATTCTCGCGGGCTGCGAGTTCAACACCACGGTCCCCCTCGAGGCGGTGATCACGTGCGAGGGTCAAGGCGACTGCCCCGCGGGTTGGAGATGCTCTTCGTTTCGCAAGCAATGTCAGCTCCGCGACGACAGCGATCTCATCGCGCCGGCGTTGTCGGCCACGGTGTCTCGAGAACGGTTGCGGCCGGGTGAAGAAGCCACGGTGACCGTGACGGCCGACGAGCCGTTGAGCGGCGCTGCGACGGTCGAGGCGCGAACGGGCTCGAGCCTTCGGTCGCTGACCGCTGACCCCTCGGGCGCGTTCGTGTTCACCGCTGCGTCCGACGAGGCCGATGGGCTGGTGCGCTTCTTCAGGGCGGCCGCCGACCGCGTGGGCAATGAGAGCCAGGGCATCTTCCTCGGCACCGTGTTGATCGACGGCACGCCTCCTCAAGTGACCAGTGTGCGAGGCCCCACTCGAGCTGCGCGTTCGCTACGGCATCCAGTGAGTGCTCACAGCCCCGGATAGCCGCCGGTGGTGACCGCCGCGTCAGTCGAGACCCCGAAGCTGTTGCGCGGGTCGCCGAACAGCTTCGCGATCGACACCAGCACCTTGTTGTGCGGCGTGAACGTCGGGCTCGCGCAGTACGGGTTTCCCGGCGGGCAATCAGCGCCTGCGACGAGGCGCCGACCCATCGCGAGCCGGCCATTCGCGCCACCCGCAAGCACGAGTGGAATGTTGCGCGTGCTGTGCGCCGCCGGGTCGCCCATGTCGCTGCCCGCGAGCACCAGCGTGCTGTCGAGCACGCCCCCCGCCTCGAGCCGCTGCAGCAGCCGCGCGAGCTTCGCGTAGTAGTAGCGGTTCAAACGACCCAGCCGAACGCTCGCAGCGCCGCCGGCCGTGTACGTGTGTGCCACCTCGTTGTGCACGTCGCTCGGCAGCAGGGTGCCGTCGACGGTGGTGGGCTTGCCCGGGTCGTCGAAGAACAGCGTCGCGAAGCGCGTGACGTCGCACGCGATGGCCTGCGCGAGCAAATCGACCTGAAGATCGGCGATGCGGTCGAAGTACGGCTCGCCGCCGTTGTACTTCGCCACCTTCGGGAACTCGGTCTTCAGCGGCCGCGCGGGCACGGTGCACGAGCTCATCGGCGCCACCGTGGCCAGCCGCGTCTCGATGTCGCGCAACGACGAGAGGTGCTGGTCGAGCTTGAGCTTCTCGGTTGCGCCCAGTCGCGCCGAGAGCGAGCTCAGGTCGCCGCGCACGAAGTCGATGACGCTCTGCCCCCGCAGCCGCGCCGCGTCGGCCGCTGCGGTGTTGCCGCCCGCCATGCGGTTGCCGAAGAGCTGGTCGAAGACCACCTGCGGGTCGAGCTGATTGAGAAGGGTCGCGCCACCCGGGCCGCAGCGCGTGCGCCTGTAAAGCGAGTCAGGGCATGTCGGTGATCAGGGGTCGATCGCGCACGTGCGGTGAACTCTGTATGACGCGCGCATGACAGTTCACGAGAGCGCGGTGTGGTCGAAGCACGTGCGCGTCGACGGCACGCCCGAGGGCTTCACGATGCGCACCACCGCCCCCGGCAACCCCGATGGCGTCGAGGTGATGCTCGAGCAGTGGAAGGCCGGCACCGAAGAGCCGCCGCACTCGCACCCGGGTGACGACATGACCGTCGTCGTCGAAGGGCGCATGGTGGTGCAGTTCTTCACCCGTCAGGGCGGGGCGCTCGTCGCCGAGGGCGCCCCGGTCGTCTTGTCGAAGGGCGACACCGGCTACGTGAAGGCCGGGCGCATTCACGACGCGAAGTACGTCGAAGACTGCAAGCTCGTGTACGTGCACGACCGCGCGTTCGACTTCATCGCGGCCTCGTGACGCGCCGATGCGCAACGTTCGTGGGGCCAGGTGCGACAAGAAGCAGAGCGCGCGCGGCTCGCGAGCCGGCTGCTCAACGGCGAGCCGCTGTGACCCGGCTAGAGCGTCTCGGCGACGAAGGTGGCGAGCTCGAGAGGCTCGATGACCTCGCTGCTGCCGGGTGAGATTCGAACTCGAAACCCTTCTGTGGGGTGCGCCAGCAGGCACACGTGCGGCAGCGCGAGCCCGAAGGTGGTGGCGGTGATCAGCGGCAGCCCGCGTTCGGCGGCGCGCCTGGCCAGCTCGCGATCCATCGTCTCGAGGCGCGCCTGCGGCACGTCGAGCTCGAGGTAGACGAAGCGGCCGCCCGTCCCCAGGGCGCGGGCGCGCTCGAAGTGCGGGTGCGCCGGGAGCCACGGTGAGACGACCCGGCCTTTCGTCAGCTTCGCGTCGAGCGCTTGAGCGAAGGCGCGCGTGCGCTCGTCGAGGCGCTTGAGCCGCGAACGCAGCGAGTCCGCCGTCTCGAGGTCAGCGAGCTCGGCCTCTTCGGGCGACAGCACGCGGCCTGATCTCCCGCGCAGGGTGATGAGCTCCCGATACATGTCCTCCCCTCTCCCTGCCTCGCGGGGAGAGGGAGGGACGATCTCGACGAGGCCTGACTTCGAGATGTCCCACCCGGCCTGAAAGAACTTCACCCCGCTGGTGACGAGCACGAGCGTCAACCCGGGCGCGAGCTCGGAGGGCACCTTCAGCTCAGGCGTCAACGCGAGGTCGAGCACGACCGTCTTCGCGCCCACGACCGGCGCACGCAGCAGCGCGTCGAGGTCCATCACGGGCGAGCGCGGGTGATTCACCAGCGGCTCGAGCACCAGCGAACTCACTTCGGGGTCCGCCATCGCCGCGAGCAACGCGCCGGTGTCGGCCTCGTCGACGCGCGCGAACTGATCAGGCCAGGTGAGGTCGGCGTACTCCTGCACTTCAATCCACGCATGCTGGCCGAGCCGCTTCTTGCCCGGCTGCCGCGCGAGCAGGTCCATCACCGTGTTGATCGCACCCATGCCGCTGGTGAAGAGCAGCGACTGCTCGAGCCCGCGCCCCAGGGTGGTGGAGATCGACCGCGCCAGCGCCGCGAGGCGAGGGTGATCATCGAAGCGCACGTGCTCGGGCGTGCTCTCATCTGCAAACAGGAAGTACCCGCCGCGCGCGTAGTCGACGAGGTGGGTGCCTCCGGTGGGCTGCGTGGGGTCGAACGCCACGGGCAGCCCCTCGAGCGCCGGCGTGTGACGCAAGAGCGAGGTGCGCGCGTTCACCGAGCGACGAAACGCGAACGCGGCCTTCGCGGGCAGCTCCAGCTCCGAGGCGCCGCTCAAGGTCTCGAGGTACGCGCGCGCCCGCAGTGCATCCTCACGAGCGAGCGCATGCAGCTCAGACTCCCCAAGCGACGCGACGAACGCATCGATCCTGGCCTGTTCGCGAACGACCAGTGCCTCCCTCTCCCCCCACAGGGGAGAGGGTCGGGGAGAGGCGTGGCCCTTCTGCGCGAGCTCGAACCACGCGTACTCGCCCTCATTCACCCAGCCGGCCTTCTCCTGCGAGTGGAGCCACGCCGTGTTGTCGAGCGAGATGTGTTTGAAGACCGGCAACCGCCGCGCGCGCAGCGCTTCGACCATCGCGAACTGCAGCGAGCGCATGACGCCCTGCCGCCGAAAGCGGGGCAGCACGAACGCGGCGCCCATCGCGCCATCGTCGTGCACCAGTTCCCAGCCAATGAGCACGTCGCCGATGCGCACACCGACGGCAGGGTCCGCGCTGATCCGCTCGCGGATGTACGAGAGCGAGACGTCGTCCCGGTGTTCCCAGTGCGCGTTGACGGTCTCTGCGTCATCGAGCGTGAGCGGAGTGGCGGTGAAGGGGCCAGGCCTCAACGTGACGCGCGCCGGCAGTGAGAAGCTCCGCGCGTCTCGTCGCCACAGCACGGTGCGTGACTTCGACACCTCATCTGCCAGCGCGAGGGGGATCGCCGCGAAGTGCGTGTCACCCCTCTCCCCGACCCTCTCCCCCGCGAGGGGAGAGGGAGGAAGGTACGTCCACACCCGGTCGCTCGTGCCGCGAACGATGCCGTCTTCGACCGTGACGTTCTGCGCGCGCGCGCGAAACCCCTCGAGGGCCCGCTTCACGACTTCGGCGGCTGCAGCGGCGCACCGATCTTCGTCAGGTGGTCTCGCACCTTCGCGAACCCCTTGAGCAGGTGCTCATGCACCTCGGCTTCCGTGTTCGCCGCCGTCAGCGTGATGCGCAGCTCTTCATGCCCCCTGGGAATCATCGGGTACGGCCCCAGCGTCAGCAGCACGCCCGCGTCCCACAGAATCTTCGACACCTCGATCAACCGCTCGTTGTCACCGACCCACACCGACAGAATCGGGAAGTCGTTGTCGTTGTCGACGAAGAACCCGAGCTCGCGCAGCCCCTTGATGGCGATGCGCGTGAGATCGAGCAGCTTCTTGCGCAACGCCTCGCCCTTCTTTTCGTTGATGAGCATCCCCGAGAGGGTGGTCGCGAGCGACGCGGTGGGGCAGGGCCCCGAGAGGTCGTACGGCGTCGCGTAGGCCTTCAAGAACGACTTGAGCTCCTTGCTGCACGCGAGGCCGGCGCTCAACGACGAGTACGCCTTCGAGAACCCCGTCACGTACATCACGTGATCATTTTCGTAGTCGAGCCCGAAGTGCGCCGCGATGCCGTTGCCCTTGTGGCCGTAGGGCATGTCCTTCGTCGGCTTCTCGCCGATGACACCCCAGCCGTGCGCGTCGTCGACGTAGAGGATCGCGCCGTGCTCGCGCGCCAGCTTCACCATCGCCGGCAGGTCGGGGTACTTGCCCGTCATCGAGTAGACGCCGTCGAGGAGAATGAGCTTCTTCTTCTTGTCTTGATGCTGCTTGAGCAGTTCCTCGAGCCGGTTCAGGTCGCCCTGCGGAAAACTCGCCAGCGCGCTCCCCGAATCGCGGGCCATCTTGCACGCCTGGTACATCGTCATGTGCCCGAACTTGTCGAGCAGCATCACACCGTCTTTCCCCATCAGCGCGGGGATGACGCCGATGTGCACCAGCGTCACCGTCGGCAGCATCAAGAAGTCCGGCGCGTGCATCAGCTCGGCGAGGCGCTCTTCGCACTCGGTGTAGATGTGCGGGCTCGAGACGAGGCGACACCAGCTCGGGTGCACGCCCCACTTCTTCAGCTCGGGCTCGATCGAATCCATCATCTCCTGGTCGAGGTCGAAGCCGAGGTAGTTGCAGCTCGCGAAGTCGGCGAGCCAGTGCCCGTCGATCTTCAACATGCGGCCCTTCATCTCGACGACGTCGGCGTCGAACATGCGGCTGCGCGAGAGCACCTCTTGAATCGAGGCGCGCTGGCTCTTCAGATTTTCTTCGATGACCTGGTGGACGATGGAGTTCACGTGCGGTTCTCCCGGGCCTTCAACTCGGCGATGAGGCGTTGGCGATCGACCTTACCGGTCGACGTCGAAGGCAGCTCGGTGCGCAGCTCGATGGCGTGCGGCACCATGTATTCGGGCAACGTCTTCGCGAGGTGCGCGGCGATGCGCTCGACGCTCAACGACTGCCCTTCCTTCAAGACGATGAGCGCGTGCAGCACGCTGCCGTGCCGGTCGTGCGGCAGCGGCACCACGGCGCCGAGGCTCACTTCGCTCAGCTGCGAGATGGCGCTCTCGACGTCACCCAGCTCGACGCGGAAGCCGCGGGTCTTGACCATGTTGTCGATGCGGCCGTGGTACACGATGACGCCGTCGGGCCGACGAAAGCCGTAGTCGCCGGTGCGCCAGAACCACGCCGGGAACGGGTGGAACGGGCTCTTCACCAGCCGCTCGTTCGTCAGCGCGTCTTTGCCCAGGTAGCCGATGCACACCGTGCCGCCGCGCACCCAGAGCTCGCCGACCTCACCGTCTGCGCAGCGCTGGCCGTCGGCGACGACGATGATCTCGGTGTCGTCGACCTCGACGCCGATGGGGATCGGGTCGATGCCCTCGGGCGGGCCGGGCAGCCAGTAACAGGTGACGATGTTCGTCTCGGTTGGCCCGTAGATGTTGGCGACCTTCGCTTGCGGCAAGGCGAGCATCAGCGCGCGGAGTAACGGCGGCCGAAACGGTTCGCCCGCATACAACATCAACCGCAGCGAGACGTTCGCGTCGAGGCCGCCCTTGTCGAGCAGCGTCGTGAAGGTCGAGGGCGTGGTGTACAGAATCGTCGCACCGTGGCGGCGGAGATCGTCGACGTACGCCTTGTGCCGCACCGCCGACGCTTCACCCGCGTGCGCGCGCAGGTCGTGAATGATCAACCGCGCCCCGGCCGCGAGCGCGTTGAAGATGTCGAACACCGAGAGATCGAAGTTCAGCGGCGAGCGCGACATGACGCGATCGTGGCGCGTGACCTGGAACTCCTTGCCCATCCAATCGGTGAAGGTGCGCGCGTTGCGGTGCGTGAGCATCACGCCCTTGGGCTCGCCGGTGGACCCCGAGGTGTAGAGCACGTACGCGAGATCATCGATCAACACCCGCGGAGGGGTGATCAGCGGCGCGTGCGTCAACGCCTGCGTGAGCGGCATCGCACCGGGGATGACTCCGTCGAGCGCGATGATCAACTTCACGCCGTCGACCGCGGCGACCTGCGGCGCCTCGGGCAGCGCCACCGCGTCGAGCAGCAGCACCGAGAGCTTCGCGTCACGCACGATGCGCGCGAGGCGATCGGCCGGCGAGCGCACGTCGAGCGGTACGTAGGCGAGGCCGGCCTTGAGCACGCCGAGAATCGCGATGACCGACTCGATGGTCACCGTCGACGACACGCCCACCAGCGGCGTGGGCATCGAGTCACGCTGCTCGAGCAACACCGCCGCGAGGCGTGAGGCCCGCTCGTCGACCTCGGCGAAGGTCACGGTGCGCTCGCCCTGCACGAGGGCGACGTCGTTGCCCTGCGTGGCCAGCAGCTGCGGCGTGATGACCTCGTGCAGCAGCAGGCTCATCCCAACGCCTCGAAGAGGAGCCCCTGCGCGATGGGCCCCAGCGCCTCACGTCGGGCCAGCCGGTGGCCGGCAAAGAGCTTCTCGAGCGCCGACAGCTCGTACGCGTACGAGTGCAGGCCTTCGTCGCTGGTGAACAGCACCCCCAGCTCGTCGCGCACGTCGCGCAGCCCGGTGAAGCCGCTCTTCACGTAGTACTCGCGGCGCTTCGTGGTGGCCTCTTCGGTGGCGATGAAGCCGCTGATCAACACCCGCGCGCCCGTGCTGGTGAGCGACTTCACGACGCGCTCGGGCTCGGCCACGTTGCCGAAACAGTTGAAGGGAAAGAGCGCCACGATGTCGCTCGCGCGGCCCATGAGTCCTTCCGCCTCGAAGAGATGGGCGACCTCACGGCCGCTGCCAACGTGCAGCTTCTGCCGCGTGCGCGCCGAGCCGGTCAGCCGCCGACGACCGGCCTCGACCAGGTGTGAGACCAGGTCGACCCCGTCGTAATCGACGCCCTGCTTCTCGGCCCACGTGAGGTACGTGCCGTGACCGCAGCCGACCTCGAAGAGGTGACGCGGGGAATGCTCTTGAAAGACCCGCATGACGAACGTCTCTTCGCGCGCGAGGTAGTCGCTCACCGCGGCCGTCGAGTGCGCGGGCGAGAACATGCGGTCGCCACCGCCCGACGCATAGAAAGAGAGGACATGCGAGTCGGTGCGAGACGAGCTCATGGAATTCACGACGAAGGCACACCCGGAACCGCCCGCGTGCGCAACGCGAGATAGCACTCTTCTCCGAGCGGTCGTCAGGTTGTCGAGAGGGCTTGCACAGGTGTAGGGT
>JBILUC010000150.1:0-5232 GCA_044371205.1 Archangium sp.
GCTGCCGACCTTCTTCGTGAACTCGCCTCACAGCCTCGGTCTTGAACTCGTCAGTGAAGAGTCGTCTCCGGTTCATCTTCATGTTTTCCCTCACTTCGGGGGTGTCCACGAATTCGGGGCAAGCCCAACTCTGGCCGCACAATTGAATGTCTGTTTTGTCATCATCGCAGACGAGCTTTCTTGAGGGGGTGCACCCCCTCTGGCGCGTCAACATCGAGGACAAAGGTGAAAGCTGCGGGCTCGATGCGAGGGACTGCTCGCGAAGAGCACGGCCCGTACCCTGCGCTCACTGCCACCCCATGGCCTGTCTGCCCTGTGTGTCTTCTGGGTCAATGACAACCACGCCATCGCCACCCGCGCGAGTCAGCGCGCAGCCGTTGTGACCCTGCGTTCCAGCCGACTGGTGCACGTCGACTGCCTCGATCGGCTCTACCGCTCGGTTGGCGCGCGCCCGATGTCCGAGTGGACGGTGCAGCGCCTCGACGGAGAAGCGCTCCGCCAGCTCGCCGCTCTCTGAACGCCTCTCCCTGCGCGGAAACAACCGGGTGAGGGCTGCTCAGTAGTGCCGCTCGAGCACGTACCAGCCGAACGCTCGCAGCATCACCTTGGCCAGCGAGTCCTCGACCAGCGGCGTCAGCGCCGACCACGCGTCTTCGACCAGCTTCTTCGCGTCGTGCATGCAGCCGTCGAGCGCACCGCACCGCTCGATGAGGCCCACCGCCTCGCTCAACACCCCGGAGTCGTTCGACTTCATCGCCACGAGGCACCACAGGCGCCGTCGCTCGGCGTCGCTCTTCAGCAACGAGAAGGCCCGCGCCACCGGCATCGTCACCTTGCCGTGCGTGAGGTCTTCGGCCTTCGTCTTGAGGTCGCCCTTGAAGCCGCGCAGGTTGAGCACGTCGTCGACGATTTGGAACGCGAGGCCGAGCGCATCGAAGTAACGCCCCACCGCTTCGATTTGCGCGCGCGTGCCGCCGCCCGCCACGCCACCCATGCGCGCCAGCGCACTCGCCGGCGCCGCCGTCTTGAGCCGGTGGATGGCGAGCACCTGCTTCTCGAGCGACGCGAAGTCTCCTGAGTCGAGCGCGGGACCCACAAAGGCATCGAGCCCGTCGAGGTCGATGGCCTGGCCGGCGTGCCCTTCACGCAGCGCCTCGAAGTACAGGTCGTAGAGCTCGAGCTTCGCGGTGTCGCTCACCAGCGAGCGCCGCAGCAGCCGTTCGCCCATGAAGTACGCCGCGGTGCCGGCGTTGATGGCGATGGCCTCTCCGTGAATCAAGTGTGACGCCTTGCCGCCACGCCGAATCTCAGAGCGGTCTTGCACGTCGTCGACGATGAGCGAGCCGACGTGAATGAACTCGGGGAAGGCGAGCCACTCGGCGAACTTGCGCGAGTCGCCGAGCACCACGTCACAGCACGCCAGCGCCGCGTACGAGCGCCACGACTTGCCGCCGCGGTCGGTGATTTCACGCACCGGCGCGATGAGCGTGCGCGCGAGCTGCTTCAAGTCGACGCCATCGAGCACGTCTTCACGGCCGGGCGCCGCGACCAGCTTCTCGGCGTGCGCGCGCGTGAGCGTCAACGGCGCCGCGGCCTGCACCGAGTCGCGCACCGCTTCGCCAACGCTCTTGAAGAAGTCGTCGAGGGTCTCGGCGCTGAAGAAGCCACTGCGCTCGACGAAGCCGCGGCCGCCGACCGCTCGCCCCTCGCGCGCGCCCTTCACCGTGCACGCGCCTTCCCAGAAGGCAGGCTTGCTGATGACGGTGACCAATTCCTGATCAGCCACCACCGCATCGACCTCGAGCTCGAGCTTCGCGCCGGGAATTCGCAGCGAGAAACCCGTCGGGTACTTCTCGAAGGTGCGCACGCTGCGCCACATGCCGCGCGGGCCGAGCGTGAAGTCGGTGAAGGCGTGGCGCTGGCCCTCGGCGTCGATGAGCACCGCCCAGCGACCCTTGTCTTCTCCGGTCTCGGAGTGGACCAGCTCGTACACGCTCACGTCGCTGCCATCGTCGAGCTGCGCCGAGACCCAGTTCCACGCGATGACGCCGAGGTCTGACTTCGTGTCGTGGCCCTTCGGCTGTTCGCGGTGGGCGCCGAACTCGTGGTCGTACCAGCCGGCGCCCATCACGCTCGTCGCCACTCCGTCGAGCGTGACAGAGCCGCGCACGTCACAGCGCGGCACGAAGACGTAGAACATGTCTTCGCCGTGCACGCCGTGCACCACGCCGTCGTTGCCGTGGCGAATGGGGGGCTTCTTGAGCTCGAACGTCAGCTCGGCCGACACGGGACTGCGCGGCCCTTCGTTCGAGCGCAGCGTCAGCCGGTACTCGCCGGCCTTCGTCTTCTCGAACGTCGCGCTGCCGTAGTCGAGCGCGAGGCGGTCGGTGGCGACCTTCACTTCGCTGGGAAAGAAGCGGTCGGGCAGCGGCACCTTTCCACGCTCGAGCACTTCGCTCACCGCGCGGTTCAAGCGCTCGTCCTTCGCGCCCTGCCCCTTCTTGATGCGCTCCAACCCGATGCGCGGCGCGTTGGGGTCGACGAACGAGCGCGCGACGTAGTCCTGCTTCTCGTGGTCGGTCAGCGCCCAGGTCAGCGAGTGCGCGTGCTCGATGGAGCCGTCGGGCCGCTTGCCGTTGATGATGCGAAAGAACGCCGCGAAGAGAGAGAACCGTCTGCCGCCGGCCGCCTCGAGGTGTGCGTTCAGGTACCACCACTCGGTGGACGAGGAGGCGTGCGGCAGGTCGTGCTGCGTGAGGTCGATGGCGCCAGAAGCAGGCCAATCGACAGGGAAACCAGGGCGAGCGTCGGAACTCAGAGCGGACGCAGACTGGCAGCCGCCTGAGAAAAACGCGACCTCCGAAAGGCCGAGGAACACCCCATGACGAACGTCGCCATCGCACTCGTTGCCAGCTTCACCCTCGGTCTCGGCGCCTCGGCGTTGACGCACCCGGCCTCGAATCGGCCCATCGAGAATTCGTGCAAGGCCGCCGGCCAGCCCTGTTCGGACAAGGAAGACTGCTGCTCGCGCATGTGTCGCAGAGACACGAAGAAGTGCGCGTACCCCTCTCCGCGATCCTGGCCCGGTCTCGCGTAGGCTCGGGTGCGCTGCATGAAGCCCGACGAAGCCGTCCACGCGCTCTATGTGCAGGCCACCCGCAGGGCCGAGCGTCCCGCCATCACGCGGCACCTCACGGCGCTCGAACCCAGCACCACCTTCCCCGCGGTGTTCGTGCGTCAGGCGATGCAGAGCGCGACCGTGACGGAGTTCGAAGAGCGCTGGGTCGAAGCGCTCAAGTCGCTCTCGCGCACCACGCGGCAGTACTCGGTGGGCGACAAGGCCTTCGTCGCGACGGCGGAGGCACTGCAAACGACGCCCTGGCTGCTCGACGCAGTGCGCGCGGCGACGGTGAGTGACGACGCGCCGCTGGTGGCGCTCGTCGCGCTCGGGAAGGACGCGAGCGACGAGTCGTACGACGCGCTGATGGCCGAGTTCGAGCGCGCGCGCACGGCGAGTGACGACTGGGCGCTGCGCTACAAGCTCAAGCGGCTCGCCCGGTATGCGACGTCGAACCCGCATCTCGAAGCGCTCGACACCGCGGTGAAGCAGGAGCTCGAGCGGCGAGACGGCGTGAAGATGGAAGGCTCGCTCGCGCAGCGGCTGGGGTTGAACGTCGACCTCCTGTCGTTCTTCCTCGAGGTGCAGGGTCGCAAGCCGAAGCAGACGCGTGACGTGTCGTTGATCATCTCGGGCAACGACCGCCACTCGGGGTTGCCGACCCAGGCGCTCGGCCTCGACTCGCCACCGCCGAAAGACTTTCTCCTGGTGCGCGACTGGCGCGCGAAGACGACGCGCCGGGAGAAGATCGAGTGGGCCTGGGCCGAGGCGCGGGTGAAGACCAACCTGCGCGGGAAGTACCGCGAGGCGATGGTCGAGTGGGTGCGCGGGCTGCGCGACAAGCCCATTCCCTGATCAGCGCTGGCACGATCTCGCGCCTCGAGAAACGACTGGAGCGTCTCCGTCGCGTCCACGACCACGGACGGTGCGCCACCGCAACTTCATCAAGTCACACGGCCCTGCGCCCGGCACGAGCTGCGCACCTAACTTGCGCGTGGCCCGTCACGACCGAGTCTTTCGAGCGATGTTGCAGAAGCGGGAGGTCGCCGATGCGTTGCTGCGCGAGCGACTGCCGCCGCAGACCGTCGCGCTCTTCAGGGGGCTGCCCGAGGCGCTGCCCCAGTCCTTCATCAGCCGTGCGCTGAAGGAACAGGTGAGCGACGTGCTGCTGCGCGTACCGCTCATCGGAGGTGAAGACGCGTTCGTGTACTGCCTCGTCGAGCACAAGCGCTCGAACGAGCGCACCGTCTTTCTGCAGGTGCTGCGCTACCTCTGCGTCATCTACGAACGCCTCGCTGAGGAGTTTCCCATCGGAGCGCTGCCCGCCGTCGTTCCGCTCATCGTCTACAACGGGCTGACCCCCTGGCCTGGCCCCGCCCGCTTTGGCGAGCTGCTGTGGGGGACGCCACAGGCCAAACGCCTCACTCTCGACTTCGAGCCCGTGGTGGTCGACCTGCGCACGGAGCGCAGTGAAACGCTGTCACGAGACGAGACGCTGCGAGGCGGGCTGACGGCGCTGAAGGTGGCCGCGGCGCCAGCAGACGAGCAGGCCGGGTTGATTGAGCAGGCCATCGCTGATCTGCGGCCCGTGCCCTCGACGCTGGGCCTGTTCCTTCATTACCTTTCCGATGTGGTGCAGCAACGCGACAAGCCGCGAATCCAGGCGGTCATTCGCGCTCAGTTGGAAGGAGACGAGCAGATGTACAGCATGGCAGACGCGTGGAAGGCCGAGGGCTACCGCAGAGGGAAGAAGAAGGGTCTGGAAAAGGGTCTGGAAAAGGGTCTGGAACAGGGCCTCGAGCAGGGGCTGCGCGAGTCGCTGATGCTGGTCGTGCGGACCCGCTTCAAGAAGGCCTCGCCTGCCGCGCTGAAGCAGGTCGAGACCGCTTCCGCCGACGCGCTTCCGGGTTTGCTCGAGCGCGCGTTGACGGTGAAGAAGCTCAGTGACCTCTTCCGCGACTGACGGTCAGCTTTCCCCGCGCTGGGCTCGCCACGCGCGGCCGAAGAAGAATTGAAACGGCAGGTGAATGCGGCCCGCCCACGACGCTTCGCTGTGCAGCCCCTCGGGGAAGCTGAACTGCTGCAGCTCTTCACCGAGCCGGTAGCCGCGGCTG
>JBILUC010000007.1:0-195562 GCA_044371205.1 Archangium sp.
ATGTCGGCTCATCGCATCCTGGGGCTGGAGCAGGTCCCAAGGGTTAGGCTGTTCGCCTATTAAAGCGGTACGCGAGCTGGGTTCAAAACGTCGTGAGACAGTTTGGTCCCTATCTTCCGTGGGCGTAGGAGGCTTGAGAGGCTCTGACCTTAGTACGAGAGGACCGGGTTGGACACATCTCTGGTGTACCAGTTGTCACGCCAGTGGCATCGCTGGGTAGCTATATGTGGATTGGATAACCGCTGAAAGCATCTAAGCGGGAAACCGACCTCAAGAATTGGCCTCCCGGGAGCAATCCCATGAAGACCCGTTGTAGACTACGACGTTGATAGGCCGGGTGTGTAAGAGCAGCAATGCTTTGAGCTAACCGGTACTAATTGGTCGTTCGGCTTACTTACCTTTGTCTCGATGGCGCGGTGCAAACCAGCGCTCGATTCGAGGTCGAGGTCGAGATTCCTGCCAGGCAGTACGGCACGAGACTGAAACGCGATTGAACTCGCGACATTGAATTCTTACTCTTCGTATGCACTTTCAACAGAATTTCCGGTGGCTATGTCGGAGGGGTCACACCCGTTCCCATCTCGAACACGGAAGTTAAGCCCTCCAGAGCCGATGGTACTCCGCGGGAAACCGCGTGGGAGAGTAGGTCGCTGCCGGATGTTATGCCCCCACTCGCGAAAGCGAGCTGGGGGCTTTTTTTTGCCCCGCGTTTGGCCCGCTGCCGTTTGCGCTGGTCGCTGGCCGAACTCGTTCGGGCTGCTCCGCTCCGGCAGGTGCGAGCCCGGCCTACTTCCAGGCAATTCAACACGTTAGCGGTCTCTCGGGCCAAAGGGTTGATTGACCCATCGTCGCGAGACGACTATCGTTTTTCTCTCCTGGTTCGGTTTGTTGCACCTGAAGTCCCGTCCCAGATGTTGAGTGAGAGCGCCCTGACCTGATGAAGAAGCCGAGCCTCTTCGGAAAGTACCTCCTGCTGGAACGCCTCAACGTCGGAGGCATGGCGGAGGTGTTCGTCGCCAAGGCCTTCGGAGTGGAGGGCTTCGAGCGGATCCTCGCCATCAAGAAGATCCTCCCCACGATGGCGGAGGATGAAGAGTTCATCACGATGTTCATCGACGAAGCGCGGATCAGCGTTCAGCTGAACCACGCCAATGTCGTGCACATCCACGAGCTCGGGAAACACGACGACGCGTATTTCATCGCCATGGAGTACGTCTCGGGGAAGGACCTCCGGGCGCTCCTCGAGCGGTTCCGCCGGCGCAAGGAAATCATGCCCACGGCGATGGCCGTGTTCTGCGCCACCAAGATCTGCGAGGGGCTCGACTACGCCCACCGCAAGAAGGATGCGCGCGGGCAAGAGCTCCACATCATCCACCGCGACGTCTCGCCTCAAAACATCCTCTGCTCGTACGAGGGTGAGGTGAAGATCATCGACTTCGGTATCGCGAAGGCGGCGAACCGCAGCCAGAAGACCCAGGCCGGCATCCTCAAGGGGAAGTTCGGCTACATGAGCCCCGAGCAGGTGCGCGGCCTGCCCATCGATCGCCGCAGCGACATCTTCGCGGTCGGGGTCATCCTCTACGAGATGCTCACCGGCGAGAAGTTGTTCGTCGGCGAGTCTGATTTTTCCACTCTCGAGAAGGTCCGCAACGCCGAGGTGCCCGCGCCGCGGCAGTTCAACCCGAACATCCCCGCCGGCCTCGAGAAGGTCGTCATGAAGTCGCTCGCGCGGGAGCAGGAAGATCGCTACCAATGGGCGAGCGATCTTCAGGAAGATTTGATGCGCTTCCTGCTGGCGGGCGACGCCATCTACTCGGGCAAGCACCTGTCAGCCTTCATGAAAGACGCGTTCGCGGAAGATTTGCTCCGCGAAGGCGAGAAGATGGAGCGCTTCGCCTCGGTCGAGAAGCCCGAGCAGGTCGAGCCGTCGGGCGTCACGGCCGCACCGAGCAAGCCAGCTCCTCGCCGCAACACCGCCCAGCCGTCCTCGCTGGCTGCTCTTGGCGGCGGCAACTCCGGCGGAGCTCGTCGCTCTTCTCAAGGTGTCGCTGTCGCTGCGGGGTCTGGCGCTGTGGCGATGGGGATGCAGAGCGCCAAGATCGAGATCCCGCCTCCGACTGAAGAAGAGCTCGCGGAGATGGATGGTGCCAAAGATCGCACCGTCATCGTCGACAACTCGCCGGTCGACAACTCGACTGCCATCGGCACGTCCCCCTTCACGGGGCGCGGGAGCGTCGAGCCGACCTCGACGGGCGCGCCAGCCCTCAGCCCGCCAGGTCGTCAGCTTCGACCGTCGGCGCCGACCAGCGGCAACTCGACCACGCACGACAATCTCCCCTCGGCGAGTCGTCCCAGTGGGGGCCTCAAGGGGTTGCGCGACCTCCCCCTCGACGAGACGCTGGTGCCCGCGCCGCGCAGATCGCTGGTTGACGAAGACCTCAGCAATGATCTGCGCCCCATCGAGATGACCGGCTTCCGCCCGGCGCTCGAGGCCAACGAGAACACCGGTGAAGAACCCGCGTTCCAGGGTTCGCTCGACTCCACGGTCCCTCCGCGCGCAGGCAAGCCGAAGATCGTCATCGGCGATGCCCCCGTCGGGGGCGCGACGAGCATCGGCCCTTCTCCGTTCGCTAAGAACGAGACCCGGATGTACGACACGGGCGAGAACGGAGACGAAGAGCAGGTCGAGGAGCAGCAGGGCGAGTCGACCAGTGAGGAAGAGCAGCAGGGCGAGTCGACCAGTGAGGAAGAGCAGCAGGACGAGTCGACCAGTGAGGAAGAGCAGCAGGACGGCGAGGAGCAGCAGGAAGAGGTCGCTGAAGGCACCGATGAGCGGCCTGCGCTGCCTCGCACCAAGGTCAACCCGCCTGGCAACAACCGTCGCCCGCCCAGAACTCAGCCCAGAGGCAACGCCCCGGCAGGGGACGGCAAGCGAAAGGGGCTGTTGATCGCCATCGCTGCCACGGGCGTGCTGGTGCTCATCGTCGCAGTGGCCGGAATCCTCAAGTTCATGGGCGGGCCGAAGAGCTCGGTGATGATCTCCACGTCTCCGAAAGACGTGCCGTATTCGATGGTCATCAATCCCGGTGCTCTGCGTTTCGAGAAGTCTGGCAAACCGGTCGAGCTTGATCCGGGCGAATACACCGTCGAGATCAAGCCCGCTGCGCCTGGCTTCCTCTCGTCGAAGAAGCAGTTTTCGGTGAAGCCGGGCAAGGCACAGGTCATCTCGATCACGCTCCAGCGTTCAGAGCCGGAGCCCGTGAAGAACGATCCCCCTCCGGACACCAACAACCCCCCGGACCCGGTCGCGGTGAAGCCGCCTGACACGGTCAAGCCACCGGATGCGAACAAACCGCCCGACACCAACAAGCCTCCCGACGCTGTCAAGCCACCAGCTTCGTTGTGGTCGGTGACCATCACCACCAGCGAACCAGGCGCGGAGGTCATGATGGACGGCAAGTCGCGCGGCACGACCCCTGTCACCGTCAAGGATCTCGCGATCGGCAAGGCCTACGAGTTCACAGTGAAGAAGGCGGGCTTCGAGCCGGCGACCTTCACGGTTTCGAACCCCGAAAAGCTCGAGAAGGTGTCGAAGGACCTCACCCTCACGAGACTGCCCAAGGCCGACCCCCCCCCGAAGAAGGACCCGCCCCCTGCCGTGGTGAAGAACGATCCTCCTCCGAAGAAAGACCCGCCGCCCAGGAGGGACCCGCCTCCTGAGGTGGTGAAGAACGATCCGCCTCCGAAGAAAGACCCGCCAAAGGCGAAGTCGATGGGACGTGTCGCGTTCGCGTCCAAGCCGCTGCAGGCCGAGGTGTTCGTCGACGGGAAGAGCATCGGTAAGAAGACGCCGGTGCCTCAGCCAGGTGTCGAGCTCCCTGTTGGGAAGCACAAGGTCGTCTTCAAGCTCGACGGCAAGAGCTCGGCCCCGGTCGAGTTCGAACTGACTGACGAACACAAAGACAAAGCCCTGGTCGTTCGCGGCGAGATCTGACGCGCTCAGACTTCAAGAGTGGGGGCGCTCGTGGCATAGGAGCGCCATGCAGAGCAGAGCCGTCGAAGCCCAGCCGTTCTCATACCCGCTCAAGCGCGAATTCCACGAGCCCGACTGGAACCGAATCCCCGGCTACAAGGGCGTGTCGCAGCAAGACTGGGAAAGCGCGCTCTGGCAGCGCCGGCACACCATCAAGAACCTGAAGGAGTTGAAGGCGGCGCTCGGTGAGCACCTGCCCGAGACGCTCGCCAACGCCATCGAGCGCGATCAGAAGGAACGCGCGACGATGTCAATCTTGATCACGCCACACATGGTCAACACCATGAACATGGCTGATCTGTGGAACGACCCGCTGCGTCGGTACATGTTGCCGGCCATCGACGATCGCCACGCCGAGTGGCCCAACCACCCGATGGCCTCGCGCGACTCACTCCACGAGGCCGAGATGTGGAAGGTCGAAGGCCTCACGCACCGGTACCCCACCAAGGTGCTGGCCGAGATGCTCTCGACGTGCCCGCAGTACTGCGGCCACTGCACGCGAATGGATCTCGTCGGCAACGACGTGCCGCAGGTCGACAAGCACAAGTTCACCGTCACCCAGCCCGAGCGTTGGAAGCAGATGCTGGAATACCTGCGGGTGACGCCCACCGTACGCGATGTGGTCGTGTCAGGCGGCGACGTGGCCAACGTGCCCATCGCCCAGCTCGAGAGCTTCGTCGGCTCGCTGCTCGACATCCCCAACATTCGCGACATTCGCCTTGCGTCGAAGGGGTTGATGGGCATCCCCCAGCACTGGCTGCAGGACAGTGTGGTCGCGGCCCTCGAGCGCATCGCCAGGAAGGCCTTCGAGCGCAACGTCGACATCGCGGTGCACACGCACGTGAACAACGCGGCGCAGGTGACCCCGCTGCTGGGCAAGGCGGCGAAGAAGTTGCTCGAGCTCGGCTTCCGCGACGTGCGCAACCAGGGCGTGTTGTTGCGCGGGGTGAACGCGACGTCACGCGACCTGCTCGAGCTGAGCTTCATGCTGCTCGATCACGCGCGGATCCTCCCGTATTACTTCTACATGTGCGACATGATCCCCAACTCCGAGCACTGGCGGGTCTCGGTGGGGGCGGCGCAGAGGCTCCAGCACGACATCATGGGGTACATGCCGGGCTTCGCGACGCCGCGCATCGTGTGCGACGTGCCCTACGTCGGGAAGCGCTGGGTGCACCAGGTCGCCGAGTACGATCGCGAGAAGGGCATCTCGTACTGGACGAAGAACTACCGCACCGGCATCGAGATGAACGACCCGGACGCGCTCAACAAGAAGTACGAGTACTACGACCCGGTCTTCGATCTGCCCGAAGCGGGTCAGGCGTTCTGGCGCGAGAAGGCGAAGTCCGACAGCCAGCTGAGCCACTCCGTGCACGCGTGATTTGTGAGCGACGAGCAGGAAAGCCACGACGCGGGGCCGCTCTCGCCCGCTGAAGTTCAGCGACCGGCTGACCCGGCGTTGCGGCGTCGTGCGCTCTTTCCCACGGCGACCGACGCCGAATGGAGCGATTGGCGTTGGCACATGCGGCACACAGTACGTGACGGCAAGGCGCTCGCCAGCGCGATTCCGCTCACCGATTCGGAGCGCGCCGGCGTTCGAGATACGGCGACTCAGTTCCGCCTCGGCATTTCACCCTACTACCTGTCGTTGATCGACGCCGCGCACCCGCTGTGCCCGGTGCGTATGCAGGCCATTCCTGTGGCGTCGGAGGCCGTCGTGCAGCCTGGCGAGCTCAGCGACCCGCTGGGGGAAGACCCGCATCGCCCGGTCGAGGCGATCGTCCACAAATACCCCGACCGGGTGCTCCTGCTCGCGACGGACACCTGCTCGGTCTACTGCCGGCACTGTACGCGGCGTCGCATCACGAAGGGCGGAGCCTCGGAGTTGACGAAGAGCCAGCTGCAGCTGGGGCTCGATTACATCGCCTCGCACCCCGAGGTTCGCGACGTGTTGATCAGCGGCGGCGACCCGCTGGTGTTGTCCGATGAACGGCTCGAGCAGATCCTCACGCCGCTTCGCGCGATCCCCCATTTGGAGATCATCCGCATCGGCACGCGCATGCCAGTGACGCTGCCGATGCGGGTGACGGACTCGCTGGCGAAACTGCTCCGCCGCCACGCGCCGCTGTTCATCGTCACGCACTTCAACCACCCCAAGGAGATCACCCCCGAAGCGCGCGAGGCGTGCGAGCGGCTGATCGATCACGGCGTGCCAGTCGAGAACCAGGCAGTGTTGATGCGCCGCCTCAATTCCGACGCTCGCATCATCAAGGAGCTCAACCACGCGTGCCTCAAGATGCGCGTGCGGCCGTACTACCTGCACCAGATGGACGTGGCCGAGGGCTGCGAGCACCTGCGCACACCCATCGCGGCGGGGCTCGAGATTCTCGAGCAGCTGCGCGGGTGGACCAGCGGCCTCGCGGTGCCGCACCTGGCTGTCGATCTGCCCGGCGGCGGCGGCAAAGTGACGTTGCAGCCGGAGTACGTCGCGGAGCGTGGCGAGACCGAGACGGTGTTCCGCAACTACCGCGGGCAGCGCTACGCGTACCCCGAGCCGAAGGAGCGGGACTGCTCGTGCCCGTATGACGCCGTCTGGCGAAATCGAGAGCGGGCATGACCTCGCGGCGCGGCTGGGAGGCCGTCGCCACGGTAAGTGTGTTGGTGGTCGCGCTCCTGCTCTTCGTGGGACGATGGCATGCGCACGCCGTGGCCCTCTCGGCCGATCAGTCGGAGTCGATCGCCATCGCAAAGTCGCTGGCGCGTGGAGAGGGCCCACGGTTCACGGCGGCATCTTCGGCGGCGACGGGGCCTGCGAACCTGGTGTGGTTGGGGTGCAGGTCGCGCTCGAGCGTGCCGGGTTGGCGAACGAGACGTGGTTGCCGCGCAGGGCGTTGGCGCTCGTCGAACCAGACCAGGATTTCAGACTGCAGCCCCAGCGCTGACGACCAGGCCAGCCAGTCCATCAGCCCGGGGAAGAACTTGCCGTTCCGGGCGGGCGCAACCTCTCGAGCAACGCGCGGATCTCGCCGCTCGTTCCAGACGCGCGCGTGGCGAATGACCTCGGAGTGCCGCGCGGTCATCTCCGCGTGACGCCAGAACCACTCAACTGCGGCTGCTGCGAACCGCCACGTCGACCTCGAGGAGGGACCATTCGCGCACCGCCCCATCATGCATCACGCCGCGGTGCGGCTGGTCTGGTTGAGCGCAGACAGGAGCGAGTGCGGGATCTTCTCGAGGGTGACGAAAGCCTCGGCGGCCTTTCGCTCCTCAGCCGCGGCCGGCATGCCCCACACCGCGCAACTTTCGCGGTCTTGCGCGAAGGTGCGACCGCCGGAATGCCGCAGCCGCAAGAGGCCATCGGCGCCGTCGTTGCCCATGCCCGTCATCAGGCAGGCCGCAGCATTGCTGCCCACTTGATCGGCGAGCGACGCGAAGAAGACGTCGACCGAGGGACAGTGGCCGCTGACCAACTCGCCGGCTGCGAGGTACACGCGGTACTCGCCGCCAACGCGCCGAATCGAGAGATGCCGGTTGCCGCCGGGCGCCACGAGAATGTGGCCGCGCAGCACGCGATCGCCGTCTTGTGCCTCGCTGACGCGCATCTGGCACAGCCCGTTGAGGCGCTCGGCGAACTGGCGCGTGAAGCCCTCGGGCATGTGCTGCACGATGACGACGCCCGGTGTCCACGCGGGGAAGGCGGGGAGAATGCGCCCCAGCGCCGCGACGCCGCCGGTCGAAGCGCCGAGGCCGATGACGAGGTCGGTGCTCCGCTCGAGGGGCGCCTGGGCGACTGCCTCGACGGCCGTCTGCTTGCGCTGAACCTTCGCGCGTGCCGCGGCCTTCACCCGCCCGATGAGGTCGCTCATCATGGCCTCGACCCCTTCCGCAACGCGCGAGCTCGGCTTGGTCACCACGTCGACTGCGCCAGCGTCGAGCGCATCGAGGGCCAGCTTCGAGCCGTGCGTGGTGAGCGAGCTCACCACGATGGTCGGGGTGGGCAGCACCGCCATGAACTTGCGGAGGAAGGTGACCCCATCCATCCGCGGCATCTCGACGTCGAGGGTGACGACGTCGGGGCGCAGTTGCACGAGCAGGTCGCGCGCTTCGTAGGGGTCGCGGGCGGCGCCTACCACCTCGATGGCCGGATCTTTCGCGAGGCCGCGCGTCAACACCGAGCGCACCAGCGACGAGTCGTCGACCACCAGCACGCGGACTCGATGGGAGGGCGCGGGGATCATGTCGGCTTCCAGTAGATGGCCGAGCCCTTCGCCTTCCATCGCGTCTTCAGATCGAGCAGTGGTTCGGTGAGGCTGGTGATGAGGTAGCCGCCTGGCTCGGTCACGTCGTAGCAGCGCTCGAGGATCTGAACTCGCAGCGGCGGGTCGAAGTAGTAGAGGACGTTGCGCAGGAAGATGAGGTGAAACTTCTGCTCGAAGGGCCAGGTGTCTGACGTGAGGTTCAAGCGTCGAAAGGTGCACATGTTGCGCACCTCCGGCACGACGGCGAACTGACCGAGGCCGACGGCCGACATCCACCGTTGCAGTCGGGTCGCGCCGAGCTGCGCGAGCTGGTGCGCGGGGTAGAGGCCCTGCTCGGCGATGCGGAGCTGCCGCTCGCTCAAGTCGGTGCCCAGAATCTTCACGGAGCTCGACGCCGCGTCACCGAGCACCTCGCGCGCGGTCATCGCGATGCTGTACGGCTCGTCACCGCTCGATGCCGCGGCGCACCACACGCGCAGTTGCCCCCTCACCGCGGGGAGCACCGACTTCGCCAGGAAGTCGAAGCTCTCGGGCTCGCGGAAGAAGTACGTGTAGTTCGTCGACATCGCCTCGGCGAAGCGCAGCGTGAGCGAGCGATCGGCGCCGCTCTGCATGCGCCCGAGCAGCTCCGACGCGGTGATGCGATGCCCCGCGAGGAAGTCGCGCATTCGCTGCTCGAAGATCTTCCCCTGATCGGCCGCGAACGAGATGCCGAAGTGGGTGCGCACCCAGTCTCGAACGCGGGAGAGTTCCTCGGCGGTGGCGGGCACCTTGATGGTGACCTCCTGGTGCTGAGGGCCGACGCTGAAGCTCGTCTCAAGCATTGAGTCGCTCACAGTCGAGGGCGAGCGCCACTTCGCCCGTTCGCAACATGCCGCACCCGGCAGCGGCGCGGACCTTCGCCAACGGACCCACCAGCGGCTTGAGCATCACCTGCTGGTTGCCCAGCAGCGCGTCGACCGGAATCGCCAGCTCACCGCGCGAGGTCTGCACCACCACGAGGATGCGGCCGTCGAGCTTCTCGACGTTCCCGAGTTCCTCGCCGTAGAACCGGTGCAGCCACAGCACTGGCACCAGCCGCTCGCGCACGCGCACCAGCGTGTCGCCGTCGCCCTCGTTGCGGGTGATCTGCTTCTTCTCGACCTGGAAGACCTCGAACACCTTCTCGACCGGCACCGCGAAGAGACGCTCGCGCTCGCGCACGATCATCGCCTCCACGAAGGCCAGGGTGAGCGGCACGCTGAGGCGCACGCGGGTGCCGCGCCCCTCGGTCGAGGTGACCTGCACGCGGCCACGCAGGGCCTCGATGCTGGTCTTCACCACGTCCATGCCGACGCCGCGCCCGGAGAGCTCGTCGATGGTCTCCTTGGTGCTGAAGCCGGGGAGGAAGATCAGCTCGCAGGTCTGCTGATCGCTCAGCTCGGCGTTGGGCTCGATGAGGCCGCGCTCGATGGCGCGCGAGCGAATGCGATCGCGGTTGAGGCCCTTGCCGTCATCGCTGATCTCGACGAGCACCTCGCCGCCCTGGTGGGACGCTTCGAGCACGATGCGCCCCGTCTCGGCCTTGCCGGCCGCGCGGCGATCGTCGGGCGTCTCGAGCCCGTGATCGATGGCGTTGCGCAGCATGTGCACCAGCGGGTCGTGCAGCGCGTCGACCATCAGCTTGTCGATCTCGGTGTCTTCACCGACCAACACCAGCTCAACCTGCTTCTTCGTGCGCCGCGCGGTGTCGCGCACCACGCGCTTCATTCGCTGGAACACGCCGTCGACGGGCACCAGCCGCATCGCCGACACCTCGTTCTGCAGCTCGCGGATCAGCACGTCGAGCTTGTGCGCAGCGGCGGTGAAGCCCTCGAGGCCACGGCCCACCACGTCGGGGTGGTGGGTGACGGCGCCCGAGGCGAGGCCAATCTCGGCCGCGATGTCCATGATCAGCGACACCTTGCGGGCGTCGATGCGCAGGAACTCGGTGCGGTTGACGGCCGGCGAGTCGCCCTCGGGGGGCTCCCCTTCGGAAGGCAGCTCGGAGAACCCGGCCGACGGCCGCGGCGGGGGCGCGCTGGCGGTCGGAGCGGGCGGGGGCGCGCTGGGCTTCGGCGCAGGGGCCGGCGCGGTGGGCGCAGGTGCAGGCGTCGCAGTGACGGGCGCGATGCGGAAGTCTTCGGGCAGGGGCACGCTGGCGTTGGGTGCGAGGATCCACGCGCCGATGGCGTGACGACCGCCGTCGATGCCGGTGAGCGCCTCGAGCGCCGCGGTGCCGCTCTGTTCGAGCCCGATGAGGAAGACGTACAGCGGCGGCAGGGCAGGGCGATCGACCACCGCGCTGCACACCAGCGACGCGTGGTGCGCGCTCATCCATTCCGCGAAGGGCGCCTGGAGCTCGGGCACCTCTTCGAGCGCGGCGTGCAGCTCGAGGATGCAGTGGCCCGGCTCGCTGAAGTGCGTCAGCGCGGCGAGCGCGGTGCGGGTGAGGCCGGGGCGCAGGTGGGCCGTGAAGGGCAGCTTCTCGACCGCCGGCGCGAACTTCATCGGGTCGTTGGCGGCCTCGGCGACCTGCACGTCGGGCGATTCTTCACCGGCGTTGGCAGCGAAGATGGCGCGGCCCAGGCCTTCGACGAAGGCGCCGGCGTTGGCGGTGAGCGCTTCTTCGGGGCTGGTGCCGCACTCGAGCGTGCGGGCGAGGCGGTCTTCGAGCTCGAAGGCGACTTCCACGCCCTTCTTGAAGCCGTAGTAGCGGCACGCTGCGATCAGCCGCGCGAACACCGCCTTGGTGTTCACGAGGTTCATCTTTCCGGAGTCGAGCTCTTCTCGCAGGGTCGCGAGATCGGCGAACGCCGCGTTGGCGCAGGCGCGCTCGTAGAGCTCGACGAGGCCGAAGTTCTGCGGCTCGGTGGTCAGCGAGCGGTACTGCGTCTCGATGGCCACCAGGTTGGCGTGCAGTTCGAGCTCGAGCTGCGCGAGGTGCTCGGGCCGGCCGACGGTCTGCACGTCGCGCTTCAACTGCTCGAGTGCGTCGACGAGCGGCAGGAAGCCCATGCGGTCGCTGGCGAGCGCGAAGTCGTCGATGTGGCCGACCAGCTTGCCGATCAGCTCGTCGTTGCGATCGGCGAGCAACATCGCCAGCAGCGGGCTGAGTTCCTTGATGTTCTCCCGCGCCATCGAGAGGAAGATCTCGAGGTACCCGACGTCGGTGGCGGGGTCGATCTGGTCGGGGTCGGCGGGCGCCGGTCCAACCTCGACCGGGGGCGGCGCGGGAGGCGGCGGTGGCGCCTTGCCCTGAACGACGTGCGCCTTGTGCTCGATGGCGGCGAGCGGCTCGGCGATGGCGCTGAGGTCGGCGTCTTTGCGCGTGCGCGCCACCTGCTCGACCAGCGTGCGCAGCCGGTCGACCGCCCCCAGGATCAGCTCGACGCTCTCGTCGTCGAACGGGAAGCCCTGGTCGCGGAACAGGCCGATCAGGTCTTCGCAGGCGTGGGCCAGACGCTCGAGGTTGCCGAGCCCCATGAACCCGCTGTTGCCCTTGAGGGTGTGGAGGCCGCGGTAGAGCCGGTTGAGCTCATCGCGGTTCCCACGTGCCGCCTCGAGCTTGAGGAGGCTTTCCTCGATTCCGGTGATCGCCTCGTTGCCATCGAGCGTGAAGCGTTCCCAGACTTCGTCGGTATCGACCGCCATACGACCTCCCCGTTCCTGTCAGCGCGTCGAGAGACTCAGAAGCCCTTGAAGCCGCGCTCGTCATGATCGAGCGGCAGCACCGAGCGTGCGGCGCCATTGCTGGCGGGACGCGCGGGGGCAGGGGCGGGCGCCGGAGCCTGCGGCCGCGCGAAGGCCGCGGCGTTGGGCTGCGCGTTGATGAGGCGCATCACCTGGTCGAGCACATCGGCAGGCAACCCGGCGGGAAGACCCGCGTGTGTGCTGCTCTGCACGGCAGCGGTGAGTTTGTACTTGTCAACGTGCTGGCGGAGGATCTCCATCTGCCGGCCCATCTCTTCGGCGGCGGCGGCGACCTCGGTGCTCTGCTGGCTGCCGGCCTGAGCGCCTTCGGTCACCTTGCGCACGCTGTCGGTGACCAGCTTGATGGTCTGTGACTGTTCACCCGAGGCGGTGGCGATTTCGCCGGCGAGGTCGACGACCTTGCCGACGTTGCCGACGATTTCCTTGAGTGACTCGCGGGTGGCGTCGGCGATCTTCACGCCGTCACCGACCTTCGAGACGGAGTCTTCGATCAGCACCGCGGTTTCCTTGGCGGCCTTCGCGCTGCGCTCGGCGAGGTTGCGAACTTCCTGCGCGACGACGGCGAAGCCCTTGCCATGGCGCCCGGCGCGCGCGGCCTCGACGGCGGCGTTGAGCGCCAGCAGGTTGGTCTGGAAGGCGATCTCGTCGATGACCTTGATGATCTTCGCGATCTGCTGGGCCGACGAGTTGATGCCGCTCATCGACTGCATCATCTCTTCCATGCGCGACTGACCACCTTGCGCGCCCTTGCTGGTCTGGCTGACCAGTTGGTTGGCCATCGCGGCGTTGTCGGCGTTGCTGCGCGACATGTCGGCGGCCCTCGTCAGCGAGTTCGAAGACTCGACCGCGGCGTTGTTCAGCTCGACCGAGCTGGAGCTCATCATCTGGCTGGTGGCGCGCAGCTGCGTGGCGGCCTGGCCGATCTGCTCGACGGCCGAGCGCACCTGGCGAAACGACTCGTTCATGGCGTCGAGCAGCGTGTTCATGCCCTCGCCGATGCTCCGCAGGAAGCCGGTGTACTTCTCGGACTCGATGCGGTTGGTGAGGTTCCCGTCGACGGCGGCGCCAAGCACGCGCTCGACCTCGGCCTGCGCCTGGTTCTGTTCCTGAATCTGGCGGGTGATGTCGGTGGCGAGCTTGATGACCTTGTTCACCTTGCCGTGGTCATCGACGACGGGATTGTAGGTGGCCTGAAGGTGAATGATCTTGTTGCCCGCGGCGACGCGCGGGAACTGGCCGCCGACCACTTCACCGCGCCCCAGCTTCGCCCAGAACTCGGTGTAGTCGTCAGACGCGGTGAAGCCGGGGTCGCAGAACATGCGGTGGTGGCGACCGATGACCTCTTCGAGCCTGTAGCCCATGGTGCGGCAGAAGTTCTCGTTGGCGGTGATGATGGTGCCATCGACGTTGAACTCGATGACGGCCTGCGAGCGGCTGATGGCCTTCATGGTGTTGACGTGGCCCTGCATTTCCCGCGAGAGGCGTTCTCGCTCTTCGTTCGACTTGAGCTGCTCGGTGACGTCGTTCCATTCGACGGCGAAGCCGATGGTCTCGCCTGCCTGACCGCGCGCGGGGGTGACGATGAGGTCGAAGCTGAGGCCGGCCAGCGAGAGCCGTGTTCGGTGTTCCCCCCGCAGGTCTTTGAGCATGCCGCGCTGGTGCGACGGGGTGCGGTGAAAGTCGTCGATGCAACGGCCAATGAGACCTTTGCTCGAGAACTGCGGCATCTGTTTGCGGATCCTGTCCTCGTTCCGATCGAGCATCTTCTGGAGGCTCTGGTTCAAGAAGGTGATGCGCAGCTCGGGGTCAGCGATCATCAGGTTGGTCGTGACCCCGTCGATCGCCGCGCGGTAGCGGGCGAGCTCGGTGGCGGTGCTCGAGGCGTTCGTCTTCGGGTTCCGGGTGGGCATGGCGGTTCCTTCGTGGTGTGAAAAGGCGTTAGACGGCGATGGCGTCGGCGCTGAGCAGCGTGCGCACGTCGAGAATGAAGCTGACCCGCTGCGCTCGTTTGCCCAGGCCCTTCACGACCGACTGCTTGCCGAGGCTCTTGAGGCTGGTGCGGGGTTCGATCTGATCAGGCTGAATCTCGGTGACCTCAGACACGCCATCGACCACGAGGCCGGTCGAGGTGTTCTCGGCCTCGAGCACGACCACCACGGTGCGATCGTTGTACGCCGCCTCGGGCAGGCCGAAGCGCGCGCGCACGTCGATGAGGGGGATCACCTTGCCGCGGAGGTTGATGACCCCGCGCACGCACGACGGCACGTCGGGCACCGAGAAGGTCTTCTGCAGCCGCACGATCTCGGTCACGCAGCCGACCTCGACCGCGTATTCCGATTCGCCGACCTGGAACGTCAGGTACGTGTTGTCGATGTGGGTCTCGTCGGCATCGGCGAGATCGTCTTCGTCCAGACCTGCGTCGCGTGACTTGCTCATGTTCAGGGCACCAGTCGTTGGAGGGTCTCGAGGATGTGATGACCGGACTTCTCGGCGAGATCGAACGAGACCGAGCCGGAGGGTTTTTGAATGACGGCATCGGCGCCGAGCGCGCGGGCCTGCCTGGCCTTGTCGCTGCCCTCGACGGCGATGGAGGAGAGAATGACGATCTTCGCCCGCGTCTTGAGGCGCGCGTTGCGAAGGAAGGTCAGCCCGTCCATCACCGGCATCTCGATGTCGACGAGGATGATGTCGGGGTTGGCCGTCTTGAGCTGGTTCAGCGCTTCCTGGCCGTTGGCGCAGTTGCCGACCACCTGGTACTTCTTCGATTTCTCGACCAGATCCCGAATCACCAACCGCATGAGCGCGGCGTCATCGACGATCAGGACTTTTCGCGGATCAGACATGGTGCCCCCTGCGAGCGCTGAAGTGCGCTCGAGTGGTGGGGCTTCAATTCATGAGCAGTGCCACGGTGATTTCCGCGCTAACCGTGCGAATCATCAGCAGGGAATGGAACGACCGAGCGGGCCAATGAAGACCCACGAGTCATCACAGAGTTGACGGCCCGACCATCGCGGTGGCGCTTCGATTCCAATCGATAACGGTGGCTGCGACGTCGCGCACGTTTTGCGTCGTCACCGCTGCGATCTCGTCGACGTAGTGCCGATGCGCATCGGGCGCGAGGCCGTAGCAGGTGTCGAGCGCCATCACGCCCGCGCGCGCGCCGTTGCGCTGCAACCCGATGCTCTGGGTGCCGACGAGGTGCTCGCGTGCGCGGTCGAGTTCGGTGTCGCTCACCAGATCCTCGCGCACCCGGTCGAGTTCCCGACGAATGCCAGCGAGCGCGTCGTTCACCTTCTCGGGGCTGGTGCCCATGTAGACGCTGAACGACCCGGGATCGACGCCCTCCATCAACGAGGCCGACACCGCGTACGCCATCGAGCGCTTGTCGCGCAGCTCGAGAAAGAGGCGCCCGCTCTGGCCGCTGAGAATGGTCTGCAACACCTCGAGCGCGCGCCGCCAGCCGTCAGACACGCGCGCGCCCTGAAAGCCGAGCACGAGGTGGGTCTGCGCCTTCTGCAGCACGTGGTGCACCTGGCGCGGCCCGTCCCACGCGGGTTCGGTGGGCATGGGCGGTGGGGCACTCGCCGCGCCGCGGGGCTGACCGAAGCGCGCCCGCGCGAGCTCGATGACGGCCTTTGCGTCGACATCGCCGACCACGCACAGCGTGAGCTGCGAGGGATCCATGAAGCGCTGGTGATAGCGGCGCAGCGTGTCGGGGGTGAGCAGCTCGACGCTGGCGCGCTCACCGAGGGTCGACAGGCGGTAGGGGTGCGCCTTCCACAACGTCTTCGCGAAGAGCTCGAAGGCGATGGCGGGCGGGCGATCGTCGCGGCTGGCGATGTCCTGCAGTTGCAGCGTGCGCTCGCGGGCGACCTCGTCTTCGGGGAAGCCGGGCTCGAGCAACACGTCACCGAACAGCTCGAAGGCGCGCTCGAAGTGTTTGCTCAAGAACTCGCCGCGCAGCGACATCGAGTTGCGGCCCGACATGGCCGAGAGCGAGCCGGCGAGGCTGTCGACGAGGTGGCTGATTTCTTCAGCCGAGTTTCGCCTCGTGCCGCGGGTCAGGCTGCGGCCGAGCAGCGCGGTGACGCCGTTCTCGCTCGGGGCTTCGTAGCGCACGCCGCCCAGAAAGCTGGCGCGCACCGCGAACAGGGGCACCGCGCGCTCTTCACGCACCACCAGCGTCGCGCCGTTGGGCAGCTTCTCGACGATGAGCTCGGGCTCGCTGGCGGCGCGCTGGGTGATGCGCAGCGACGCGGGTCGGGCCGCTGACACCGCGCGGGCCGGGAGCTTGTCGGGCAGCCCCGTCGTCGCGTCCTGGAGCGCCCGTCGCACCGCCGCCTCGTCGAAGGTCGACGCGAGCGGCAACAGGCCCGTCACCACGGCGCGATCGAACGTGAAGTACTTCTTCGCGACGGCGAGCAGCTGGGAGGGCGTCACCTCGGCGACGGCCTCGTAGTACGACGACTCGCGCTCGAGCCCGCCGGCCATCGACTCGTAGTAGCCGAGCTTGCGCGCCAGGCCCTGCACCGTCTCTCGCTGGTACACGGCCTCTGCCTCGATGAGCGACTTCACCGTCTCGACCTCGTCGAGCTCGGGTTCGACGCGGGTGAGGGTGGCCATGACGCGCGCGGTCTCGACGAAGGCGTCGTGCACGGTCTGGGCGGCGGCGACGATCGACGACGCGAAGAGGCCGCGTTCGCGAGGCGTCCACGCCCAGGCGTTCACGTCGCGGGCGAGCGAGCGCTTGCGACGCACCTCGAGCGCGAGGCGCGAGGCGTCACCCTGGCCGAGCACCATCGCCAGCACGTCGAGGGCGGCGGTGTCGGGGTGCTCGACCCCGGGGATCTGAAAAGCCAGGTGCACGTGCGCGTCTTTGACGTCTTCGCGGGTGAGCGCCACGCGCAGGGTCTGCAGCTCGGGCTCTGCGGGGCGGGAGAACGCCGGCAGGGGCGCGCGGGCCCAGTCGCCGCCGAACGCCTTTTCGATCTGCACCTTCAGCTCGGACTCGTCGAAGTCGCCGACGCACGAGAGCACCATGTTCGCCGGCTGGTAGTGCTTGCCGAAGAACCCGAGCACGCGCTCGCGGGTGTGCGCGCGCACGTTGGCCTCGAACCCGATGACGGGGCGGCCGTAGGGGTGCAGCTGGAAGGCTTCGCCGAAGAGTGCGCGCGAGGCGCGACGAGAGGGCATGTCGAGCGAGCGCTTGATCTCCTCGCACACGACCTCGATCTCGCGCCCCAGCTCGCCCGCGTCGAAGCTCGAGCTGCGCACGGCGTCGGCGAGCACGTCGAGGCCCACCCACGCATGCCGGCTGGCCATCACCACGTGGTATACGGTCTGATCGAAGCTCGTCCACGCGTTGATCTCACCGCCGTGGGCCTCGATCGAACGGGCGATTTCCCCCAGCCCCCGCCGCGCCGTGCCCTTGAACAACATGTGCTCGTGCAGGTGCGCCAGCCCGATCTCCCCGGGCGTCTCGTCGGCGCTGCCGACCTTCACCCAGACTTGAAAGGCGACCACGGGCGCCTGTGGTTGACGGTCGAAGACGACGGTGAGCCCATTGGGCAGCCTGTAGCGGGATGTCATTGAGCGGGAAGGTCTCAACTTCGCGCCCGGCGGGGAAGGGGTTAGGCTTGAGTGACTTTCCCCGCGCATGCCTCCGACCGAACCCGACCCGCTCGCCAGTCTGCGCGATGCGCTGAGCGAAGAAGACGAACCTTTGTTCGCGCCAAACCCGGTCGCGGCCGCGGCACCCGCTGCGCCCAAAGCGAGCGGAGGGCCTCCTCCGCTGCCACCGCCGCTGCCGAAGGCACGCACGGGCAACTTTGACCCCGTTGCTCCCTCGGGGAAGACGGGCAACACCGGCATTCCGGTGCAGCGGTCGGGGCAGGCGGGCAACAGCGGCATTCCGCTGAAGACCGGCGTCGTGCCTCCCAACGCGTCACCTGCCATCGCGCAGCTGCAGGGGCTTCAGCCTGCGCCGGCCTACGCCATCCCCGCGTTGCCGCCGATGGTTCAGCGACCGACTGCGGGCGACCCGTTTGGGGAACCGCCAGAGCCGCGCATTCCCGTCGGCGTCGACAGCGAAGAGAAGCTCAAGGTCTTTCGACAGATCATGAAGGGGAAGGACGAGGCGCTCGGTCGCGGGCGCTCGATCTTCCAGGCGGTGGATCTCGAAGCGCAGCAGCTGCGCGCCATCGCCACCCAGATGAAGGGCCAGCTCGATCTCGCCATGATCGAGGTGCAGAAGGCGGCCGCGCTTCCCCAGCAGGTCCAGCTGCTCAAGGACATGCTCGAGAAGGACACGGTTCGCGCCGACGCGGCTGAGAAGAAGATGGAAGACCTCGTCGCTCGCTACGCCGAGGCCGACAACGAGCGCCGCGATCTCACCAACGCGCTGGTCGAGGTCGAACAGCAGTTTCGCCACGCCGCGACCGGGCTCGACGAAGAGCGCAGGTCGCGTCAGCAGATCACCGAAGAGCTGGTGGGCGTCAAAGAGGCGCTCTCGAACGCGCAGGATCGAGTCTCCGAGCTCGCGGGCAGGCTGACCCAGGCGAGGGAACAGTACGACGCGCTGCAGGCGCAGGCGGGCCAGTTCGCCGAAGAGGCGCAGCAGAGCGGCCTCGAGATCGACCGTCTCAAGGGTGAGCTCGAGACGACGACCGGCGAGGCGGCCAACGAGAAGCAGCGCGCCGACGAGCTCGAGCAGAAGCTCGAGGCGCTCGAGACCGAGGCCGAGTGGCAGAAGTCGTCACTCGATCAGGGCCAGTCGCGTGTGTCCGAGCTCGAGCAGAACGTCGGCGAGCTCAAGGGCGAGAAGGAAGCGCTCGAGGGTGAGGTCGCGGCCTGGCAAGAGCAGCTCAACGAGCTGGGTGCCCAGCTGTCGTCAGCGCAGGGCGAGAAGGAGAACCTCGCGGGCCAGCTGCAGACCCTGCAGACCAGCTTCGACCGCACCACGGCTCAACTCGAGGAGCGCGAGGCCGAGCTGGAGCGTGAGAAGCGCGACGCGCAGGCGCGGCTCGCGACGCTCGAGTCGCAGGTGCGCGAGACGCAGGGCCTGGCGCGCGGGCAGCTGCTTCAGCTGCAAGGCGAGCTCACCCAACTCAAGCAACGCTCGGCCAGCCTCCACGCGCAGCTCGAAGAGGCGCACGGTGCGCTCGACGCGCGCGACCTCGAGCTCCAGACCCGCCACCGCGACCTCGAGCAGTTCCACCAGGCCAACCAGCAGCTCGAGCAGACGAAGGGCCAGCTCGAGAAGTCGAACGCAGACCTCGACCAGGAACTCCAGCGCGTTCGAGGTGAGCAGGAATCGGCGGAGTCTCGCGCGGCGGCCGCACAGGCCGAGGTCGCCGAACTCCGGGGCACCCTCGACGCGGTCTCGGCGCAGAGCAGCAGCACCTCTGAGGAGATTCAGCAGCTCAACGAGAGCGTGATGTCGCTGCAGCAGGCAGTGGAGCGCGCCGAGCAGGAAAGGAGCCAGTGGCAGCAGCGTGCCCAGCAGCTCGAGGGCAAGGTGAAGGCGCTCGAGGCGCAGGTGCGCGCGGCAGGCGGTGTGCAGTCTGCCGCGCGAGAGCTCGAAGAGCTGCGGGCCGTCGCCGACATGCGCGCCACGCAAGCCGAGATGAAGGTGAAGGATCTCGCCGAGCGCGCCCGGCAGGCCGAGACGAAGGCCGCGCAGAACGAAGCGCGTGCGGCGCAAGCTGAGGCCCGGGCGAAGGACTTTCAGGCCCGCGCGAGCGGTGGTGGCGCGGCCAGTCAGGCCAACGACGTGAAGCTGAAGGCGGCCGAGGCGAAGACCGCGACCCTCGAGAAGGAAGTGAAGGCGCTCCAGGAACAGGAACAGCACCTGAAGGGCCGCCTGCAGGAGCTGGAAGATCGCGAGCCGATCACCGCGACCAACGTCGTGCCCGGGCTCTCGCCGGTGCAGGCGCAGTCGAGCGCCGAGCTCGAGAAGCTGAAGACCGAGAACGCGAACCTGAAGAAGAAGCTGATGCAGGCCGAGACCGCCATCGAGGCCGCCGCGTCGTTGCGCGCCAGGGTGGCGAAGCTCGAGGCGCAGCTCAAGGGCGGGGCCGCGCCCGTGAAGAAGTGAAGTGATCGTTCGCGCTCCAGTCGATTCCCTGACGGGCCTCGAGGCCGCCTCGTTCGGGCTCTACGTGCATTTTCCGTATTGCCTCTCGAAGTGCCCGTACTGCGACTTCGCCTCGACCGCGGCGCGCGAGGTGCCCGACGGGCGCTACACCGACGTCATCGTGCGCGAGCTCAACGCGCGGCTCGACGCAGCCCACCTGCAGGGGCGCACGCTGGAATCGATCTTCTTCGGCGGGGGCACACCCTCGTTGTGGGCGCCTGCTTCGGTGCAGCGGGTGCTCGACGCGGTGAGCGCGCGGCTGCGTCTGGCCGACGGCTGTGAGATCACCCTCGAGGCGAACCCCGGCGCGTCGGACATGGAGCGTTTCGCGGCGTACCGCGCCGCCGGCATCAACCGGCTCTCGATGGGTGTGCAGAGCTTCGATTTGCCGACGCTGCAGCGGCTGGGGCGCGGCCACGACGGGCCGACTGCGGTGAAGGCCTACGAGCGGGCGCGCGCGGCGGGCTTCGAGAACGTGTCGATGGACTTCATCTACGGCGTGCACGGCCAGACGGTCGCCGAGGTCGAGGCCGACGCGCGACAGGCGGTCACCCTGGGCGCCGATCACCTCTCGGCCTATGCGCTGACGCTCGATCGCCCGTCGCTGGCCGAAGACGTGCCGCTCGCCAAGCAGCTCGCGCGCGGTGAAGTGCACTTGCCCCCTGAGGACACCGTGGTCGCGATGCAGCGCACGGTGCGCGACGTGTTTCGCGCCTCGGGGCTCGAGCGCTACGAGATCTCGAACTACGCGAGGCCGGGGCGTCACTCGCGCCACAACTCACTCTACTGGACGAGCGGCGAGTACCTCGCGGTGGGCACGGGCGCGACGGGCTTTCTGCGCGACTCGGCGACCACGGGCGTTCGCTACTCGAACCAGCGCAGCGCCGATCGCTACCTCACTGACGTGGAGCAGGGCCGCCTGCCCGAGCAGAGCCGCGAGCCGCTGGGGGTCGACGAGCTGTTCGAGGAACGCGTGGCGATGGGCCTGCGGCTGGCCGCGGGGCTCGCGCTGGAAGAGACGTGTCGCCGCTTCGGGCAGTCGTTCGCCGAGCGCGAGGTCACGGTGCGTCACCTCGTCAGCGGGGGGCTCGCCGAGTGGCACGAGGGGCGGCTGCGCCTGACCGACGCCGGGTTCGACGTGCACTCTGCGATCGCGGCCCGACTGATGTAGGAACGTGCGGTGGGCATGAGTTCCTGGCTGATGTGGCTGATCCTCTCCCGGTTGACGGGGAGTCCCGTCGGCTCGGCGGTGGCGATGCTCTTGTTCTGGCTCGTCGTCGATCGCTTCACGCTGGGCATTCTCCCCGACCCGCTGCGCTTTCTCGGTCGGCTGCGGCGACGCTGGTGGCTCGAGACGGCGATTCAACGAAACCCGCACGACGGGCGCGCGCGGCTCGAGCTCGCAGGGCTCTACGTCGAAGCGAAGAAGGGCAAGCAGGCGGTCGAGGTGCTGCGGCCCACCTTCGACAACGGCGCCGATGACGTGCAGAGCGTGTTCACCATGGGCGAGGCCTGCCTGATGGCGGGCTTCACGGATCAAGGCGAGAAGCTGCTCGACCACGCCGAAGAGCTCGATCACGACTTTCGGGTGGGTGAGCTCAACCTCGTGCGCGGGCGGCACCGGCTCGCGCGGGGTGACTTCGCGGGCGCGAAGAAGGCCCTCGAGGAACTGGTGAAGCAGCGGGTCGGCACGGTCGAAGGACGCGTGCTCCTCGCGAAGGCGCAGCGCGGGCTGGGCGACGACGCGAGCGCCGCGTTGATGAACGACGAGGCGTGGAAGGAGTTCACCCTCGCGCCCCGGTTTCAGAAACGAAAGGAACGGCTGTGGGCGTGGCGCGCCAACCCCTCTCGGCCCGCGACGCTCCTGCTGGGGGTGGTGCTCGTGCTGACCCTCTTCGTGGTGTTCGCGGTGCCGAAGATCAACGAATGGTCTCGCATGCAGAACCCCGACGACGCCTACGTCGACCCCGACTTGAACGAGCCTGACGAATGAGCGCGCTGCGGTGGTGGGTGGTGTTGGGTCTGGCGACACTCGCGGGGTGTCGCTGTCGGCCGGGGCCCGTCGACCCCGTCGAGCTGGGGCTGCGGGTTTCCCCCACCTCCCTCGACTTCGGTCGGGTGCTCGAGGGCAGCGAGCGGCGCTTGCCGGTGACGTTGACCTCCACCACGCGTTCCCCGCTTGCGATCGAGCTCTCGACCCAATCGCCCTTCGCGGTGAGCCCCACGTCGGTCGAGGTGCCCGGTGGGAGCGATCTGACGGTGCAGGTGCGCTTCCGTGGCGGCAATGGCGAAGCGCAGGACTTCCTCACGCTGCAGGTGGGCGACCGCACCGCCGTGGTGCCGCTGCGGGGCCTCGGCGTGAGGCCCCCGGTCTGCACGCCGTCGGGGGAATGCATCGTCTCGGCGTACTCGCTCGAGGAAGATCGCTGCATCGAGACGCAGGCAGCCGACGACGCGCCCTGCGACCCGTCGAGCGTCTGCCTCGAGCAGGGGCGTTGTCGTGCGGGCGCATGTCTGGGGGTGGCGCGGAGTTGTGATGACGACGACGCGTGCACCGACGACGCCTGCGCGATGGACGTGGGCTGCATTCACACGGCGCGCACCTGCCCGGCGCCGACCGCGGCGTGTCAGGTCGCGACCTGTGATTCGCGCATGGGCTGTGGCTTCGGCGCTGCGCCCGATCTCACCAGGTGCGGCGACATCGACTGCGTGGAAGCGAACTTCTGCTTCATGGGCACCTGTCGTCGTGAACCGACGCCCGAGGGCTACCCGTGCTCGCCGGCCATCGCCTGTCTGCCCGAGGCCACCTGTCAGCAGCAGGAATGTCGTCGCGTGAGCGAGGCCGAGTGGACCCGTGACTGGTCGGCGCCATTGCAGGGGCAGGTCACCGGTGAGCTCACCTCGTCGGGGGCCACGCTCTACTTCTCGATGTGTGTCGATCGGCCCGATGCGGGTCTCGCCGACGCGGGGCTTGATGCGGGCGAAGTCGATGCAGGCGAAGTCGACGCAGGCGAAGTCGACGCAGGGCTCGACGATGCGGGCTCCCCTGATTCAGGGCTGACGGATGCAGGTTTGACCGACGCAGGCATCGATGGCGGGGTGTTGGTCTGTGGCCTGAGCTCGTTCACCGGCACCGGCTTCTTGCGCTTCACGCGGCCCTACGACGACGAGCTCCCGCGGCGCGCTCTTTCAGTCAGCCCCGAAGGCGTCGTGGTCTGGCGCGACGGGGGGCTCGAGGTGCGTTCGACCGTCAACGGGGTGGTGCGTTTCGAGACGCCCTTCGGCGGAGGTCGAAGCCAGGTGGCCATTGCCCGCAGCGGCATCTTCTTCGTCGAGAACGGCACCTTGCAGGAATGGGTCGACGGTGGGCTGCGCACGCTTGGGGCGGTCGAGCGGGCAGCGCAGCTCGCGAAGGGAGCGGCGCTCTTCACGTGGGATGCAGACGCAGGTCTGCTGCGCCGCTTCGACGTGAACGACGACGGCGGCGTGCGCATCGTGTCGGTGAGCGCAGGTGCAGGCCTGCCGGGAGCGCTGGGCGTGAGCAACGCGACGGCGGTGCTCGGTGGCGCTGGCCGACTGACGCTCTTCGACGACGGCGGCTCGGTGTGGATCCCGTTTGACTTTGCCGACGCCGGCTTCGACTTCCGTTTCGATGAGCAAACGCTCAGCTCAGGCTTCCTGTCGGACGTGCTCGTCGAGCGCTGCGATGGCGGCTGCTCCATCGACTTCGACGGCTTCGACGCGCTGACCGGTGCTCGACGCTGGTCGGGGCCGCTGATCACTCGCCGCGAGAGCGGCCGCCTGCTGCAGAGCACGCTGGTCGATCTCGGTGCGGGCGACAACGTGGTCGCCGTGGTGCGGCTCGACGGTGATGGCGGCGTGCGCACCGAGGCGAGGCTGCTCGTTCAGGGCGAGACCAACTCCATCTGCCGGCTGCCGCAGCTCTCGGGGGACGTGGTGCGCGCACACTTCACCAGCAGCGCGCTGGTGGTGGTGGTGCGTCGCCCTGACGGTCGGCTGGTGCTCGAGAGCTACCCCCTCGGGGTGCTGCCGTTGGCGCGCACCGGGTGGCCTTCGCCACAAGGCGTCGGCGGCGGGCGCGTCGATCGCTGATCTCGAGCGGCTCAGTAGTAGCAGTTGCTCTGGTCGTTGTTGCTCAGGCGCGGGCTCTGCGCGACGTGCTCGTGGGGGATGACGCACAGGCCCCCGGCGACCATGGTGACGCGAACGCGACCGGCCGCGCCGCCACCACCGCCGCCGCCCGACTCGTAGAAGCTGATGTCGTTGTCGTTCCACTGGGTGCCGGGGCGGCCCGCCTGCGCGGTGTTCCAGACCGCGCCGCCTGCGCCGCCGTTGCCACCGTTGCCGCTGAGTCCGGCGCCTCCGGGGGCGCCGTAGCCGTTGTACCAATTGCCGTCGAAGCCATCGCGACCCGCCGAGAGCCAGCCCGAGCCTTCACCACCGCCACCGCCCGTGGCGAGCAGGCTCGAGTTCTCGGCGAAGATGTAGGGCGTCTCGAGGAGAATGGTGCCGCCCGAGCCACCGCCTCCGCCGCCGTTGGTGCCCCGGCCGCCGCTGCCGTTGGCCGTGCCGCCTTTGCCTGCGGTGCCGACCGCGAAGATGGCTGAGTTGGTGTAGATGCCGATGGCGACCGACGACGAGATTTGGATCGCGCCGCCGCCCGCGCCACCCACGCCGCCGCCGTTGCCGCCTGAGCCGCCGGGGCAGCCACCGAGGAGCACCCCGTTGCCGCCGCTGCGTTGCGCGCCCGCGTTGCCACCTGCGCCGCCGCCGAAGGTGCTGCCACCACCGCCATTGCCGCCGGGGCCTTCCGCGCCTCCCGCGCCACCACCGCCTGAGGCGGAGTTGCTTCCGAGGCTGCCCGAGCCGCCGACCGACGAGCCACAGTTCACGTGACCGCCGGGGCCGGGGGTCTGCTGGTACGCAGAGACGTCGATG
The DNA here is from genome assembly GCA_044371205.1 of Archangium sp. Classification (GTDB taxonomy): domain Bacteria; phylum Myxococcota; class Myxococcia; order Myxococcales; family Myxococcaceae; genus Archangium_A. The sequence continues at coordinate 25,118 of JBILUC010000007.1, forward strand.
ACACCGCGCAGCTCGAAGGTGTCGGTCGACGCGAAGATGATGGGCTTGTCGCCCAGCACGCGCAGGTTGCCGACGATGTCGAAGCCCTCGGCAGCGAGCACCACCGCCGGGCCCGTGGGGGTCATCACTTGATTCACGATGGGCCGCACTGCCCACGCGCCGCCGAAGGTGCTCGTGGTGGTGTCGAAGGTGGCGCTGCCGTTGGTGGATGCGCGGTCTCCGTAGAACTGCACGCTGTTCGGGTTGAAGTTCGACGGCGTGTACGTGAAGTTGCCCAGTCCGAGGTTGGGCCCGCACGAGCCATCAGACATGCACACGCTGCCCGCGATGCCGCACGCCTGACCGACTGCGATGGTGTAGACACAGCCGCCTGGGCGGCACTCGCCCGTCGTGCGGAAGCAGCCCCCCGCAGGAGGCATGTTGCACGTGAGCACCAACTGAGGGTTCGCGCAGGTCCCGACGGGGCCACAGCGCTCACCCGCGGTGCACGAGTTGTTGTCGTTGCAATAGAGGTAGTTGCACGCGGGGTCGGCGCAGTCCGTCGAGCCGTTGTTGTCGTTGTCGATGCCGTCGCCGCAGGCGATCTCAGAACACCGGTTGGGCATGCAGGGGCCGCCGACGATGCCGCCGTCGGGCAAACGCAGCACGCCACCGTCTGGACCTTGAATGCCGATCGGGCCGCCGTCAGGCCCTGTCGCGAAGACGTTACCGCCGCCCGTGCCGGAGCTGCCTCCAGTCCCGCCGCCGGTGCCGCCCGCTGTGCCACCACCGGTGCCGCCGCCAGTGCCACCTCCGACACCGCCGCCAACACCGCCGCCAACACCGCCGCCGACACCGCCGCCAACACCGCCGCCAACACCGCCGCCGACACCGCCACCAACACCGCCGCCAACACCGCCACCGACGCCGCCTCCAACACCGCCGCCGGTGCCACCACCGACGCCGCCGCCCGTACCTCCACCAGTACCGCCGCCGGTGCCACCAGTGCCCCCGCCGGTTCCATTCGAGCCGGCGAAGCAGAGGCCTGCCTGACAGTAGTAGCCGGAAGGACAGGTGACGTTGGCGCACGCCGCGTCAACGCAGTTGCCGTTGGGCCCGCACGCGGAGCCGGCGGGGCACGAGGTGCCGCCAGCGCCGCACGAGTTCGAGACGCACACGCCCGCGCTGCACGCGTTGCCCGAGGTGCACATCACCCCAACGCAGCGCGACTCGGTGCACGCGTTGTTGATGCACACCTGCACCGGAGTGCACTGACTGCCGCAGCTGAGATTGCCGGGCCCGGTGCCTCCGCCCGTTCCACCACCGGTGCCGGTGCCTGCTCCCGTTCCACCACCCGTGCCGGTGCCCGCGCCCGTTCCACCACCCGTCCCCGGAGCGGGCCCCGTTCCGCTGCCGCCGCCGAAGCCGCCGCGCGGGTAGCACATGCCGTCAGCCGCACAGCGCTGGTCGCCAGGGCACGTCTTGCCCAGACAGTTGCGCGAGACGCACTCGTCCATCACGCAGACTTCGGCCGTGGTGCAGGTGCTGTTCTGACATTGCGAGGCGAAGCAGCTGCCTTGAATGCAGACGCCACCGGGACAGCTCTTGCCGATGCAGGCCTCGTCGACGCAGCGGTTGCTCTGGCAGACCTGCCCGTCGCCACACGTGCGGCTGGTGCAGTTCTTCGAATAGCACTTGCCGGCGACGCAGTTCTGACCGGTGGAGCACGCGGTCTCGGGACACGTGCCGCCTTCAGAGCCCGAGACACAGTACCCACCGGCGCCACACACCTGCGTGCCCGTGCAGTCAGCGGTGCTGTTGCACTTCACGCCAGTCGTCGATCCAGGACACGTACACCCCGCGACCGCGACCGCGAGCGCGCCGAACACCACGAGGAAGTTCCGCATGGGTCGACTCTAGCCCTCGGAGGTTCGACCGGCGACGGGCATCAGCGGAACAACAGCCAGGGCCTCCGCGCGAACGCGATCACTTCCTTGAACGTCACCATCAGCCGATTGGCCGCGGACAGCTGACGCACCGACGGCACCACCCAGGTGGTGAGTCCATGTGCGCGAAACTGCGCGCTGGCGCGAGCCACGTGAAAGTCGCACGTGATGAGGGCGACCTGGGTGATGCCGAGCGGGGCGAGCAGCGCCGCCGTGTTCCTCGCGTTGTCGAAGGTCGAGCGACTGGCAGATTCCAGCACGAGCGCACTCTGCGGGGCCCCCATCGTCCGCGCGAGCTGCGCCATCACCGCCGCCTCGGTGGGCCGCGTGTCGGGGCTGCCTCCGGAGAGCACGAGGCGGTCGAGTGCACCGCGTCGCAGCAGTTCAACTCCGAGCTTCACGCGATCGACGAGGGCGGAAGCGGGCGTGCCGTCGGGAAACACGAGGGCGCCCAACACCACGCCCGTCGTCACGTCGGAAGGAAGTGCGCGCACCCGTCGCCCCGTCGCGTGCACCTTGATTCCAACGGCGAGTGGCGCAAGCAGCAGGATCAGCGTGAGCCAGCTCACTTCGGCACCACCACCGTGACCTGCCCGTCGAAGAGGGCGAGGAAAAACGCACCACTCCCGGCGTGGGGCACCTCGAGGTAGCGGCGCGTGCGCAACACGGCGTCGCCCGGAAGCACCGAGGGGTCCAGGGCTCGATCTCCTTCGACCACCCAGGCGTGCGGGTACGCACGGCCGTCTTCGACGACGAGTCCGACGGCGAGGCGACGGCCTTTCACGGCAGCGACCGCCTTGCGCGCGAGCACGAGGCACCGGGTGCGGCCGACCTGGTCGGTGCCGATGCCCGTGGGTGCCCGGGTCAGCCAGATCGAACCGCTCACCGCAGGCGTGATCGCGAGCGGGCCGATCTGGACGGCGACCCCTCGAGCAAATGGATTGTCGACGGGGCGCCGTGGGCCCGTCTCGTCTCGCGTCCACCGCGCAGCGCCGACCTTGATCGAGCGCAGTCCCCCGGAGGGCTCGTACGTCGCCAGAAAGGCTTCACCGGCGATGGTGCCGCGCGCGGAGCCCGGTTGCCGCTCGAGGACGCAGAGGGCTTCCCGCTTCCCGCTGCGCTCTTCGACCACGTCGCGGCAGCCTTGTGCAGGAAGGGTCAGCAGCGCGAGGACCTCAGGTGGTGCGCCCAACGACGAGAGCGAGAACGTCTTCTCGAAGTTGCGGTCGCCTTCTTCGAGGAAGTGCACGGCACAATAGGTGTAGCGATCTCCGGAGACGCTCACCGTCAGCGCCGCGACGGGCACCGAGTTGACCTCGAGCACGAAGCGCGCGCTCGTGTCAGCGGGCGTCGCAGCGAGGCAGAGCGAAAGAGCCAACAGCATCACGGCCCCAAGTGTCGCGTGGCCGCGCGGCCGATGCGAGAACGGTTCTCGCATCGCTCACGTGGGCGAGTAGGGTTTCGCCCCCGGAATGATGGAGAACCGCTGGTACCTCGTGGCGTTCGGACCTGTCGGCGGACTCCTGTCGGGTCTGGTGGTGGGGCTCGTGTTGTTCCTCATCACGGGCCAGCCGGCGACGTGGGGCGGGTGGGTCGGCCTGCTGCTGGCGACGATGGCCACGTTCTCCTTCACCGCGTGGGTCACCTTCTACCAACTGGGCGGTCGCCGACGTCGCCGTCGGGGCCATGTGCTCCAGCGCTTCGCCGAGGGAGACCTCACGGTGCTGCCCGAGGTGCGCGCCGAAGAAGACGCCGAGCTCCAACGCCTCGCGCTCTCGCTGCGGCGCGCGCTCTGGCAGGTGCAGCGGGTCACGACGTCGCTCCACCGCACCGCGCGCGGGGTCGAGGAGCAGGCGCGGCAGGTGCTCGAAGCGGCGCGCCGTCAGGGCCTGGCGGTGGAGCGCAGCGAGAAGGCCGTCACCAGCATGGGCGAGAGCCTCGACGGCAGCCAGAAGCGCGTCACGCAGCTCGAGTCGTTCGCGCGCGAGACGACCTCGTCGCTCACCGAGATGACCGAGAGCATCGAGCAGGTCGCACAGGCGCTCTCGCAGTTGAACGCGACCTCCGAGAAGACCTCGGGGCGCGTCGACGCGATCAGCCAGCGCTCGCAGCTGGTGGTGGAGGCGGGCGGGGCGGTGGCGCGCTTGACGGTGCAGTCGCGCGAGGCCGTGTCGGCCGCCGAGAACACCATCGACGCCGTGCGCCGCCGCACCGACGAGACGGGCGAGCTCGCGCGTGAGGTGACCGCGACGGCGAGCGCCGGCGTGCAGTTGGTGGGCGACGCGCTCAAGGGCCTGCGGCGCATCGACGAGTCGGTCGATCGCGCCTCGCGGCTGGTCGACGCGCTCGGCTCGTCGTCTCTCGAGATCGGTCGCGTGGTCGACGTGATTCAGGAGATCGCCGACCAGACCAACCTGCTCGCCTTGAACGCCGCGATCATCGCCTCGCAGGCCGGCGAGAGCGGGAAGGCGTTCGCGGTCGTCGCTGCCGAAGTGCGCAACCTCGCCGAGAAGACGAGCCGCTCGACGCGGGAGATCGGCACCCGGGTGAAGACGGTCATCGAGGGCGTCGAGCGCGCCGTCGAGCTGGTGAGCAAGAGCCGCGAAGAGGCCGCGGTCGGCGTGCAGCTGGGCGAGCGCGCGGCCGACGCGTTGCGCGCGATTCAAAACACCTCGCAGCGCGCCCTCACGGCTGTCGAGTCGACGCAATCAGAATCGGCGCGATTGGAAACGCAGGGCGCCTCGTTGGTCGAGGTGAGCCAGCAGGTGACCGAGCGGGTCGACGAGGTGCTCCGCCTCACGGGAGACCAGGCTTCGCTCGGGCGCGAGCTGGTGAAGCAGATGCAGGACATGTCGCGCACGGCCCGCGACGCCTCGACGCGCGCCGACGTGCAGGTGACGACCGGTCGCGAGCTGTCTGATTCCGTGCTGCGTCTGACCGCCGCCATCGACGAGATCCGCGCGGCGCAGGTCGTCTTGAAGAAGGGCGACTCGGCCATCAGCGAAGAGGTCGCCGAGGTGAAGGAAGACGCGCAGCGCGTGGTGCGCATCGGCGACGCGTTGAGCCGCACGGTCGAGCAGCTCTCTCACGAGGCCGACACGCTCGAGAACGAAGTCTTCCGCTTCAAGCTGCCGCAGGCGCGCGCGGGCGGCACGCTGCAGGTCGGCTTGCACCGTGCGTTGTCGGTCGACGACACGCGGGGCCTCGACCCGCTGTTTACCATCGACCTGCAGATCACCGAGCTCTCGGCGGCGCTCTATTCGACGTTGGTTCGCTACGAAGACGGCATCCTCGTGCCGGATCTCGCCGAGTCGTGGGAAGCCGATCGCACCGCGCGCCGGTACCGCTTCTTGCTGCGCAAGGGCATCACCTTCCCCGACGGCGTCGCGCTCAACGCGAGCCACGTGAAGGGGCACTTCGAGCGGCTGCTGAACCGTGACGTGGGCGCGCCCGACGCGGTGCTCTTCAAGGACATCACCGGCGCGGCCGCGTACCTCAACGGTGAGGCGAAGTCGGTCGCGGGCATCGAGGTGCTCGACGAGCACACCATCGAGTTCCGCCTCGACGAGCCGCGCGCCTTCTTCTTGCGGTTGCTGGCGTTGCCGTCGACGGGCATCACCCGCAGCGAAGGGGGCCGTTTCCTCGGCACGGGCCCGTTCCGCCTCGCCTCGACCACGCTCGATCGCGTGACGCTCGAGCGCAACCCGACCTTCTACATGCCGGGGCTGCCGTTGCTGGCGCGGCTCGAGTTCCAGTTGTTCAGCTCGCGGCGCGCGGCGCTCGACGCGTTCAGCAGGGGGCAGGTGCAGGTGGTGAGCTACCTCCACGCCGAGAACCTGAAGGACGCGGGGCTCGACCCGGCCGAGGCGCTCACCGTGAACACCCCGTCGGTGTGGTTCCTCGCGTTCCATGCGCAGTCGGCGCCGTTCGATGATCTGCGCGTACGCCGTGCGATTCGTGCGGGGCTCGACGTGCGGGCGCTGGTCGATGGCTTTCACCCCGGTGCGCGGGTGGCGCGCTCGCTCACGCCGCCGTCGTTGCTCGAGAGCGATCGGGTGCACGAGCCGCGCACCGACGTGGCCCTCGCGCGGAGGCTGCTCACCGAGGCAGGCCACTCGAAGGTTCGGGTGACGTTGAACTACGCGCCCGACCGCGACACGCGCGACGAAGACAAGGCGCTCTTCAAGCCGCTCACCGATGCGGGCCTCGTCGAGCTCGAGCACGTCGAGACGAAGGACTTCTGGGAAAAGGTGCGCGAAGGGCGGCTGGGCGTCTTCCGCGGCAACTGGATCGCCGACGTCGCCGACCCCGACAACTTCCTCTACGTGCTGCTGAACTCGAAGGCGCAGAGCTACTACGGCGTTGGCTACAAGAACGCCGAGTTCGATCGCCTCACCGACGAAGCGCGCGTGAGCATCGACCCGGGCCTGCGCGAGCAGCTCTATCGAAAGGCCGAGAGCCTGGTGCGCGAAGACTGCGTGATCGTGCCGCTGTACCACGAGCGCTTCCACGCGGCCGCGAGCCGGGAACTGCAGGGGCTGCGGCTGCACCAGACGCCTCCGCAGGTGCGCTTCGAAGACATCTGGCTCGCGTCGACCTGACGAACGGCCCTGGGGGGCGTGGCCCACGGCCTCAACCGAGGTGACGCACGGCGCGAAGTCTCACCAGTGCATGGATCGGGTCGCTGCACCGCCAGATCCATGAATCGGCGAAGCGCTGGCTCGAAGTCGAGAGGCACGACGGGAGTGCACCGACCATCGTCTCCGCTGACCATCGCCCATCAAGGCTGTTCGTCGTCGTCGCGCCAACGCTCGCGCCGCTTCGCCAGCAGCGTCTCAATCAGCTCTGCAGCGCGCGCGTCTTTGAGGCCCTTCCAGTCATGTTGGCGGCCCTTCTTGTTGTTGCAGCGCGAGCAGGCCAGCGCGAGGTTGAGCAGATCGTTCGACCCACCCGCGGACTGGGGAACGATGTGCTCGATGGTGACGCGAGCGACGGCGGTGCCATCGAGCTCGACCACCAGCTTGCGGTTGCAGTGCAGGCACTTGCCTTCCCACACCTCACCGCCATCGCGCGCACGGACCCGGTGAAACGTCGAGTCCGTGCGGACGATCGACAACAGCGTCTGACTTACTTTGCCGGCCACGCCTCGACCTGGCTGGCCATGAAGCGCGGCACGAGCAGCAGGTTGCGCTTGCTGTCGAAGCCAAAGTCGGCGGGCGCCTCGAGCTCGGTGTACGCCGCAGTGAACTCGCCGCCGAGCTTGCCCTTGTAGATACTCTTCGCGCCCCAGCTCGAGACGTAGAGCTCTTCACCGACCAGCACGATGCCGTCGAGGCCGCCGTTGGGCAGGGTGGTGAACTCGCCCTTCTTCTTGCCCTTCAGGTCGTAGGTCTGGAGCTCGGCCGCGCCGAACGCCACGACGTGGACCGCGTCTTTCGTCACCAGCAGGCCGTTGGGGCCGTGCAGTTCTTTGCTCTTGATGAGCGCCTTCGCCTTCGGCTTCGCGCCCGGCGTGATGACCCAGATCGCGTCAGTGCCGGTGCTCTCGAACTTCGGGTTCAAGCCCGAGTCGCTGACGTAGATGTTCCCGTCGGGGCCTGCGGCGACGTCGTTGGCGAACGTGGCCCCCTTGAGCGCGACCTCGCCCTTCGCGGCGCCGGTCTTCCGATCGAACAGGCGCACGGTGTCGATGTCGGCGACGTACAGGATGCCCTTGAGCAGCGCCGAGCCCTTGGGCGCGTTCAACGTCACGCCGTTCTTGCCGCCCTCGACGAGCTTCGCGTTGACGACTTTGCCGTCGGCGGCGAACTCCGCGATGTACCCGTTGTTGTCCTTGTCGAGCGGGTTCCCGTTGATGTTCGAGACCAGGTACGTGTCGGTCTCGGCGTCGTAGATGACGGATTCCGGCGTCGCGAGGCCTTCCTTGATGGTGAGCGCAGCGGCGGGCTTCGGCGGCTCAGCAGGCCTGGCAGGCGCAGCGGCGCCCGCGTCCTTGCCCTGGGCCAGGGCGGTGGTGGCAGCGACGCACAACGAGAGCAGCAGACGGCGAGTCATCATGTGGTTTCCCCTCAGGCATGAGTGAAGCGGCGCCGGGATAACACCCGTCGGGCGCGCTGGCTCGTGCCGAGAAGAAGTGAGGCAAGAATCAACGTCGGGCTTCGGCAGACACGGCGGTGATGACGTCGCCGCGCCGAGGCTCTCCGCGATCGACGAGCGTGCCATTGCGCACGAAGTCGGTGAGCTGCAGCGGCAGGCCGTGCGCGGTGTGCCAATCGGCGGTGTCCATCAACTGGAAGTGCAGGTGCGGCTCGGTCGACATGCCGCTGTTGCCCACGCGTGCGATCCGCTGGCCCTTCACCACGCGTTCGCCCGGCTTCACGAGCAGCGAGCCTTTGCGGAGGTGGCCGAACAACGTGAACTCCTCGGTGCCGTGATCGATGACGAGCAGGTTGCCGTAGAGGTTGCCGCCGACCGCGCGGTTGGGCGTGTTGTCGGCGACGCCGTCTTCCGCGACCGCGACGACGCCATCGGCGGGTGCGACGACCCACTGGTTCCACGCGAGGAAGTCTTCGTTGCGAGCACCGCTGCCGCGCGCGCTGCTGCCGTTCTCGCGCTGCAGCAGATCCAGCGCGAAGCGCATGTCACTGACCGAGGCGTGCCGGTTGTCGTCGTACGAGCGACCGCCCCACAGCACGTGCCACGTGTCTTCGAGCGGCAGCCGCAGCCTCACCAGCGACCTGTAGGCGCCGTAGGCGGTGGGGGCTTCTTTGCTCGGGAAGGCGCAGGTCGCGTTGAGCAGGCGGCCCTTCGCGTCCATCGTGACCTCGACGACGAAGCCGCGCGCCCAGTTCGAGACGCCCGCGACGCGCGTGTAGACAAAGACGCCGTTCTTCTCAGACAGCCCTTCGGAGATGACCTTGAACTCGGTGCCGTAGCTGCGCAGTGCCCCTGCAAACTTCTGCAGCGCCTGCAGCGAGGTGAACTGCTGGTTGGGGATGCTGGAGAGGGAGGTGTTCCACGCGCGTACGAGATCGCCCGTGCGCAGCAGCTCGACGTTCGCGCGGCCTTGCCCGAGCGACGGAGTGGCTTGAGACAACACGACACTGATCAGCAGACCGGCCAACATGACGCAGAGTGTTGATCAGCCTTCAGCGCGTCGGAATGTAGGCGTTCGACGACATCAGCCGACCTGCTCGAAGGGGATGATCGACACCTTCTCGCCGACCTTCACCTTCAAGAGTTCGCGCGCCGTCTTCGGGAAGTAGACGACCTGATCATCGAAGCGCACCTGGGTGCGCACGGCGCGGAAGCGGTTGGGGCCGGCGCCGCGATCGATGCCGATGAGCACCTCGGGGGCCTCGAGCTCGAGCGGCTCTTTGCCGACGGTCGCGGTGCGGAAGTGGCGCACGAGGGTGACGTCGCTCAGGTCGGCCTCGTAGTGGGGGCCTCCGTCGAACGGGTCGATGTGGTTGCTGTAGCGGAAACCGATGCGCTCGAGCATGCGCTGCACGCCGCGGGTGTTGGCGCCGACCTCGCCGATGATCTTCTGCGCCTTCGCGGGGAAGAGCGACGCGTAGATGTCGGAGGAGGGGAAGAGCTCTTTGATGAACTCCTTGTTGCGGCGCGAGAGCTTGTCGGCCTCGACGTAATCGAGCCCGGTGAACTTCTTGCCGATGCTTTCCCAGAGCAGCGAACGGCCGTCTTCCATCAGCGGGGGCAAGAGCTCGGCGAGCACGCGATCGCGGAAGAGCGTGCGGTGCATCGCCATGAAGAGGAAGCGCACGTAGCTGAGCTGCTTGCCGGGCTTCTCGGTGCCGCTGCGGTACGGCGGGTCGACCACGAGGCCGCCGATTTCCGTCGGGCCGTCGTAGTTGTAGCCAATCGAGAGCACCTTGTGACGGAAGTGCCGGTCGACCGTCGCCGAGTAGTGCTCGGCCATCGTGACCTGGAAGTAGATGTGCGGCGCGTCCTTCGTGCCGTGCTGCGCGATGATCATCGACGTGCCGATGATGGCCTTGTTGCGCAGGTCTTCGAGGACGAAGAGGTACTCGCGCTCGAAGGGGTTCTCGATCTTTCCGGAGAAGCTCTTCGACGACTTGTCGATGAGGCCGGCGAGCACCTTCTCGTTGTTGGGCAGGTTGACGCTGTTGAGCGTTGCGGCGAGCTTTTTGAGCCCGGCGAGGTCCCCCCTGGCCACGTCGCGAAGCAGCAGCATGACGGGGGGCCTTATCCGACATGAGCGGATCCGTCACCCGCGGCGAGGCTTGCGGGGCGTTAAGTCACTGAATTGACACCAGAAAATTCGCCCTCATCGGCGCGACGGGCGCCCTCGGTTGGCCTTCGCGGCCTTCGCCCGGGCCTGCCGAATCGCGGCGCGCTCTTTCTGGTTGGGCACGTGTTCTCGCAGCGTGGCCTCGGCCTTGAGCTCCGCGAGGGGCAGGGGCAGGGCCCCGCGGAGTTCGAGCTGGCCGGGCACCTCTTCGTCGTAGAGCAGCGAGACGAAGCCGCTGCCGCGCGCGAGCGAGATCAAACGGAGCACCTGCCTGGTGCTCATCGTCTTCAGTCGGGCTGAGCGCAGGCTGCGCTCCCGGGCTCGGCGAGCGCTCTCGGCGTGCTGGACGTCGAGCAGGTCGATCGCGGCGACGTCTCCGGGGGTGTGCACGCGTCGGCGTTTGATGAGCGCCTTCACCTGTCTGATCACCAACGATTGGGTGAGCGGGTCTCGAGGCCACTCGAGCGTGCCGCGGTGTTCGGCTCCCCACCACGCGCGCGCGATGAGCTCCATTCCGACACGGTCGACGCGAATGCGTTTCATGGCGAACTCTCGACGGCGAGCGCTTCGTTCCCTGAAATGACGCGAAGTGGGAACTGGGGCGACTTGCACCTTGCGTGCTGCCTCCGCTCGAGTTGTTCGAAAGGGTAAGGCCTTCGAAGTGGACCCACGAGCTTCGTCAGCAAGACGCGGAGTGGACGAACTCGCGCCCCGCGGCTGGCCGTGGGAAAAACGGGGAGTGAGCGACGCGTCTGATTGGCTGGCCGAGCAACTCCCTGCGATGGAAGGGGCGCTGGCGGCGCTCGTCGATCACAACTCGTTCAGCACCAACCGCGAAGGTGGTCAGCGCGTGGTGCGGTTGCTCGAAGACGTGTTCTCGATGCCGGCCCTCGAGGTCGAGCGCATCGGCAGCGAGCGCTACGCAGATCATCTCGTTCTCCGTTCGCACGGCCGCGCAGGTGAGGCGCCCGTCGCGCTCATCGGTCACCTCGACACGGTGTTTCCTCCAGGCACCTTCGAGCACTACCGCGTCGACGGAGCGTTGCGCCGCGGCCCTGGCGTGCTCGACATGAAGGGCGGGCTCGTCGTCATCGCCTGGGCGCTGAAGGCCATCGCGCAGACGAAAGGGCTCGACGCGATCGCGCCGCTGCGCATCGTGATCGTCAGCGACGAGGAAGTGGGTTCCCCCGAGGGGGCGCCGCTGATTCGTCACGTCATCGCCGGTGCGCGCGCCGCGCTGGTCTTTGAATCGGGTCGCGCGAACGACGCCATCGTCACCGAGCGCAAGGGCGTGGGGAATCTCACCGCCCATGCGAAGGGCCGCGCTGCCCACGCCGGCAACGCGTACTGGGAAGGCGCGAACTCGATCTGGGCGCTGAGCCGCTTCGTCGAACGAGCGCAGTCGCTGAGCTCGAAGGATCTCGGCGTGACGGTGAACGTCGGTCTGATCAGCGGTGGCACGTCGAAGAACACGGTGCCGGCGACCGCGCGTGCCGAGCTCGACCTGCGCTTCCCGACGAAGAACGCTGAAGCGGGCCTGCGCACGTTGCTCGCGGAAGCCGCGCAGGATCTCGGTGTGCCGGGGGTGTCGCTCACGCTCGAGAACGGTACCGGCCGCTCTCCGATGGAGAAGCTGCCAGGCGTCGACGCCCTCGTCTCGCAGTACGGAGCATGTGCGCACGCGCACGGGCTTGGTCGCGACGAAGCCCCGCGTCAGGGCGGAGGCAGCGACGGCAACACCACCTCGGCGATGGGAATCCCCACCATCGATGCGCTGGGCCCGCGCGGGAAGGGCTTCCACACACACGACGAGTACATCGAAGCCGCGACGCTGATCAGCCGCGCGCAGGCGCTCGCGGATTTTCTGACGCAGACGTGAAGCCCGCGTGGATCCTCTCCGCGGATTGGGGCGGCACGGCGAAGAAGCGGTGCGTGTACGAAGCGTGCGTTGCCGAGCGGGTGGTGCGGCACGTCGCGCCACCAGCTGACGGGTGGACCCTCGAGGCGCTCTCAGCCGAAGCGAAGCGGCGCTCGGGACCAGTGCTCATCGGCATCGACGCGTCGCTGGGTGTTCCCACGAGCTATCTGACCGCAGCCCGGCGCGTGTTCCGGTTGGGTCGGGCCACCACCTTCCTCGAGTTGATCCGCACCGTGCCGGACTCGTGGTTCGTGGAGCGCAAGACGTGGTCGGTCGAGCAGCCGTTCATCGCGGTGCCGAAGGGGGCGGGTTCGCTCACGCGCATCACGCGGGCGGCGCTCAAGCTCGGCGTGGAGCTCAAGCGTTCACTCGAAGTGCAGACGAAAGCGAAGGCGACCTTCATCGTGTCGGGCATTCCTGGAACGGTCGGGTCTGGCTCCCGTGACGTTTGGCGCTCGTTGCGAACGAGCGCGGTGAAGGTGTGGCCCTTCGATGGCGAGCTGTCGACGTTGCTTCAGGGCGGACAGCCTGTGCTCGCCGAGTGCTACCCGCGCATCGCGTACGCCACGGCGCTGCTCGATGGTCCGCGAGCGCCGCTCGGCATCGCGAAGACCGATGCTTCCGTTCGAACTCGCGCGGTCGAGGCGCTCCGTGAAACGCAGTGGCTCAATCGCGGCGGCGTTCGGCTCGAGGACCAGGACGAGATGGAGACCTCGGAAGACGCGTTCGATGCGGGCATCACTGCCGCCGCGCTGCTTCGCATCGTGCTCGAACGCCTGCCGCCCCACGCGTCGGTGGACCCGATCGCCGAAGGCGGCATTCTGGGCACGGGCAGCGTCCGACTCGACCTGCCCGAGGCAAGGTTCGGTGCCGCTGAGTAGGACACAGGATTCCTGAGGTTGATCAACGACTTGTCGCGCTGAGCGATCCGCTTGAAACCAGAGGGGGTCGAGGCGCATGGTGCCTTCAGTGCTGCACCTCCTCAAACGACCTCAGCCCATCACGCCGCAGACGCCCGACGAGGCGCTCGTTCGTCGTGCCCAGGCCAACGAGTCGGCGGCGTTCAAAGCGCTGTTCGAGCGGCACGTGGTCTCGGTGCGCCGCTTCCTGCGCGACCTGCTCCGTCAGGGCGACCAGGCCGACGACGCCACGCAAGAGACCTTCGCCCGCGCGCACGCCCAGCTTCAGAAGCTCGGCGACCACGACCGTTTCAAGCCGTGGATTCTCGGCATCGCCCGCAACGTCGCCTTCGAGGCCCGCCGCGTGCGCCAGTACGAGCCGATGGGCGACGACGACGAGGGCATTCCGGCCGCGGTGATCCCATCGCCCGACCCTGAGTCCGTGCTGCTCGACGCCGAGCTCGAGAAGCACTTCACCGAAGCGCTCACGCACCTCTCCGAGCACCGCCGCGCTGCGTTGTTGATGCGGCTCGACCACGGGCTCTCGTACGATGACATCGCCGCGGCCTTCGGTTGGTCGATTCCCACGGTGAAGAATGAGATCCACCGCGCACGCTTGAAGCTGCGCGCCCACCTGTTGCCTCACCTCACGGGAGAACGTCCATGAGCCGATGCGGACGAACTCATCAACTCGAAGCCTGTTCACGCGGTGAATTGCCGGGTCCTGTCGAGACCGATGTCCGCGCTCACGCGAAGCACTGCGCCGTCTGCCGTCACGAGCTCAACTGGCTCGAGACCGAGTCGACGTTGTTCCGCCAGCGTGCCGGCCGCGACGAGGTCGCCGAGCTGTGGGCCGAGAACGTGCGTCGCCGCGGTGGCGAACCAACCGCTCGTCGCCCCTGGGCGCGCGTGATCGTCAGCATGGCAGCCGCTGCCGGTCTCGCGCTCGTCGTCGGAGTGAGCGGCCCCGCCTCGTCGATGCGCACCAACAGCGCGCAGCTCGGTGAAGCCCTCGAGACCGACGCGCTCATGAGCCCTGCGTTGTTCTTCGGTGAAGAAGAGACGCCGTGCTCGAAGTTGCCCTCTGGCATCGGCTTCCAGTGCGCCCCCCTGGTGCCCGCGAGCTTCATCGCCTCTCGCTGAGACCCCCCAACGCCTCGGATTTGCCCGGCGGTACTCCCGGTGCGTGGTGGCCTGTGTCATGAGCCGCGCATGGATGGATCAGCCGGTCGCCCGACGCCTCTGCAACGTCTGCGTGAGATCGAGGAGCTGGGACCGGGGCGGGTCACCGGCTCGGCCCTCGAGAAGAAGGCGCAGGAAAAGCTCGGCGCGGAGCTCGAGTTGCTCGGCTTCAAGCTCGAGTGGCGCCCGCACACCTGGACGCGGAGCATCTATTCCGGGCTGATGGTGCAGTTCGGCCTCGGCGTCGCGGGCACGGTGGTGACGCTCGCGGGGCAGCCGCTCATCGGGGCGGCGCTCGCGTGGCTGGCGGCCATCTCGTACTTCCTCGAGTCGATGCGCTGGGCGCTGCTGGTGCGCGGGTTCTTCCCGAAGGTGCACTCGCAGAACCTGCTGGCGACGCTGCGCGCTCGAAAGACGATGCGCCGGCGCCTCGTCACCATCGCGCACGCCGACGCGGCGTTCACGGGGTTGCTCTTCAATCCGACGTTGCTCACCTACGCGACGAAGCCTCCGCCGCATGCGCTGCGGTGGCTGGGCAAACAGCTCGGCGTGGGCACACTGTCGATGGCCATCACCGGCACGTTGAGCCTGCTCGCGGGCCTGGGCGTGTGGGGCGCGCCGGCGTGGCTGTTCGTCGCGGTCGGCATTCCCGCGCTGATCACCTTCATGCTCAACCTCGACGTCACCGTGCGAAACACCATCGTGCCCGGCGCGGCGGACAACCTGTCGGGCTGCACCGCGAGCATCGAGCTGGCGCACCGCCTGGTCGGCACGCTGCCCGACGACGTCGAGTTGGTGATCGTCATCTCGGGTTCTGAAGAGGCGGGCACAGGCGGGGCCGTGCGGCTCGCGCAGCAGCTCGAGAAGAGCGGTCAGTGGAAGAAGGAAGACACCTTCGTCATCGGCCTCGACACCTTGTGCAACGGCACGCTGCGCTACCTCGAGGAAGGCGAGATGTGGGCGATGGCCGTGCCGCCGAAGATGCTGGCAGCGATCGAAGCGACCAACGCCGAGAGCGAGCTCAAGGCGACGAAGTACGTGATTCCGAGCGGGGCGAGTGACTCGTTGCCCTTCCTCGTGCGCGGCTGGGACACGGTGTGTCTGTCGTGCATCGACCCGGTGATCGGCGCGCCGCGCAACTACCACTCGCCTTCCGACACCTGGAAGAACATCGACGAGCGCGAGCTCGACAGCAGCATCGACTACGCGGAGAAGTTCCTGCGGAAGCTGGCTGCGAGCTGACCTGCTTGATCGGTCGCTTCAACTTCGGGTCGGCGCTCGTCTTCCACGACCTTCGCGGCCGCTGGTCTCGTCGCTTCCTTGTGCAGACCTTCGTCGCTCACGAAGCGCAGCCGAATCAAAGGCTCGCGAGCGCGACGCGGTAGAGCGCCCGGTAGCCCATGCGGGGCGCGAGCTCGAACTTGTCGGCGTGGAAGCAGTCCTTCAGAATCGCCGCGCCGCCTGCCGACTGCTGCATCGAGAGCAGCACCTTCTCGAGCTCGGTCACCAGCGCCGGCGACACGCCCATCGCCACCGCCACGCCGTCGTTGGGCGCCTCTTCGGTGAAGCCCAGCACGCGGAAACCGTCTTTCTGTTCCGGCCAGACCTCTGGCGCGCCCGTCTCGTGGCCTTCGCCTGCAGGCGCGAACACCGAGGTCACGTCGGCCTTGCCGCTGAACACCGCTTCCAGCGCCGCGCGGTAGTTCCCCGAGAAGTCCTGCTGGTGGAAGGTGCGCGCGGGGTCGAGGCCCTTCTCGCGCAGCCACGCCATGGGGAGCAGGTAGCCGCCGACCGAGTCGCGATCGCTCCACGCCGCGGTGGTGCCCTTCAACGTCTCGAGCGTCACGTTGGAGTTCGCCTTCGTCAGCAACGCCGCCCGGTACACCGACGCGCCACCGCGCACGCCGCGCACCAGCACGCGCACGCCCATCGCCTCGATGCGCGCGCACACGAACGGGGGCGCCCACGCCGCGTCGACCTTCCCCGACAACAGCTCGCGCGCCAGCTGCTCGTAGGTGGCCGCGACGTTCACTTCGACCTCGCGCCCGAGCGCCTGGGCGAGGTGCGCCTGCAGCTGCACCGCGCGCTGCTGGCTGTCGGGCCCGAGCGAAGCGGGCAGGGCGAAGCGAACGTTCGAGCGGGTGGGTCGGTTGGTCACGTCAGCTCTCCACCGTGATGCGAGCCACTTCGTGATCGGCCAGACCGAAGGTGGCCTGCAGCAGGTCGAGCACCCGCAGCTCAGAGACCGTCGGTTTGCCGGCCGAGTAGGCGACACGCACCGCGAGACGGAAGGCGCGCGTGCGCTGGAGGTGCGTGTTCAGCCCCTGCGCCAGAACGGTCAGCCGCTGCGGCAGCCCTTCGGCGGCCAGGTTCTCGATGGCCTCACGCACGTACTTTTGCGCGGCCTCGAGCGAGACTTCCTTGAACACCGGGTCGCCGGCGAGGTTCTCGAGCATGGTCGACAGCTCTTCGCGGTTCACGACGCCGTCGGCCGCAGAGACCAGCACCATCGTCTCGGCGTAGAGCTGCTCGGTCGGCTCGCCCAACACGTCAGACAGCGACTCGCCGTTCTCGACCGCTTCGAAGCAGCGCGAGACCTCGTCTTCGGTGATGCCCAGGGCCTGCTGGAGGCTCTTGAGCACGCCCAGCTCTTCGCGCGTGGTCTTCCGGTCGGCCAGCGCGATCGCCGTTGCGAGCCCGAACGCGAGTAGCCGGTTGCGGTGGTCGCTGAGCCGATCCTTCAACCCGTGGAGGATGTCTTCGAGGGTGCGCGCGATCGAGAGCCGCTTCACCGACGCCTCGACCATGGCGGCCATCTCGTTGGCGTCGACGCCCTCGAATTCCGGCCGCTCGATGATGCGGGTGAGCATCTGCTTGAGCTCGATGGTCTCGACCTTGCCGTCGGCGCTGGCGGCCAACACCATCGCGTCGAGCAGCGCGGCGTTGCGATCGGCGCGGGCCTGCGCGAGCGAGTTACGCGACATCGGACGGCCTCAGTTTCAGTTCGGTGAGCTGCTCGGTGAACTTCACAGGCGCCGCTTCACTCGGCTCGACCCACAACTTCTTGTCGAGCATGTGGGTGGGGTGCACGTTGCCCATCGCCGAGAGCAACGAGTTGCGGAGCATGGGCACGTCTTTGGCGAGCTCGTCGACCAGGCGCTTGACCTTCTTGCGCTGCAGGTTTTCCTGCGAGCCGCAGAGATCGCACGGAATGATCGGGAACTGCATCAGCTCGGCGAAGCGCGCGATGTCGACCTCAGGCGCGTACGCGAGCGGGCGAATCACGGTGTTGCGGCCGTCGTTGCTCTTCAACTTCGGCGGCATGGTGGCCGTGGTGCCCGCGAAGAACTGGTTCAGCAGGAAGGTGTGGATGAGATCGTCGCGATGGTGGCCCAGCGCGATCTTGGTGCAGCCCATGTCGACGGCCGCCGTGTAGAGGATGCCGCGGCGCAGGCGCGAACACAGCGAGCACTGGGTCTGCCCGGGCTTCAGCTTGTCGAGCACGATGCTGTAGGTGTCTTCCTTCAGCAGGCGGTGGGGGTACTCGTTCTTCTCGAGCCAGCCGCGCAGCATGTCGGCGGGGAAGCCCGGGTGGCCCTGATCGAGGTTGACGGCGATGAGGTCGAACTTCACCGGCGCGCGGCGTTGCAGCACGCGCAGCAGGTGCAGCATCGTGTACGAGTCTTTGCCGCCCGAGATGGCCACCATGATGCGGTCGCCCTCTTCGATCAGAGAGAAGTCCGCCACGGCCTTGCCGACGTGCTGCAGGAGCGATTTCTCCAGCGCTTTGAGCTCGTCCACGGGTGACTCCATCGGCGAGGCCCCCGGCCCCGTAACCGCGGCGGCCGTAGCCCAATCAGGGGTTTTTGCAAAGCGCGGGGACGGTGGTGATAGGGGGCGTCACCGTGCCGATTCCTACGAGTGCCGTCGACGTCACACGACCCGAACAGTGGGCTGAGGTGCTGGCTGCCCTCACCCCCGTGCAGGAGGTCGCCGTCGACGTCGAAGCCGACTCGATGCACCACTTTCACGCGCGGCTCTGCTTCGTGCAGCTCGGCACCGATGAGCACATCTTCCTCGCCGATACGCTCAGCGAGGGCGTCACCATCAAGGCGCTCGAGGCGATGTTCGCCGACCCGAAGGTGACCAAGTTCTTCCACGCCGCGGGTGGCGACCTGCAGTACCTCGCCGAGGCGGGCGTGCGCGTGCGCGGGCTGTTCGACACCCATCGCGCGGCGACGCTGCTCGCCTGGCCGAAGAACGGGCTCGCCGACCTCGTGAAGGAAAAGCTCGGCGCCACGCTGAAGAAGGAGCACCAGCAGGCCGACTTCTCGATTCGCCCGCTGCCCGGCGAGCTGCGCGAGTACATCGCCGACGACGTGCGCTACCTGTGCGAGGTCGCCCGCTGGGTGCGCGACGCGTGCGGCAACGCCGACATCCTCGAAGAGGTGATGCTCGACTGCGAGCGCATGTGCGCCGACGCCGAAGCGCGGCCCGACCCCTCGAAGGACTTTCAGCCCAAGCTGCAGCGGCAGGGCATGAGCAAGGAGCTGCTGACCAGCGCCTGGCACATCGCGCAGGTGCTGCACCAGAAGCGCATGGAATGGGCGTCGGCCGAAGACGTACCGATGGGCCGCATGCTCTCGAACATGGCGCTCTCGGCCATCGCGCAGAAGCAGCCGGTCGAGTTGCGGCCGCTGGCGAAGCTCGAAGGCGTGCGTGGGGCGTTCGTGCGCACCCACGGCGAAGAGGTGCTCTCGGTCATCGCGAAGGTGCAGGCCGACGTGAAGGCTGGCGTGCTGGCGATGCCTGAAGAGAAGAAGGAACGAGACCCCAAACGTCGCAAGCGGGAGGAAGTGCTGGGCGAATGGCGGAAGAAGACGTCGGTGGAACGAAAGGTGACTCCTTCGGTCGTGTTATCGAACGCCCTGGTCGATGCGCTGGCCGGCACCCCCCCTGTGAGCGTCGAAGCCCTTTCAACCGTGCCGTATTTCGGGGCGAAGCGAACCGCCAAGTATGGAGAACAATTGGTGGAGCTGCTCAAGCCGTTCCGTTGACCGGGTGGACGTCGCGATCTGTCTCAGGTAGGAGAGAGGGGCCCTTTTTGGAACGGAGCCCATCGTGTTCAACGGACCTACGAAGCGTCAGAAGGAACTCGCCCGGTTGGAGCACCAGAAGGAGAAGGCCGCGCGAGCTGAGCAGCGAAAGAAGGAAAAGAGCACCCGCGGTCCGAAGGATCCCAACAACGATCCCGACATCGCGCACATCATTCCCGGGCCGCAGCCGATCCCCCAGGAGTGAGTCGTTGTCCCACTCCCTGCTCGCGGGGAGTGGCCGGGGTGAGGGGCTGTGTCGAACGTTCTGCTCCTCGTCCTCTGTTTCCTGTTGGGAGTGCTCGCGCGGCGCAGTCGCGCACTCCCAGCCGATTCGCATCGAGTCGTGACCGCGTGGGTGCTGCTCGTCTCGCTGCCCGCGCTCACGTTTCGGTCGATTCACGGCGTGACCATCGATGGCGTGCTGCTGCTCGGCTCGTCTCTGGTCTGGCTGGTGTTCTTGATTCCCGGTCTCATCGCGTGGCTGTTCATCAAGCGCGGCGGTCCGGCTGACCTGTTGGGCGCCACCGCGCTCTGCGCCGGTCTGTGCAACACCGCGTTCGTCGGCTTGCCGCTCCTCGAGGCGCTGGGAGGTCGTGAGGCGCTCGGCCCTGCCTCCGTGGTCGACCAGCTCGGCGGCTTTCTCTCGTTGTTCTTCTTCGCCATCCCCTTCGCGACGGTGGCGGGCGGCGGAACGCTCAGCGCGCGTGCGTCGTTGGCGAAGTTGGCGAAGAGCCCCGCGATGGTGGCGCTGGTGCTCGCGTTGGTGCTGCGAGACGTGGAGATCCCCGTCGCGGTGGACACGGTGCTCCATCGCCTTGCTGAGATGCTCAGCCCGCTCGCGCTGGCGGCCGTCGGCTGGCAGCTCGATCTCACGTCGGTCAAAGGCAACGGAGGCCGACTCGTGGTGGGCCTGACGTGGAAGCTGCTGGTCGCGCCGGCGCTGGTGCTGGCCATCGTGTGGCTGTGGCGGGGACAGCTCGGCCTGACGGAGAAGGTCATCATCGCGCAGGCCGGCATGGCGCCGATGGTGACCGCGGGAGTCGTCGCCGCCGACCACAAGCTCGCGCCTGGGCTCGCTTCGACGTTCATCGCCATCGGAGTACCGTTGAGCCTGATCACCGTACCGCTGTGGTGGCACCTGCTGAACTAAAACTCCCTCTCCCTGCGACGCGGGGAGAGGGCCGGGGTGAGGGGCCCACGAATGTCACACCGAGCTGGAATCATCGAACTCACCCTGAGCGGCCGCGGCCCGCAGCGCGCCTTCGTGTTCGATCCCCACCGCCTCGCGTTGCCCTGCTGGGCCGAGACGCCCAACGCGCTGCTCATCACCTTCGATCGCCACTTCGACACGGTGCCCGCGAAGAACACCCCGCCGCGCGGCCTCACGGTGGACCAGATCGACACCCACGCCCGCACGCAGCTCGACCCTCGCAACTTCGACCACATCCCCGCGGCGATTGACTGTGGCGTGCTCACCGACGCGATCCTCATCGCGCGCGCGAAGCCGGTGGGCGCCCTGACCGAGCCGTTCGTGCACGCCCCGACGCTCGATTTGATCACCGCCGAGTGGGGCACGCCGCACGCGTCACCCGAGGGCCGTCGCGCCCAGGCGCTCGTGCAGCGCGCCGAGCGCATCATCCTCGACGTCGATCTCGACTGCTTCACGACGCCCAGCGACGCCGACCCGACCACCGTCGTCCCGTGGACGCGCGAGCTCATCGCCGACTTCATGATGCCCCGCGGCAGCGAGCCCTTCTGGAACGAGGTGTTGGCGAAGTGCGTGAACTTCACCTTCGCGCGCGAGCCCGGCCACTGCGGGGGCCTCATCGCGAGCGGGAGGTTGTTCGAGTCGGCCAGCGAGGTGCTCTTCGGCGAGTTGCTGAAGACCGACCTGCCCTGACTCAGAACTGAAAGTAGATGAAGTTCGTGCTGTGCCCGCTGCGCAGGATCATGAGGCCGCACATCAAGACGGCGCCGAGGGCAGGCAGCAGCACGGTGCGGCGGAAGGTCGTGTCATCCGACCGCGCGAGCCACGTCTCTCCTGCGGCGTGGAGCGCCAGCGGCAGCGCGAAGAGCAGCGTGTGCAACGCGAGCCAGGCGCCCGCCTGCCACTCGAACGTCGGCGCCGCGCGTGGGTCGAGGGTCAGATCTCGCCACAAGAGGGCCGTCTCGGTTTCGCGGAAGAGCAGCCAGCCCACCATCGTCAGCGCGAAGAGCACCGGCACCTGCACCACGGCAAAGCCCCGCTGCGTTTTCCACGGTGCAGGGACGAGCGCTCCGAGCGCGCGATACGCGATCACCAGCGCCGCCCAGTAGAGCCCCCAGAGCACGAAGTTCCAGCTCGCTCCGTGCCACAGCCCGCTGATCGCGAAGACCAGCAGCACGTTGCGCGCCGTACTCGCGCGAGAGCCCCGATTTCCACCGAGCGGCACGTAGAGGTAGTCGCGCATCCACGTCGAGAGCGAGATGTGCCACCGCGACCAGAAGTCGTCGGGCGTCTTCGCGAGGTACGGGTGGTTGAAGTTCACCGCGAGCTCGAAGCCGAACAGCCGCGCCAGCCCGCGCGCGATATCGGTGTACCCCGAGAAGTCGGCGACGATCTGAATGGTGAAGGCGAACACGCCCGCCCACAACACGGGGAACGTCGGTCGCTCGAGGGAGAAGATCTTCTCGGCGGTGACGGCCACGGTGTCGGCGATCACCATCTTCTTGAAGAAGCCCCACGCGAGGAGCACCACCGCTTCTTGCGCGACGGCGGGGTCGAAGCGCCGCGCCCTCTCGAACTGCGGCAACAACTGGCTCGCCCGCGCGATGGGGCCGGCCACCAACTGGGGGAAGAACATCACGAACGCGGCGAGATCGACGAAGCGCTGTCGTGCTGGCACCTCACCCCGGTAGACGTCGATGACGTAGCTGAGGGTGTGAAAGACGTAGAACGAGATGCCCGCGGGCAGCGCGATGGCGAAGAAGGCTGGCAGGGGCGCGACCCCGGCCGCAGCTCGCACCGCGTTCAGGTTCTCGAGCGCGAACCCCGAGTACTTGAACACCGCCAACAACGAGAGGTTCGAGACGAGGCTCAGGAGCAGGTAGCGCCGCTTGCGGGCCGGATCCTGCGCGATGCGCAGCGCGCAGAAGAAGTCGATGCCCAACGAGAACGCGAGGGGCAGCAGGAACCACGGGTGCACGTAGCCGTAGAAGAGCGCGCTCACGACCAACAGCAGCACGTTCTGCGCGCGCGTCGGCAGCGCCCAGTACACCGGGAAGACGGCGGCGAAGAAGACCAGGAAGTCGAGGCTGTGGAAGACCACGGCTACCAATGCTCCCGCAGTCGATCGAAGAGCACCTGGGTGTACCGGGGCATGAACTCGGGCGCGATGTGATCGTCGCCGCGGTACATCTCGAGGGTGAGCCGGGGGTCTCCCGTGAGATCGATCAGCGGCACCCCGCGCGCTTCAGCCCAGTCGCGCAGCTCGGCAAGGTATTGCACCAGCTCTCGCGGCTGCGAAGGCGGGCCCATCGGCGTCGGCTTGCGCTGTACGCGCACCAGCACCAACCGCACGCCGGCGGTGCGCGCCACCTCGACCATCTCCGGCAGCAGGCTGCAGTCCATGCGCCGCGCGAAGGTGCGCACCTCCTCGACCTCGGGCGGCCGTGCGGCGTTCGCGCGCACGTGGCCCAGATCGAAGAGCGCGTTCAGGTCGGCGTGGAACTCGAAGATCTCACGCTCTCCCCAGACCGCGCGGGGGGCGAGGAAGTCGGTCGCGGTGCGACCCCACTCGGCAGAGGCCCACAGGCTCAGCGGCCACGCGCCGGTCAACCCCTGCTCGACGGTCGCCACCACTCGCTCCCGTTCCGTTCGGCAGTCGCGAGTCTCGAGCTGCGCGAGGGCAGGCTCGTGCTCGAGCGAGAGCTGGGGGAGCAGATCCTGCCGCATGCCGAGCGGCTGGCTCAGCTCGGTGTCGCGAAAGAGCACCACCACCGCGCGCGGCTTCACCCTGGCCGCGGCGACGTAGTTCTTGAGCGCGAGATACCAGTGCTCGGTGCTCGAGCTGGGCCACGCGAGCATCGCGACGCGGCGGTCACCCGTCAGTCGGCCCAGCAGCGCGGGGTCGATGTTGGTGTACGCCATCGAGTTCCCGAGGATCACGTAGTCGGGCGGTGCGGCGCTCAGGGCCTCGCGCGGTCCCGGGTCGAACGCGCTCAGGCCCGTGAGCCGACCCGGGCCCGGCCGCGACGGCGGTGGCTGCCGAAAGAGCGCGGGCACGCCGAGCATCGCGACCAGGGTGAGGATCAGGCGGCGCCACGCTCGCGTACGGTCGGCCACGTCGTCGCTCGGCATCGCGAGAACAGCGTAGACAGTCGGCCGGTGGCCAGCGAGGCCGTTGTGGGCTCACCGCTTCGGGCAGCGCTCGAGCCACGGGCTGACGATGGCCGCCCGCTCGGGCCCTTCCTTGTTCGCCCACGCGCGGATCATGCCGCACGCCCCCCTCGGCTCGCGCGTGAGGGCTTCGTCGAGCGCCTCCGTGGCGGTCGGTACGCCGAGCCGCAGTCGCGCGAGGCCCAGCACCGCGAGCGTCTTGGCGAAGTCGATGGCCGGTGCCTGTTCGACGCGCCCCAGCCGCATCGCGCGCTCGGCGGCCGCGATCGCGGCGTCGGGGTGTTCATGAAGCTCGAGGTTGGAGAGCGCGAACCACGCCGACATCTGGCTCGGGCACACCTCGGTCATGCGCCCCGCCCAGCGTCGGGCGTCGTCGGTCGCACCGAGGCCGCTCGCGCGAATGATGGCGATGTAGAGCACGTTGCATTGCCGACGCGGCCGCAGCGAGCTGAAGCCTGCCGAGGCGATGGCGCGCTCGAGCGCGGCGAGCGACACCCGGGGATCCGTCGCGGTCAGCGCGCGCTGGGTGTGGGCCTTCACCGCGTAATCCGACGGGTCGACCAGACAGGCAGGGTCTTCGTCGGACTCGGCCCACAACTCCTCTTCCCGGTTCCACAGCTCGACGCGCGACGAGGTCACCAGCGCGAGGGCCGCGATGACGCTCAGCCCCACCACTTTGCGCAACGGGGCGCGCAGGTGCTCGAGCACCACCGCGAGGAGCGCGCAGGTGGCGAGGCTCGAGGCGTAGAGGTAGCGATCGGCCATCACCGCAGGAAACGGAACGAGGTTCGACACCGGGAGCAGGCAGATGAAGTGCCACAGCACCAGCAGGCGAAGCAGCGGCTGCGCCCGCCACCGCCAGAGGAGCGCGGCGATGAGCGCCACCAGCGCGACGCCCGCCCAGAGCCGAACATCGCCCCAACCGGTGGGTGGCTCGAAGCAGTAGAGCAACCGGAAGGTCGCAGGCACGAGCGCTTGCCCCAGGTAGCGCACCTGCGCCCAGAGCATCAGGGTGAGGTGGCCGAGCCCGCCGCCTCCGTGGCGCTCGATGATGACGCCGCTGGCTCGCGCGACGAGCACGAACTGCAGCAGGAACAGCGCCGACACCGCACCGGCTGCGCTCGCGCGGGCGAGCGCCCGTCGCCAGGGGACCGGGTTGGGGGTCAGCCGGTCCATCGCGAGGAGCAGGAGCGGCGCGATCACCCCCATGCTCTTCGAGAGGAGCGAGAGCACCAGCAACACCAGCGCCGCGAGGCCCCGCATGCGGCCTCGGCCTTCGCGCTGTTGCGCGAAGAGCAGCAGGGAGCCGAACAGCAGGGAGACCGAGAGGGGATCTTTGAGGCCTGAGATCCACGCGACGGATTCCACGTGAATGGGGTGCACCGCGAAGAGCGCCGCCGCGAGGAACGCGCCGTCGTCGCCGACGAGTCGAACCAGCAACCGCCACGCGAGCAGGGTGGCCAGCGCGTGCAGGGCGATGGTCACCAGGTGGTACGGCATCGGCTGCGTGCCGAAGCCCTGAAAGAGGGCCCAGTTGATGGAATCGCGCAGCGGGAAGTACTCGAGCTGACGACCTGCGAGCGCGTCGCCGCTGCTCCACACCTGCACGAGCCCGGCCCAGCCCGGGGTCTGCACCCGGCTGTTCGCCAGCACGTAGAGGTCGTCGTCGAGCGTGATGAACGGGCTGGCGACGCCGGGCAGGTAGACCAGCATCGCCAGCGCCCCCAGTCCCAACGCGCGCAGGGCGCTGGCTCTCGAGGGGGGTGACGCTGCTGCGTGAGGCATGAAGGCCGCAGGCTACCCAAAGACGAGGCTCAGGGCGTCGGACACGCGCCGGAGACGAGCACAGCCTCCAGCGAGTCGAGCTCCAGCCGCTGACCGGCCTGCGCATCGAACGCGCGCACGATGACCAGCACCTCGGCCCCGGCGCTCACCGGCACCGCGACGTACGACGGCGGCACGCGCGCCCAGATCGAGGTCACCGGCGCGCCGAACGACACGCCGCGGTTCTCGCTCGTCACCAGCGCCTCGAGGCGCACGGTGGGCACGGTGCCCCGGGCGCTCACCGCGAGACACAGCGTGCCCGGGCTCGGCATGCGAAAGCTCTGTTCTCGCGCCACACGCGCACGACCTTGCGTGTCGGTGGTGATGGCGAGCGCGGAGCTGCCTTCCGCGGCGAGCGTGCTGAGGGCGCCCGTGCCTTCCAGCACCCGCCAGCCGCCCAGCCCGCACTCGAAGCCGGAGTTCTCGACCAGCCCTCCCGCGCACGGCGAGCCCGCGTCGACCACGGTGCCCGCATCTTCGGTCGACCGGCCCGCATCCACCGTCACGCCCGCGTCGACGGGCGGGCTCCACGGCGTGACACAGGCGCCGAGCGCGGCGCAGACCTGACCGCCACCGCAGCTTGCGCAGGTGGCTCCAGCTGCACCGCACGCAGCGATGGTGTTGCCGAGCTGACACACGCCGTCACCGTCGCAGCAGCCGCGGCAGGTGTCCGGGGAGCAGGCGGCGTCGGTCTCCACCGGGCCGCACGCGAGACAGACGAAGAGTGAGCACACGAGTGCCAGGGTCGAACGCATGGTCGGTTCTCCAGAGTGAGTGGGAGCGGCGGTGCTTCAGCGCTTCGGCGCGCGCATCACCGTGCCGCCCGAGTAGTTGGTCCAGTAGACGTACGTGTCGTCGAGCGCGACGTGGCGTGGGCCCTGCTGCAGCGCGGCGATGACGCGCGGCTGGCCGCCCGCCTTCGGCACGGAGTGAATCGTGCCGTTCTGAAAGTCAGCCCAGTACAGGTCGGTCGCGTCGGCCGCGAGGCCCCACGGCTCGCTCACGGTGGTGGCCAGTCGCGTCGTCGCGCCACCGCTCTTCGGCCACGCGAACACGCCGTAGGCAGAGACGAAGTAGACGTGCGTCGCGTCGGTCACCAGTCCGCGCGGGAGGTAGCTGGTGGTGATGGTGGTCGGCATCGCCGTGGTGCCTTTGGGCAGCGACTTGAGCGAGCCCGAGTTGCGCGTCGTCCAGTAGACGTGGGTGGCGTCGACGGTGACGTTCTCGACCGCGTTCTGACCGCCGGCGAGCACGCTGGTGGGGCCGCCTCCCAGGGGCGCAGAGCTCACCGAGTCGTTGAGCGCGTTGGTGAAGTAGACGTCGGTGGCGTCGACCGCGATGCCGAAGGTGCCGGAGACCTGCGCGCCCACCGTCTGCGTCGTGCCCCCGGTGAGCGGCACGCGGCCCACGCCTCCACCCCACGACGTCCAGTACACGTGGGTGCTCGTCAGCGCGAGCTGCACGCCGTAGTAGAGCTGCGTGGCGAGCAGCGTGGGCGTGCCCGAGGGCACCGTCTGCCGCACCACCGCTCCGTTGTTCGCATCGAGCGTCCAGTACGCCACGCCGTTGGCGACCGCGAGCCCGCTGGGGCTGGCCTGGTTCGACGCGAGCGTGGTGGGCCTCGGCAGGCAGCTCCGGCCGTAGAGCACGAAGCCCGCGTTGCACGTCAGGCTGCAGCTGGTGCCGTCACAGCTCGCCGTGCCGTTGGGGTCGGTGGGGCAGGGCGAGCACGAGCTGCCGCAGCTCTGCACGCTGCCGTTCCATGCGCACTGGGCGTTGCACGCGTGGAAGCCGGGGTTGCACGCGATGCCGCAGTTGAAGCCGTTGCAGGTCGAAGTGCCGTCGGCCGGCGTGACGCACGGGCTGCACGACGCACCGCACGAGTTCACGTCGTTGTTGGGCACGCACTGGTTGCCGCACTTGTGGAAGCCGGTGTTGCACCTGAAGTCGCACCCGCTCGTCGCGCAGAGGGCGACCGCGTTCGCAGGCGCCGTGCACGGGGTGCAGGAGCCCCGGCAGGAGCTGGTGCTCGAGCTCGAGACGCACTGGTTGCCGCAGCGGTGGTACCCGGTGTTGCACGTGAAGTCGC
This sequence comes from Archangium sp., assembly GCA_044371205.1. Taxonomy (GTDB): domain Bacteria; phylum Myxococcota; class Myxococcia; order Myxococcales; family Myxococcaceae; genus Archangium_A. Next base: position 52,701 of record JBILUC010000007.1, read on the forward strand.
ACGAGGTGCCGTCACAGGTCGCCGTGGCGTTCGCTGGGACGGTGCAGGCCACACACGAGTTGCCGCACGTCGCGGGGCTGGTGTCGCTGACGCACGTGGAGCCGCATTCGTGCTGCCCGGCGCCACACGAGCCCGTGCCTCCGCCCGTCGGAGCGCCGCCACCGAGCGGAGCGCCGCCACCCATCGGAGCGCCGCCACCGGTCGGAGTGCCGCCACCCGTCGGGGCGCCACCTCCAGGTCCACCACCGAAGGGCGGGAAGAGCGAACCTCCGTCGAGCGTGCCGCCGTCGGGGAGCCGGCCCACGTCGATGACGATGTCGCAACCCGAGAAGGAGAAGAGCACCGCCGCCAACACCACCTGGAAGAGTCGAGAAGTCATGGTGTGCGGGAATTGGGTGGGAGTGTGCGCTTCCATCACGAAATCTAAAGGCGCTCTCATTTCGAGGGGATGGACTTCATCGCCGCCTGGACCGCGGGCAGGAGCAGGCTGTTGGGGAAATCGCGCTCGAAATTCGCGGCGCGGGTGCGGGCGTCGGCGAAGCGGCCCTGACGGAGCAGCGCCTGCACCCAGAGGCTCTCGCGCTCTTCGGCGAGGCGGCCGCGGGGGAAGCGGGTGGCGTGGTTGCTCAGCGGCTCTTCGGCGGCGGCAGCTTCGCCTCGCACGAGCGCGTTGCGGGACTGTTCGATGAGCTGGCGCTCGGCAGCGAGGGCGAGATCGGGCGAGTCTTTCGGGGCGGGCGGCTTCGCGGCGACGACGGGTCGCTTCACCGGTGCAGCGGGCTCAGGCTCTACGGCGGCGGTTGGAGCGGGCGCGGGCACCTGCACCTCGACGGTGCGCACCTCGATGCGGGGCTCGGCGGTCGCGTCACGCCACAGCACGCCGAGCGCGACGCCGACGACGAGGGTGACGAGGGAGAGCGGGGCTCCGTACTTCCCGAGGGCGGCGGGCGTGGGCTTCGGGGCGACCGCGCGCGGGGCGATGACAGGCGGCAGCTCGGTGCGGAGTCGGGCGAGCACACGCGCCTCGACGTCGGCAGGCGGATCGTCGACGTCACCTGCGCGGAGGAGGTCGAGCGCCTCGTCGCTGAGCTTCTCAACGTGCTGATTCATGACTCACCCTGGCGCGCACGCGCTGCACGGCTGCTTCGAATTGGTCGCGGGCCAACCGCAGGCGCGAGTAGGCGGTCGCCACCGGCACGTCGACGACCTTCGCGATGTCGGGAACGGTCATGCCCTCGAGCTCGTGCATCACGAAGACGGCGCGCTTCTCGCCATCGAGCGAGGCGAGCACCTCGGTGAGCAGCGACTGGGCCTGACGGCGTTCAACGGCCTTCTCGGCGACGGGCCCGGAGATGGTCGCCGCCCGCTCGGGCACCTCGTCGGTGACGTCTTCTCTCTGCACGAAGGCGCGCTGCCGGTGATCGCTCGCGAGGCGGGAGGCGATGCCGAAGAGCCACGGTCGCAGCGGGCGCGCCGGGTCGTACGCGTCTTCGCGGCGAAACGCGGTGAGGAAGACCTCGTGGGCGAGATCTTCCAGCTCGTTCTTCGGCGTGCCGAGCCGCGCGAGCAACTTCCACACCGGCTTGAAGTGCGCGCGGTACACGTCTTCCCACACGAGCCCCTCCGGCAGGGGGCCGGTGGGATTCGGTGCAGGCTGGACGTGCGCTTCGGGCATTCGACGTCACGTGAACGAAAAGGAGAGGAAGACGCCGAGGTTGCCGTTAACGACAGGGGCCGACCAGAGCGGCTCGCCACCGACGCGGAGCACAGGGCGCGTCACCGGCACCAGCACGTCGAGCGCGCCGCCCAGCGAGATGCGTTCGGTGAGGTCGAACATCGCCTGCACGCGGCCGCCGGCCTGGAAGAAGAGGACGACTTGATCGCGCGAGCCGTCGAGGCCGGTGCTGCCGATGCGGGTGGCTCCGACGCCGGCGACGGCGCAGGCGCCGAAGAAGCTGACGTGAAGGCAGGGGGCGAGCAGGCCCGCAGCGTTGGTGACGGAGATCTCACCGGGCCCGACCTGCAGCACGCGGGGGAGCTCGCCGCGGCCATCGAGCGAGACGCTCCAGCGGGCGGTGCCGACGGTGAGGCGCACCGAGGCGCCGCCGGTGATGCCGAAGGTGGTGCCCGCCAGCCCGAGGATTCCGATGCCGCCGCGGACCTTCACGCGCGAGCTCTCGGCCTCGACCATCGGCGGCGGAGGCGGGGGCGAGGCCTCGACGATGGGCGGAGGCGGCGGGCCGCCCGACTCGGCGCTCGGAATCGCAGGCGTCGAAGGCCCGAGGAACGACTGCGGGTCGACGGCGATGGAGATGGCGAGGGTGAGCGCGTTCGACAGCTCGACGCAGTCGGTGCTGGGGCTGAGGAGGTCGCGCTTTCCCTTCGAGGTGCCGTCGGCGTCTTTGAGCCGCATGCGGGCGCGCAGGCCGTTGGGTTCGCCCTTCTCGACGAAGACCTCGATGACGTCTTTGGCGTCGTCGCGGAAGGGGTCGTACCCGAGGCGGGTGCGCACGGCGGCTTCGGTCTGAAAGAGGCTCGGGCAGGCGTTGGCAGCGTCGTCGAGGCGGGCGTAGCGCAGGCGCGCGGTCGGTCGCTGCGGGGCGGTCTGCGCCGAGGCGAGGCTCGCGGTCAGGAGCAGAATGGAGAGCGAGAGTTGAAAGGTGCGAAGAGCCATGACGGATGATTGGGGCGACGGGCGAGGCTCCATCACGAAATCGACATGGGCATCAACGGGAGGGGACTCGGGTCTCGAGATTAGCTCTTGATGCGGTGCGTCAAGCTCGCCCGTACACGTTGAGCCCGTCGCCGCGGTTCTTGCGCGTGTTCTTCGCATGCACACCTGAACGCCGTCACCGACGTGCGTGCGCAACTGACGGCGGAGCTGCTCTGCGGGAAGGCAGACGGTCGGTGGGCTGACGCAGTGGTCGTCACGGCCAGCTCTTTGCTTTGAGGCCAGGGTCCGCACCTTGAAAAACCTTCGTACTCAGAGCTGACAGACGGCGAGGTTGTCACCTGTGAGTACACACGTTTTTCAAGTCGAGCTCGCCCGGTCCGAGGGGCACGCGGGCTGTGTGGCAGTGCCGAGATCACACCCGACCGCGGCGGCTCAGGCGCCGCTTCTGGTTGATGCGCTCGGCTCGCCGAGCCGGCGGGTACGACGCCGCCTTTCCAGGCCCGGCACGTCACGCGACGACTCCGGCGGTTGACCTCTCGTTCAGGCCAGCCGCTCGATGAACTGCAGCACGGGCTCTGCGCAGATGGCCGCTTCGACGCGAGGGCGCCACTGCGGGGTGACGCGCTGGAGGGCGGCGAACGACGCGAGCGGGCCGCGCTCGGTGCTGAGCCAGGCGCCGATGGTCCCTCGCAGCGGAGAGACCATCAGCTTGCGAAACCACTCGTCCTGCTCGGGTGCGCCATTGCACGCGATGAGGGCGCGCAGGGCTTCGCTGGCGCCGTCGCCGTCTGCGAGGAGCTCATCGACGAAGACCATCGCGCCTTCTCTCGACAATGGCGTTGGCCACGGGCGCGCGCCGCTGAGAAACGGGCTGGGTGCAGGAAGCACGATGCGCTCGGCGCCCGCCAGCCAGGTCACGTCGAGCAGACCGAATGGCTCGAGGGCGGGGCGGTTGACCCAGCGCAGTCTCCCATTCTCGACGAAGAACGAGTCCCCGACGCGTGCGTTCTTGAACAGCCCGTCGCTCGCCGACTGGGTGAACTCGAGGACTTCGCCAGCTCCGTAGAGAAAGACGTGTTCGAGCGTTTGGTGATCGAGGCGGAGGCGCTGCACGTCGCGGGTCTCGAGCGGCGCTTCCACGCCGGTGAGCCCTGCTTCGCGAATCGTCAGCTGCATGGATGTCGTGCGCGTGCTCACCACCACGCTCTCGTTCGGTCGCAAGCAGACCTGCAGTCCCTTTCGCGCCGCAGTGAGGAACTCGTGCCCTTCGAGCTGAATCGACTCGAATGGCCCCCACCCCAACTCGAACGAGAGCACCACGACGCCGCTCGGCAATCGGCTCAGCATCGGCGCAGGTGACGCAGTGCGGGTCAGCCCACAGCGCCCCTGCGTCGCCACGAGCCAGGCAGGCGACGAAAGGTCGAGGTGGCGCTCGTCGAACCAGACCGAGCCCGGGAGCAGCGGCTCGACGCGAAACGCGCGCTCGGTCTCGATGACGGCGGGGACGGCGAAGGTGGTGCGCTCGACGAGTGGACCCAGGGCCTCGGCCATGCGCTCCAGGTCTTGCGCAGGCATCAACTCGAGGCGCAGCGACTTGAGCGAACGGGCGAGCACCGTCTTCGCGAAGTCGGCGAGCCGCGCGGGCGTGCGGTCTCCCCTCCAGGTGGCGTGGCGAAAGCCGTCGCGGTGCTCGACCTCGAGCCAGCCTGACTGCAGGTCGGCGGCGAACTCTTCGGCGTCGTCGAGCAGCGTCGGGGTGGGCTCGTGTCCCTCGACGGTCAGCCGGAACGCCGTGTCGGCGAACACCAGCACCATGCCCGACGAGACCGGCGTGTTCTTCGCGAGTGGCAGTCCGTGCAGCGTCACCGCCTTCTCCGCGGGAGAGAGGAAGAACGTGCTCCCGCGTCTCTGGAGGCGAGCCAGCCGACCGTGCTTCGAGCCGATGGCGGTCAGGCCCTCGTTGACGGCGATTCCGTCAGGGTTGTCCGGCCAGGTGAGGCACTCGAGGAAGAGTGGAGGTCTTTTTGTGACCCCGCTCGCGGCTTGGTAAGAGTCGCCCTTCTCTGGAGGAACCGTGTCGCGTTCGCCGTCACTAAGTGTGCGAAAGGGGGGGGGGAATTCCCTCGGGGCGACCGCTCATGCGCCGAGTGTACCTCACGGCGTCGGTGGCTCATGTCTGAGCCGAGCGTGGTTCCGTCTCCGGAGCTCGGGGTGCTCGAGCCGGGCACGGTCATCGCCAACAACTATCGGGTCGTGACGCGCTTCGGGGCCGGCGGCTTCGGAACGGTGTACCTCGGAGAGAACACCACGCTGGCGCAGCAGGTGGTGATCAAGGTGCTGCGCGACGGCGTGCGCGGGGCTGGCGCCGAGGAAGCGCGGCTGCTCGCGTCGCTGGATCACCCCAACGTGGTGCACGTCTACGCGTACGACGAGCGCTGGGACTGCATCGTGATGCAGCACCTCAAGGGGCGCTCGCTGCAGGTGGTGCTGGAAGACGATCAAGCGCGGCTCGATCTCATCTCGTCGCTGCGCATCGCTGCCCAGACCGCGCTCGCCCTCGGGGCCGTTCATGAGCGCGGCGTCGTGCACCGTGACGTGAAGCCCGACAACGTGATGCTCGACTTCACGGCGGGCGAGGTGAAGTGGGTCAAGCTGATCGACCTCGGCACCGCGTTGCGAGTGGGCCGCACCATCGAGAACCCGGCGGGTACTCCTGAGTTCTGTGGCCCGGAACAGTTCGACGGGTCGATCGGCGCCGCGACGGGCAACGACATCTACGCGCTGGGCGTGACGCTCTACCTGCTGTGCTCGCACGACTATCCCTTCGATGGCACGCCGAACGAGTTGGCGCTGCAGCACCGCGATGCGCCCGTGCCCGACCTGCTCTCGGCCGTCGAGGCGCGGAGGAAGGCCTACAAGCTCTCGCCGATGGACCCGCAGCTTTCCTTCGTGGTCGAGAAGGTGGGTGAGCTGGTCGAGTCGATGATGGCGAAGGATCCGAAGGCGCGGCCTTCTGCGCGGCAGGTGGCCTTCACCCTGACGGATCTGGTCGATCGCTTCTCGTCGCAGAACACGCAGGTCGGTCGTCCTCCTGAGCCGATTCCGCTGACTCAGGTCGCCAAGCAGTCGAAGGTGTCGACGATGGTGCTGCCGCGGCTCGAGAAGCCGACGACCGATCTCACGATCGCTGCCGGAATCCCTCCTTCGCGGAGTCGCGGGCCGGTGGTGGCCGCCATTGCACTGCTTCTTTTGTTGGGGGCAGGCCTCGCATGGTGGTCGACGCGCGCTCGCGACCAGCAGGTCGTGGTTGCACCCGATGCGGGGTCGCCGGTCGTCACGAGGGTGGATCCGGTGGTCGTTCCGCCTGAGCCAGTCGTCGTCGAGAAGGACGCCGGGGATGAGCTGGTCGCGTTGCCGAAGGTCGAGACGCCCATCAAGCCCGCGGTCGTCGCGAAGGTCGACCCGAAGAAGCCGCCGCCTCAGACGTACCAGGTGACGCCTCCAGAAGCGTGCGTGTTCGAGGACGTTCGGAGCTTCGCGCGACGGACGGTGAGTGAGATGACCGACCTGCCGGAGGCGAAGTCGGATGACGTGATCAAGTTGAAGGATCAGGTAGACGATGCTTTGGCGCAGAAAGATTGCGTGAAGACGCGCGCCGCCGTGAACGCGTTGCGGAAACGACTGGGTGCCGATTGAAGATCTGGATGACGTTGGTGTTGGTGAGCGGTGTGGCGTTCGCGCAGAAGCCGTCGGTGGTCGCTGCGCCTCTCGAGATCGACCCGAGCCCCTCGCTCACCAAGGTCGAGAAGGAACTGCAGACCGCCTGGTTCCGACTGCTCAACGAGAAGTCCGGCGCCATCGTTCCCTCGCGCAAAGAGGCAGAGGTGGCGATGGCTGACACCAAGCGGCTCGATTTTCGCGAGTCTGACGAAGCGCTCGCGAAGTTCGCCGAGAAGGCGGGCACGCTCTACGCGGTGTACGCGTCGCTGCAGTACACGCTGAAGAAGCAGGTGGTGCTGACCGGCCGCGTGGTGCGCGACGACGGCAAGCTCATCAAGACGGCGCGTGTGGAGTTGGCGAAGGGCGAAGACACCATTCCCGGCATCTTCCCCGTGCTGGCCGATCGGTTCTTCCTCGAGCTGGGGCTCAAGACCTTGACGACGTTCAAGGAAGCGGCCCCGCCGGTGAAGGAGCCTGTGAAGGAACCGGTGAAGGTCGAGGTGAAGGATCCACCGCCGCCACTGCCTCCCATCGTGCCGATCGACACCGGCAAGGGGCAGCGCACTGCAGGCATGGCCGTGCTTATCGGTGGAGCCGCCGTTGCTGCTGTCGGCGGTGTCTTGATGGGCGCTGGCTGCGGGCTGGGGTGCGGCGTGAAGGCCGACGCTCAGGGCAACATCTCCAACGATGAATTGAACCTCGTCGTCCCTGCGCGCACGTTGATGACCATTGGCGTCACTTCGCTGGCCGTCGGTGCGGGGACTGCAGCCTTGGGCGCGATCCTCTTTGCGACGGCAGCCCCTGAGCCCATGAAGCAACTCGGTGTCGTGCCGATCGAGGGTGGGGCCGTCGTGCAGTTCGGAGGGACCTTCTGATGCGTCGAGTTCTGGTGTGCATCGTCGCGGGGCTGCTGGCGGGCTGCGACTTCGGCCTGAAGCAGTGCACCTCGAGCGCGGAGTGCAACGGGGGCGCGGCCTGCGTGTCGGGCTTCTGTGTGCGGCCCGATGCAGGCACTGGCGGCTCCGGTGGCGGCGGCGCCATGACCGGCGGTGGCGGAGTCACGGGCGGGGGCGGGACCACCGGTGGTGGCGGGGTAACGGGCGGCGGTGGAAGCACGACCGGCGGTGGTGGAGGCGTGACGCCGTGCGCGAACGGATGCGAGGTATGGCAGACGTGCGACGGCTCGACGGCGGCGGGGGTGTGCCGAAACGTAGCAGTGGCCATCACCGCCCCCACCGAAGGTGAAGTGTTTGGCGGTGGGGCGTCAGTGCGGCTGAGGGCGACGGTGCTTTCCTTCGATGGCATGGCGGTGGACCTGCCGTCGATTCCCGCGAGCGCCACTCCGGGCGTGACATCGCCTGCCAACCTGACTCGTGTGATGAGCGGCGTCTTCGAGGGTGACTTCCAACTGCCATCTGGTGCAGGCGCGGTGACGCTCGAGGCGGGGTGGCCGGCCACCAAGGCACTTCGAGGCGTCACGGTGGTGACGTGTTCGGCACGCTGTGCCGACTTCGAGGAGTGCGCGCCCGATGTTGGGGGAGGGACATGTCGGCCGCTCGGGCTGAGCCTGAGTTTCGCTGCGCCCAACGGCGAGACGGTCGCCCCCAACAGCGGCGTGACGTTGCGGGTGACGGTGGCGCGGCTCGACGGTGGTGCCTTCACGACGCCGATACCTTTCACGATGAGTGGTGGTGCTGCCGCGAGCGGGACGCTGACGGGGAGCGCGGGCTCGTTCCTGGCTCAAGTGGACGCTGGCGCAGCGAATGGTTCCAGGACGCTGACTGCGGGCTGGACCGACGGTGGGCCAGTGGCCACGGCCAACTTCACGGTGGATGCCTTGCCCCCGCGGCTGTCGGTGGTGGTGGGAGGGGACGGAGGTGTCTTCCAGAGAGACGAGCTGGTGTTGGCGGTGGTGAGGGGAGACGAGACGCTGGTGGATGCGGGGCTGACGCTGAACGGCGTCGGGATGTCTTCGGTGCCCCTGACAAGCTGCATGTCGGTCGGGTCCTTTGCCGATGGTCGGCGGTGTTTTCAGCTCGACCTGTCGGCGCCGCCTTTCCCGATGTTCGAAGGAGGAATGGCACTCGGCATCGGAGGCGTCGACGCGTACGGCAACGCGGCAGTCTTCGCAGACGCGGGAATTGTCCCGGTGACGCGCCTCAGGTGGGCGCGCACGGTGGCTGCGGGAGCGTCGGTGCAGGCGCTCGTCGTGGGAAGTGACGGGATCGTGTACGCGGGCACGACGCTGGGCGTTAACGGGAATCTGGTGAAGGTGACGCCGGCGGGGGAACTCGACGCGAGCGTGCCGCTGGGCGATGTGCAGTCGCTGGCCGTCGACTCTCGAGGCGGCGTCGATGTCGTCTACGCAGCCTTCAACACGAATCGTGGCAACATTGGCGCTGTCGAGGCTGGAACGCTTGCGGTTGGAGCGCTGAGTCCGTCGTGTGCAGGAGCCGCGGGCTCGAGAACTTACAGCGGCCTCGCGCTGTATCGGCCTGGAGCCGAGACGTTCGCCATCGGGAGCGTGAACAGTGTTGCGGGCGTTAGTGGGCGTGGATGTCTGTATTTGCCTACCAGCGGGAGCGCCGTGCCATTTGGCGCGAATGCCGACCTCGATGCCGCCCTCGTGCCTGCCGCTGCTCCGACGGCGACGAACGTCGTCGTCAGCGGCACGACAGCGTCATTCCTGAGGCACACTTCGAGCGGTGCAGCGTTCGTTCCGGTGACTCTCAACGGGGTGATGCCGCCAACGGTTGGCTCAGCACAGGGCTTGACGACGAACAACGCAGGGGCACCGACCGGCCAGAGCCGCGCGCTCGATGGCAATCTGATTTCGACGAGGTTCGGTGTGGATCAACAACAGGTTTTCCTCCGGGGTACGACAAGCGACGGTGCGGGGAATCTCGGTTCGAACAACGACAAGGGGGTCGCTGCAGTGGTGAGCAACAACGAAGCCTACGTGGGCATGGACAGTGCCCTCGTGCGTTTCTCGCCGAGTCTGTTGTCCGCCAACAGCCCCATCGAAACGGTGACTGGAGATTCCATTCGGACGTCGCCAGTCCTGGGTGCACCGCGTACCAGCGGCGCGGGCGAGGGCTATGCCGTTTCGGGTGCCGGGCGCTTGCTCGTCTTCAGTCACAGCGGGACGGCCTCCACGACACTGTGGCGATTTCCGCTCACCGTCGCCGGCGAGTCCGTCAACACGCACCCTGCGTTCGACTGCAACCGTCGCCGCTCGAACTCGGGCACTGGAACGCTCTACGTGGGAACCAGCCTCGGGAACGTCTACGCCGTGGTGGTCGACAGCCCGCGACTGCTCGACACAGCGGGCGCGTGGCCGAAGTACCAGCGCACGATGGGCAACGCGGGGAACACCGACCCTGCGTTCCCCGTGAACTGGTCGTGTCCATGATCCAGGTCGGTTGACAGCGTCGCACACCGTCGAAAGACTTCGCGCATGCTGAAGCAGCTCGCCAGGGCGCCCTCGCTCGATTGGGAAACGATCGACCACGTGGTCGCCCTGCCGCTCGGCTCCTGGCGTGCAGCTCGCGCGATGCTCAAAGCGCGTGGTGATAGCGCCGGAAGTCGCATGGCGTACTCGAGAGGGATCTTCGAGATCAGGGCGCCGTCGTGGAATCACGAGTTCATCAAGACGAACCTGGCGCGGTTACTGGAGGCCTGGGCGCTCCTCGAAGACATCGACTTGCAAGGTGCTGGCTCGTGGACACTCGAGAGCTCGAGCGAAGAGGTCATCGTCGAGCCTGACGAGTGCTACCTCGTCGGCGTTCGCGCCGGCCGTCGCGTCCCCGATCTCGCCATTGAAGTTCGGTGGACGGGTGGTGGCATCGAGAAGCTCCCCATCTACGCCGCGCTGGGCGTCAAAGAAGTCTGGGTCTGGGATCGCGGTGCGATCAGCGCGCACGTTCTTCGTGGTGACGCGTTCGTTCGTTCGGCGCGCAGCACGCTGCTGCCGACGCTCGACCTCTCGCGCCTCGCCAAACACGCCTCGATGGAAGACCAGTCGAAGGCCGTGCGCGCGTTTCTGAAACCGTATGGGTCGCGCGGCCGGTGAGCTGTCAGGCCAGCCGCTCTTCGCACCACGTGAACAGCTCATCCACGCGCTTCGGGTCATCGCAGTGCTTCGGCTGCGCGACCTCGCAGTTGTCGTAATACCGACCCGACTGCTGATCCGCCTCGCGATTGCCGATGCAGTGCAACGTCGTCTGCGCCCCGAGCGAAACGTCCTTCTCGGCGAACAGGTTCTTGTACAGCGTCGAACCCCAGCGCTCGTAGAACGGGAGACCCTCGGTCTTGTCGAAGCCCTCGGTGGCGATGCCTCCGGGGTGCAGCGAATACGTGCGCAGGCCCGCCGCGTGGTGTCGCTGATGGAGCCCCATCGCGTGCCAGATGCCGCACAACTTCGTGAAGCCGTACTTCCCGATGCTGCTGCCGCGACCTGAGGCCACCAGCGCGCTCAGGCTCTCACCGGCTGCGGGCATCACGGCGCTGGCGTGACCGAGGCTCGAGAGCACGACCACCTTGCCCCGCGAAGACAGCAGCGCCGGCAGGAGCGCGCGCGTCAGCTGAAAGTGCCCCAGCACGTTGCCCACGAACATCGCTTCGAGCGTGCCGTCGGCCATGCCTCCCGCGTTGTTCACCAGCACATCGACCGGCCCCTCGAGGATCTGCTTCGCCGCGGCCTCGACCGACGCGGCCTCCGAGAGGTTCAGCCGAATGCATTCCAGCTTCGCCGACGGGTGCTGCTGCCGAAGCTGAGCAGCGACCGCCTCTCCGGCATCGGCCCGTCGCGCCGTCATCACCACGCGCGCCCCGAGCCCCAGGAGCAAGTCAGCCGTCGCCCGCCCAAGCCCTGAGTTCGCCCCTGTCACCACGATCCGCCGCCCCTCAATGAGGCTCCGGTCGACCACTGCCCGTCTCAGTTTGGCCATTGAAGCGACGCTACTCCCGCGCTCACTGCGCGTAGGGGTCTTCCGACGGAGCAGGCCGAACCGGCTTCTTGCCGCCCACCGCAGGCTTCACCACCGCGGGCGTTTCCTTCTCGAGCTCGAGCGCGATGGTCTGCTCAGCCTCGAAGCGCACGTGACGCTGCAGCGGCTTGAAGCCCGGTGCGGTGAACTCCAGATCGGCCTCGGCCCCGGCGTCGCGAGAGAGCGTGAACGGCGCAGCGCCGAGCCGCGTGCCCCCCTCGGAGATCTCCGTCTTCTCGGCGTTCGACTCGAAGGTCAGCTTCACCTGCGTCGCGACCACCGGCGGAGCCACGACCACGGGCTTCTCGACGACGACAACCGGCTTCTCGACGACAGGCGCCTCCACGGGTCGCTTGAAAAGCACCACGCCCAGCGCACCCACAGCGAGCACCCCGACGCCTGCCCACAGCCCCACGCGCGACGTGCGCTTCACCGGTGCCGGGCTTTGACCGAGAGACTCGAGCGCCGCGATCACCTCATCCATCGTCTGCGGACGCGCGGCCGGCTCCTTCGCGAGCATGCGCATCACGAGCGCTTCGAGGGCCGGCGGCACCTCGACGGCCGTGCTCGGGCGAAGCGGCGGCGGCGACTCGGTCACGTGCTTCACCATCAACATCGACGGCGTCTCCGCACTGAACGTCGGGCGGCCGGTGATCAGCTCGTAAATGATCAACCCCAGCGAATAGATGTCGCTGCGCACGTCAGCGGGGATCGCCTTCGCCTGCTCTGGCGACATGTACTGCGGCGTGCCGACCACCACGCCGAGCGCGGTCTGGCCGCCTTCCCCCTGCCCGTGGCTCACCTTCGCGACGCCAAAGTCGAGCACCTTCACCAGATCGGCCTGCCCCGGTCGTTGCAGCACCACGATGTTGTCGGGCTTCAGGTCGCGGTGAACGATCGCCAGCGCGTGCGCCGCCGAGAGCGCCCGGGCGATCTGCACCGACAGCTTCACGATGCGCGCCAGCGGTTGCGCTCCCTCGCTGCTGATGAGCGAGGTCAGCGTGGCGCCATCGAGGTACTCCATGACGAAATAGAAGCGCCCGCTCTCGGTCCGCCCGAAGTCGGAGATGTCGACGATGTTCTGCTGACCAATGCGGCTCGCCGCGACCGCTTCCCGCTTGAAGCGCGCGACGAAGTCAGGGTCGGCCGAGAGCTCGGGTCGCATCACCTTGAGCGCCATCGGCTTGCCGAGCTCGACGTGCTGCGCCCGGTACACCTCGCCCATGCCGCCCGCGGCGAGCTTGCCGATGATCCGGTACCGACCGTCGATGACGGTGCCCTCCACCAGCGCCGTATTCGTCGGAGCGATGGTGCCGCTCGGGCTCGAGCGCACGCCCTGCTGCCGAACCACCAGCTCCAGCGACCCGAGCCGAACGAACGCGCCCACCTGCAGCGGTCCCTGCTCTTTGATCTCTCCTTCGAGCCACAACAGCCGCTGCCCGGTCAGATCTCGAATCCACGGAACGCCCGCAGGGTCGAACAGCACCTCGGCGTGCGTGGGCTGCACCTGGGTCGCCGGGAAGCGCACGTGGCACGCTTCACTCGAGCCGATGGTGAAGTGGGTGCTCGGGAAGGCCCACGCCGTGCCCGCGTCGGGCCCTTCACTCATCACGAACTCGAACGCACCCATGCCCACGCCGGAGGTTAGCGGTGAATCACCGCTTGTCACGCGCGCCCAGCCCGCACCACCAGTCGGCCAGCCACAGATCGACGAGGGCTTCGGTCTTCTGTCGCTCGGTGCCTTCCCGAGCCGTACGCGCGTTGAGGAAGCGAATGCGCGCGGGGAAGGGGATGAACCCCAGGTCCTGCTTCGCGCGGCCGCACGACTGGAACACCCGCAGGCGCGCCTGCTCGAGCTGCGCCGCCAGCGCGCGCGTGTTGCGAATCGAGAGCGTGCCCTTCGCGTCGACCTGCGCGCCCAGCGCTTCGTAGACGTTGGCCAGCGACGCTGCAGAGATCGTCTGCCGCGCGGCGACCACCAGCTTCGCGCGCGCGTTGGTCTCGGTGGCCAGCAGCTCGGTGTAGCCGACGACGTCGAGCCAGAGCCGATCGGGCGCGAACGTGGCGAAGCTGGGCAGCGTCTTGAGCGCCGTCACCGACGCAGCTCCCGCCGAGAGGTACCCGCGTGACAACGCCACCGCATCGAGCGGTGTTCGCGACTTCTTGTGCGCCGGGAGCGACGCGTAGAGCGCCACGAATCGCTCACCGTTGCGCAGCTCTTCTCGCACCCGCAGCAGCTCCTCGGCGTACTGTCGCGCCGCGCGACGGAAGCGCACGACGTGCTCGTCAGCGACGGTGCCGGTCGACGCGAGCCCCTGCAGTTCCTTCGCGACGGTGCCTGCGTGCAGCGCGTCGCCCAGCGTCACCACGCTCTCGAGGAGATCCATTGCGTAGACGTCGTTGGCGCGCGTGTCATTCGGAAAGCGGGCGTCGATCTTCGCGCGCAGCGCATCTCGCTCGCGGGGAATCGCCTGTTCGTGCTCGGCGAGCACCGCGAAGACGGTGGTGAGGTCCTTCGCGTCGAGCGCGCGCACCAGCCGGAGATCCTGCACGGCGAGTCGAACGCTGGTGAGCGCCAGGCTCCACACCGCGAGTGCGCGCACAGTGTCCCCGTTCTTCGCGAGCTCATCGGCGTTCCGCGCCAGGCGCTCGATCGGCTCGGTCTGCGTCGCGGCCACCTTCGGGTCGACGCCCTCGAGCGCCTGCGTGAGTTGCGGTCGTTCGGCCTCGAACTCCGTGCGCACCTGGGCCGTCGTGTTCGACAGGGCGAGCAGCTCTGCGGGCCACAGCTCCATCTCCGATTCTGCGGCCGGCGCACCGCGGGGCAGCGTCTGCCCGGTGAGGAAGGTGAAGGCGTCATCGAGGCTGCTCAGCTCCTTCACCTCGACGCCGAGCTTCTTCCCCTCGACCATCAGGTCGACCACCGTGCCCGAGGCATCGGCTTGTTGCCGCGCGCCGACGGGAAACCCGAAGCGCTTCACGCCGCCTGCCGCCGCCGTTCGCAATCGCTCCACGACGCCCCGCACCGGGCCCACGCTGCCGTCGGGGTTGATGACGCCGGTGATGGAGCTCGCCGGCAGCACCTTCTTGCCGGTGATGAGCGCCGCGAGGGTGGTGGCGGTGAGCAGCCCCGCAGACGGCCCATCGGTGGGCCCGCCCACGCGCAAGGAGACCTCGAAGTCGAGCACGCTGCTCCCGGTGGCCCGGGTGGCGACGAAGAGCGCTTGCCACAGGGTGGTCAGCCAGTGATCTCCAGCGCTGCCCGGCTCCTCTTCCATGATGCCGACCGAGGGCGTGGGCGCACGGTTGGGCAACAGACGCGCGGTGACAGACGACGTTCGCGTCGGGAGCACGGCCACGATCGCCGCTTCCCGCTGCGCCGGTGCCGCTGCGGAAGAGGTGCTGATCGCAAAGACGAGCCACAAGCCCAGGCGCCAACGCTGCATGCGCGAACGCTACACGCCGACCCGCAATAAAGATGAGTGCCCATTTCGCTGACGCGCCGCGTTAGTCTGTCGCTCAATGAGTGAGCAGCGCGGGTTGTACGAACCGAGCACGGAGCGAGACAGCTGTGGCATCGGCTTCGTCGCCAACATCAAGGGCGAAAAGTCGAAGGCCATCGTCGAGCAGGCGCTCGAGGTGTTGCAGCACATGGCGCATCGCGCGGCGACGGGCGCCGACCCGCTGACCGGAGATGGCGCGGGAATCCTGATCCAGATTCCCCATCGCTTCTTCAAGCGCGAGGGCCTGAAGCTCGGCTTCGAGATTCCGCGCCGTCGTTGCTACGGCGTGGGCCAGGTCTTCCTCCCCACCGACCCGTACGCGCGCGCCGAGTGCGAGCGGCTCTTCCTGGAGGCGATTCAGCTCGAAGATCAAAAGTTCCTCGGCTGGCGCGACGTGCCGGTCGACCCCGCGCAGCTGGGGCCCGTCGCGCGCAGCGTGCTGCCGGTGATGCGGCAGATCTACATCGCCCGCCGCCGCTGCGTGCCCAGCGCCTTCGAGCGGAAGCTCTTCGTCATCCGCAAGCTGGTCGAGAACCACGTGCGCGCGTCGGGCGTCGACCCCGAGGGTCGCTTCCACGTCGCGTCGTTGTCGGCCGAGACCATCGTCTACAAGGGCCTGCTGCTGCCTTCGCAGTTGCCGGCGTTCTACGGCGACCTCCGCGACCCCGAGCTCGTCAGCGCCATCGCGGTGGTGCACTCGCGCTTCTCGACCAACACCTTCCCGACGTGGGATCTCGCGCAGCCGTTCCGCTTCATCGCGCACAACGGTGAGATCAATACGGTGCAGGGCAACCGCAACTGGATGCACTCGCGCCGCAGTCTCCTGCAGTCGGCGAAGTTCGGGGGCACGCTCGATCGCCTCCAGCCCATCATCGTGCCCGGCAAGAGCGACAGCGCGCAGTTCGACAACATGCTCGAGCTGCTCACGCTCGGTGGGCGCTCGCTGCCGCACTCGATGATGCTCATGATCCCCGAGGCGTGGTCGGGCAACCCCGACATGGATGAGGCTCGCCGCGCCTTCTACGAATACTCGAGCTCGCTCATGGAGCCGTGGGATGGCCCCGCAGCCATCACCTTCACCGACGGTCACCTGGTCGGCGCCACGCTCGATCGCAACGGCCTGCGCCCCGCGCGCTACGTCGTCACCCGCGATGATCGCGTCATCCTCGCCTCGGAAGCGGGCGTCATCGACCTGCCGCCCGAGCAGGTGTTGCGCAAAGGCCGCCTTCAGCCGGGCCGCATGTTCCTCGTCGACACCGTCGAAGGGCGCATCCTCGAAGACGCCGACGTGAAGAACGAGATCGTCAACCGCTGGCCGTACCGCAAGTGGCTCGACCGCAACGTCTTCACCTTCGATGAGCTGCCGCAGGTCGAAGCGCCGCTGCCTCCGGAACCCGAGGAGCGCAGTCGGCTGCAACGCGCCTTCGGCTACACCGATGAAGATCTGCGCCTGCTGCTCTCGCCCATGGCCGAGACGGGCAAGGAACCGACCGGCTCGATGGGCAACGACGCGCCGCTCGCCGTGCTCAGCGATCGCGCACCGTCGCTGTTCGACTACTTCCATCAATTGTTCGCGCAGGTGACGAATCCGCCCATCGACCCCATTCGCGAGTCGATGGTCATGTCGCTGGCCACCAGCATCGGCCCCGACGGCAACACCTTCGACGAGACGCCCGAGCAGTGTCACCGGCTCTCGTTGCCCGGCCCCATCCTCGACAACACGCACGTCGCGCGCCTCAAGGCGATGCGCTCGATGGGCGTGTTCGAGCCGCGCACGCTGCCGCTGACGTACGTGGGCTCGCTCGATGCAGCTGTTACGAAGCTCTGTGAAGACGCGGTCGCCGCTGTGGAAGACGGCAGTGACCTGCTCGTCTTGAGCGACCGCGGCGTCGACGCGCGCCGCATGGCCATCCCCGCGCTGCTGGCGACCAGCGCGGTGCACCAGCGCCTGGTGAAGAAAGGCATTCGTCGACACACGGGTCTGCTCGTCGAGACGGCCGAGGCGCGCGAGGTGCACCACTTCTCGCTGCTCATCGGCTTCGGCGCGGCGGCGGTGAACCCCTGGCTCGCGTTGGACTCGCTCGACGATCGCGAGCACGGGCCCGAGAAGTTCATCAAGGCCATCAACGAAGGGCTGCTCAAGGTGATGTCGAAGATGGGCATCTCGACGGTGCAGTCGTACCGCGGGGCGCAGATCTTCGAAGCCGTCGGGCTCGAGCGGGGGCTCATTGATTTGCACTTCACCGGCACGCCCTCGCGCATCGCGGGCGTGGGCATGGAAGAGCTCGGCCGCGAGGTGGAAGAGCGGCACCGACGTGGCTTCGCGACGGGCAGCGAGTTGGCCGTGCCGTTCACCGGCGGCGTCTACCAGTGGCGTCGCGAGGGAGAGCGTCACAAGTGGAACCCCGACACCATCGCGAAGCTGCAGGCTGCCGCACGTGCGAACGATGCGCAGGCCTTCGCCGAGTACGAGCGCCTCGCTGATGAAGAAGATCGGGATCCCGCGTTGCTGCGCGGGTTGATCGAGATCGACGAGCGCCACGTCACGCCGATTCCGCTCTCCGAGGTCGAGCCCGCACGAGAGCTCGTGAAGCGCTTCGTCACCGGCGCCATGTCATTCGGCAGCATCAGCGCCGAGGCGCACGAGACGCTCGCCATCGCGATGAACCGGCTCGGCGCAAAGTCGAACAGCGGCGAGGGTGGCGAAGAGTCGCGTCGCTACCTGCGCGAGCCGAATGGAGATCTCCGCCGCAGCGCCATCAAGCAGGTCGCCAGCGCACGCTTCGGGGTCACGACGGAGTACCTCGTCAACGCCGACGAGCTGCAGATCAAGGTCGCGCAGGGCGCCAAGCCGGGCGAAGGAGGGCAGTTGCCCGGTCACAAGGTCGACGAGCGCATCGCGAAGGTGCGGTGGTCGACGCCGGGCGTGACGTTGATCAGCCCGCCTCCGCACCACGACATCTACTCCATCGAAGATCTCGCTCAGCTCATCTACGACCTGCAGGCGGTCAATCCTGCCGCGCGCGTCAGCGTGAAGCTGGTGAGCGAGGTCGGCGTGGGCACCATCGCTGCTGGCGTGGCCAAAGCCGGAGCGGGTGGGGTGACCATCGCGGGCTACGAGGGCGGGACGGGCGCGTCTCCCATTTCGTCCGTGAAGCACGCGGGGCTGCCGTGGGAGCTCGGGCTCGCCGAAGCGCAGCAGGTGCTGGTGATGAACGGCCTGCGCGATCGCATTCGCGTGCAGGTCGACGGGGGCATGCGCACCTCGCGCGACGTGCTGATCGCGGCGCTGCTCGGAGCAGAAGAGTTCGGAGTCGCCACCGCCGCGCTCATCGTCGAAGGCTGCGTGATGCTGCGCAAATGCCACCTCAACACCTGCTCGGTCGGCATCGCCACGCAAGACCCGAAGCTGCGCGAGCACTTCCACGGGCGGGTCGATGATGTGGTGCACTTCTTCCTCCTCCTCGGGGAGCGCATTCGCGAACGGCTGGCGCGGCTCGGCGCGAGAACGCTCGATGAGGTGGTCGGTCGCGTCGAGTTGTTGCGTCAGCGCACCGACGTCGAGCACTGGAAGGCGCAGCGCGTCGACTTGAGCCAACTGCTCCTGCCTCCGCTTGCGGGCGCGCGACGGTGCTCGACGCCGCAGAAGAAGGATCTCTCGGCGCACTTCGATCACGCGCTCTTGAAGCAGGTGCCGAAGAGCGTGCTGCCGGTGAAGACCTCCCACCGCGCGGTGGGCACGATGCTCTCGGGCGAGCTGGTTCGGAAGCACGGCGCGACGGGGCTCGCTGACGACGCGGTGCACCTGCGGCTGCGCGGCGCGGCGGGGCAGAGCTTCGGCGCGTTCCTCTCGCGCGGCGTGACGCTCGAGCTCGAAGGCGAAGCGAACGACTACGTCGCCAAGGGCCTCAGCGGTGGGCGCGTCATCGTGTACCCGCCCAGCAGCACGAAGGGCTTCGTGCCCGAAGAGAACGTCATCGTCGGCAACACGGTGCTCTACGGCGCCACCGACGGCGAGGCGTACTTCAACGGCCTCGCGGGCGAGCGCTTCGCGGTGCGGAACTCAGGCGCGAAGGCCGTGGTGGAAGGCGTCGGAGATCACGGCTGCGAGTACATGACGGGCGGCGTGGTGGTGGTGCTCGGCGCGACGGGGCGTAACTTCGCTGCGGGGATGAGCGGCGGCGTCGCCTACGTGCTCGACCGCGCGCGCACCTTCAAGCAGCGCTGCAACCTCGAGATGGTCGAGCTCGAGTCGCTCGTCGACGAGTCGGAGATCTGGCTCGTCTACGGCCTCGTCGAGAGCCACGTGCGCCTCACCAAGAGCCCGCTCGCGCAGCGCGTGCTCGACAACTGGGAACACCTCGTCGCCTCGTTCGTGAAGGTGATGCCCACCGACTACCGCAAGGTGCTGCAGGCGCGGCGGGCGCAGCGGCTGCGTCCTCCTCCGAAGCTCCGCGTCGTCGGCGGAAAGGAAGGCTAAAGCGATGGGCCACCCCACCGGCTTCATGGAATGGCAGCGCGAGACGCCCGACAAGCGGCCCATCGACGAACGGGTGCGCGACTCGAAGGAGTTCGTGCTCCCGCTCAGCGCCGAAGAAGCGAAGCACCAGGCCGGCCGCTGCATGGATTGCGGCGTGCCCTTCTGTCACCAGGGCTGCCCGCTGGGGAACGTCATCCCCGACTTCAACGAGCACGTGTTCTCTGGCCGCTGGCGGCAAGCCTGGGAGGTCTTGTCGAGGACCAACGACTTCCCCGAGTTCACCGGGCGCCTGTGCCCCGCCCCGTGTGAAGGCGCCTGCGTGCTGGCGGTCGATCAAGATCCCGTCACCATCGAGCAGCTCGAGAAGGAGATCATCGAGCGCGCGTTCGCCGAAGGGTGGATCGTGCCGCGCATCCCGATGGTGCGCACCGGGCGTCGCGTGGCCATCGTCGGCTCAGGGCCGGCCGGGCTCGCCGCGGCGACCCGTCTCAATCAGCTGGGGCACGACGTCACCGTGTTCGAGCGCGCGGACAAAGTGGGCGGGCTGCTGCGCTACGGCATCCCCGACTTCAAGATGGAGAAGTCCGTCATCGATCGCCGCCTCGCGCTGCTCGAGGCCGAGGGCATCCACTTCCGCACCGGCGTGAACGTCACCGACTGGAAGGCGCTGCGCGCGTCCCACGATGCGCTCGTGCTCGCCCTGGGCGCCCCTCGGCCGCGCGCGTTGGAGGTGCCGGGTGCCGAACTCCGCGGCGTGGTGCAGGCGATGGACTTTCTCGAGCGCGCCAACCGCGGTGAGCGCGATGAGGTGCGGGGCAAGCGCGTGGTGATTCTCGGAGGCGGGGACACCGGCTCCGACTGTCTGGGCACGGCACATCGGCAAGGGGCGACGTCGGTGATGCAGGTCGAGCTGATGGGCGCGCCTCCGCCGGGCCGGGCCGAGACGAACCCATGGCCGCAGTGGCCGCTGATCTTCCGCACGTCATCGAGTCAGGAAGAGGGTGGAGAGCGTCTCTTCGCGCGGCGCACCACGAGGCTCGAGGGCGTCGATGGTCAGCTCACGGCGCTGCACTGGGTCGACGTGACCAACCCTGGCGACGTGCAGCGCATCGAGGTCGACGTGGTGATTCAGGCGATGGGCTTCCTCGGCGCTGACGCCAGCCCCGTGCACGCGCAGCTCGGCGTGGCCCTCGATGCGCGGGGCAACGTGCAGGTGCAGCGCGACTTCACGACGTCGGCGCCGGGCGTGTTTTCCGGTGGTGACGCCTCGCGCGGCGCGTCGCTCATCGTCTGGGCACTGGCCGACGGGAGAGATCTCGCCAGCAGCGTGCACGCCTTCCTGAAGTGACGAAACTCCCTCTCCCTGCGGAAGCGGGGAGAGGGTCGGGGTGAGGGGCCTGCGGAACTGCTTCTTCTTCCCCTTCTTCTCTTGCCCAGCTTCTTCAGCGCCGCCCACGCGTCGGTGAGCAGCGGCTTCACCGTCGTTCGAATCGTCACTCACGGGTCATCTCGTCACGACGAGGTCGCGTCGGCGGTGAAGGCCGCACCGAAATCGCACCACCGCGAGTTTACGGCGTGCTCACCATCGTCACGTTGAAGATGAGCACCGCGTTGCCCGGAATCGGGCCCGTGCCGCTCGCGCCATAGCCGAGCGCCGGGGGAATGATGAGCTGCCGGGTGCCGCCCGTCTTCATGCCGGGGACGCCGAGATCCCACCCGCGAATCACCTCGCCCGCCCCCAGCGAAAATCGGAAGCCGCTCGTCTGGTTCGAGTCGAACTGGGTGCCGTTCGCGAGCCAGCCCGTGTACTTCATGAGCACGGTGGCCCCGTTGGTCGCCGCCGGGTCCATGCCCTGGCTCACGTCGCGGAGGTACATGCCCGAGGGCAGCTTCGTCGACGCCGAGAGGTCGACCCCGAGCGACGCAGCGAACGTCGTTTGTTCGATCGGCACCTCAGGCGTCGGGGCACACGCGGCGCACAGCAACCACCAGCTCAGGGACAGTCGTTTCACGAGGCGCTGCTTACGTCAGTTCGTCTCCTCCTCGGTACCGTGAAGAAAGTGGCCGGGTCGAGTGACGGAAATCGGAGATGGCGACACTCACGCGGGTGTGAGTCGATTGCTACCGCCGATGAGCTCCGAACCGTCACCACGCTGCTGGCCTGGAAGAGCGATGGCGCCCGCGTTTCCCAACGCATCGAGGTGACGCGCTGAGGGCCTGAGAGAACCGGGCCACGAATCGACGGGGGCGGGCGATCTTTTGCTACAACCCGTGCGTTCCCCGAACCACCCCGAGGCTTTCGCGCATGAGCAACACCATTCGTCGCATGGGCACCACGGCCGCGGCCGATCGTTCGTTCTCTCTCGACGAGGCGAAGGCCATCGTCGCCAAGGCGAAGGAAAACGGCGTCGTCAGCGCGAGCGAGAAGTCGGCGATTCGCTCGATCATGACCCAGCACAAGGACCTCTTTCAGTCCGGTGCCCTCGATGCGCTGAAGGCCCTCGTCGAGCCCCAGCCGCCGCCTCCGCCGCCCCCGGGCTCGCAGACCACCAACCTCACGCCCACCAACAGCGAGCGCCCGGTGTACCTGAGCGCCAACGGCGTCTTCACCACCAACGCCAACGGCGCGCCGCCGACCGCGCCCGCCGAGGTGGGGGAAGCCGTCTTCCGCGCCGCCGAAGCCGCTGACAACGCGCGCACGCCCCTGCTCGCCACTGCCTCGAAGGACCTGCGCTCGAAGACCTTCGAGCAGCTGAAGATCGCGCTCGCCCAGGTGCCGGCCGATGGTCAGCCGCCGGCGGGCCTCGACAAGAACCAGGCGCTCCAGTCGCGCGCGTCGGCAGGTGCGGTGCTGCTCGACCTGATCAACTCGTCCCCTGAGGCCGAGCTGCGCGGCCCAGCGATGAAGACCTACGAGGCGCTGGTGCGCGCCGAGACCGACCCGCGTCTGCGCGAGAACCTGATCTTCCACCTCTCGAACAGTGAAGCCGCGAAGTCGCCCGAGGTGAAGGCCGTCAGCGACAAGCTCCTCAAGGAACTCGCGCCCACCTCTCCGCCGTACGACAAGTGGTTCGCCAACGGGAAGAAAGACGTCAACCTCTCGTGGACCGTGGGGCACGGTGAGTTCTTCAAGGGCTTCACCGACATCCTCAAGAAGAACGGCTTCAAGGCCGTCGGCGCCGAGAACCAGCACGGCGTCTCGGTCTACGAGGCGACCCTCAACAAGCCCGGCGTCGGTGAGACGAAGTTCCGCATCTCGGTGCGTGAGGGCGGCACCGACATCCTCGCGCCCATGAACGACCCCAACACGCAGATCGTCGGGTACGACGGGCACTCGAACTGGGGCCGCAACATGACGTCCTCGGTGAAGAACGGGCCCACCTCGGCCGACGGCGCCGACGGCAAGCTGCTCTTCTACAACCTCTGCGTCGGCAAGGGCGTGCTCGACCGCGTGAAGGAAAAGTACGGCAACGCCCAGGTCGTCACCACGTACGCGGCGTCGAACTTCTACACCGACGCCAGCGGCCAGATGACGCGCGGTGAGGGCGTGCAGGGGCTGCTCGCGCTCGTCAACGGCATCGCCTCGCGCGCCGACTGGAACAAACTGCACATCGACATGAACAAGGCCGCCGACATCGGCTGGGGCCGCACGTGGGACAACGTCATCACCCCCATCTCGACGCAGACCCGCGAGAAGGTGCTCGACCGCGACAACGACGGCCAGGCCGACTACCTCGACAAGCACTTCAACTACTCGACGTTCAAGGTGGCCGAAGACACCGCGCGCGAGTTCGCCCCGGTGAAGCAAGACCGCCCGGCGACCGTGCTCGACGGCACCAAGGTGCTGGTCTCGGCGAACATGATCAACACCCTGTCCGAGTTCAGCGGCATCCTCGGCCGCGCCAACCCCGACTCGAAGGTCATCGCCGGCGGCTGGTACGAGCCGAAGGCCGGTGAGCCGAAAGACGTCGTGCGCTTCGCCGAGCAGAAGGGCCGCGACGGCAAGACCGAGTACGTGATGACGTTCAACGCCCGCTACTCGCACATGAGCGAAGAGGCGATGCGTGCCACCACCGCTTTCGAGTTCAACCGGTACATGCAGGACAGCGGGAAGCTCCGCCTCACGCCGGAAGACGCCAAGCTGGCCGGCATCGCGGTGTTCGCGCAGTCACTCGCCGTCGACGAGGGGTACCGCGATCGCGAGGTCTTCACGAACTTCCTCAAGCGGTACAACCTGCCCGAGACCATCACCTTGAGCCAGGTCACCACCGCGCTCGCGGCCCACACCGGCCACAACTACGCAGGCGACACGGCCGTCGTGAACTCGCTCAAGGCCGCCATCGGCCCCGACGCAGTCGCGGCGCTCAAGAAGCCCGAGGTGGGCGTGCCGGTGACGGTGATCTGACCGCGCAGTACGCTTTGGCGCATGCGAGAGCTGCACCGAAAGCCCGCCACTATCGCCGACCTGGCGGATGTGCCTCCGACGATGATTGGACAGATCCTGGAGGGGGAGCTGTGGGTTCACCCTCGGCCCAACCTCGCTCACGCTCAGGCGTCTTCCGCGCTCGGAGCGGATCTCCAAACTCGCTTCGGGAGAGGGAACCCTCCTGGCGGCTGGTGGATTCTCTACGAGCCCGAGCTCCACCTCCGAAAGGACGTGCTGGTCCCTGACCTGGCCGGGTGGAAAAAGGAGCGGCTCCCCGAGTTGCCCAAAGCGGCCGCGATGGAGCTGGCACCCGACTGGGTGCTCGAGGTCTTGTCCCCGAGCACCGCGTCCATCGACCGAATCGTGAAGTCCCGGCTGTACGCGCGCGAGAAGGTGCAGTGGTTGTGGTTCCTCGACCCCGACGCGAAGACCCTCGAGGTCATGCGGCTCGAGGGGAACCGCTGGCTCCAACTCGGAGCGTGGACCTCAGGCGAACTCGTTCGCGCCGAGCCTTTCGACGCCGTGGAATTCGACACCCGCGAGTGGTTCCTGCCGTGAGCCGCTCCACGGCCGTGGTCACTTGCTCTTGAACGCGCTCACCGCGTTGAAGTCGGCCGGCGCTTCGTCGGGCAGCTCCGCGAGTCGCTCGAGGTAACGCTTCACCGCGAGATCGTCAGGGTTGGCCGCCGCGAAGACTCCGAACTGCGTTCGCGCTTCGTTCAGCTTCCCGGCGCGAAAGGCGATGAGCCCCGCGGTCCACGCCGCCAGCTCGGCGCGCGTCGACAACACCGAGCCCTCCACCGACAGCAGCTCGTGCACCGGCACCGCCTCGTGCTTGCCCTTCACCTGCACGAGGTCGAGCTCGCGAAACACGAAGCCCTCGCCCACGGCCTTCCGCGTGCCGTCACCCACCAGACAGAACACGCCGTACACCTTGCTCAACCCCTCGAGCCGCGACGAGAGGTTCACGGCGTCACCGGCGACCGTGTAGTCGAAGCGCTCCTCCGACCCCATGTTGCCGACCACCATCGGCCCCGTGTTCACGCCGACGCCGATGGCCACCTCGAGGCCGAACTTCTTCAGCGGCCCCTCGTTCAACACCTTCAGCGCCTCGTGCATGCGCGCCACGCACCGCAGCGCCTGCGCCGCATGATCGTCGCGCGGCACCGGCGCCCCGAAGACCGCCATCACCGCGTCGCCGATGTACTTGTCGAGCAGCCCGCCCTGCCGCAACACCGCGCGCGTCATGGGCCCGAGGTAGGTGTTCAAGAACGACACCAGCTCCACCGGCGCCAACTTTTCCGAGAGCGTCGTGAAGTCGCGAATGTCGCTGAAGAACACCGTCAGCTCGCGCTTCTCGCCGCCGAGAGAGAGCTTCTCCGGGTGCTCCATCAACTCGATCAGCACGTCTTCGCCAACGTAGTGCCCGAAGGCCTTGCGCAGCTGCCGCCGCAGCCCCGCCTCGGTCACGTACGACACGGTGAGCCCCAGCATCGCGCACGCGAGCACCGTGAGCCCCGGCATCACCAGCGGCAACCACAGCCCTGCACGCGAGAACGCCACCTGCGTCACCACCCACCAGCCCCCGAGCAGCGCCGCCGAGCTCACCGCGCGCGCCAGCGGAGAGACCCGCGCCGACGCGAACAACGCCACCACCAGCCCGCCGAGCAGCAGCACCAGCGCCACGTCGGTGGTCGGCGCCGAGCGACGCAACACGCGCCCCGAGAGCAGGTTCTCGATGATCGTCGCCTGCACCTCGACGCCCGGCACCTGACGAAAGGGCGTGCGCGCCAGGTCGTACCCAAAGCGCGTCACACCCAGCAGCACCACCTTGCCAGCGAGCGCGTCCTTCGAGAGGCGGCCTTCCACCACGTCGAGCGCGGACCAGGTCGGCACCGTTCCCGCCGGTCCTGCGAAGTCGAGCCACACGCCGCCGTTCTCGAGCGACACCGTCTGCTCGCCGAGCTTCACCTCTTCCGTGGGCCCGAGAAACGCGAGCTCGCCCCGATTGAGGCCGCGCGCCAGCCCCACCATCGCCACCGCGAAGGGGAGGTACACGCCCTGCTCACTCGCGCGCCCGAAGGCCACGTGGCGCACGGTGCGCGTCTCGTCTTCCGACACCACCGCGAGGCCCATCGTCCGAGCGCCGGCGACGATCTCCGGCCGGCTCGCCACCAGCCCTCGGG
The DNA here is from genome assembly GCA_044371205.1 of Archangium sp. GTDB lineage: Bacteria > Myxococcota > Myxococcia > Myxococcales > Myxococcaceae > Archangium_A. The sequence continues at coordinate 78,678 of JBILUC010000007.1, forward strand.
TGCGCGGCAGTTCGTCGGTCGGGGTGGCCTGGCCGTACCGCGCCTTGCCCAGCCCCGGCGCGTCGGGTTGGCCGCTGCTGGTCTCCGAGACGATCAACCCCACCTGGCCCGCGCGCTTCACGCTCTCCGCGAGCACTTCGTCGCCGCTCAGCTCAGCGGCGATGGCCTCCAGCAGCTTCGCCGTGCCCTCGTCGCCGGCGTTGCCCGCGCGCGCAGCCTTCCAGTCCGTCACCTGTCGCTGGAGGTCCTCCCCCAGGAGCCGCTCTGGCGAGTCGAACACCGCGTCGACGCCGATGGCCTTCGGGTGTTGCGCCGAGATGGCGTCGAGCACCTTCGCCCAGCCCGCGCGTCGCTCGAACAACGGCCCCGCGCGTTCCGCCGTCGCGTCGTCGAACACCACCAGCGCGAGGTCGGGGTGGGGCGTGCGCGGGCCGCGCCAACGAAAGCGGGCGTCGAGCGTCCACCGTTCCAGCACCTCGAGCGAACCCTGGCCTGCCGGAGATCGCACCAGCGGCGTGGCGACGCACGCCACCAGCAGCAGCGCGAACGTGGCCCGGAGCGCGGCGTTCTTCACGCGCTCACTTGAGCGGAATGAAAAGGGACTGCCATTCCGAGCTGACCAGGTGCCGCTCGACCCAGGCCTTGACGCAGGGTGGTGTCGCCAGACCGACGCCCAGGCGCACCTGCAGCACGCCATCTCGGCGCCGCGCCTTCACCACGACCGAAGTGCCAAGCGCGCGCTTGACCGCTGGCCCCCACTGGGAGAGCTCGCCGTCGACGCACGCGGTGAGCGCGGCATCGACCACGAAGGCAGGGAGCGGGGCGACGGCCAACGGAGCCGAAGGAGGCGCGGGCGCAGGAGAACGCTGTGCCCCACCGCCACCCTCTCCGGTGGACCGCGGCTCATCTCGTTTGGCTTCTTCTTTGCTGCTCCCGATCGGCCCGCCCGGTTGGGGGTTGGGCTTTGACTGCGCTTCGGCGGGCGATGGCACCTTGCTCGGCGCAGCCACCGGCTTCTTCTTGGATTCCTTTTCATCTGCCCCTTGAGGCAGGTTCGCGGCCATCTGGCTGGCGTGCCACCCCGCGAGCCGAAGCGCACCTTCCTGTTCCTTCGGGGTCACCACCGCATCGAGCTGTTCCTTGTAGCTGCGGGTCTGCTTCGTGGCCTTGAGCATCGCGAGGCCTTCGATTTTCAACGTCAGCTCGTCATCGAGCCGCACCACGTGGTCGTTCGTCGCCAGCGCCAGCGTCACCCATGCGTTGGCCTCGAGCTCGAGCGTGTCGCCCGCCCCCAGCACGTAGCCGACCTTCGCCGGGAAGGTGTTCTTGCCAGTGACGATGCGCACCGTGCCCGACCCCAGCGTCACCTGCGCGAGCGGCACCTTCACCGGCTCGCCCGGGCGCGTTTCCACCTTCAGCGGCAAGCCGGCCAGCACCAACACGAGAGCCCACATGCCGTGGAACGGTAGCATTTCAGGCTCGACGCTCCGTCGGTGAAACCAGTTCCGAAACGGAATACCTTGCGCCCGCCATGACGATCCGTGCCCTCGTTGTCGATGACTCGATGCAGCTCCGCCGCAGCGTGATGTACGCGCTCCAACGGATCGGCGACATCGTGTGCGTCGAGGCGGGCGACGGCGCCGAGGCCATCAAGAAGTTCCAGGGTGGCAAGTTCGACATCGTGCTCACCGACATCAACATGCCGGTGCTCGATGGCCTCAAGCTGACGGCGCACCTCCGCTCCGACAGGGCCAATGACGAGCTGCCCATCGTCATCATCACCACCGAGTCCGCCGCTGAAGACCGCGAGCGGGCCATGAAGCTCGGCGCGAGCGCGTACCTGATCAAGCCCGTCAAGGCGCAGGAAGTGCTCGAGGCCGTGCAGCAGCTGCTCAACCTCGAACCCTCATGAACATGCTCACGATGGTCGTCGTGGTCGCGCTGTCGGGAGCCCCGATGGCCGATGTGTCGCCCTACGCCCTGAAGCACCTCCCCGAAGGGTCGATCGAGTACTCGTATGATCTGACGGCGGTGAAATCGGCGGGTGGCACGGCCGACGCCATCGCTGCGCACGGCGATGAACAGGTGAAGGCCTTCCTCAAGGGGCTGCCGCGCACGCTGAAGGTCACCGTCGCGTCCGGCACGCCACTCGAGGTCACCGCGGGGCGCCCGGTCGAGCCCGGCAAGCTCACCACCGCCTTCGCGACCATCGGCGACGGGCCCATGGCGTCTGACAACCCACTGGCCAACAAGGGAGGGGCTCGGCTGCGACCCGCCTTCGACCCCGACGAGCCGCGGCTGTTGCTCACGGCCGAGGCGGTCGCCTGGCAGGTGCGGCAGATCGAGCTGACCGCCCTCGCGGCCGAAGAGGTCGACACCGAGGTGCTGCGTCGCGATCTCTGGAACCGGGTCTTCGAGCTGGCGCTGGCGCGGCACAAAGCGTCACAGGGCGATCAGAAGGAAGGCGCGCTCGCGCTCCTCGCCCGCGTGGCCGCGGCAAATGCGTGCCTCGACAAGAGCAAGGTGAACGCGAAGGCGCGCGCGGAGGCCGACGTGAGCGCCGCCATCGACGCTGAGCTCATCACGCTGACCGAGTCGCCCGACGCGCTGGTGCCGCCGCAGCCGTTCAGCTGGCGGCCCGAGCTCGCCTGCGCGTGGATCCGCATGCGCGCGTTGGCTCAACCGTTCGAACGCAGCCGCGGGGGCACGACGGCGGTGCTGACCTTCCTCGATCTCCTTCAGAAGGAACCGAAGCTCGCCGCGAGCTGGGACCAGATTCGCCGTCGGCGTGATCGGTTTCTCGGGGTGCCCGCCATCGATGCCATCGTGACGTGGAAGGAGCTGACCAACGGCGCCGCGGGCGAGCGCATCGAGGGGTTGAATGACTTCATCGAGTCGATGCCGATCATCGACCGGGTGCCACCCCCGCTCGTGGCCTGGCCCGAGACGCCGTTCTCGAAGTTCTTGAGTGAGCTGAAGGGGGCTGAACGCGCGAACGCCTACGCCGAGCTCGCCACTGCGGTGCAAGATGGCCGCGTGGTCACTCCATCGACCACCTGGCCCACCGCGCAAGACGCTGCGCTCGCGCCGTTCTGCCGGCAAGACAAGGGCAAGGCGGTCGCGTTCGACGGCGATTGGCGTGAGCGGTTTCAGGCCACGTTCGCGGCCCTGGTCGGCAGCGCGGCGGATGCGCGGGGCGGCATCGGTGGGGTCGACCCTGAAGACGCAGAGCGCAGTGAACTCTCGGTGCGCCTGCGGGTGCCGCCCGCGCTCGAGGTCGAGCCCCTGAGCGACGCCTTCGCCCGCGCGGCCGAGTCTCTCGAGAAGCTCGTCGAGGCGCTGCAGGGTGAGAAGCTGACCGGCCTGAGCGCGCTGGGGGCCGACGGTGCGCGCGGTGGGCCCATCGTCGCGACCGCGAAGACGTGGATTCCGCGGCTCAAGGGCCTCGCAGCGCTCGCGCACCCGGAACAGCAGGGTGCGAAAGAGGTGGCCGACGGCCGACGACTCGCCACGGCGTGGCGCGCGGAGCCCGCGTTCTCGAAGGACGTACGGGAGACCTCGGCGTCACCGGTGTCGATGGGCGCCGAGCGGCTCCACGCTGCGATCATCGGTGTGGGGCGGCGTGAGCTCGCGGTGAGTTACCAGCAGCCGCCGAAGATGGAGCTGGTCGGCGGCGCGCTCCCGGGCGTCGAGCTGGGGCCCTCGGAGCAGCTTTACATCGTGCCCGCGCTCGTCACCGTCGAGGCGCCAGCGAACACCACGCGCAAGCCGATCGAACGCACCGCGCTCAAGGCCCTCGTCGATGGGGCGCAGCGCGACGTGACTCAGGTCGAGGGCGCGTTCGTCGAGGCGGTGAAGACGCCTTGATCCGCAATCGCGCCTGACGACAGCTGCACCTTGATCTCCCGCTCCCCCCGAGGGTGGGGGAGAGGAGGCGAACGCTCGACCGCACGTCCGTCTCATGGCCCGCCAGCGCACGAGTACTTCACCAGCCGCGACCCCTGCTCCGTGCGCTCGAGAAACACCACGCCGCCTTCCGGTAGCACGCTCAGCTCGCGGAACGTCTCCTCCGCGCCCGCATTCGCGGCCCACGCCGCCTGCCCGAGAATCCGCCCATCGAGTGGGTCGAGGCAGAGCAGGGCGATGCCGAACTTCGGCGCTTCGGCCGTCGAGCCAGGCTGCTCCACGACCGTGCCCAGGTAGATGATGCTGCTGCGATCGGTGTCGAGCGCGTTGAGGGCCACCACGTGCGCTCCCAGCACCAGCTGCCGCGTGAACCGATGCGCCTTCGACGGAGCATCGTTCACGTTCACCATCACCAGACCGCTCGCCCCATCGACGATGCCCGCAGTGAGGTAGGTGCGCCCGTCCTGCCCCGGACGTCCGGGCACCTCCGGTCGTTCTGTGTCTGCCTTGCCTGAGGTGTCACCGACGCGAACGGAGTCGCCGTGCTCGCGCTCGACGTACACGGAGTCACCCTCGGTGAAGAGCCCCGTCACGCCGCCGGTCTCCTCGAGCCCCTTGCCTGCGATCGGCAGCTCGCCGAGCGGCTTCCCATCGGGGCCGATGACGGCGATTGACTTGTCGATGAGCCGGTCGAGCACGAGCACCTTCCCATCGGCCGTCACCGCCACGTCCTGCGGGCCCTGCACCGTGAGGGGAATCGTTTGCACGACCTTGCCGCTGCGATCGAGCTTCACGAGTCGGTCGTTGACCTGATCCAGCACCCACGCGTTGCCGGCCACATCGACCGTCAGACTCATCGGCGCTTCCGGGTTCGCCTCGTCGGGCCGGCTGCGACCGAGGTTTCCCTCTCCGTTTCCCCACCCGAACTTCGCCAACTCGTTCGCAGGTGTCGCGCTCTCAGCCACTTTCACCTTCGTCGGCGTGACGACTGTCGGCTTCCCAGTCGATCCAGGAGGCCCTTTCTTCGGGTCGACCGAGGTCGGCGTCGCCGTCGGGTCAGAACCACCCGGAACCGTTGAGGTCGTCTGCGAAACCAGCCACCAGACCAGGAGCCCCAGCAGAGCGATCCCCACCACCGCGCCAAGCGTTCCCTTGCGGTTCATGGGCGGCTTGAAAGCACGGCATCCGCTCCGAATCACCTGTCACTCGGGGGTGACACTTCCAAACGCGTGCGTATGTTTCAGTCAGCCGTCCGAGATCAGGGCAGTTCCTGATCGTGGAATGGGGCCCACATTTTGTAGTCGAACTTGACGAATTTGGGCCTTTTCCGAGCGAGCCCGAAAACCGGCACAGGGCTCGCAGGGCGGAGCATCATGATCGCTTCTCTTCGGAACGTGATGCTGGGCGCGACGCTGACGATGGTTGGGTGTGCGGGCTCGGTGGGCGAGACGGCGGCCGACGGCGAGCTGCTCACCAGCGCGGAAGAGTTCGGCACATTGTCGAGCGAGCTGTCGTCGGGTGTGGCGCTGGGCTCGACGCTCCGCACGACCTCGAACTTGAACCTGCGCACCAGCGCTTCGATGAACGCGACCGTTCGCCTCGTCATCCCCAGCGGCGCCACGGTCACCACGGTCAACGTCACCCAGCCCAACGGCGGCTGGTACAACGTGAAGTACAACGGCGTCACCGGCTGGAGCTACGGCTCGTACCTCAACCTCGTCACCTCGGGCGGCACGCCGACGACCCCGACCCCGACCCCGACCACGCCGTCGCCCACCAGCAACGACCGCGACTCGGCCATCACGCGCGCCAAGGGCGGCGTGGGCTTCTCGTACTGGTGGGGCCACGGCCGCTGGATTCCCTTCGGTGCGACCAGCTCGAACAAGGGCGTTTGCACCGGCAGCTGCCCCAACTGCTCGCACAGCGGCAGCTACGGCGCTGACTGCTCGGGCTACGTGGCGAAGGTCTGGCAGATCCCCTCGAGCAACACGAACATGACCGTCGACTTGCACCCGTACGGCACCATTCACTTCATCGGCAGCAACCCGCAGTGGTCGACGGTGAGCCGCTCGAGTGTGCGCAAGGGCGACGCGCTCGTCTACAACACCAACGGTGCGGGCCACATCTTCATCTACGAGGCGGGCGATTCGTGGGGCTCGATGTGGGCGTACGAGGCGCGCGGCTGCTCGTACGGCATCAAGTACAACCTCCGCACCGCGGGCAGCGCGTACAAGGCCATCAAGCGCGCCGGCTGGTAATCGAACCCAAATCTACGAAGTCCACCACGCCGGGAGCTCACCGCTCTCGGCGTTTTCATTTCTGGGCGCCGCCCATCAGCGAACGAGCAGGTCGTGCGCGCTCTCTGCCGCCGCGATGCTGGTGGGAAACCGAGTTCCCGAGACGAACTCGTCCCATGCGGTGCGCATTTGTCGAGCGCACCCGTCTGGCGGCATGAGACCGATGCCGGTCCCGAGCCCAGGACACATGACGGTCCGAACCGGCTCGAGCGCATCGTTGGCGTTGTGCCGTCGCACGGCCAACAGCGCCGCGCGGAAAGCCAGGTAGGCATGTGCGGTATCGCTGACTGTGTGCGCACCCGCATCGTCGGCCCGCTGATGCACCACGGAATGTCGGCGTTTCTGGTTGAGACGATCAGGGCACAGCCGACCGGGAGTTCCCCGTCGAAGTCGGCGCGAATCGCGGCCTGGACCCGCTCCTGCACTCTCGGACCGAGCGTGAACGTGAAGAGCGCATCGATGCCGCCATCCATGAAGCCAAAGCTGTTGGCCGGACTGATCACCGCATCGGCGCGCACGTCGATCGGTGCAGTCGGATCATTTCTGCAACCGCTGCGCTTCCCAGACGTGTTTCTGAGCTTCGAGACAGAACGCGTCGAACGCTTCATCTGACGCGAACGACACGCGCGGCACGGGCAGTGCTTCGTTCATCGCCAGTCCGCTCGACTCGTTGAGCAGGTAGACGGCCAGCGTCTTCGCGTCGACGCGATCGAGCTTGATGGCCGCCCACGGTACGAGCTGTCGATCGGCATCGCGCAGCAGCTCGAGCCCCTCGGTCAGCACCGTCATCTTCACCTTCTCGACCACCGAGTTCTGAGCGAGCTCCTGCTGCCAGTTCATCGAGCCGACGTGCGCGCGGATCTCGCCCTTCGCCGTGCGGGCGTGCACGAAGAACGAGAACAGAAACCCGAACAGCCACCCGCCGACCCACAGCACCGGCAGCGCGGCGAGGAAGAAGCAGAGCCCTGACTGCAGCTCCATGCCCGCGCGCTGGGTAGCGAACGCGATCGCCGCTGCGCCCGCGACCACAAAGACGCCGCGCCAGATCTTCGCGCGCCGCGACATGCGCTTGCCGAGCTCGCCGGCCTTCTGCTGCGCGGCCACCAACGACGGAGGCACCACGCCCGGCTTGAGCCGACGGTGCTCGAACTCGACCTGCGGCGGAGACGACGCGTCCACGAGCGGCTCGGTAGCACAGCCGCGCCGCTCACGCCGAGTTGGTGAAAATCGACAATCCGTGTCGGTTTCCACAGCTGGTCAGCGCGCGGCGACTCGTTGCGTCACTCCACCTCGTCACCTACAAGCCCGCGCTCATGACGTCCCCCATCGAAGAGTCCAGGCACCGCTACGAGCCCTCGGTCATCGAGCCGAAGTGGCAAGCCGCCTGGGAAGCCCAGCAGGCCTTCAAGACCCCGACCGACCTCGCCGAACTGCAGAAGAAGCCGAAGTTCTACGTGCTCGACATGTTCCCGTACCCGTCGGGCGCCGGGCTCCACATCGGTCACCCCGAGGGCTACACCGCCACCGACGTCGTCGCCCGCATCAAGCGCGCGCTCGGCTTCAACGTGCTCCACCCCATGGGCTGGGACGCGTTCGGCTTGCCCGCAGAGCGCTCGGCCGTGCGTGAGGGCATTCACCCCGCCGTCATCACGAAGCGCAACGTCGACAACTTTCGCCGGCAGTTGAAGCGCATCGGCTTCAGCTACGACTGGACCCGCGAAGTCGACACCACCGCGCCCGACTACTACCGGTGGACGCAGTGGATCTTCTTGAAGCTCCACGAGCGCGGCCTCGCGTACATGGCCGAGGTGCCCGTGAACTGGTGCCCCGCACTCGGCACCGTGCTCGCGAACGAAGAGGTCAAAGACGGCAAGTACGTCGAGACCGGCGACGCCGTCGAGCGCCGCATGATGAAGCAGTGGATGCTCAAGATCCCCGTCTACGCCGAGCGGTTGCTCACCGATCTCGAGGGCCTCGACTGGCCCGACGGCGTGAAGGAGATGCAGCGCAATTGGATCGGGAAGTCCGAAGGCGCCGAGGTGCAGTTCAAGATCAAAGCCCCTGGGGGCGACGGCGTTGGGAGGGAAAACGGCAGCGCCGAACACTTCACCGTCTTCACCACGCGGCCCGACACCCTCTTCGGAGCGACCTACTGCGTCCTCGCGCCCGAACACGCGCTCGTCTCGAAGATCACCACCTCGGGACAGAAGTCGGCGGTCGACGCGTACGTCACCACCGCGAAGCAGAAGACCGACCTCGCGCGCAAAGCCGACGTGAAAGACAAGACGGGCGTCTTCACGGGCGCGTACGCCATCAACCCTGCGAACGGCGCGAAGGTGCCGGTGTGGGTCGCCGACTACGTGCTCGCCTCGTACGGCACGGGCGCGATCATGGCGGTGCCGGCGCACGACGAGCGCGACCACGCGTTTGCGAAGCAGTTCAACCTGCCCATCATCGAGGTGGTGAAGGGCGGGAAAGACGTTCAGGCCGAGGCGCACACCGCCGAGGGCGAGGCTGTGAACTCCGGCATGCTCGACGGGCTCAAGACCGAGGCCGCGAAGCAGAAGATGATCGGGTGGATCGAGGAGCAGAAGCTCGGCGTGCGCCGCGTGCAGTACGCGTTGCGCGACTGGCTCTTCTCGCGGCAGCGCTACTGGGGTGAGCCGTTCCCCATCGTGCACCTCGAAGACGGCACCATCGCGACGATTCCCGAAGCGCAGTTGCCGGTGACGTTGCCGCACGTCGACGAGTACAAGCCGACCGCCGATGGCCAGCCGCCGCTCGGGCGCGCGGGTGATCAGTGGTTGATGGTCGAGCTCCCCGACGGGCGCAAGGGCGTGCGAGAGATCAACACCATGCCGCAGTGGGCGGGCTCGTGTTGGTACTACCTCCGCTTCCTCGACCCGAAGAACGACAAGCAGGCGTGGGCGCCGGAGCTCGAGAAGTACTGGATGCCCGTCGACCTCTACGTCGGTGGCGTCGAGCACGCCGTGTTGCACCTCTTGTATTCGCGCTTCTGGCACAAGGTGCTCTTCGACTGCGGCTACGTGAGCACGAAGGAGCCGTTCCAGAAGCTCTTCAACCAGGGAATGATCCTCGCGTACTCGTTCAAAAGCGACGCCGGGAAGTACTACTCGCCGAAGGATGTCGACGATCGCGAAGACGGCGCGTTCGCGAAGGACACCGGCGAGAAGTTGAGCAAGCAGATCGAGAAGATGTCGAAGTCGCGCTTCAACGTGGTGAGCCCCGATGAGGTCATCGAGGAACACGGCGCCGATGCGTTGCGGCTCTTCGAGCTCTTCATGGGCCCGCTCGAGCAGGTCAAGCCGTGGCAGACGACCGGCGTGTCCGGCGTGGCGCGCTTCATCGAGCGCGTGTGGCGGCTCTGCGTGAACGAAGACACGGGGGGCGCTTCAGCGCGGCTCACCGATGGCCCCGAGCACGAAGACGTCGCGGTGCAGCGCGCGTTGCACAAGTGCATCCAGGCGGTCGAGCACGACACGTTGGCGATGCGCTTCAACACCGCCATCAGCCACATGATGAGCTTCGTGAACGAGGCCACCGGCGCGAAGACGCTCTCTCGTGAAGTGGCGCGCAAGTTCGTCACCGTGCTCGCGCCGTACGCGCCGCACGTGGCCGAGGAGCTCTGGTCGCGCCTTGGCGGTCAGGGGCTCGTCTGTCTGCAGCCGTGGCCGAAGTTCGACGCGGCGCTCACCGTCGACGACAGCGTCACCTACGCCGTGCAGGTGATGGGCAAGCTCCGCGCGGAGATCAAGGCGCCCATCGCGGCGATGGAAGCGGAAGTGCGCGCGCTCGCCGAGGCCGACGAGAAGGTGAAGGCCGCCATCGCCGGCAAGTCGGTGAAGAAGTTCGTCTTCGTCCCCAGGCGGCTCGTGAACTTCGTCGTCGGATGAAATCCATTCAACACACCCCCTCTCCCTGCACCGCGGGGAGAGGGTGGCGCGAAGCGCCGGGGGGGCCCGTGCGCTCGAGTCGGCCCCTCTCCCCGCGGTCGCAGGGAGAGGGAGTCCTCATTGCGCTCGCGTTGCTCGTCACGACGGGCTGCGGCTACCGCTTCACCGCGCCCAACAGCGAGCTCCCCGCCGGCATTCGGTCGGTCTATGTGCCGGTCTTCACCAACAAGACCCCCGAAGTCGCCGCCGAGCTCCTCTTCACCTCCGCCGCGAAAGATCAGCTCGCGCGCGCCAACCGCCTCGGCGGCGAATCCAGCGACGCCGTGCTCGAGGGCACCATCACCACCATTACCAGCGGCGTGACCTTTGGCTCGCCCGAACTCCCGCGCCAACCCGTCTTCCGCCTCTCGGTCGCGTTGACGCTTGTGCTCAAGAAGGGCGGGGCGACGGTGAGCTCCACTGCCTTCGTGACCAACGAAGAGTTCCCTTCCGGCGCCGACGTGCTGCTCACCGAATCGAATCGCTCCGCGGCCCTCAAGCGCGTCGCCGACACCGCGATGCGCGAAGGCCTCGAACGTCTGCAGTCGAACTGATTATGGCTCGAGCGTCACCCCGGCGTACAGCTCATCGACGGTGAAGCTGAGGGCAGGCACAACGACACCCACGGTCTCGCCGGAAACACACTCACGCGGCGGGACGCTGGTGTTCGACGCTCACCTCCCGGCAGCGCGGGCGGCAGGTCAGCGCTCCTCGAAAGCCGTTTGAGCGCAAGAAAAGCAAAACCGACGGCTCCCTGAAGGAACCGTCGGTCGGGTACTGCGCGCTGCGGAAGTGGTTACTTCGCGGCGGGGGCAGCGAACTTCTTCGACGCCTCGTGCGACAGGCGGCCGATGCGGCGGCTCGCGTTGCGCGAGTGGAGCACGCCCTTCGTCGCGGCCTTCGCCAGCGCCGAGGTGGCAGCCGAGAGAGCGGTCTTCGCGGCGGCCTGGTCGCCCTTCGAGATGGCAGAGCGGGCGGCCTTGATGGCGTCCTTGATGTTGGTCTTCACGGCCGAGTTGCGCGCGTTGCGCTTGATCGCCTGGCGGTTGCGCTTCTCAGCGGACTTGGTGTTGGCCACGGAACAGCTCCTTCAAGAGAAAGAAAAACGAGAGAGAGGGCGCCATAGCGACACGCTCCCACCCGGTCAAGACCGATCAGCCCTTCTTCTCGGCGGCCTTGGCCTCGTCCCACAGCACGTTCATCTGTTCGAGGGTGCCCTTTCCGAACGCCACCCCCTGCGCCTCGAGCCCCTGCTCGACATGGTGGAAGCGCTTCGTGAAGCGGCGGTTGGTGCCCCGCAGCGCGTCTTCGGGGGCGATGCCCAGGTGCCGCGCCACGTTTGCCAGCGCGAACAACACGTCGCCCAGCTCATGCTCCATCGCCTTCTTGTCCTTCTGGGCGATGGCCTCGTCGAGCTCCCCCAGCTCCTCGGTCAGCTTCTCGCGAACCCCGGCGAGCTCGGGCCAGTCGAACCCGAGGCGCGAGGCCTTCTCGGTGAGCCGCTCGGCGCGCTGCAGGGCAGGCGCGTCTTTGGGCACCCCGTCGAGCACGCTGCCCGCATGGCCGTGCTTCTTCTTGCGCTCGTCGGCCTTCAACTTCGCCCAGTTCTCGAGCACCTGCGTGGTGCCCAGCTGCGCGCGGTCGCCGAACACATGCGGGTGCCGGCGCTCGAGCTTCTCGGCGATGGCGTTGGCCACCACCCCGAGATCGAAGTGCCCCTGCTCGAACGCGAGCTGCGAGTGGAAGACGATCTGAAACAGCAGGTCGCCCAGCTCCTCGGCCAGAGGCCCCCACGGGCCGCCCTCGCTCACCCGGTCCATCTCCTCGAGCACTTCGTAGGCCTCTTCGATGAGGTAGGGCCGCAGGCTCTTGAGGTCCTGCTCCTTGTCCCACGGGCAGCCGTTGGGAGCGCGCAGCCGGCGCATCACCTCGACCAGTCGCTCCACCGCGACGCCAATCGCCTTGTCGGCCATGTGGGTGGTGTAGCGCAACTCTTCGACTGGGCGCGTGAGATCAGTTTGCGGAGGTCCCTCGGGGGAATAGTCTTTCGCCGCCCCACATGAGATCTTTCGCGTGCTTCCTCGCCCTCGCGTGGCTCATTCCAGCCGTGGCTGTCGCTCAGGTCGACCTCGTCGATCCCGATGCAGCCCAACCGGCGAAGCTCAACCGGCCCCCCCCGGCGGAAGACACCACCGACGACGCTTCCAGCGACGACGGCACGTTCCTCGCGCCTCCGACGAAGAAGGCACCGCTCAAGGGGCAGGTCGAAGACGCGGCGAAAGGCGCCAAGCCAGCTCCCAAACCGCCCGAGCCCCCGCCGAAGAAAGAACCGCCCGCCCTCGTGGTGCGCGCCATCGGCAACGGAGACCTCACCGCCGCGTGGAAGAAGTGGGCCGCCGCGAACGAATCGAAGAACCAGGCCGCCGAGCTCGCCGCCCGCAACGAACTGGTCGAGCTCAAGAACCTCATCGGGTCGACCAACGCCGAGCTGTGGGCCATCGGCATGCTGCGCGCTGCACAAAAGTGGGAAGCCGCCGGTGACAGCGGCGCCGCCGTCGAGATCGCCGTCACCGCCAGTGAGCTCGCGCCCGATCTGCCGGCGACGTGGTTCCTCCTCACCCAGCTCTACTTCACCTCAGACCCCAGCGGCATCGGCCGCTACGTGGGCGCGCTGCGGAAGGGCGTCTCGGCCCAGCTGGCAGACCAGCGCTACCTCCGCCCCATGCTGGCCGACCTCGCCGCGGTGTTCCTCATCGCGCTGATGGCCACCTGTCTCGCGGTGGTGCTCGTGCTCGTGCTGCGCCGCGGGTACTACTTTCTCTACGACTTCCACTTCTTCCTCCCGCGTGCTGCGGCACGCTGGCAGAGCGCCGCGCTGGCGATCATGGTGCTGTCGCTGCCCGTGGTGTTCCGCCTGGGCCTCGTGCCGACGCTCCTGACGCTGTTCGCCGCCGTCACGCTCTACCTCTCGATGATCGAGCGGGTGGTCGCGGCGGTGTTGATCTCGGTGCTGGGCCTGGTGCCGCTGGCGGGCGAGCTGGTCGTCGAGAAGACCGCCTTCGCCGACACGCCCGCCGAGAGCCTCTACCTCGTCGAGCGGGGCGGCCCCGGGGTCGAGCCCTTGATTCAGAAGCTCGAGAAGCTCGCCGCCGAAGACAAGGTGGGGTTCGCCGAGCGCTTCGTGCTGGGCCACTTTCATCTGCGCCGCGGCCACCTCGATCAGTGCCTGACGCACCTCAAGAGCGCGCTCGCGTTGCGCCCCGCAGACGTCCCCACCCGGGTCGCCCTCGCCAAGGCCCTCTTTCTTCAGGGCGACCTCGAGAACTCGCGCGCCATTCTCGAAAAGGTCAGCAGCGAAGGGCCGTCTTCCGTCGTCCTCTATGATCTCAGCCGCATCTACGCCCGCCGTGCGCAGGTCTACGGTGACGCGAAGGCCGGCGAGGTCGGCAAGTCGAGCCAGTTCTTGATGGAAGCCCGCCAACTCGACCCGTCGCTGCCGGCCATCAGCGCCGACGAGCCGCAGCCGAAGGAAATCATCGGCAACTCGTATCTGAAGACGCTCCCCCTCGTCGAAGGCGACCTGCTCTCGTTGTCAAAGAGCGACGACGCGGGGAAGCGCGTGCGCGGTCAGCTGGCCCACCTGCTCGTCGGTGACATCGGCTCGCAGACGCTCGGCCTGATCTACCCGGTGCTGCTCGCTGCGTTGCTCGTCGGCTTCGGCACGCTCCGCAACACCCTCGCGGCGGCGAAGGTCTGCGCTCGATGCGGTCGACCCGTCAGTCGGCGCGGGGACCCGGAGGTCTCTCCGGGCAGCAGCATGTGCACCCAGTGCGTCAACGTGTTCGCCAAGAAGAACGTCGTCGCGCCCTCGGTGAAGGTGCGCAAGCAGCTCGAGGTCGCGCGCTACGAGAGCCGAATCGAACGGCTGTCCACCATCTTTGGCGTCTTGTGGTCGGGGATGGGCGACGTCTTCGCCGGCAAACCGATTCGCGGCACGGCCTTCGGCTTCCTCTTCGTGCTGGCCATCGTCGGCGTGGTGCTCCGCGCTGGCGTCGTGCGGCCGCCGTTCGAGGGCCTTCCCCTCGTGGTGCGTTTGGTGCCCCTCGCGCTCCTCTTCCTGACCGTCTACCCCGTGTCGCTGCTGCGCCTGCGAAAGAAAGGCTGACCCATGGCGCTCAAGGGCACACTCAAAGACTTCGGGATCGCCGACATCCTCCAGCTGATCGGCCAGCAGCAGAAGACCGGCGTGCTGACGCTCAAGCAGCGCAGCGACAGCGTCGATGTCTCGTTCAAAGACGGCAACATCGTTCGCGCCGAGACCACCAGCCGCAACCGCAAGGAACTCATCGGCTCGATGCTGGTCGCCGCCGAGCTGCTCACCGAGGCGCAGCTCGAGTTCGCGCTCGATACGCAGAAGCGCACGCTGCAGCGGCTGGGCGACGTGCTCGTCAGCCAGGGCGTCATCACCGAGCAGAAGTTCAAGGCGATGGTGCAGCTGCAGACCAGCGAGACGCTCTTCAAGCTCTTCGCGTGGAAGGCGGGCACCTACGAGTTCGAGGTGAAGGAATTCGAACAGGAGACGGCGGTCACCCCGCTGCGCGCCGAGTCGGTGCTGATGGAAGGCTTCCGGCGCGTCGACGAGTGGCCGGTGGTGCGCAAGCGCATCACCTCGCTGCAGATGACGTTCGAGAAGACCAGAGATCTTCCACCACCCGAGCTCGAGAAAGACGACTTCGACGCCGCGCTCGACGACGCGTTCGCTGAAGAGAAGAAGACCGTCAACAAGGGCGAGTTTCAGTCGGTCGGCGAGAACGAGCGCAAGTGCTTCCACCTCATCGCGCCCGGTCGCACCGTGCAGCGCATCATCGAGCTCTCGACACTCGGTGAGTTCGAGACCGCCAAGGCGCTCTGCAACCTCATCAACCTCGCGTACGCGAAGGGCGTCCCACCGGCAGGGAAGGGCGGTGACGACTTCGAGAGCAGCGAGTCGCGCGTCGGGGTGATCCTCGGGTGGGCGGGGCGCATCGGCGTCACCATGCTCGTGGTCGGCGTGCTGCTGTTCATCGGCCTGCGCACCGACTTCGGCTCGGTGAGCCTCGGCCGCTCGAACGCGACCACCTTCACCGACCCCGCAGCGCAGCGCTTCGCCAGCCGCCAGCAGATGTCGCGCGTCGCGTCGGCCATCGACGTCTACAAGCTCGAGAAGGGCATCTTGCCGCTCGAGCTCGGCGAGCTCGTCGACGCCAACCTGCTCACCGCCGACGACCTCCACTACCCGTGGCGTGAACCGTACTTCTACCGTCGCTCGGAAGACGGCACCTACGTGCTGCTGCCGCCGCTTCGATGAGCGAGCTCGACGACGCGATCGCTGCACAGGAAGCGGCCCTCGCGTCGCTCCTCACGCAGCTCGCGCCGCGTCGCGCCGAAGAGGCGCGCGCCCTCGCGCCGCTCACCGCAGAGATCGAAGCCCACGAGGCGCGCATCCGCATGCTCCAGCTGTCGGTCGGGAAGGGGCAGGCAGCGGCCCTCGCGGAGATCGATGAGCGCACGCGCCTGCAGACCGGGCTCTCGCGACTGTCGAAAGGCTGGGTGCGCTTCGTGGCGCCCGCCCTCGCCAGCGCGGCGGTGCTGAGCCTCGCCATCGGCGTGGGGCTCTCGCGAGAGCGGCAGACGGCGTGGCTCACCGCCGGGGCTGCGGTGCTCGTCGGGCTCACCATCGGGCAGCTCGTGCGGAGGGTTCGATGAGCGACCGCGCCCAACGAGATCGCCTCGAGGCGCTCCAGCTCGAGCGTCGCGCACTCGAAGAGGAACTCACCCTCACCGCCTCGAGGGAGTTCACGCAGAAGCAGCAAAGCCTGCTCAAGCGGGCCCACCAGCTCGACGCCGACGCGGCCCCGCTCGCTGATCAGGAACAGGTGGTCAACGCCGAGCTCGCGCGCCTCCGCGAGGAGAACGTGCGCCTGCGCGCCGAGCTGCGGCACGGAGAAGAGCAGTCCCTGTCCGGGGAGCTGGTGGTGCTCGCGCCTGTGTTCGTCGCGGGGCTGGCCTGGGCGTTCAACCAGGGCATGCCTCCGCTCGCGTTGGTGGGGGCCGGCGCCTTCATCGTGGGGCTGCTCCTCGGCACCCGGCTGGGCAGCACCGACAGCGTGGGCTCGTGGGCGATGGGACAGGTCGTCCCCAGCCTCGGCGCCGCCATCGCCGTGATCGGCGCGCTCTTCGTCGGCGCCGCGTGGGGCACGCACGGCGTGTCGTTCGACGTGCTGCTCAGCTTTCGCAACTCGGAGCTCGTCGAGCACCTGACGTGGACGCATGTCGTGCAGCTCGCGGTGCTGCTGACCGTGCTCAGCTCGACGAAGGACTCGGGCCGGCTCCCGCTGGCGCTCGCTGCCGTTGGAGCGGTGGTCATCGCTGCGAGCTGGTACCAATGGGTGCCGCCGACCCACGCGAAACTCGATACGTGGTTCGGGGACCAGCGCGTCCCGGTTCAAGAAGAGCCCTGGGTTCTCCTTGGTCAGAACGACGACGACGGCGTTGCGTGGCGAGACCCGATCGCCGCACGCCTCGCAATCATCCCGACCGCGGGGCTGCTCTCGCTGGTCGCGCTGCTGGCCTTCTTCGGCAGGCGAGATCAGGGTCGTCGACACTGGCTGGCGATTCCGTTGCTCGTCCTCACAGTCGGGCTCCTGGCCTTCGTCGTCCTCCTGTCGGCCAACCCCAACACCGAGCTGCCGCTGGCCATCATCGAGGGCTTCGGTGCGCAGGCGCTGATCGGGCTCGGCGTGCTGCAGTGGGTCTGGGTCAACGCGCCCGCGGCGTCACGGTGGCGCCGGGTGGTGCTGCTCTTCCCCATGGGGCTGGTGGCGCTGGTGGTGATGAAGGTGCTGATCAGCGGGTGAGCAGTGGTTGACCACCCCCTGCCCACGCGCTAAGCGCGCGGCGTCCCTGAAGGGTGGGGGCTCACCTGACCTGTACCCCTCCGCGGGCCACGGTGAACTTGAACCTCGGAGCGGGAGAGACACACATGATCCAGGTCGAAAAGAAGACGGAGTTGGTGGCGAAGTTCCGCACCCACGAGAAGGACACCGGTTCCCCCGAAGTCCAGGTCGCGCTGCTGTCCGAGCGCATCAACGAGCTGACGGAGCACTTCAAGACGCACAAGAAGGACTTCCACAGCCGCCGCGGTCTCTTGAAGCTGGTCAGCCAGCGTCGCCGCCTCCTCGACTACCTCAAGTCGAAGGACGGCAACCGCTACAAGAAGCTGATCGACACCCTCGGCATCCGCAAGTAACCGAATACGAATTCCTGGGGCGCTGCGATGGATGCAGCGCCTCAGTCGTTTCAGGCGCAGAACCAACACCGGAGTCGTTTCACGCCAGGCGCTTTTGATTTCTTGTTCGAAGCATCGGAGCTCCACGCTCCGGCGAAGCGATCAGGGGGTCAAAACGCAGCGTGAGGCGCGCTCCCCTCAACGAGCAGCACACAAGGAGCAGCACCCATGGCAATGATTCGAAAGACCGTGAAAGTGGGCGATCGGGACCTCATCATCGAGACCGGCCGCATGGCGAAGCAGGCAGACGGCGCAGCAGTCGTTCGCTACGGCGACACGATGATCCTCGCGACCTCGGTCAGCGCGAAGGACAAGAAAGACATCGACTTCCTCCCGCTCACCGTCGAGTACAAAGAGAACTTCTACGCGGCCGGCCGCATCCCCGGCGGCTACTTCCGCCGCGAGGGCAAGCTCACCGAGAAGGAGACGCTCACCAGCCGCATCGTCGACCGCTCGTGCCGCCCGCTCTTCCCGGAAGGCTACGCGTACGAGACGCAGTTGATCATCAGCGTGATCAGCTTCGACAAGCAGGCCGAGCCTGACGTGCTCTCGCTCGTCGCTGCGTCGGCCTCGCTCGCCGTGTCCGACATTCCGTTCAACGGCCCCCTCGCGTGCGTTCGCGTCGGCCGCGTCGACGGCACGCTGCTTGCCAACCCCGACTTCGATCAGCGCGCCAGGAGCGACATCGACCTCGTCGTGTCGGCCTCGAAGGAAGCGATCGTCATGGTCGAGGGCGGCGCCGAGGAAATCTCCGAGGCCGACATGGTCGCGGCGCTCGAGTTCGGTCACGCGGCCTGCCAGCCCATCATCAAGGCGCTCGAAGAGCTGCGCGCCGAGGTCGGTGCCAAGACCCGCGAGTACGAGAAGATGGTGAAGTACGACGTCGCGCTGAAGGACCAGTGCAAGGCCATCGCGTGGGAAGGCATCAAGAAGGGCTACGCGATCTCCGACAAGCACGAGCGCTACGGCTCGCTGAAGGCCACCAGCAAGGCGATGCAGGCCGAGCTGAAGACGAAGATGGGCGACGCGTACACCGCGACGGTCGAGAAGCAGGTCAAGGGCATCTACGAAGACCTGAAGTACGAGTACATGCGCGACCTGACGTGCAGCGGTGGCCGCATCGGCGGTCGCCCCCACACCACGGTTCGTGACGTCAGCGTGGAGATCGGCCCGCTGCCCCGCGCGCACGGCTCGGCGATCTTCCAGCGTGGTGAGACCCAGGGGCTCGTCAGCGCGACCCTCGGCACGGCGGAAGACGATCAGCGCATCGAGACGCTCGCGGGCGAGACCAGCCGCACGTTCATGCTGCACTACAACTTCCCCCCGTTCTCGGTGAACGAGACCAAGCCGCTCCGTGGCCCCGGTCGTCGTGAGATCGGTCACGGCGCCCTGGCTGAGCGCGCGCTGCGCAACATGCTCCCCAGCAAGGACTCGTTCCCCTACGTGGTGCGCATCGTCTCGGACATCCTCGAGTCGAACGGCAGCTCGTCGATGGCCTCGGTCTGCGGCGGCACGATGGCGATGATGGACGCGGGCGTTCCCATCAAGGCGCCGGTCGCGGGCATCGCGATGGGCCTCGTGAAGGAAGGCGACAAGGTCGCGATTCTCACCGACATCCTCGGTGACGAAGATCACCTCGGCGACATGGACTTCAAGGTCTGTGGCACCGCCAGGGGCATCACCGCCGTGCAGATGGACATCAAGATCACCGGCATCACCACGGCGATCATGTTGAAGGCGATGGAGCAGGCCCGCGTCGGCCGCCTCACCATCCTCGACACGATGCTCAAGGCGCTGCCCACGGCCCGCAGGGAAATCAGCCAGTTCGCCCCGCGCATCACCAGCATCAAGATCCGCGCGGAGTTCATCAAGAACGTCATCGGTCCCGGCGGCAAGGTGATCAAGGACATCATCGCGCGGACCGGCTGCTCGGTGAACATCGACGACTCCGGCAAGGTCGACATCGCGTCGGCTGACGGTGACGCGGTCAAGGCGGCCATCGCGATGATCCAGGCCCTCACCCGTGAGGCCGAGGTCGGCAAGGTCTACCTGGGCACGGTTCGCAAGATCGTCGAGTTCGGCGCCTTCGTCGAAATCTTCCCGGGCACCGACGGCCTCATCCACATCTCCGAGCTCGCTGACAAGCGCGTGAAGACGGTGGACGAGATCGTGAAGGAAGGCGATGAGGTGATGGTGAAGGTCATCTCGATCGACGGCGGCGGCAAGATCCGCCTCTCGCGCAAGCAGGCGCTCGCTGAGCGTGCCGCGGGCGCGGGCGCGCCTCCCCCGGCCGAAGCGCCGGTGGCGCAGAAGCCGACCACGCAGGCCTGATCAGGCTGCGCTGAGTCGAGTGAACGGCCTCTCCTTCACGGGGGAGGCCGTTTCTCTGTGCGGGGCCTGATGGCAAACGACGAGCCGTTTGAGGTGGAAGCGGTGCGCGAGGTGTCGGTCAAGGAGTTCCATGCCTCCCTCGTGGGCCAGCTCGCGCCGCCCATTCGATTCCTTCGTCCCCGCGATGCAGCAGGTGCTCGGGGTCACCGGGGTCGGGCTCGACAAGGAACTCTTTTCCATCCGCCGCAGCCCGACACCGTCGAGCGACTGCGCGCGTGGTTGCTCGCCCTGCGACAACAGCACTGACCCGAGGGCCCTTGTTCCCCGCGATGCGCTCGCTTCTCTCCGGAGCGGGGGGCAAAGGGTGCTGAATCACTCGTAGATCTCCCGGGGGGTTCCCGCGTTGAATGGGCACCCGTGGCGTCGATTTCCGTCGGCAGCGTGAGCCGCTTCTTCGGAGCCTTCCGCTGGCTGTTCATGCCCCTTGGCCTCCTCGCGCTGGTCGCGGTGGGGATTCACGCTGCGGCCGACGTGGTCGACGACCGGTTGCTGCGCGCGGTCGAGGCGCTCGACGTGTGGCTCGATGGTCTGCTCGCGCAGCACGAGAGCACCGCCGCGTGGGTCAACCGCATCGACTCGCGGGAGCGCACGCTCATCGCCCGCGGCTTCGCGCTCGCGTGGGAACTGCTCACCGACTTCTTCATCGCGCTGCCGATGCTCGGGTACGACGAGCCTGAGCAGACGACGGCCACGCGCACCTTCACGATGGTCGCGAAGGAGACGTGGAAGGATCTCTTCTCTCGGCTCAACCAGCAGCCGACGCCGATGCGCCTGGGGCGGCCGCTGGTCACCGCGATCTTCGTGATGGGCGGCGCGTTCGCCGTCACGCGGCTGGTCGAATCGACGATCTTCGTTCGGCTGGTCGGTCACGGCACGACGGCCGAGGTCTCTGGCTGGGTCGCGCGCGTCGCCGCCGGCACGGCGATGATCATTCTCGTCTGGTCACACTGCTGGCGCTCGGTGTGGCGCTCGCTGCAGCACGCCGATGCGGCGTCTGTGAAGGCACCCCGGCCCTGGCTCGCCGGCTTGCGCGGCACGCTCGTGGCGGCGCCGCTCGCGTTGTTCCTCCTGCTGGAGGCTGAGGCGTTGCTCAGCTTCTTCCGATGATCGCCACGGCTCTCCCTCTCCCTGCGACAGCGGGGAGAGGGGCAGGGGTGAGGGGCCCGGCTTCGGCCGCTGAAGGCCCCTCACCCGGCGCTTCGCGCCACCCTCTCCCCGCTGCGCAGGGAGAGGGAGGGACGTCATGACGCCGGCCCCGCTCACCCTCGGCACCCGCGGCGAGCCGCAGAAGGGTCGCCGCGGCTTCATGGATCTCATCGGCGCCGCGCTGTGCCTGTGGGCCGCCGCGTACCACACGCCCATCGGAGCCCTGCTGCGCGACCTCGCCGGCCGCATCACCGCGACGCGCGCCACCACGCGCCCGCTGCTCGCGTACTACACGGGCGGTGTCTACGACTCGCACGAGGTCAGCGACCCCATGCCGGTGCCCGTGCCGGTGCCTGACATCGAGGTGCTCACCACCGTGCCGCCGGGTCGCGCGCTCGGTCGCGGCGTCTTTGCGGCAGTGGCATCACTCGAGCCAGCGCGTCGCTCGACCGTCGACGCGCTCGCGCAGCGCTACGGCCTGCCCTTCGCGACGCCCGACGACGCCGCTCTGGTCATCGAGCGCGCCCGCGCCGAGCTCGGCAGTGAAGAGGCCGCCGTGCTCGCGGTGTTCGCCGGCTACGACGTCGCCAGCTACGCCGCCCACCGCGCCACCGCTGAAGGTCGTGAGCCCGACCTCGAGATGCTCGCGCTGCGCCTTCCCCCGTCGAGCGGCAAGGCGATCTCGTCAGCGTCGACCGCGCTCATGCTGGGCACCGCGTACGGCCTCTCGTGGCCCGTTGCGCCGGGCACTCGCGTCACGTCACCGTTCGGCTGGAGGCACCACCCGACGCTCGGGAGAGATCAGCTCCACACCGGCGTCGACCTCGCGGTGCCCGAAGGCACGCCCGTGAAGGCAGTCGCCGATGGCATCGTGCGCCGCGCGAGCGAGGACAACGTGAACGGTCGCGTCGTCATCCTCGATCACGGGCGCGGCGTGACCACGGCCTACTGTCACAACTCGTTGCTGCGGGTGATCACCGGTCAGCGTGTCAAAGCCGGAGACGTCATCGCCGACTCCGGCACGACCGGCCGCAGTACCGGCCCGCACGTTCACTACCAGCTCGAGCTCGGCCACAAGCCGATGGACCCGTTCTCGTTCCGCGGCTCGAAGCCGGTGCTCATCGAGGCCGCACTTCCTGCGCCTCCGAAAGATGAAGAATCGGGCAGCACGCAATTGAAGAAGGCGTTCGATCAATTCGGGCCGCCTCCGGGCACCGACGAATGATCTCTGCTAGGTCGCGCCCCATGTCCGCTGTGACCGTGAAGGTTCGTCGCGTTCGTCCCTCTGAGCTGCCGCTGCCGAAGTACCAGACACCGCACGCCGCAGGGCTCGACCTCCTGGCCGACGTGCCCGCCGACGAAGCGGTGCAGCTCGAGCCCGGTGAACGAAAGCTCATCCCCACCGGGCTGGCCCTGGAAATTCCTCCCGGGTACGAGGGTCAGGTGCGCCCCCGCAGCGGGTTGGCCCTCAAACAGGGGGTCACTTGCCTCAACAGCCCCGGCACCATCGACGCAGACTACCGGGGTGAGGTCGGGGTCATCCTCATCAACCACTCGGAAGATCTGGTGTTTGTGCGCCGCGGCGAACGAATCGCCCAGCTGGTCATTTCACCCGTGGCCCAGGGGAACCTGATCGAGGTGGCTGCGTTGTCTGACTCTTCCCGCGGCGAGGGTGGGTTCGGATCCACCGGGTCGGGCCGTTGATGGACGCGGGGTGCATGTGCGATAAATCCCGAGTCTGAATCAAGCCTTACGTCGCTGTCGGCTGACCCCCACGAGGTTTTCCCGTTGCTCTGTTACCGCTGCGGCACCCACGTTCCGGACACAGCTGAGAAATGTCCGACCTGCGGGCAGAACCTGTCCACTGGCGGGCTTCGTCAAGCCACGGGCACGTTCAGTCGGCGCCGCGCGGCGACGAGCCAGGTCGAAGGCGCTCCCTACAAGCCGCAAGATCTCGTCGCCAACCGCTACCTGATCAAAGACATCGCCGGCGCAGGCCCGACGGGCTTCGTCTTCCGCGCGCACGACAAGGAAATCGACGTCGAAGTCGCGCTGAAGGTCATCAACCCCAAGCTGTGCCAGTCGTCCGACGAGCGAAAACAGTTCGCCAGGCAGCTGCGCCTGGCGCGCAAGCTCAGCCACCCGAACCTCGTGCGCGTCTACGAGGAAGGCGAAGACGCCGAACGGCCGTACTTCACCTCACAGTTCCTCGACGGTCTCACGCTGCGCAAGATCATCGACCTGCGGTTGCAAAAGGGTCAGTTCTTCGCCCCCGCCGAGATCGAACCCATTCTCTCGCAGATCTGCGCAGCGCTCGATGGCGCGCACAAGGTCGGCCCGCACAGCGACATCAAGCCCGAGAACGTGCTCGTGCTGCCCGACCTGCTGAAGGTCACCGACTTCGGCCTCTCGCTCGCGCTGCCGCGGCTGCCCTTCGTGCAGGCGATGAAGGCCCGCAAGGCCGATCGCTACCTCGCGCCCGAGCTGGTCGAGGGCAACGAGATCGACCACCGCGCCGACCTCTATTCGGTGGGCGTCATTCTCGGCGAGATGCTCTCGGGGCTCACCCCCGACGGCGCGATCCCCGAGCTGCAGCGGCGCAACCCTGAAGTGCCACAGCAGCTCGAAGGCATCTACCGCAAGGCCATCAACTCGAACCCCAACGCGCGCTTCAAGACTGCGGGCGAGCTGATGGGTGAGATCGTCGAGCTGTCGCGCAAGCTGTATCCGGCGAAGGCCTCGGCCCCGCGCCCCGAGCCTGCCAGCGGCAACGCGCCGGCCCCGCGCCCTCGCACCAGCACCGGCATGCTGCAGCTCTCGCCGCGCCGCGAGGTGAAGCCGCCGCCGCCGGTGCCCGAGCTGCCCCCGCCGCCGCCTCCCGTGACCGGCGAGAACGTGATGCCGGACTCGACCCAGCCGGTCGACCCATCGCAGATCGCCCGCGCGCTCAAGAACGCCAACGATCTCGACTTCAAGAAAGACCGCGAACAGACCGAGGTCATCGACTCCGGCCAGTTCATCGCCTCCCTCGATGCCGAAGACGGCGTCGAAACGCGCGCGATGGTCGAGACCGTGGCGCCGCCGCCGCCCCCGATGGCGGCCGCCGCGCCTGCGCAGCCGCTCTTCCAGTCGCAGGCCCAGAAGCCCAATCGCACGCTCCTGCTGGTCGCGCTGCTCGTGGTCGCGGGCATTGGCGTGGGCGCGGGCGGCGGCTTCTTCCTCATTCAGCGCCAGAAGCAGCTGCAGAACCCGACGCCGACGGTCGACACCACCGAGGTCGAACGCCTCGCGGCTGAGAAGCTCGCCGCCGAAAAGCTCGAAGCCGAGCGCATCGCGGCCGAAAAGCGGGCCGCTGAGAAGTTCGAAGCCGACAAGGGCGCTGCCGAGAGGGCGGCCGCCGCGAAGCTCGCTGCCGAAAAGGCGGAAGCCGAGAAGCTCGCCGCGACGAAGCTGACCCCGAAGGAGCTGGCCGACAAGGAAAAGGCCGACAAGCTCGCTGCGCAGAAGGCAGCCCTCGAAGCCGCCGCGAAGGAAGCGGCCGATCGCGCCGCTGCCGAGAAGGCCGCGAAGGAACTCGCCGCGAAGGAAGCCGCCGAGAAGAAGGAAAAGGAGCGCCTCGAGAAGGAAGCCGCGAAGGCCGAGGCGAAGACGCCCGAAAAGAAAGACCCGCCCGTCGTCGTCGCGCCGGTCAACACCAACCCCAACCCCGTGAAGACCAACCCCGACCCTGCGCCGGCGGTGGCCTCGTGTCCCGACGGCATGCGGCCGGTGGCGGCCGGCTCGTTCAAGATGGGCACCGCTCCGGGCGACCCGATGATGGGCTTCGACGAAAAGACGCTCTCGGCCATCGAGGTAGGTGCGTTCTGCGTCGACATCTTCGAGTACCCCAACAAGAAGGGCGCGCCGCCCACGGCGAACGTCGGCTTCGCCGATGCCAGGCGGCTGTGTGAGGCGCAGGGTAAGCGGCTGTGCAGCGAGAACGAGTGGGAAAAGTCGTGCAAGGGCCCGGGCAACGCGAAGTGGCCCTACGGCAACGGCTTCGACTCGAACACCTGCAACACCGAAGACGACATCGGCGACGCCCGCAGCCTCTCTCCGTCGGGTCGCTTCGCGAAGTGCCGCTCGGGCTACGGCGTGGCCGACATGTCCGGCAACGTCTCCGAGTGGACGTCGGATCGCGTCATCAAGGGTGGCTCGTTCGCCAGCGGTGACTATGCGGTGCGCTGCTCGGCGCGGAAGAACGGCGCCTCGTTCGCCAGGTCGTCGGAGGTCGGGTTCCGGTGCTGCGCCGATCAGCGCTGACGCTGGTGGCCCTGCTCGCTGCGCCGGCGCTCGCGGAGCGCCCACGCGTGGTGGTGGTGAAGTCGTCCTCCCTCTCCGCCTATGCGCAGGTCGTCGCCGGCTTCTCGGCCGAGGTGCGCGGCCAGGTCGAAGAGCTGACCCTCGAGGAGGGCCCTGAGGGGGCCGGCGGCACTTTCAAGAAGCTCGCGGCGAACAAGCCAGCGCTGGTGCTGGCCATCGGCCCGGCGGCGGCGGTGGGCGCGCGCCGTGAGTTCAGCGACGTACCGGTGCTGTTCTCGATGGTGCCGTACTACGAGAAGTACGAGCTCGAAGGGCAGAACACGACAGGCATCGCGCTCACGAGCGACCTCTCGCTCGAGCTCTCGGCGCTCAGGGCCGTGCAGCCGAAGGTGAAGCGCGTGGGCGTGGTGCAGGACCCGCGCTACTCGAAGGCCTTCGTCGACAGCGCGAGCGACGCGGCGCGGTCGCGTGGGTTGCAATTGGTGCCGCTCGAGCTCGATGCGCCCCAGAAGATCGACAAGGTGTTGTCGGGCGCGAAGGGGAAGATCGACGCATTGGTGATCATCTCCGACAAGACGGTGGGCAACGCGGCGGTGGTCGAGAAGCTGCTCGCCTTCGCGCAAGACGAGAAGCTGCCAGCCGTCGGGCTCGCCTCGGCGCAGGTGAAGCAGGGCGCGTTGTTTGCGCTCGCCGCCGCGCCTCTCGCGCTCGGGCAGCAGGCGGGGCGGCTGGCGAACCGAATCCTCATCGAGCTCGTCGACCCGGGCGCGATGGCGGTGGCGAACCCCGAGGGGCTCGAGCTTCACGTGAACTTGAGCACCGCGCGCAAGCTGGGGGCGGCCGACTCGTTCGCGCTCGATCTGGTGACCTTCGCGGCGCGGCAGGGCCTGACGGTCAAAGTCGTCGAGTGACGCGGGCCCCTTCGCCTTGCAGGCCGGGGGAGAACTGCTAACCACCCGCGCATGATCCCCCGCTATTCACGACCTGAGATGACCGCGCTGTGGACGAGCGAGGCGCGCCTGCGTCGCTGGCGTGACGTCGAGCTGGCAGCGTTGGCGGGCCTGGTGGCGGAAGGCATGGCCCCGAAAGAGGCGCTCGCGGTGTGCGAGGCGAAGGCCGGCGACTTCTCGGCCGACGACGTGGCGAAGATCGACGAGATCGAAAAGACCACCAAGCACGACGTCATCGCCTTCCTCACCTTCATGGAAGGGCGCATCGGCCCCGAGGCGCGCTGGCTGCATTGGGGCATGACCTCGTCTGACGTGCTCGATTCGTCGTTGGCGCTCATTCTCCGTGACGCGGCGACGCTGCTGCTCACGGGGGTCGATCGCGTGATGGCTGCACTGAAGAGGCGTGCGTACGAGCACCAGCACACGCCGATGATGGGCCGCAGCCACGGCATTCACGCCGAGCCCATCTCGTTCGGGCACAAGCTGGCCACCTGGTACGACGAGCTCTCGCGGGCGAAGAAGCGGCTCGAGGCGGCCCGCGAGGTGATCGCGGTGGGGAAGATCTCGGGCGCGGTGGGCACCTTCGCGCACCTGCCTCCGTCGGTGGAGACGTTCGCGCTCGAGCGTCTGGGGCTCGGCGCCGAGGCCGCGGCCACGCAGATCGTTCAGCGAGATCGCCACGCCGAGTTCTTTCTCGCGCTCGCGCAGCTCGGCGGCAGCATCGAAAAGTTCGCCGTCGAGATTCGCCACCTGCAGCGCACCGAGGTGCGAGAAGCCGAAGAGAACTTCACCGTCGGCCAGAAGGGCAGCTCGGCGATGCCGCACAAGCGCAACCCCATCTTGAGCGAGAACCTCACCGGCCTCGCGCGGTTGCTGCGTGGCTACGCCGTGTCGGCGATGGAAAACGTGCCGCTGTGGCACGAGCGCGACATCTCGCACAGCAGCGTGGAGCGGATGATCGGCCCCGACGCCACCGTCATCGCCGACTTCATGCTGCACCGCTTTGCCGGGCTCATCGAGCACCTCAAGGTCTACCCGGAGAACATGCAGAAGAACCTCGACCTTCTCGGCGGCGTGGTGAATAGCCAGCGCCTGCTGCTCGAGCTCGCGCGCAAGGGGATGGATCGCCAGGCCGCGTACGTCATCGTTCAGCGCAACGCGATGCAGTTCTTCGAGCGCGGCACTGCGTTCAAGGACAACCTGCTCAAAGACGCCGATCTGCTCGCGGTGATGTCGCCCACCGAGGTCGAGGCGTGTTTCACCACCGGCTACCACCTTCGCCACGTCGATCAGATCTTCCAGCGCGTCTTTGGGGGGTGAGGGGCGACTCGTCGGCCGGTCGCGACCCTCGGGCGCTCGGCAGAAATCGCAGGGCTGCGCGTGGTCGGCGGGTTGCAAACGCTCGCGCGCATGGGCCTCGAGAGCGAACTGAGGAAGTTGTGTGCGATGCAGGGAGACGATCAGCACCTCGACACGGTGAAGGACGAGTGGTGGTCGCCGATGCCGTTCGGTCGCCGCAACGAGACGAAGAGCCCCTTGCGGCGGCTCGACTTCAAGTTGAGCGAGCGGGTCGAAGAAGAGACGAAGCAGGCTGCGTGAGCCTCAGAGCAGCTTCGCGCGCTTCAAGTTCTGCTCGAGGCGCGACTTCACGTCGCCCACCTGCAGGTCGAAGCGCTGCCCGGTGATGCGCTCCCAGGCCGAGAGGTACTTCTCGGCGAGCGACACGCGCACGTCATCGGGGATGTCGGGCAGGGCGCCCTGACCTGAGAAGCCCCGCTCGGCGATGAGCCACTGCCGCAGGTTCTCTTTGTCGAGCATCTGCTGCGCTTCACCGCGCTCGAAGCGCTGCTGGCTGCCTTCGGCGATCCAGAACCGGCTGCAGTCCGGGGTGTGCATCTCGTCGATGACCACCAGCTCGTTGCCCACGAGGCCGAACTCGTACTTGGTGTCGACGAGGATCATCCCGTTTGCAGTCGCCTGCTTCTGCCCTTCGGCGAACAGCCCCAGCGCTGCTTCCCTCGCGCGCGCCCAGTCGCGGGCCGACAGCAACCCGCGCTCGACGACGGTCTTCTCGCTCATCGGCTCGTCGTGCTCCCCGATGGGGGCCTTCGTGGAGGGCGTGAGCAGCGGCCGATCGAACTTCTGGTCGCGCTTCATGCCGTCGGGCAGGGCCAGCGCGTAGGGGTCTCGCTTCGCCTCGTAGTCACGCCACAGGCTGCCGGTGAGGTAGCCGCGTACGACAAACTCGACCTTGAAGGGGTGCGCCTTGTGGCCGACCAGCACGCACGGGTCGGGCATGTCGATGACGTGGTTCTTCACCACGTGCTCGGTCTTCTTGAACCAGAAGTGCGCCAGCGTGTTGAGGAGGTCGCCCTTGAACGGGAGCGTGGTGAGCACGTGGTCGAACGCCGAGAGACGATCGGTGGTGATGAGCACCAGCCGATCTCCCTGCGCGTAGGTGTCGCGCACCTTGCCCTGGTACTTCGTGCCGAGGGCAGGGAAGCTGGTCTTCGAGAGGGTGTGGGGAAGCTGCGCGAGGAGCGCGGGCCGGGCGTCAGGCATGCCCGGCGCGTATCAACGAGTCGGCGCCGACGCCATGTAGACGAACGCCGGGTTCAACCGGAGCTGCCCGTCGATCCATGCGGCGGCGTACGGCGCGCCAGGCATGCGCACCACGGTGACCGGGCCCGAAGGCTTCACGTTCCACAGGTTGATGAGCGAGCGGGCGATGAGCTCGGCGGCCTCGCGTTCCGACAGACCCTGGAAGGCGTCGCGGCGATCTTCGGCGAAGGAATCACCCGAGGTCTGGAACACGAGATCGACCGGGCTGACGGCGCCGGCATCAGATGCGCCGAGGAGATCGACGCTCGTCTCGAGCGCGGGCGCGGCGACGAACTCACCGTTCACGAGCATGGGGAAGAGCACAGCGCCGCGTGCACCGGCCTCGGCGGTCGAGCGGCGGGCGACGTCGCGGAAGAGCTCGACGCGCACCTGCGGCGTTTCGAACTCAAGCCACTCGGCGGTGCCGGTGAGGGCCTGCGAGCTGGTGACGCCACGCGACTGAGACGCACCCACACCGCACCCGGTGAGAACGGCCACGGCCAGAATGATCAGAGCGATGCGAGACATGGCCTGAGGACTATACCGTCGGCCTCCCCCTCCATCCAGTGCAAGGAGCCAGGTCGAATGGTGAGCCCGGTCGTCATCTGCCATCAGCTCCGAGGGGCCGAGAACCTCGCCGCCATCGCGCGCGCCATGTCGAACTTCGGGTTCGACCAGCTCGTGCTGTCGGACCCGCAGACCCACGAGTTCCGGGCCGCCGGTCACATCGCGGTGAAGGCCGAAGGGGTGCTCGAGAAGTTCGCCATCGCGCAGACCCTCGACGAGGCGCTCGCCACGGTCGTGTATGCGGTGGGTACGACCTCGCGCACCCGGCTCAAGCGCTTCACGCCCCTGTCGCCCGAGCAGGCCGTCGAGCGGCTCGCGAAACACTCCGCCCGCGGCAAGGTGGCGCTGGTGCTGGGTGGCGAGAAGCGGGGGCTGTCTGACGAAGAGCTCGCGCGCTGCCATGACGTGCTCGTCATCCCCACGCCGGGGCCTCAGCCGTCGATGAACCTCAGCCATGCGACAGGCGTGTTGCTCTACCTCTGCTCACGTCACCGCGCTCCCACGGAAGGGGTGAGGGCTGAACCTGGCGCCGAGTTGCAGTTGGTGGGGCGGCTGGAGTCGAAGATGAAGGACGTGCTGCTGCGCGCCGAGTTCTTGAACCCGCAGGCACCCGATCACGTGCTGGGCGAGATGCTGCGCGGCCTCGTGCGCAAGGGGCTCACCGACCGCGAGGCGCGCCTGTGGCTCGCGGCGTTCGAGCACCTCGATCGCCACGTGTCCTGATCAGTTCGCGCGTTTGTTGATCAGCTGATCAATCGCCTTCTTGTCATCCGCGGTGTGCGATTCCCTGGGCCCGCTCGCCGCGGTGGTGACTGCGCCGGGCTCAGCCCTCTCGGGCGTGCCGAGCTTCTTCTTCACGCCGTTTACAGTGTCGACCACTGCCGGCGACTGCGCCTTCCACGCGCTCTGCATCGCCTTCCACGGGGTGCGCCCGCCGAGATCGCAGGTGCCCAGAAAGACGCCGAACGCCACGCACACGCCAGTCCAGATGACGAAACGAAAGAAGGCCATCCCCTCTTCCTACTTCCGCACACACGTCGATCCAGTTTCCGGCGGGCGGCGTTGGTAGAAGCCGGATCAATCGTGGAGTTGGAAGAGTTCAGAGCGCGAGCGAAGGGTCGGCTGTCGAAGCTGTCGGCGCAGCCCAATGACGGCCTCGACGCGTTTCAGCGTGACGCGCTGGCGTTCTTCGCCCGGGTCCCCGAGCCGCCCCTCTACCGCCGCCGCGACGATCCGACGCGTGCATTGGCGAGCGAGCTGCTGGTGGAAGCCGAGACCCTGCTCGCGCGCGCGTGGCGTCTGGGCGATGAGGTGAAGGGCTTTCCCCCCGCCATCGAAGCGCACGGCCAGGCGCTGGCGTTGCTCGCGGAAGGAAAGGTCGAGGCCGCCGAGCCGCTGTGGCACGAAGCGCTGCAGCAGGAACGCCACGCGACCGCGCCGTTGCGCCTGTGGACCCGCACCGACGAGAAACGCCCCGAGGTCTTCGACGCCGAGTCGCGCCGGTCCCGCTTCGACCCGCACCCCGAGGCGCAAGTCGAGGTGAAGCTGGCGTGCCCCTCGTGCCACAAGGTGAGCCCGTTCTCGTTGTCACCGCGCGTCGCGACGCATTCGTTGCAGTGCCTCAAGTGCTCGAGTGCGTTCGTGGTCTACGTCGCCGAGCTGCGCTCTCTCGAGATGACGCACCTCTCGAAGAACCGCCGTCGCTACCACTTCGCCGTCGAAGAACTCACGGGGCTCCACGCGCGGGTGGAATTCGACGACTCGAACCCCGGCGAGCTCTCGGCCTCGCGCAGAGATCTGCTCGCGTTTCTCTACGATCTCTCCGCGCAGTTGCGGGGCGTGCTCAACCTCAACACCAGCCGCGTGTTGTGGGTGTCCTCGCCGGGCCCCTGCTTCGTGGCCACGGTGGCGTTCGGCGAAGGCGCCCCTGAGCTGCACGCCCTGCGCGGCTTTCGCGATCGCGTGCTCCTGCGCTCGATGGCAGGGCGGCTCTTCACCGGGACGTACTACCGGGTCGGGCCGGTGCTCGCGGGCACGGTGGCGCGCAGTTCCGTACTCTCAGGGCTGACCCGCGCGACGCTGCGCCGATTGATTCCGCACCTCGAGAGGCTCTCGTGACGCAGAAGACGGACCGAACGACCTGGCTGGTGGTGGCGGCGCTGATGGTGGGCGCGGTGCTGCTCGGCTGGCAGGAAGTGAGCGGCGGCATTCTGCCGGAAGGCAGCGAGGCGCCCCCGTTCGTGCTCGAGAGGCTCGATGGCTCGCGGGTCGAGCTCACCGCGCTCAAGGGCAAGGTGGTGGTCATCAACTTCTGGGCGACCTGGTGTCCGCCCTGTCGTGAAGAGATGCCGTACCTCGTCAAGCTCGTCAAAGAGCGCGCGGCCGACGGCGTGGAGTTGGTCGCGATCAGCAACGACGATCTCGATGGGCAGCGCGAAGCGGTCGAGCGCTACGTGCGGGTGTTGCCCGAGGTGCAGCCGTACGTCGCGCTCGGCCGACCCGAAGTGGGCGCCATCTACGAGGTCGCTGCGCTGCCGTCGGTGTTCGTGCTCGATCGAGACGGACACGTGCTGGTGTCGCATCAAGGGCAAGCGAGCGAGTCGCAGCTCCGCCGGTGGATCGGGAAGGCCCTCGAGCACTGAGGCGCACGCGTGGCGCATCGCATGCAGTACCCCTGGTGAGTCGCACGGGCCGCAGGAATTGCATCGGAGAGAGCACCATGCGCTGGTGGGCCGAACCGACCGCGGCGGTCTTTCACAGCCTTGGGAGTGCGCCCACGGGCCTGAGCACCAGCGAAGCCGTTGCGCGTCGCGAAAAGGTTGGCCCCAATGAAGTCCCCGCTGGAGACCGCGCGCGCCCGCTGGTGATGCTCTGGCGGCAGCTCGCCAACCCGCTGGTGCTGGTGCTGGTCTTCGCGGCGGTCATCTCCGCGCTGGTCGGGGAGTGGATCGACGCCAGCGTGGTCACCACCATCATCGTGCTCTCGAGTCTCGTGGGCTTCTGGCGCGAGTACCAGGCCAGCCGCGTGCTCGAGGCGCTGCGCGCGCGCTTGAGCGTGAAGGCCCAGGTGGTGCGCGACGGCACACCCACCAAAGTGAACGTGGCTGACGTGGTTCCGTCGTGCTCGGCGTGAACCTCGTCGCGCACCGGCCCGCCATCGAGTCGCTGCTCTTCGCCATCGCGCTCGCGGTGGGGCTGACGCCGGAGCTGCTCCCGGCCATCCTCGCGTTCAACCTCGCGCGCGCGGCCCACGTGATGGCGGGGCAGGGTGTGTTGGTGCGTCGCCTGAGCGCCATCGAGAACTTCGGCTCGATGACCGTGCTGTGCACCGACAAGACCGGCACGCTCACCGAAGGGGTGATGAAGCTCGAGGGAGCGGTCGACCTCGAGGGGCGGGCGTCGCAGAACGTGCTCGCCCTCGCGTTCGCGAACGCGGCGCACCAGTCGGGCATCCCCAACCCGCTCGACGAGGCGCTGCAGGTCGCGGGTCGTGCCGCCCAACTGACGCTGCCCGCGAAGCTCGATGAGCTGCCGTACGACTTCGTGCGTCGTCGGCTCTCCGTCGTGGTGCGCACGCCGACGGGGCCGCAGTTGATCATCAAGGGTGCCGTCGCGCAGGTCGTCGAGCTCTGCTCGTCACTCGACGCCGGGGGGCGCGAGAAGGTGAACGCGTTCGTCGAGGCGCAGGGCAAGCAGGGCTTTCGCGTGCTGGCGGTGGCGACGCGCGTCCTGCCCGAGCGCGCGACGTGGAGCGTGGCCGACGAGACGGGGCTGACCTTCGAGGGCTTCCTCTGCTTCGCCGACCCGCCGCGGGCGCGCGTGGTCGAGATGGTCGCCGAGCTGCAGACGCTGGGGGTGTCCTTGAAGATCATCACCGGCGACAACGTGCACGTCGCGCAGCACCTCGCCGAGCGCGTCGGGCTGCCGGCGCCGGTGACGCTGCGGGGTGAAGAGATCGCCGCGCTCTCGAACGAAGCGCTCGCCGCCGTCGCGAACCAGGCCGTGCTCTTCGCGGAGATCGACCCGCAGCAGAAGGAGCGCATCGTCGCGGCGTTGCAGACACGCGAGGTGGTCGGCTACCTCGGCGACGGCATCAACGACGCCCCCGCGCTGCACGCGGCCGACGTGAGCATCTCGGTGGAGTCGGCGGTCGACGTGGCGCGCGAGGCCGCCGACTTCGTGCTGCTCGCGCCGCGGCTCGACATGCTGCGCGACGGCATCCTCGCGGGGCGGCGCACGTTCGCGAACACGCTCAAGTACGTGATGACCACCACCAGCGCGAACCTGGGGAACATGGTGAGCATGGCGGTCGCGTCGCTCGCGCTGCCGTTCCTGCCGCTCACGGCGGGGCAGATCCTGCTGAACAACTTCCTGTCCGACATTCCCGCGGTGGGCGTGGCGACGGACTCGGTCGACGACGAGTGGCTCACCCGCCCGCACCGGTGGGATCAGCACGCCATTGAGCGCTTCATGCTGCGCTTCGGCGCGCTCAGCTCGGTCTTCGACCTGCTCACCTTCGGGGTGCTGCTCAAGGTCTTCGACGCCGACGTGCGCGCGTTTCGCACGGGCTGGTTCGTCGAGTCGTTGCTCACCGAGCTCGCGGTGGCGCTCGTGTTGCGCACATGGAAGCCCGCGTGGCGCAGCCGGCCCGGTCGCCTGCTGTGGGTGAGCACGCTGGTGGTTGCGGTGCTGGCGGTGGCGATCCCCTACCTGCCGTTCGCGCGGATGCTCGGGTTTGCGCCGATGCCGCTCCCGGTGCTGGGGACGATCATCGGCATCACCTGCGCCTACGTGGCGGCGACGGAGTGGCTCAAGCACCACACCCTGCCGCCGGGCTGAGCCCCGACGTCAGGGCGTCTTCTCTTCCTTCGGCACGACCTTCCGCTCGTTCTTCGTCTCGATCTCGTCGAGCAGCTTGAACTCGGTGCGGCGGTTCTTCGCGCGACCGAGCGGGGTGTCGTTGGTGGCCAGCGGGCGGTCGAAGCCGAAGCCGTCGCTCTTGAGGCGCTTCTGGGCGATGCCCTTCTCGACGAGGTACTTCTCAACGGCCCTGGCGCGGCGCTTCGAGAGATTCAGGTTGAGCTCACGCGAGCCGACGTTGTCGGTGTGACCTTCGATGAGCACCGGCCCGACGTCGGGGTTCTTCGCGAGCACCGCGGCCACTTCGTCGAGAAGCTTGAACGAGCGGGGGTCGATGCGATCGCTGCCGAACTCGAAGAGGATCTGGTTGTTGATGCGAATGCGCTCGGACTCGAGCACCACGTCTTCCTCTTCTTCAGGAGGCGGGCAGCCCTGGAGATCAGGCGGGCCGGCCTGTTCGGGGCACTTGTCGGCGTTGTCGGGGATCTGGTCGCCGTCTTTGTCGGGGCAGCCGTCGAATTCCTGCAAGCCGGCGGTGTCGGGGCACTGGTCGATGCGATCGGGTACTCCATCGTTGTCGCGATCGGGTTCCTTCTCTTCAGGACAGCCGTCGGTGTCTTCGATGCCGTCGGTGTCTTCGGCCAGCTCGGGGCAGCCATCGACCTTGTTGGGGATGCCGTCGTTGTCGTCGTCGGGCTCGGGCACGCGCTCGTAGGTGATCGCGAAGGTGATGCGGAAGGCCTCGCGACCGTAGCCGCTGGCACCCAGGCCCTTGCCGATGGCGAGCTGCGCGCCCCAGTTGCCGGCGAAGCGGGTGCGCACGCCGACGAGCAGCTCGAGCGGCGTCTTGAGCGCCTCGGCCTCGGTGAAGGTGAAGGGCGCCTCGGCGGGCGTCGCCATCTGAATCTCACCGATGATCTGGTTGTTGTTGAAGCGGCTGAACGACGGGAGGTCGATGATCGCGCCGCCGCCGAGCGTGAATTCCTGCCCGACGTAGAGGTTCATGAAGCGGCCGGGCGCGGTGCGCAGCCGCCAGCCGATGTTGCCGAGAATGCGCACCGGGCCGATGACGCGTTCAGCCGCGAGCCGGGGCGCGAAGACGAACCCGCGATCGCTGAGGAAGCTGGTGGTGTCGCCGATGGGGATGCGCACCTCGAGCACGCCCGCGAGCCCCACGATGGGGATCTCGCTCTGCTTCACGAACTGCACACGACCGAGAATTCGAGGCGCGCCAATGCCCGCTGCATTGGGGGGCGTGGTGATGAAGCCCTGCTGGCTCAAGAGGCCGAAGTTGTGAATCTGACCGAGGGTGATGGGGAGGTCGGCGGCGATCTCGACACGCGAGTGAAGCTGGTAGGCCCCCATGAGGTGGAGGTCGGTGCGGAAGGGCATCAGCTCGCCCAACCGCTCGTTGCCGTTCTTCACCGACAGGATGCCGAAGTTGAAGTCGAGCATCGCGGTGATGAGGAACGACCGCGTCAGCTGCAGTTCGCCGCCTTCGAGCGCGAGGCCCGATTCCATGGTGGGCGTGAACTTGATGGGGACGAGGTCGATCCCCCGGGCGGTGAAGGGGTCGAGGGCCTGCGCGGAAGCCGACGCTGCCAGCACCACACACGCGAGCTTGATCAGACGGAACGTGCGCACGAGATAAAGAAGCGTACTCGCCACTGGCCCCCGGTGAAGAAAACTGTGCTCGCGCCACGGGCTGCTACAGCTCGCAACCTTCAGCGTTTCATCACCTCGGCCACGTCGATGATCTGCACCTGGTCGTTGATCAGCGGCAACGGCCAGCTGGCGATCTTCTCGTCGTCAGCGACCAGTGGCGGGGGTTTGGGGCTGGCGTACGTGATGGGGCTCGGGCTGCCGGCTCGGAACTGGGCGGCGAGCCCCTCGGCGTCTCGGGTGACGAAGGCGAAGTTCAGCGCCGCCGGATCGACGTGTTTCTGCAGCGCCGCCTGCGCGTCGAAAGGGGTGATGGTCGCGAGCCGCGTGCGCACCGCCTCGAGGAAGTCCGGCGTACCGTGCAAGGCGTCGTCGATGGCCCACCCAAGCTTGCGTTGATCCGTCAAGGCCCACTGGCGCGTCGCCCCGAGCAGAAACCCACGGGTTGACTCGAAGCGCTCGGCCAGCGCGGTGTCTTTCTGGCGAGCGCGCTCGAGGAAGTAGAGGACCGCGCGCGTGGCGAACACCGCGTCCTTCGCGGGGACGGGGCGCAGCCAGAACGTCACGTCCTGCTGGCTGCGGAGGATGTTGGGCCTCGGCACGATGTCCCCGCGATCTTCGCGGTAGTGCTGCGCGTAGGCGTAGGTGCCGTAGTTGAGGCCGCGCTTGTCGCGCAGCTCCGCATACAGCACGCCGTGTTCCTGCCGATGCTCACCGAGCGCCGAGATCGCGATGAAGAGATCGACGAACCCCGGAGAGTCGCGACGCAGCGAAGTCGTGAAGCCAAAGCTGCCAGCGGTGGACTCGGTGTTTCGTTTGACGATCAACGTTTGACCCATCGGGCCGGGTGCGGTGGGCAACACGACGCGGTCGGCGCCCTTCGCAGGCAGTCCGCTCAGCGCCGTCTTCACCTGCGCCGCGGTGGCTTCATCGACGCCCCCCGCGAGGCCGAGCACGAGGCGGTCCTGGGTGAAGACGCGCTTCCACTGCGCGCGCACGTCGTCGAGGGTGACGCTCTCGAGCCCTGCTTCGGTGCCCGTCGCGACGTGCCGGTAGGGGTGCGTCTCGGCGAGGAGGAGGTCGAGGGCGGCCTTGCTCAGCTCTTCGTCGTTCTCCTGCCGGAGGCGGGTTCGCACCGTGTTGAGTTGCACCGACTTCAGGCGGGTGAACTCCTTCTCGTCGAGGCGCGGCGAGAGCAGGGCCTCGCTGAAGATCTGCAGGAAGCGCCCGAGCTGTTCTCCGGGGAACCGGGCGGCGAGGGTCGTGAATTCCTTGTCGACGTCGCCGGTGAGGTCAGCCGCCATCGGGTACAGCGCCTCGAGGAACTGCGCGGAGTCGAGCGACGTCGTGCCGCCTTCCAGCAGGAGTCGCAGGGTCAGGGCCGTCAGCCCTTCCTTCCCGCGCGGGTCGTCGACCGAGCCGGTGCGGAACACGAGGCGCAGGCTGACGACGGGCTTGTTCGGCACTGGCTTGAGCACCACCGTCATCGGCTCGACGGTGGGAAAAGCGACATACGGAACGGGTCGCGCGGGCGGCGCGACCCGTTGCTCGAGAACGTCGGGCGCGATCTGCACCGCGTCCTGGGGGATGACGATCGGCGGGGTGGTCGCGCACGAGGTGATCAGCAACGCGAGAACGAAGGTTCTCACTTCGTCGCCCCCTTCACTTCGACGGTGAACGTCATCGTGGTGCGGTTGGTGTCGACGAGGTGCTTCTTCGCGAAGGCGCTCAGGTCTTTGGCGCTCACTTTGGCGACGTTCGCGTAGAGCGCATCGACGGCGTCGGGCGTGCCGAAGACGCCGAGGTGCAGGGCGAGCAGCTCGGCGACCTGACCGGGCGTCTCGAGGTTCATCAGCATGCGGTTCTTCAGGTGGCTCTTGATGTCCTCGAGCCGCTTCGCGTCGACCTTTCCGTCGGCGACCTCCTTGATGGCGGCGAGGAGCGCGGTGGAGGCCGCGTCGCGGTTCGTTTCGGCCTTCAGCCGCAGGTCGATGCCGAAGAGGCTCGGGTCGCGGTGGTGCTCGTAGAAGGCGTTGAGGCGCTCGACGAGCTGCTGGTCGAGCACGAGCGCGCGGTAGAGCGGCGAGGTCTGTCCGACGAGGTAGGCGCTGAGCACTTCCTGCACGGCGGCATCGGTGGTCCTGGGGCTCGCGGCCGGGGAGTGCCACGCGAAGCCGGCGCGAGGGAGCGTCGGGGAGGGCCAGGCCACCTTCACGGCGCGCGCTTCTTTCTGGGGCGGCTCGAGAGGGATGACGAGCTTTGCGACGGTGCCCTTCCACGGGCCGTACGACTTCTCGACCTGCGCCATCACCTTCGCGTCGTCGAAGTCACCGACGATGATCAGCTGCGTGTTGTCGGGCGTGTACCAGCGCTTGAAGAAGGTCTTCGAGTACTCGAACTTCTTCGGCATCTCGAGGATGTCTTCGAACGTGCCGAGCGTGGTGTGCCGGTACGGGTGCGTGGTGAACGCAGCGCCGAGCGTGGCCTCTTCGATTCGAAGCGAGGGGTTGGCGGCGTTCTTCTGGTACTCGCCGCGAATGGCGCCGGCCTCGGTCTGAAAGTCGGGCTCTGCGTACTCGAGGTTCAGGAAGCGATCGGCCTCGAGGTCGAGCAGCGTGTCGAGCCCGGAGGCGGGGCCATCGAGGTGGTACACGGTGACGTCGTCGCTGGTGAACGCGTTCTCCGCGAAGCCGAGCTTCGCCATCGTCTCGGTGCGCGCGTTTCCCGGGAAGCGCCTGGTGCCCCGGAACATCATGTGCTCGAAGAAGTGGGCGAAGCCGGTGTG
The DNA here is from genome assembly GCA_044371205.1 of Archangium sp. Taxonomy (GTDB): domain Bacteria; phylum Myxococcota; class Myxococcia; order Myxococcales; family Myxococcaceae; genus Archangium_A. Next base: position 117,425 of record JBILUC010000007.1, read on the forward strand.
GCCCGCTTCGACCTCGTTGCGCGAGCCGACGCGCACCACGGTGTAGACCGAGATGAGGCCGGGTGACACGAACGGCACGCGCACCACGGTGAGCCCGTTCTTGAGCGTGGAGACCTTCGTGGGAAACGGGAAGGCGCCGGCGGTCTTCGTCGCCGGAGCGGCCGCGAGCAGCAGCGCGCACGTCAGACTGAGCGTCATGCGCGCGATTGTGCGACGGAACGGCGGCTGCGCTCAGCGGTAAATGCCGACGAGATCGATGATCACGTGCTGCGGCGCGGTGGTTCGCACACACAACGCGCCACCTGAGCGCACGACGCCGAAGGTGCCGACCGCGGCGCCGGGCGTGGCGTTCTGATTCGAATGGCTGGGCTCGCCGGTGCAGTCCCACACCTGCGCGAAGCCGCTGCCGAGTGCGTTGGCGCCGGTGAGGTTGAAGGCGACGGCGGCGCTGCCCGGCCAGCCGCTCATCTGCGCGAGCTCGAGGCGCATCACCTGGCCCGGCGTGGGGAAGCCCTTCCACCCGCCCTGCCCATCGCGGGTGTCGAGCAGGCGGGTGGGGGCCGCGAGGGTGAGCGAGGCACCTCCGTCGTCGAAAGCGCCGGCGAGGTCGATCACGAGATCGACGTTGGCGCTCGCGAAGACACAGAGCTGCCCGCTGCTGAGCGGCGCGAGCGCGGCCGACGAAGCGACCTGCGTGCCGTCGAAGTTGAGCACCGAGGTGGTGGGCGCCTCTCCGCAGGGGATGAGGGACACGAAGCCCGCCGCGCCGCGCGGAATGGCCGCGAGGCCGACCTGCAGCGCGACGGCCGAGGGCGCGACGAGGCTGGTGACCGGGATGGCGCGCGTTTCCCCTGCGGCCAGAGACGAGGTGCCGCGCGAGTCGAAGAGCCGCGTGGGGCCGAGCGGGAAGAAGCCCTTGCCGCTGGTGGAGAAGCGGGCCTGCTCGTCGATGACGACGTGCGTGTTCTGAACGGAGCGCATCGAGACCACGCCTTCGCTCAGGGAGACCACCGTCTGGTTGGCGCGCACGGTGCCGGCCATCGCGTTGACGGTTGAAGTGGGAGCGACTCCCGTCCCCGCGCTCACCGAGAGGAACGTATTGCCATCCGGCTGCACGAGGGCGACGCCGAGCGAGACGGCCGACGCGTTCCCAACGTCACTGGCGTTGAACACCGGCGTGACGACGTCGGCAGCGAGCGCTCCGGTGTTTCGCGTGTCAACGAGGCGGCGCGACGAGACACTCGAGAGGCGCAGCGGCGCGGAGGTCGCGGTGAAGGCGGGCCACGCGAAGGGCACTTCGCGCGCGCCCGTCGGGGCAGGCGGAGGCGGCGCATGTTGTGTCGCAGAGGCAACCCACGCGTCGAGCTTCGGGTACGCGGTGTTGCCGGGGCACGCGCTCTGACCGACCTGGCGGTGGCCGACGATGGACGAACGGTCGAGCCCGATCCCGTAGGTCTGGTTGAGCGCGACGAAGAGCTTCTGCAGCGAGGCGACCTGCGCGGCGGTGGGGCTGCGGCGCGTGTAGTCGCCCATGAGCACGATGGCGACGCTGCCCGAGTTCGCTGCGGGGGCGTGCGCGCCTTCGATGCCGGTCGAGACCATCTCCCAGATGCGGCCAGCCTCATCGACCCCGAAGTGGTACATCAAATCGCACCAGCCACGAGTCACGCGCAGCTCCGTGTCGTAGCTCTTCATCCACGCAGCGGAGTTGGTGACGTTGGCGCCCCCGTGGTGCACCACGATGCGGCCGGGTGACTGCGCGCGGCGACACGACCCCGGTGCGCGCGCTCCCCATTGTTCACGCGAGATGATGCCGAGGCCCATCGAGAGCAAGGGGCGCGTGGAGGTGAGCTGCGAGGAGACCGTGGCGTTCGTGTCGACCACCTCTTCCTGCGCGTCGTCGTGCGCGAGGACCAGCGTCGAGTCACCACATCCCGCCAGCACCGCCACCGCGCAGAGGACGAATCGATTCATGGTGCCGCATTCTCGGTTTCATGACCGGTTCGTCGCGGCTTCGAGGTGTGAAGGGTGTTGGCAAAAAAGGCGCGAATTTCGGGCGCATTTCGAGGGAATCGGGTCAGGCAGGTGGCGGAGCGCCCGTCGATGTCGTACTCATGAGGGGCTGTTCGGTTCTTTGAGATTTAGGGGGCGACAAGGTTTCGACGGGGGCACAGAGGCTCCTGGTCGCGCGCCGAGTGGGCACACACACTCGTAAATACAAGTGAGCAAAAACCACAAAAGCCAACGACAACGTTGAGCTTGCGCTGGCCGCCTAAAAACCGGTTCACGCACGGTCGCTTCGCCTTCTGCCAGTGAGGTGAAGGTTCGACCGCCATCATGCTGGCTGGTTCTCCGAGTGCCTGAGCGAGGAGAACGAGATCGAGTCAGGACCGGCATCTCACTTTCCTGTCCGGAAGAAGGTGAGGAGCCTAGAGCTGTCAAACTTCGGACTACGCGCGTAGTGACTTGGAACTGAAGGCTTTCGGACCCGGGTTCGATTCCCGGCGCCTCCACTTTTCAACCGCCTTCTGGGCGGTTGTTTCGTTTCTGGGGACTGAGTGGGTTTTCTTCGCAAGCTCCGTGAGGCCGTGGATTGGGTGCTGGGAGACGATCTCTCGGAGCCTGCTGCGACGTCTCCTCAGCAGCCCGCACCGAAGAAGGTCGTCGAGCAGCGGCGCTCAGATGGTGATGGGTTCGATGTCGTGGCGCGTGCGCCGCGCGTGACGTTGTCGCCCAGCGCCGAACCGCTGGAGCTCGTCGATGAACTGCAGGAGAGCGCACCGGCCTCGATGGACTTCGTGGCGTCGCTCGATGACTTGAAAGATCTCAACGACGCGCCGCTCGAGCCGCAGCCCGAGTTCGTTCCCGAAGGCGGCATGTCGACGCAGTCGTTGATGCGCGAGTTCGAGATGCTCGACGCCGAGCTGCAGACCGAAGCAATCAAGGTCGCTGCGGCGCCTCCCAGTGTCCCTGAGCCCGAGAGTGTTCCCGTCGCCGCGATGCCGACGGAGGCGTTGATCAGTGACGTCGATTCGTTGCCCGCACCTGCGGCGCTCCTGGAAGCCGAGCCGGAGAAGGCGCCGGAGGTGATCGACGCTGCGCCGCCCGCTGCGACCGAAGTGCCCACGCCCGAGCCCATCGAACGTGAGACGCCGGCCTGGCTGATTCCCCCGACGACGGACGTCGCTCCGCCGGCGCCACCGCCTCCGACGGATTTCAATGCGTCGCTCGATGATCTCGCGGCGGACGAGCCCGAGAAGAAGCCGGAAGAGTGACTACACGTCGCGGTTGAGCGCCTTCTGCACCTTCAGCAGTTCTTTCAAGTTCGACATCGGCACGAGCCCGACCAGCTTCTCTCCGTCGAGCACCATCAACACCGAGTCGGTCTCGTCGTCGTTCTCGTTCAGCTTCGTGAGCGCGTCGTCGACCTTCGAGTTGAGCTCGACGCCTTCGTGCGTGCGGCGCATCACCTCTCGCACCGTCGCATTCTCGCCGTGCTTCTCGAGCCCCTTGATCAGATCGTCGAACCCCAGCACGCCGGCCACCGATTCCCACTGCATCACGGGGAACTCCGACTGGAAGGTGGTGATGAACACGCCAGCCGCATGCTGGAGCGTGTCGTCGGTCGAGAGCGTGATCGGGTTCTTCACCATCACGTCGCGGATCGAGAACGGTCGCAGCGTGTGCCGCTCGCGTACGTCGCGCAGCTCGTGGCGCGCGCTCATCCACAACCAGACGGCGGTGAGCACGAAGACCAGGTTGAACTTGCCCGGCACGATGGCGAGCACGATCGACCCCAGCTGCGCGATGCGGGTCGCGATGCGCGTCGCGTCGGGGAACGAGTTCTTGAAGGCCAGCAGCGAGCGCAGCACGCGACCGCCATCCATCGGGAAGATCGGCAGCAGGTTGTAGAGCCCCATCACGAGGTTGATCCACATCAGCGCTGGCACGGGCTTCGTCGGGTCGAAGACCTCGTCGAAGTCGAGGAGGTGGTCTCCGACCTTGAGCGCGATGAACAGCGCCAGCGCGATCGCGAGGCTGACGATGGGGCCGGCGAGCGAGATGAGGAGTTCCTGCTTCGGGTTCTCGGGAGAGCGCTCGAGGTGCGCCATGCCTCCCATTGGCGTGATCTCGATGTCGACCGTGCGGATGCCAAACTTCCGCGCCGTGAGCGCGTGGCCGAGCTCGTGGAGCAGCACGGTGAACAACACTCTCATCACGCTCTACGGCCCGCGTGAGGGCTCGACCTTTCTGCGCGGAGTTCGACCGCCTTCACGGGAGACGCTCGAGGCCGCTCGAAGACGGCACGCGCTGACGCCGTTCATCATCGCTCCGCTCGAGAACGAGCTGTTCTACGCGATCGTCGTGCGTTCGCCTGACGCGACCCTTCTGCAGGAGATCAAGAAGGTCCCGCTCGTGTCCGCGGTCATGTCTGTCACGCCGAGCGAACTGCTGGGGAAGACAACGGCGCTCGCCTGAACGGCCCAGGGCGACGGGGCAATCGTCACTTCCGCTCGCGCAGTTCCTTCGGGGTGCGACCGAAGTCGACCTCCTGCTCGGCGGCGAGCCACGCGAGCGTCGCGTAGGTGCGCGCGACCTGCGCCTGGTGAATTGGCTCGAGCTTGTCCACCGTGTCGTTCGCGGTGTGGTGAAAGTCGAAGTAGGTCGACGCGTCCTGCCTCACGTCGAGCAGGGGCACGCCCGCTGCGCGCAACGGGATCAAGTCGGCGCCGCCGCCTGCTGCGTCGCCCTGAAATGGCACGCCCAGCGGCTGCAGCCACGGCGCCCACGTCATGAACTGCGCGTGCCCTTCCTTCGAGGCGAGAACGCGCGCCGCCAGCGCTGCGCCCGTGCCGGAGTCGGCTTCCATCGCCAGGACGTGCTGCGCGAACTCTGCCTCGTGCGCTTTCGCGTAGGCCTTGCCGCCCGCGAGTCCGTTCTCTTCGTTGGCGAACAGCACCACGCGCACTGTGCGCTTCGGGTGCCGCGCGAGGGTGCCGATCAACCGCACGGCGTCGAGCACGATGCCGACGCCAGCCCCGTCGTCGAGCGCGCCGGTGCCGAGATCCCACGAGTCGAGGTGCGCGCCGAGCAGCACCACTTCTTGCGGTTTCTCGCGGCCGGATAGCTCGCCCACCACGTTGAAGCTCTCGACCGGCGCCTCTTCGCGCGACGAGAGTGACAGCGCGATGCGCACCGGCGCGCCTTTCTGCAGCAGGCGATGCACGAGCTCTGCGTCGGGCACCGACAGCGCCGCGGCGGGGATCTTCGCGGGCGTCGCGCTCTGCCACCCGGTGTGGCCCACGCGTGTGACGTCGGTGCCGACCGAACGAATCAGCACCGCCGCCGCACCCGCAGCCAGTCCGTGCAGACCAGCGAGCCCGCGCACCTTCGCGACTGCGCTGTACCCGGCGCCATCGTTCGCCCGCCGCATGGGGATGTTCACGAAGAGGATCTTCCCCGTCAGCGAGCCCGGCTTGAGCGCGGTGAGCGCGTCGAACGACTCGACCTCGACGACCTCGGCCTCGACGCCACCTTCGGGCGTCGGAACCGTGTGCCCCAGGCCGACGATGGTCAGCGGCTGCTCGAAGGGCAGGGTGACCTTCGCCGTCTCTGCGCCGCGCACCCAGTGCGAGACCAGCACCGGCTCGGTGTGCACGTTGTCGAAGCCGAGCGACTTCATCGTCTCGACCGCCCACGCGACGCCGCGTGCTTCGCCGGGTGAACCCGAGAGACGTGCGCCTGCGCTGTCGCACAATGACGCCGTGAGGGCGGCAGCCTTCGACTCGGTGCCTTGCAGCTGCGTCACCTCCGCCGGCGGTGGCGCGCTCTGCTTTGGAGGCATGGCCGTTCGACAGGCCACCATCGACATCGCAACGACGAAGACGCACACGCGCATGCGCCGCTGCATAGCGCAGGGCTCACTCTTCGAGTGCTTTCTGCTCGATCCACGTGAAGATGAGATCGACCTCTGCATTGGCGAGCGGTGGAAAGCCCATCGGCATGCCCAGCACCGGGCCTTCGTAGATCCCGTCGACCTCGGCCTGGCGCGCGAGACCGTGCGCTTGAGGCGCACCGGCCAGCGAACCACCCGTGGCCTCGGCGGCGGTGGTTCGTCGAAGAGGTACGCGAGCAGATCTTCCGTCTCTTCGGGTGACAGCTCGAAGTTCGGCGGCCGAGCACGAGGGAAGGCGAAGACATGCGTTGCAGTCAGCGGGGCTCGCTTCGAAGCGCCTGGCCCAACCCGAACCACGAAAGCGAGAGCATGACCTCACCGCGCCCCACGAAGTTGGTGCCAGGTACGATGTCGGCGCCAGCCTTCGCCTGCAGCGAGATGCCCCAGTCTCCAAAGCGGGAGTTGAGGCCCAACATCCCGCGCTGGGGAATGCGCACCACCGCCGTGGCGAAGACGTCGACGCCCACTTCGTACGCGAGGTCGACGGTGAAGCCCTTGCCGCCGAGCGCGAGTGCGAGCGTGCCATGCAGTCCCGCGCCGGCGTCGAAGCGATCGGGTACCAGAAAGGCGACCCCGCCCAGAGTGGCCGAAGCCGTCGCGAACTGCATCGGGGTGAGCTGCCACACGCGGCCGCCGCGCACCTCGATGACGCGGTCTCTCCACGCGTAGACGAGCTCGAGACCGAGGCCGGCGCGCGGGTTGGTCGCGTCGGGGGAGACGAGGCCCACGCCCAACGAATCGGTCGCACCGAAGACCTCGACGCGCAACTCGGGCTGCAGTCGGCCACGTGCAGTGACCCAGCCACCTTCCGCGAGCGCGAGCGAGGAGCTGAGGAGCGCGACAGCGATGAGCGTGCGCATCACCGCACCTCAACCATCGAAGAGGGGACCGCTTCGAGGGTCGCCTGCCCCACCGTGCCAGTGGCAATCGCCGCGTCGAAGAAGCCGACGAGCGTGGCGGAAATGCGCGCGTGCGCTTCTTCGAGCGAGACACCCGGCGTGCAGCCCTTCGCGTCGTCTTCGGCCTGCGAGTCGGTGAATTGGTAGTGCGTCACGCCCTCGAGCACCGAGAGCGCGGTGGGGCTGGACAGCGAGCCCCAGCCTTCGCGAACCCCATCCAACTTTGCGGAGCAGTCGAGCGAACCCGCGAGCGACAGGGACGGCTTCGTGAACGCAGGCAGCATCGAGACGTCGGCCGTGTCTGGAAAGCCCGCCTCGAGCGCCACGGCGGCGAACTGGCCGTTCAGTGCGAGCTTGAGCGCCACGACACTGCCCAGGCTGTGGCCTGCGACGCCGATGCGCGCCGAATCGACCGAGCCCTCGAGCAACGAGCCTCGGGGGGGTGACACGAGCAACCGGCGCGCCGCTTCACCCGCGTCGATCGAGAAGAACGCGAGCTGCAGCGCGTTCTCGGGCAAGGCGACCACGTAGCCTGCCTTGACCAGCTCACGTGCCTGCCACTCGTAGCGCGCGGTGCTCACGAAGCCGCCTTGAATGTAGACCACCGCCGGCCGCGCCTTGCCGTCGAGCGAGCCGTTCTCGCGCGCGGGGAAGAGCACCGTCACGGGGATGAGGTCGGTTCCCGCGGTGCGCGTCTCGAACACCGCGCGACCGACGCCGGGCTCGACGAGCACGCCCACCTGTGGGGCGGCGAGGCAGCCACTGAGGAAGAGGAACAAGAACGATTGCTTCACGCTGCGGCAGGTAACTGAACGAAGTCGCCGAATCGAGCCTTTCGTCAGTCGTCGTACGGAGCTCCGGCGCGGGAGCGGAAGGGCTCGTCGCCGGGGCCAACCATCATGTCGACGTCGGAGTAGTACGCGATGTCTCTCTCGACGCTCGGCCCCACGACGATGAAGGTCGCGTCGGCGCTCGAGCGGTTGAGCACGTGGTGGCCGTTCTGCACGTTCTTCGGAAAGGCTGCGAGGTCGCCCGCACGCAGCGGCGTCTCTCCCTCGTTGGTGACCAGCACGAGCTCGCCGGTCAGCATCACCACGAACTCGTCTTCTTCGGTGTGCCAGTGGCGCAGCGACGACATGCCTCCGGGCTCGATGCGCACGAGGTTGACGCCGAACTGGGTCAACCCGGCGAGCGGCCCGAGTCGGCGAAAAGCGCGCTTCGTGATGTCGCCGCCGTGCTGCTGAAAGCGCTTCGGGTAGCGCGTCGCGCGCGATTCGGGAACAGCGGTCGGATCGATCTTGCCCATGGCCGCCGTTCTAGCTCTTCGGCAGAGTCCGCGCGGTGCGGACCCTGGTGACCAGCCGTCGAACCGAACTCCGCCTCTCTCGCGTTCGCACCTTCCTCGAGAGCCTCCCCGCCAGTCAGAGCGTGCTCGTGGTGGGGCCGTCGTTCGAGACCGCGGCAGAGGTCGTGCGCTCGGTGAAGCGCCCCGTCTTCGGGTGGACGCGCACCATGCTCTACCGCCACGCGCTCGAGCTTGCGCGACCGGTGTTGCTCGAGCAGGGCCTCACCGCGGTGTCGTCGCTCTCCCTCGAGGCGCTCTGGAGCCGCGTCGCGCATCAGCTCGGCGAACGCGGTGAGCTGGGGCGACTCGAGCCGCTCAAGGGCACTCCGGGGTTGTCGCGGGCGCTGGCGCAGACGGTCGGTGAGCTGCGCATGCTGGCCTTCGACGTCGAGCAGGTCGAGCCGTCGTTGCGTGCCGCGCTGAAGGCCTACGAGCGCGCGTTGAGCGACGTGCGCCTCGCTGATCGCGCCGACGTCTACCGGTTGGCGCTCTCTCAGGTGGCGAACTCTCCTGCCGTGCCCCTCGCCGTGGTCGACGTGCGGGTCTCCGCCGGGCTCGAGACCTCCTTCTTGAACGCGATGGTGGCGCGCGCGCCGCAGGCCATCATCACCGTGCCACATGGTGAGGCGCTCGAACTCGACGGCGTGGAACGGGTGGAGCTCGAGGTCGCGGGAGCAGACCCCGTCTCGCGACTGCAGCGCGGGCTCTTCGCTTCGGCGACTGAGGGCGAGCTCGGCGACGGTGTGTCGTTCTTCTCGGCGCCAGGGGAAGCCCGCGAGTGCGTCGAGATCGCGCGGCGCGTGCTCGAGTATGCGGCCAGGGGCGTTCCGTTCGACCGCATGGCGGTGTTCCTCCGCAGCCCCGGTGCGTATCGCGCGGGCCTCGACGACGCGTTCCGCCGCGCGCAGGTGCCTGCGTGGTTTGCCTCTGGCTTGCCGCACCCGGATCCCTCGGGGCGCGCGTTGCTCGCGCTGTTGCACTGTGCAGAAGAGCGGCTCTCGGCGCGGCGCTTCAGTGAGTACCTCTCGCTGGCGCAGGTGCCGCAGCTGGAAGACACCGGTGCGCCTCCCAGGGCGACCGATCGCTTCGTTCGCCCGGACGCGACGGAGTCGATGTTGCCTCTCGAGCCCGCCCGCCCACCCGATGCCCCCGTCGAAGAGGTGGTGGTCGACGTCGAGGCGCCGGCCGTGCTCGGGCAACTGCGCGCGCCCCGAAAGTGGGAACGGTTGATCATCGACGCGGCCGTCATCGGGGGCCCCGATCGCTGGCGTCGTCGCCTCTCGGGTCTTCGCGCCACGAAGCTGAAGGAGAAGGAGAACCCGACGGCCCACGAGGCCCAGCTCGAACGCATCGAGCGCGAGCTGCGCGATCTCGAGGCGCTCGAAGACTTCGCGCTGCCCATCATCGATCTCCTCGCTGAGCTGCCACGCACCGCGCGCTGGGCCGACTGGCTCGGCGTGTTGCGGGGCCTCGCGACGCGCGCGCTGAAGTACCCGGAGCGGGTGCTCGCGATGTTGCACGAGCTCGAGCCGATGGCCGTCGTTGGGCCGGTCGAGCTGTCGGAAGTGCGTCGCGTGCTCTCCCGGCGGCTCGGTGAGGTGACCGAGAACCCGCAGGTGCGTCGGCAGGGCCGGGTGTTCGTTGGCCCGACCGAAGCAGCGCGTGGGCTCACCTTCGAGTGCGTCTTCGTGCCGGGGCTCGCCGAGCGCGTGTTCCCGCAGAAGATCCGCGAAGACCCGCTGCTGCCCGACTCGGTCCGGGTGGCGTTGAGCGCGCACCTCGAGGTCGCGTCACACCGCGTCGCCAACGAACGTCTCGCCCTGTTCCTCTCGGTCGGCGCGGCGCAGCGACAGGTCGTCTTCTCGTACCCGCGCATCGACGCCGAGCACGCGCGGCCGCGGGTGCCGTCTTTCTACGCCCTCGAAGCCGCGCAGGCGGTGCAGGGCCGCTTGCCGGGCTTCGAAGCGTTGCAACGTCAGGCCGAGGCCTCGGGTCGAGTGCGCCTGGCGTGGCCTGCGCCTGACGAGCCGTACCGTGCCATCGACGACACCGAGTTCGATCTCGCGGTGCTGCACCGCATTCTGCAGGCGACCGAGTCGGTGAAGGGGCAGGGCCGCTATCTCGTCACCTCGAGCCCGCACCTCGGTCGTGCGCTGCGGGCCCGGTATGCGCGGTGGCAGAGCAGCGGGCTCACGGCGTGGGACGGCTTCGTGAAGCCCGGGGCCATCGGTCGCCCGGCGCTCGAGACCAATCACCCCTCGAAGCGGCTCTTCTCTCCCACCGCGCTCGAGCAATACGCGGCGTGCCCGTACCGGTTCTTCTTGTCAGCGCTGGTCAGACTCGAGCCCCTCGAGATTCCCGGTGAAGTCGAAGAGCTCGGCCCGCTCGAGAAGGGCTCGATGGCGCACGCCGTTCAGTACGAGCTGCTGACCGAGCTGCGCGCGCGCGGCATCGCGATCAACGCCGAGAACCTCAACGACATCTTCGATCGGCTCCACGCCACCATTCAGCGCGTGGCGGCCGATGTGTACGACCGCTTCAAGCCCGCCATCGATCGCGTGTGGGAAGACGGTGTGCAGACGCTCGAGGCCGACCTGCGCGAGTGGCTGCGCCAGGTGAAAGACGAGCCGGACTGGATGCCGGCGCACTTCGAGCTGTCGTTTGGTCTCCCTGGCCGCACCGAAGCGCAGGATCCCGCGAGCACGCCGCTGCCGGTGAAGTTGATGGAAGACCTGCAGGTGCGCGGATCCATCGACCTCGTGGAGAAGAGCGCGCACGGGGCGTACCGCGCCACCGACTACAAGACCGGCCGCGCCTACGCCGAAGAAGGCAACGTGCTGGGCGGTGGGCAGCACATTCAGCCGCTGCTCTACGCGCTGGTGCTCGAGAAGCTGTTCCCCGGCGCTGACGTGAAGGGCGGTCAGCTCTTCTACACGACGAAGGTGGGCGGCTTTCGCAAGGTCTTCACGCCGCTCGATTCGACCACGCGCGAAGAGTTCGGTTTTCTGGCACGCACGTTGCGCTCGGCCCTCGAGACCGGCTTCTTCCCTGCCATGCCGCAAGCCGGTGAAGACGAATGCCGGTGGTGTCGCTTCCGCGCGTTGTGCGGTCCGGAAGAAGAGCGTCGCGTGGTCAAGACGCGCAAGGCGGTGAACCCGGCGCTCAAAGAACTCACGCAGCTGCGGGGGAAGAAATGAAGCAGCCCGGAGATCACCTCGAGCGCCACAAGCTGCTCCATCAGCTCGACACCACCTTCGTCGTCGAGGCTGCGGCCGGTACGGGCAAGACCACCGTGCTCGTCGAGCGCGTGGTGATGTTGATTCGGCACGGGCGCGCGCGGCTGCGGGAGATCGTCGCCGTTACCTTCACCGAGAAGGCGGCGGGCGAGATGAAGCTGCGCCTGCGCACGCGGCTCGAGCGCGTTCGCGAAGACGCTTCGACGCCGACGCTCGAGAAAGAACGCCTCACCGCCGCCCTCGAAGAGCTCGAGGTGATGCGCATCGGCACCATTCACGGGCTGTGCGCCGACCTCCTGCGCGAGAACCCGGTCGAGGCGGGCATCGACCCGCTGTTCGAGGTCTCGGCCGAGGGCGAGTCTGACGCTTTGCTCGAGGTGGCGTTTCAGCGCCGCTTCGTCGAGCTGCTGCAGGAACGGCCCGAAGGCATTCGGCGGGCGCTGCGGCGGCGGCAGAAGGGCCGCGACTCGGTGCCCCCGCGGCGCATGTTGTTCGACGCCGTGCGCGGGCTGGTCGAGCGACGCGACTTCGCCGCCCCGTGGAGGCGGGACCCGTTCGATCGCAACGGCGCCGTCGACGCCATCGTCGCGCAGGTCGCCGAGTTCGCTGCGCGGCGCACGGTGGTGACGGCGCGCAAGGGCTCTGCGTCGCTGACCGAGGTGATCGATCAGTGTCACCAGTTCATCGACGATCTCTCGCACCGCGAGGCCGTGGCCCCTCGCGATTACGACGGCCTCGAGTTCCTCGTCCGCGAGCTGGCCAACAACAAGTACAAGTGGACGGGGCGCACCGGGTACGTGCAGTTCCACGATGGCGTCACCGGGAACGAGGTCGTCGCCGAGCGCGATCAGCTCTACGCCGCGTTGACGCGCTTCATCCGCCTCGCCGATGCCGACCTCGCCGCCGCTCTGCACCGCGAGCTGCGCCCCATCGTCGAGTCCTACCAGCAGGAAAAGGCGCGGGCCGGCGTGCTCGATTTCGTCGACCTGCTGCTCCTCACCCGCAACCTGCTGCGCGATCACCGTGCGGTGCGCGAGAAGCTGCAGCGTGAGCTGAAGCACGTGTTCGTCGACGAGTTTCAGGACACCGACCCGCTGCAGAGCGAGATCGTGCTGTTGCTGGCGGCCGACGACGCTGAACAGAACGTCCCGATGCAGGTGCGGCCGGTGCCGGGGAAGTTGTTCCTCGTCGGAGATCCGAAGCAGAGCATCTACCGGTTCCGCCGCGCCGACATCCTCCTCTACGAGCGGGTGAAGCAGTACCTGCTCTCGCACGGCGCCGAGGTGGCGTACCTCTCGACCTCGTTCCGCAGCACGCCGGGCATTCAGGCGGCGGTGAATGGCTCGTTCGCGCCCTTGATGACCGGTGAACACCAGGCGACCTGGGTGCCGCTGGGTGAGTGGCGCGAGCCCAACAAAGAGCAGCCCTCGCTGGTGGTGCTGCCGTCCCCCACTCCGTTCAACGAGCGCGGCAACCCGACGAAAGACGCCATCGAGAAGGGGCTGCCTGCGTCGGTCGGCGCGTTCGTCGAGTGGCTCACGACGAAGAGCGGCTGGGTCGTCGAAGAAGACGGCAAGCGTGTGCCCATCGAGGCGCGGCACGTGTGCATTCTCTTCAAGCGGCAGATGCGCTGGGGCGAAGACATCACGCGGCCGTATGCGCAGGCGCTCGAGGCGCGCAAGGTGCCGCACGTGCTGGTGGGCGGGCATTCCTTTCACGAGCGCGAAGAGGTGATGGCGGTGCGCATCGCGCTCTTCGCCGTCGATCGCCCCAACGACGAGTACTCGGTCTACGCGACCTTGCGCGGGCCCTTCTTCGCCTTCACCGACGAGGTGCTGTTCGCGTTCAAGGCGGCGCGCGGCAAGTTGAACCCGCTCCGCCCGTGGGACACGAAAGACTTCACGCCCGAAGAGTTCGAGGTGGTGCAGGCGCTCTCGTTGCTCGGCGGTCTGCACAAAGAGCGCAACAAGCGGCCGGTCGCCGCGACCGTGCATTCCCTGCTCGAGTCGACGCGCGCCCACGCCGGCATCGCCGTGTGGACGGCGGGCGCCCAGGCGCTGGCCAACGTGCTCCAGCTCGCCGAGGTGAGCCGTCGTCACGAACGTCGCGCGACTTCATTCCGTCAGGTCGTCGAGGCGCTGCAGCAGGAAGCCGACGAGGGTGATTCGCCCGAAGCGCCCATCGTCGAAGAAGGCACCGACGGCGTGCGCATGATGACGGTGCACGCCGCGAAGGGCCTCGAGTTCCCGGTGGTGATTCTGGCTGAGCCGACGGCCAACGCGTCGCGCGGAGACCCCTCGCACTGGGTCGACCCCGAGACCGGCCTGTGGGTGCACCCGCTCGCGCACTGCCTGCCGACGGAACTGCGCGAACACGAGGCCGAGGTGCTGGCGCGCGATGCAGAAGAGGCGGTGCGGCTCACGTACGTCGCGTCCACTCGGGCTCGAGATCTGCTGGTGGTGCCCGCGTGCGGTGAGCGGCCCTTCGAGTCGACGTGGACCGAGCCGCTCTACCCGGCGATCTACCCGCAGCCCGGCAAGGAGCACGCGCCGCGGCCCGCGCCGAAGTGTCCTGAGTTTGGCTACGACACGGTGCTCGACCGCGAGGGCATGGTGCCCCCGACCACGCCGTTGCCGGGGCTGCACGTGGCGCGCACCGGGAAGAACGGTGTCGTGTGGTGGGACCCGAAGGTGCTCGACCTCAAGCGCGAGGCGCCCAGCGGCATCGAGGCGGCCGAGGCGTTGCTCGAAGATCAGAGCGAGGCCCCGAAGAGCGTCGCCGCGTTCGAAGAGTGGAAGCGGGCGCGCGCGTTGCTGGTGCGTGACGGCGTGAAGCCCAGCGCCGACGTCATCGTCGCGCGCGAGCTCGAGCCGGTGCTGGCGACGGGCACCATCCCGCTGGAAAGCACTGCGGCGAAGCGGGCAGGGCGGCCCGGCGGTCGACGCTTCGGTGAGCTGGTGCACGCCTGCCTCGCGACGATTCCACTCGACGCGACTCGACAGACCATCGAGCAGAGCGTGGAGGTGCTGGCTCGGGTGCTCGGCGCCCCGATGGCCGAGGTGCGCGGCGCCATCAACGCGGTCGAGGCGACCCTGCAGCACCCGCTGGTGAGCGCGGCGCGTCAGTCGAGCGACGTGCGGCGTGAGGCGACCATCGTCAACCACTTGCCTGACGGGCGCATCGTCGAGGGCAACATCGACCTCGCGTACGAGCGCAACGGCGAATGGCAGGTGGTGGAGTTCAAGACCGACGAGACGATCGACGAGCAGCTGGGTCGGTACGAAGCGCAGGCACAGGCGTACGTGGAAGCCATCTCAGCGGCGACCGGCAAGCCCGCGCGCGGGGTGATCTTGAAGGTGTGACGTCAGGGCGCGCGTTCGAACGTCACCGCGATGCGCGTGCCGCGGAAGTTGAGGCCGTTGACGGAGCACGTGGGGTTCGGGCCGGTACACGCGCTGCCCGTGCAGGTGCGCGACGAGCTCAGCGCACCCGTGCCCTTGAAAGTGCCACCGCTGCGCTCGAAGGTGATCTCAGCGTGCGTGGTGTCGGTGATGGTGTTGCCCGCAAGGCTCTGCTTGTCAGAGGCGTCGCTTGCGAAGGTCCACCCCTTCTCGACCTTCTTGCCGATGAAGACGCCGCTCACCGCCACGTTCGGGGCCGCGCCCATGTCGATCGTGGCGCCGCCCTGTTCGATCTCGAGGAAGGCCGAGTTCTCGGGGCCGTCCCACACCCGCACCTGCATCAGGCCGGGAGGCGCGGCGGTGGTGAGGCTCGAGGGCTGCATGCCGTTCGAGTAGCAGCTGTCGGGCAACGTGAAGTAGTCGACGACGAGCTCGTAGATCTCAGGCGTCAGACCACCACAGCCACTGAGCAGCACTGCAGCCAGCATCCAGGCGTTGCGCATCGGTCGTTCTCCGGTTGTGGGGCCCTGCATCGTCGCGTCGGGCGCGGGGCTGTCAATGTTCGGTGCTGCCCTGGAGCGCGAGCTCGACCTCGGCCTGGTCGTAGGTCTCGAGCTTGCGGTACAGCGTCTTGCGATCGAGCCCGAGGATCTTCGCGGCCTGCGTGCGGTGGCCGTTCACGGCCTTGAGCACGCGCAAGATGTGTTGCCGCTCGATGACCTCCATGGGCACGAGGGCGGCGTGGTCGGTGGCTTCTGCGCTGGGTTTGAAGTCGCGGAGCTTCTCGGGGAGATCGTCGGTGGTGAGCTGTTCGTGTCGCGTCAGCGCGACGGCGCGCTCGATGACCGATTCCAGCTCGCTCAAGTTGCCGGGCCAGGGGTACGCCAGCAGCCGCTCTGCGCATGCCGTCGCCAGACCGTTGACCTGCTTGCCTGCCTTCTGCGCGAAGGCCTTCACGAAGTGCTGGGCGACGAAGAGCACGTCGTTGCCGCGCATGCGCAGCGTGGGCAGGTGCAGGTTGACGATGTTGAGCCGCGCAAAGAGCTCGTCGCGGAAGCGGTGCTCGTCGACCTCGGCCTGCAGGTCGCGATCGCTGGTGCTGATGATGCGCGCGTCGAAGGGGAGATCGGTGTCGCTGCCGATGGGCCGCACCTTGCGCTCGAGCAGCGCGCGCACCACGCGAATCTGGAGGTCGAGGGGGATCTCCGACACGTCGAGGAGCACCAGCGTGCCGCCGTGCGCGCGAGAGAACGCGCCGAGACGCTTGCCGACGCCGAAGAGTTCCTGCTCGAGGTGCGCCACCGACTGGCCTGCGCACGAGATGGTGACGAAGGGGCCGGTGCGGCGCTTGCTCGCCTCGTGGAGCGTGCGCGCGAGCAGTTGCTTACCGCTGCCGCGCTCGCCCGTGATCAACACCGCCGAATCGGTCACCGCGGCCCGGTTGGCGAGGGTGAGCACCTCGACGAAGGACGGCGCCTCACCGACCATGGTCGACGTCGTCTTGCGGGCCGTGGCCTCCTCGCGCAGCCGCTTCACCTCTTCACGCAGTTGCTTGTGCTGCACCGCGCGCGAGAGGGCGAGCGCGAGGGCCTCGAGCTCGAAGGGCTTGGTGATGAAGTCCCACGCGCCGGCGCGCATGGCCTTGATGGCGGTCTCCATGCTGCCGAAGCCGGTGATGACGACCACGGGCAGCCCGGGCTGGCCTTCGATCAGGCGCTCGCAGAGGGTCAGCCCGTCCATGCCCTTCATGTTGATGTCGGTGACGACGGCTTCGAACTCGTTCTTGTGAATCGCCGCCAGGGCCGCTTCGCCGGTATTCACGGCGCGGCCGTCGTAGCCGCGACGGGCAAGCCCTTCGACGAGCACCTGTGCCATCGCGGCGTCGTCTTCAACGATCAGGACGCTGGGTTTCATGCAGGACGCTCCAGGGGGATGAACAGGGTGAAGGTCGAACCCGAACCGGGCTGGGAATCAACTGAGATCCAGCCGTGGTGGTCGCGCATGATCCCCCATGTGACAGAAAGCCCCAAGCCGCTGCCCTCGCCCACCGGCTTGGTGGTGAAGAAAGGCTCGAAGATGCGGCCCGCGGTGTCGGCGTCCATGCCGGGGCCGTCGTCGCGCACCTCGAGGCGCGCGCAGTCGACTGCCGCACCGCCGAGGTCGGGGGGCGGCGTGACGCGGTCGCGCTTGAGGCTGATGGACACGGTGCCGCCCTTCCGCGCCATCGCCTGCACCGCGTTGACCGAGAGGTTGGTGAGGGCCTGCTGCAGCTGGTCGGCGTCGCCGGTCACCTCGACCTCGTCGAGCGCCGAGAGGTCGAAGCGCACCGACGCCTTCTCGGCCAGCGGCCGCAACATCGAGGCCGACTCGCGCACCATCGTGGTGAGCGAGAACGGCGCGGACGAAGGCGACGAGCGCCGCGCGAAGTTGAGCAGCTGGCGAATGATGCGCGTCATCTGACCGGCCTGCTCGTGAATGCTCTCGGCCGAGGCGCGAACGTCTGCGTGTTCCGACAGCTCGCCGGAGGCGATCATGCGGGCTCGCAGCGAGACCACGTTGAGCGGGGTGCCCAGCTCGTGGGCGATGCCCGCGCCCAACAACCCGACGGTGGTGAGGCGATCGGCGTGGCGCAGGGCACCCTGCGCGCGCTCGCGCTCTTTCGTCTCGCGCTCGAGGCGCCCGCGCGAGGCCGTCAACTCGTCGCACATGTGGTTCATTTCTCGCGCGAGCTCACCAATCTCGTCGTTCTGCTCGATGGTGAGGGGCGCCGTGTAGTCGCCTGTGCTGACGCGCCGCGCCTTCTCGCTGAGCGCGCGCATCGGGCGGCCGACGATCAACGCGCCCAGGCCCACCGCGACCACGGCCCAGAGAAACGCGAGGGTGCCTGCGTTCAAGGCGTGGCTGGTGACGATGCCGCTGACCGATTCGCTCTCGGCGTCGAGCGCCTCGTGCACCCACAGCGCGGCGGGTGCACCATCGGCCAGCGCGGTGGGCACCCAGGTCTCGGCGGTCTTCCACACGTCGAGCTCGAAGACGGCCTCGCCCCGCGAGAGCGCCGCGCGTTGCGCCGGCGTCAGCGTGAGCTCATCGAGGCGCACCAGCCGGGTGGTCGCGCGGTGCGTGTCGGAGTTGGCCGTGGTGAGCAGCGCCTTGCTGCCTTCGTCGAAGGTGCCGCGGGCGCGTTCACGTTCGAGCGCGGTGAGGAAGATGCGCGCCGCGAAGCTCTGGTCGGCCTCGACATCGCGGTGGTGCACCGACACGGCGGCGCGGACCGAGAGCCAGGCGGACACGCCCAGCGCGAGGAAGGCCGAGAGCGCCAGCGGGAGAGTGATCTTTCGAGCGAGCTGCATGCGCGCAGCTTGCCCGAAACCCTCACCGGTGGCGCTCGGGGGCGGGTGACGTTGGCGGCGGGCACCAGCGACTGGGTCGCGGTCTGGTGAGGCTGCAGCTCGCGGAAGAGGGTGGGGAAGCGGGGGTTCAGGGTGAAGCGTGCGAGCGTCATGATCAGGTCCTCGCGTGGTGCTGCGGGTTCGAAGCAACGCTGAGACAGGTACGTGAGCTGTCAAGGCGCCGGGAAATCGCGGGGTAGACTGGCGGTCGATGCGTGCGTGCCTTCTCGGGTTGTTGCTGGCGTGCCCGGTGTGGGCCGCCCCGCCCGATGGTGGGGTCGACGAGTTTGTGTTGCCGTCGTTCGGGCCTCCTTCGACGCCAGACGGTGAGGCCGCACCGCAGCCGACGCCTGCTGCGGTGAGCGCTCCGGCGCCGAAGACGCCGACGTGGTCGCGGCTGGGGGTGATGGCGTCGGTGCTGGTGACCGGGTCTGACTCTTTTTTCGTGGGGGGAGATTTCTCGATGCTGCTCACGGTGGCGGGCCAGCCGAAGCCGTCGGACTCGGTGCCGGGCGAGGTCGAGGGCTGGGTGCTGCAGACGGGACTCGACGGGGGCTACGGCCGTGCGATGCGCAGACAGTGTGGCCGCTCGTTTCTCTGTGCGGCGCGGGGCTTCGGCGGGTTGACGCTCAAAGCGGGCTGGGCGCGCGGGTTGCCCGGGGTGGTCACCGGCGTCACGCGCCTGCAGACGATGTACTTCGCGCAGCTCGATACGGTGTTGTCCCGCTTCGACATTCCCTCGGCGCCGCTCTCTCCCGGCGTGCGCACGTGGGAGTTGCTGTTGCGTCTTCGCATCGGCCTGAACTTCACGCCGGAGGGGAGCCGCGTCTCGTCGGCTGGCGTCACGTTGACAGGCGCGGTGGTGCTCGAGGCGATCCCCGTGAGCACGGGCACTCAGGGCGTCAGCGTCGGCGGGAGCCTGGGCGTCGGCTTCTGATCAGCGCCTGGGCGCGGTCGGGTAGTACCGCTCGACGTCGTCGTGGCGTCGCAACCCCATCGCTTCCCGTTGCACGCAGAGGTTCCAGCGCTGCTTCTCTGACTCTTCGCGCAGGCGGCGGTAGTCGGCGAGCCACAGATCGCGCAGGTCGCCCCGTTCGGCCTGATCGATCTTCGCCGACAGCGCCTTCAGCTCTTCGAGGAGACGCTCGAGCTTCCCGGCGGTCGTGCCGAGGGCACCGGCGCGTTCCTTGTTCAGCTCGGCTTCCCACGCCGACGCACGCTGCATGTCATCTCGTGCCCTCATGCATGCTCTTTGTATCAACCGGGTCGGGTGATGCCACCCCGCCGTCCCCATGGGTTTTCGCGGCCATGAGTCGTTCTCGAACGGTGTAGACACCGGCCATGGCTCGCATTGACAAGAAGAAGGTCGCGCCCGTGGAAGACGAAGGCACGGCTGATCTCGCGCCGGTGGTCGGCAAGAACTTGAAGCGCCTGCGCACCGAGCGAGGGTTGTCGCTGCAGGCGCTGGCTGAGGCCTCCGGCGTATCGCGAGCGATGCTGGGGCAGGTCGAGCTGGGGCAGAGCGCCCCCACCATCAACGTGTTGTGGAAGATGGCGCGGGCGCTCGACGTGCCATTCTCAGCGCTCATCACCAGCGCGGCGGCGAGCGGGGCGCGGGTGATGCGGCAAGACGCTGCGAAGCGGCTCCTGTCGAGCGATGGGGCGTTTCAGTCGCGAGCACTCTTCCCGTATGACGAGCCGCGCCGGGTCGAGTTCTACGAGCTGAAGCTGAACCCAAAGGGTGTCGAGAAGGCCGAGGCGCACGCCGCCGGCACGGTAGAGAACCTCGTGGTCGCGAAGGGCTCGGTGGAGATCTCCGCTGCCGACGAGACGCACCGCCTCGATGCGGGCGACGCCATTCTCTTCGAGGCCGATCGGCCGCACGTCTACAAGAACGTCGGTGCGGGGGAGGCCGTCATCTACCTGGTCATGACCTACGCCGAGCAGGTGGGGTGATCAGGTCGCCTTGCCCCAGCCCGGCCCGGTCTTCGCCATCCACAGTCCGATGAAGGCCAGGCCCCCGCCCATGAGGAGCACCATGGCGAGGGTGAAGAGGCGGAGCTCAGCGCCCGGTGCGAGACACGCCCTCGAGGGCTCGGAGGGATCGTAGAACGCGCGCAGGTCGCTCTTGTTCTTCCACGACTGGGCGATGTCGTTGGCTGCCCCCATCGAACTGGAGTCGTAGTCTCCGTCGCTCACGAAGCCGATGCGGGTGGCCGTAAAGGTCTGGCCGTCGACGGTGTACGAGTATTCGACCTCGGGCGCGTACGACCACCCGTTGTCATCGTCTTGTGAGTCGGACACGCCCACGCGAATCATCGTCGCGGGGACTGAGGGCCAGCTCGAGCTCGCCAGTCCGGAGCGCATGCCGTGGAGGTACCAGCCGATCAGGCCGAGGCCGAACACGGTCATGAACGCCACCGTGAGCCAGTGGGAGATGACCTCTTGTCGTTGGTGGTTCATCGATCAACGAGGCGCGAGCCAGGTCGGCGGCGAGATGATCTTCTCGCCCCCGCGCACGTGCGCCGGCACTTCGGCGCGCGCCTTGTGCCGACGCTGCCCGGGGTCTTGCCGCGCGACGACCTTGCCGACGAGATCGTAGTCGTGCGCCTCGGTCACCTCGACGGTCACCAGCTCGCCGGGGTACGCCATGCCGTCGTTGATGTAGACGTTGCCGTCGATTTCCGGCGCTTGACCCTGGTGGCGGCCGACGATGAGGAGGTCGGTCTCGGGGCTGCGACCTTCGACCAGCACCTCGAGCCGCGTGCCGACGAGCTTCTTGTTCTGCTCGCGGGAGATGCGCTTCTGAATGGCCATGATCTCGCGCCAGCGACGCTCGATGGTGCGTTTGGGCACTTTGCCTTCCATCTCGTAGGCCGTGGTGCCCTCTTCGTCGGAATATTGGAAGACGCCGAGCCGCTCGAAGCGCATCTCCTTCACGAAGGTCTTCAGGATCTCGAAGTCTTCTTCGGTCTCGCCGGGGAGGCCGACGATCATCGAGGTGCGGAACGAGAGGTTCTCGACGCGGGCGCGGATCTTCTGCACCAGCTGCTTCAAGAACGCCGACTCACGACCGCGCTTCATGGTGCGCAACAGACGATCGCTCGCGTGCTGCAGCGGCATGTCGAGGTACTTCGCGATCTTCGGCTCGGTGGCCATCACCTCGATGAGCTCATCGGGGAACACGCGCGGGTAGGCGTAGTGCAGCCGAATCCAGTGCACGTCGACCTTCACCAGTTCCTTGAGCAGGTCGTGCAGCTTCGGCTTGCCGGGGAGATCGTGGCCGTAGGCCGTGAGATCCTGCGCGACGAGGTTCAGCTCCATCACGCCGGAGTCGGCGAGCTGGTGCGCTTCCTTCACGATGTCGGCGATGGTGCGGCTGCGCTGCAAGCCACGCAGCCTGGGGATGATGCAGAACGCGCACTTGTTGTCGCAGCCCTCGGACACCTTCAAATACGCGGTGTACCCGGGCATCGAGTTCACCTTCGGCACCGACGCCGTGTGGATGTACTCGGGGTCGGGGATCACCTGACGCGGGCTCGCTTCGGCTGCCAGCAGGTCGCCGATCTGCACGTACGCGCTGGTGCCGAGGAAGTGATCGACCTCGGGCAGTTCCTTGCTGAGCGCTTCGCCGTGGCGCTGCACGAGGCAGCCGGTGACGACCAGCGTGTCGCACGCGCCGCTCTTCTTGAACTCGGCCATCTCGAGGATCGAGTCGACCGATTCCTTCTCGGCGGCCTTCAAGAAGGCGCAGGTGTTGACGACGATGACCTGCGCCTCTTCGGGTTCCTGCACCAGCTGGTAGCCCTTGTGCTGCAACGAGCCGAGCATGACCTCGCTGTCGACCCGGTTCTTCGGGCACCCCAGCGTCATCATGTAGAGGTTCTTCTTCTTCGCCGGCTTCTTCATGGCGTCACCATTCCCAGTTCGCTGCGTTCGAAGTGATCCGTCGTCCACGTGAAGTGGTGCGTCGTGCCACTCGTGTAACCAATCTCGAGGCCGCCTTCAGCGGACAGCTCGATGCGCATCGCGCGGCCCAGCTTGCAGGTCGCGGCGGGCCACTCGAGCACGCGCGAGGCGACGCGATCTTTCGTCACGTACATCGCCATGCGCAGCTCGTTGCCGCTGACGCAGGTGTCCTTCGAGTAGGGGTTCTTGCCCGTGAGGATGGTGAAGATGGGCCGGTTGTCGTTGAGCACGAGCTTCACGGCGGGCAGCGCCACGCTCGCGGGGGGGATGGCGTTCTCACCGGCGATGACGTCGGCGATCGACTCCGCGGTGAAGGGCTCGTCGCCGAGCGCCCACGTCGGGTAGTGCAGCTTCGAGTAGCCCAGCCAGCCCTTCTCACGTGCCTCGATGCCTTCCACGTCGGGCGTGGGCGCGAGCTTCAGGTTCTTCCTCAACTCATCCGGGAGGCGCGTCGGGCCGCCCGCCATCTCGCCCGTGGGGCAGGTGGTGACCTTCGAGGCCTCGCCGCCCTCGGAGTCGACGTCGGCGTAGTCGACGCAGATCGACAGCGCGAGCTGCTTGAAGGCCTGGAAGCGGGGCAGGGCGCGCGCGGGGATCGCGGCCTCGAGCGTGTAGCCGGTCTTGGTGGTCTTGATGGCGCTCTTCACCAGCGCCTGCGCGAACGCCGGCGCGCCGATCTCTGCGGGCGGCTCGTGCAACCCGTCACTGCCGAAGCGGTACACGACACCCTTCGAGGTGGTGCCCGACTCGGGGAAGAACAGCGTCAGATCGAGCTGGTCGTCGGAGATGAGCTTGTCGTCGTCGACGGTGATGCCGACGTAGAGCGTGTCTTTCTTGAACGACGCCTTGAGCTCGACCTTCGACGATGAGCCGGTCGCCGACTCGGGCATCTTGAACGCCGTCGCCGGGGCGAGGTCTTTCAGCTCGCCGTCGAGCTTCGGCTCTTTCGCCAGCGAGGGCAGCGGCTTGATGGGCTTCTCAGCGTTCGCCGCCGGAGGAGCAGCGAGCAGGGCGGTCACACAGGCAGTCAGGAACATCGTGCGGCGGCCCTAGCACCGTGCGGCCAAGTCAGGAAGCGGGCGAAGGCTCAGGCACCCACGCCGCTCAGGGAGGCGGCCGGCAGCTTGCCGAAGCGCAGGTAGACGACGGGCAGCACGAGCAGGTTGAGCAACGTCGAGCTGAAGAGGCCGCCGAGCACCACCACCGCCATCGGGCCTGCTGACACAACACTTGCGTTGAATCAGCAGGTGCGGGCGTTCAGCTCCGGTTCAGCCGAGCAAACGCTCGAAAGGCCCCGGCCCGATGGCCACCAGACCACCCGCCAGCACGAGGATCGCGATGCTCAACGAGAGCGCCTGCTTGCGGTCGTCCTCGGGCACCGGTTCACCCGATCTCAGAAAGACCATCAATCGCAGCACATGCACGGTGACGGCCATCGAGGCGGTGACCGTGCTGGCGATGAACCAGATCAGCCTGGCCTGGGCCTGCGCATCGGTCGTCGCTTCCGTCGTCGCGAAGCGAAGCGCCGCCGCAGCGAGAATCGGCATCTCGAGCGCGGCGAGGACGATGAGGTTCTGTTTCGGAATTCCGGCCATGAGCGCACGTTACTGCAAGCGGACGATCATCGGGATGATGGTCGGCTTCGTACCGAGCAGTTGTTTGAACACCCGGCGTACGCCCTTGATGATCTCCTCACGCACGCGCACGTCGTCGCCGCGCATCGCCGGGCTCAAGTCGTCGAGGCTCTTGCGCGCGCCCTCAGTGGCGAGCGGCATCGCGGCCATCTCGTCACCCTGCAGCGCCTGACCGTGGAGCACCGGGCCGTGCAGAATCTTCCCGCTGCCCACCTGCATCACCACCACCGCGAACACCGCGCCCGTCTCGGCGAGCCAGCGACGTTCTTGCAGCGAGAGCTCGCTCACCGGCGCCACCCCTTCGCGACGCATGAGGTGCTTGCCGGCGGGAACGCGGCCGAGGGTGCGGCCTCCGTCGCCGTCGATGCCCACCACGTCACCATCGGTCACCAGAAAACGACGCGCGTCGTCGAGCCCGCACAACTTCGCCAACTCGGAATGTGCGTGCAGATGCCGCAGCTCCCCGTGAATCGGAATGAAGGACCTCGGCTTCGTCAGCTCGAGCACCTTTCGCTGCTCACCTCTCGCTGCGTGACCGCTCACGTGCACACCCGGCTCTTGTCGCGCGGTGATGACGTGCACACCGAGCGCGATGAGCCGGTTGATGAGCCCGCTCACGTTCGGCTCGTTCCCGGGAATCGTGCGCGAGCTGATGATCACGGTGTCACCGCGCTCGAGGCGCAGCGGGCCGGGTTGCGGATTGAGCAGCCCCATCAACGCCGAGCGCGGCTCGGCCTGCGCGCCGGTGCACAGAATCAGCAACTGGCTTCCCGGAATCGCGGGCGCAGCTTCGAAGGGGATGAGGACGTCGTCGGCGCGGTCCATGATCCCGACGCTCATCGCGAGCTGCACGTTGCGCTGCAGGCTGCGGCCCAGCAGCAACACCTTGCGCCCCAACTTTCGCCCCAGCGCGATGACATGCGACGCGCGGTGGAGGTGCGAGCCGAACATGCTGATGATCACGCGCCCCTTCACCTGTGAGACCACGCGCTCGAAGGTCTCCTTCACGTCGTTCTCACTGCCCGCCTGGCCTTCGACCTCGGCGTTCGTCGAGTCCGACAGCAGCACGTCGACGCCTTCTTCCCCGAGCGCGCCCATGCGATCGAGATCGGTCAGCTGCCCGTCGATGGGCATGCCGTCCAACTTGAAGTCGCCGGTGTGAATCGCGCGGGCGCTCCTCGTGGTGATGCTGAGGCCGACTGCATCGGGCACCGAGTGGGTGACGCGCAGGGCTTCGACGGTGAACTGATCTCCGACCGCGAACGGGGTGCCCGGCCCGATGGCGCGGAGGTCTCCCTTCACCTCGGCCTCCTCGAGCCGATGTCTCGCCAGCGCGAGCGTAAACGGCGTTCCGTACACCGGCACGTCGAGCTCGCGGAGCAACCACGGCAGCGCGCCGAGGTGATCTTCATGCGCGTGGGTGAGCACGATGCCGTCGAGTGATTCCGCCGCGTCCTTGAGCCACGTGAAGTCCGGCAGCACCACGTCGACGCCGAGCTGATCGAGCCGCGGGAACATGAGGCCGCAGTCGACGAGCAACCGCCGCCCGGCGTGCTCGAACACCATGGTGTTCATGCCGACCTCGCCCAGCCCGCCCAGTGGAATGATCTTCAGCATCGGTTCCTCATTCCTTCGGTGGAGGCACAGGCGTGGCGTTGCGCAGCAGTTCGATCAGCTCATCAGTACCGAGCTTGCCCGCGAGGTCTTTGCCGCTCAGCACGCGCGCGATGAGAGCGCGTTTTCGTTCCTGCAGGTGAAGCATCTTCTCTTCGACGGTGTTCAGCGCGACCAGCCGGTAGATGGTGACGGTGCGCGTCTGGCCGATGCGGTGAGCGCGATCGCTCGCCTGCGCCTCGACCGCCGGGTTCCACCACGGGTCGAGGTGAATGACGTTGGTCGCTGCCGTGAGGTTCAAGCCCACACCGCCCGCCTTCAGTGAGAGCAGGAAGATCGACGCGTCGCCCGACTGAAACGCACTCGTGCGCTCGTGCCGTTCGGCAGGCGCCGTGCTGCCGTCGAGCACCAGCAGTCGATGCCCGCGCGCTTCGAGCGCCTCCTGCACCAGCTCGAGGTGCGAGGTGAATTGGCTGAAGATCAACATCGCCTGACCTTCGGCGCGCAGCTCTTCGACGAGCTCGACCAGCTTCGCGAGGCGCGAGGACGGAATGGTCGATCGGTCATCGAGCAGCTTCGGGTGCGCGGCCGCCAGTCGCAGGCGCGTGAGCATCGCGAGCACCTGCACGCGGCGCTCTTGCTGTTTCAATTCGTACGAAGGGGTCTCGAGATCCGAGAGCGCGGCAAGGCGGGTGTCTTCGTAGAGCTCCCACTCCTCGGGGGACAGCAGCACCGGCACGTGGATCTCGATGCGCGGGGGCAGCTCTTTTTCGACCTCGTTCTTCGTGCGCCGGAGGATGAAGGGCTCGATGCGGTTGGTCAGCGCCTGCAGCGCCCAGGGATCGTTGATCTTCTCAATGGGCAACGCGAAGTCGATTCGGAAGGCCGGCCACGGACCGAGCAACTGCGGGAAGACGAGCGCGAAGAGGCTCCACAGCTCACCGAGGTGGTTCTCGAGCGGAGTGCCCGACAGCGCGAACCGGAACTCGGCCTGAATCGCCTTTGCCGCGAGGAAGCGCTGGGTCTGCGCGTTCTTCACGTTCTGCGCTTCGTCGAACACCACGGTGGCGAACTGCCGCGAGGCGAACTTCTTCACGTCACGCACCACGAGCCCGTAGCTGATGACCAGCACGTCGCCGGCCTTCAGCTTCTCGAGCAACGCGTCGCGATCGGTCGCTTCTGCGTAGAGATGGATCCTCAGAGAAGGCGCGAAGCGCGCGGCCTCAGCCTTCCAGTTGTAGGACAGCGACGTCGGCGCGACGACCACCGCCGGCCCGAGCTTCGCGCGGTGCAACAGCAGCGCGAGCGACTGCACGGTCTTCCCAAGCCCCATGTCATCGGCGAGCACACCGCCTGCGCCCCACGCTGCGAGCCGGCACAGCCAGCGAAAGCCGTCGAGCTGATACGGGCGCAGCCTGGCCTTCAGCCCGCGTGGCAGCTTCGGGTCGAGACCACGCGCTGCTTCGACTCGTTCGAGCAGTGACTTCCACGCGCTGTCGCCTTCGATGGTGGCGCCCGCGTCCTGCAGCATGCGCAGCGCGAAGACGGCTGCCGGCCCGACCAGCATCTCCTTCTTCGCGTGGTGAACGTGCTCGCCGACGCGCGCAAGGTGCCGGCGCAGCACCTCAGTCAGCTCGACCCAGTTGTGCTGAGACACCTGTACGTAGCGGGCTTCACGCCGCGCCGCCTCGATGAGCCGCGCGAGCTCGACGCGCTCGCCGTGCACGTTCAGCTCACCCAGCACGCCGAAGAAGCTGCCCTCTTCCTTCATCGCGACGCGCAGCGCCCGCGGCCCGAGTGAGCCGACGACACGCAGGGGATTGCCGACCCATTCCAGCTGCGGAGGCGCGGCACGTCGGCCCGCAGCCTCGAGCACCTCGAACAGCTTCTCGGTGCGCTCGAACTCGAAGGCGAACGGGTTGAGCTCGCTCTGCACGGCTTCCTGCAGGGCAAGCGCAGCCACGAGCTGGTGCGCCAACTCGAGCTCGGCCTCGAGATCGCGCACGGTGTGAAACGGCTTGTCGCCTCGCCGCACGTGCACATCGCGTGAGCCACGGCCGGGACCGAGCGCCGCGGCTTCTGCGAGGGGACGGATGCGCACCTCGAGTTCGACCGCGCCGCTGCGCCGCGGCTCCAGTCGCAACACGGGCGTCAGCTCTGCGGGCACCGAGTCGCCCATCACGCTGCGGGGCATCGCCACCGGCACGTGCTGTGCGAGCTTGCCCAGCGACTGCAACAGCGCGCCGTGCGCCTCGGGCGGGAAGGTCGAGTTGTCGCGACCGAGCACCTCGAGCAGCGCGCGCACTTCGGGGCGAATCTCGAGCAGCGTGAGCACTCGTGCGCCTTCGTCCCAGAGATGAATCAGCTCTTCGGGCTTCGAGCGCTTCACGCGTTCGAGCAGACCGGGGGGCAGCGCCGCTCCCTCGAGCGCCGCCGTCAGTCGCACCACGCCGCCGCGCTCATCGGCCGCGACGCCGATGGGGCCGCGCTCGATCTTCACGGGCAGCGAAGGGTCGCGTTGCGCGAACACGCGAGGGTGCCCGATGAGGCTCTCGAGGAAGGTCCTCGAAGCGGGCTCTCCTTCTTCCGGCATCAACGCCACCAGCGGCAGATCGGCCGGCTTCTTCACGCTCGCGAGCAGCTCGCTGCGGGGCGTCGGCTCGCCGTTGAGGCACCCGGTGACGAACACCTCGGTCTCGGTCGCGCCGAGCCAGAAGGTGACGACGTCGTCTGCGTTCGCGCGCGTCTCGAGCTCCTTCGCGAGCGCGGCTTCCAGGGCCTGCAGGGTTCGCTTCCACGCGGGGCGGGCGAGCTCTTCGACGACGGTCGGCTGAAGGCCTCCGTGGAGACGCAACAAGACGGTGTCGAGCGTCGCCAGCCCGTGCACACACGCGATGGCGCCGCAGCTGCACTCGACCTTCGAGCCGTCGCGCAGCACCGTGAGCCTGGTGAGCGGGCGCTGAAAGCCGCCACCCAGCCGCGTGGGGAACTCGGTCGGCAGCAGGCCCTTGCAGCGAAAGCCGGGCAGGGCGGGGTCGAAGTCGAGGTTCTCGCCAGCGAGTGCGTCGTCGGTGCGCGGGGCGATGGCGTCGGTGAACTTCGTGCGCAGCTTCAGCAGTGACGCATGCACTTCGACGAGGCGTTCATCGACGGGCGGCGAGAGGCGTTTGCTCAGTTGCTCGCGTGCGCGTTGGGCCTGCTCCTCCTCGAGCGCGATCAGCTTCTGCACCGCGATGGGCGCGTCGACCTTGAGTCGTGGGTCGGCGAGCCAGTCTTTCGTCGCGGCGGCGATGCCTTCGTCCGAGGCGAGGTCGCTCAACCGCCGCTTCGCGCCCGCAGACCGCAGCGCCTTCCACAACGACTCGTCGAGGAACGGCGCGGCCGCCTCGAGGTTGAAGCGCGCGACGTGCGCGAGCCCGTGCGCCTCGAGCCACGAGTGCAATTGCGCGCGGGTGGCGAACGGGGGAGGCATGCAGCGGCGCGAGTGTACGAGCCCACCTCAGTGCCTCCGACGGGAATCGAACCCGCGCCAGGGAGCACGAGGGACCTGTTCGGGAAACGCGCTTCCCTGTCGAACTGCTTTCGCAACCCGACCCGGTGCATCCGCAACCCTTGATGTCCCGCCCCACACCCCGCGTACGGCGGGTCGCAGGTCGCTCCGTGCCCTCTCGGGGGCCGGTTGTACGTTTTTCCGGTGTTCTGCCATCACGAACTCCGGAGGCCTCGACCCCTACGCGCGCGGCGGGGACGGCCTGACTGGTTGACGCACCGCCGCATTGCCCCCATGAAGCGCGCCATGAACGAGCTGGCGACGTGGGACGCGACGGAGACGGCAGAACACCTCCGCAACCACGACGTGTCCCCGAAGGAAGTGGTCGAGGCCGCCATCGGCCGCGCCCAGCAGCTTGAGAAGCTCGGCGCCATCGTCACCCCGACCTTCGAGCGCGCGCTCGAGCACGCGAAGCGCCTCGAAGGGCAGATGCTGAGCGACCAGCCGTTCGGCGGCGTACCGTCGGCGGTGAAAGATCTCGCCAACGTCGCGGGCGTAAAGACCGGCTTCGGTTCGCGCGCCGCAGGGCCCACGCCGCCGAAGAAGAACGACCCGTTCGTGAACGAGTTCGAGAAGATCGGCTTCATCAGCCTGGGCAAGTCGGCGACCCCGGAGCTCGGCCTCACCGCGACGACCGAGCCGCTCGGCGCGCCCCCCTGTCGCAACCCGTGGGACACCACGCGCACGCCCGGTGGCTCGTCCGGTGGCGCGGCGTCGCTGGTCGTTTCGGGCATTCTCCCCATCGCGCATGCGAGCGATGGCGGCGGCTCGATTCGGGTTCCTGCGGCGTGCTGCGGGCTGGTCGGGCTCAAGGTGACGCGGGGCCGCTTCGACATGGAAGCCAGCCGCCTGTTGCCGGTGAACATCGCGACCCACGGCGTGGTCTCGCGTACCGTGCGTGACACCGTCGCGTTCTGGAACGCGCTGTCGAAGCTGGTGCCGAAGAAGAGCATGCCGTCGATGATCCCCACCGCACCGGCCCCCGCCTCTTCGTTGAAGATTGGCCTCTACACCCAGACGCCTGACAACAGCCCCATCGACGCCGAGTTCAAGCAGGCCGCGCTCGATGCCGGGAAGCTGTGCGAGTCACTGGGTCACCACGTTCAGCTCATTCCCTGTCCGGTGAAGTTCGAGTTCATCGACGACTTCATCCGCTACTGGAGCTTCGTCGCGTGGGCCCAGGCGGGCACCATGAAGGCGCTGGCGCACCCCGAGTTCGACAAGTCGAAGATCGACCCGTGGACGAAGGGGCTCAGCCACCGCTTCGCGAGCGAGAAGCTGAAGGGCGCGGGGTCGACCTACCGGTTGATGACGCAGCAGCAGAGCTTCTTGTCGGTCTTCGAGAAGTTCGACGTGGTGCTCTCGCCCACCATCGCCGTGCCCCCGCCGCGGGTGGGCGATCTGGCGCCCGACGTCGACTTCGAGACCAAGCTCACGCGGCTGCGCGGGTTCGTGCCGTTCACGCCGCCGTACAACGTGACAGGCGCGCCGGCGATCTCGCTGCCGCTCTCACGCACGAGCTCGGGCTTGCCAATTGGGGTGCAGTTCGGCGCGAACCGCGGCAACGAGCGTGTGTTGCTCGAGCTCGCGCTGCAGCTCGAGGCCGCGAAGCCGTGGCCGCGCATCGCTGACGTGAAGTTCAACTGACTCTCCCTGCGTGAGCAGGAAGAGGGCTGGGCTGAGGGGCCCGACTCCGGCGCTGCAGCTGCAGGGGGCTAGTTGATTGCGGGCGTGCCGTCGCTTGCCCACGGCAGGCTCGACAGGCGCGACATGCCAGTCGCCGTCGCACACTCCGTGCCGGTCGAGTCGAAGATCGACGCGCTCGCGAACACCAGGGTGTTGCCGCCCTTCGTCACCTTCGCGCGCGCCTTCACGGCGTCTCCGCGAACCGGGTTCATGAAGTGGATCGACAACTGCACCGTCGCCGACCGCCGCGTGGGGTCGACCAGCGCGGGTGCACAGCCGATCACCAGATCGAAGATCGCCGCCAGCACGCCGCCATTGACGGCATCACTCCCCAGGCCACCGCGCTGAGACGGCTGCACCGAGGCCAGCACCACCTCCACCGTCTCGGTGTCAGGAAAGCCCACCTTCACCCCGAAGTGCTTCAACGTCTCTGACTGGTTGAACGCGGCGGCGTAGTGGGCGAGCTGTTCGAGTGTCGGCTTCGAGAGCGTGGGCACGGGCAGGCTCCTACCAGACCTGCTAAAAGAGCCACATGGACTCTAAGGCGAGTGACCTCGTCCCCCGGCTCCGCGACGCGCGGCGCGTCGTTTTTCTGTGCGGCGCTGGCCTCAGCGTGCCGAGCGGCATTCGCGCCTACCGCACGGGTCCCGAGGCCATCTGGGCGAAGAGCGTCATGGAATGGGGCACCTTTCAGAAGTTCAAGGACGACCCGGTCGCGTGGTGGAGCGAGTTCTGGCTCGGCTCGCACGGAGATCTCTTCAAGTCGTTCGAGCCCAACGCGGGGCATCGCGCGCTCGCCGCCTTCATGGCGCGCAAGAGCGACGATCTCGTCATCACGCAGAACATCGACGGCCTGCACCGCCCTGCGGGCCACCCCGAGCACCAGCTCATCGAGATTCATGGCCGACACGATCGGTTCATCTGCGCCAGCGGTGGTGGGTGCGAGGGGGTCGACCACCCGGTGAACTCCGTCGACCTCTCAAAGCTGAAGGACGGCGTCTTCCCGACGTGTGGCCACTGCGACGCCCCGATGCGCCCGCTGGTGCTGCTCTTCGACGAACACTACGAGTCGCACGCCGAGTTCCAGTCGTGGCGCGCCAAGAAGGCGCTCAACGATGCCGACGTCGTCGTCTTCGTCGGCACCAGCTTCTCGGTGGGTATCACGAGCTACGCCGTGCGCTGCGCTGACGTGTCCGGTGCGCTGACCATCAACGTCAACGTCGAGCCCTCGCCCTTCGCGTCGATGCACTCGCTCGTGGGGGGCGCCGAGGTGGTTCTGCCTGCGTTGCTGGCCCCGGCCTGAACGTGCGTACGGGCGCTCTCGAAGACCCAGCTTCCTGTCGCAGCGCGCGTTAGACCGACACGCATGCGCTACCGCCGACTGGGACGAACGGGGCTGAAGGTCAGTGAACTCTCGCTGGGCTCGTGGGTCACCTACGGCGGCCAGGTGGGCGACGAGGCGACGAAGGCCTGCATGGTCGCGGCCTACGACCTGGGCGTGAACTTCTTCGACGGCGCCGAGGTGTACGCGAAGGGTGAGGCCGAGCGCTCGATGGGCCGCATCCTCAAGCAGACGGGGTGGCGCCGCGAGTCGATGGTGCTCTCGACCAAGATCTTCTGGGGCGGCGACGGGCCGAACGACACAGGCCTCTCGCACAAGCACGTCATCGAGGGCTTCCACAACGCGCTCAAGCGCTGGCAGGTCGACTACCTCGATCTCGCGTTCTGCCACCGGCCCGACCCCGACACGACCATCGAAGAGACGGTGCGCGCCTTCGACATCCTCATCAAGCAGGGGAAGCTCTTCTACTGGGGCACCAGCGAGTGGAGCGCCGCCGACATCGCGAAGGCCATTCAGATCGCGAAGGCCATCGGCGCCACGCCGCCGGTGATGGAGCAGCCGCAGTACAGCCTGCTGGCCCGCGCCCGCCTCGAACAGGAATACCTCCCGCTCTTCGCTGAGCACGGGTACGGCACCACCATCTGGAGCCCGCTGGCGTCAGGCCTCCTGACCGGCAAGTACGACGCGGGCATCCCCGAGGGGTCGCGCTTCGCCCAGCAGAGCTACGGGTGGCTCAAGGACAAGATGGTCACGCCCGAGAACATCGCGAAGGTGAAGCAGCTCGAGCCCCTCGCGAAGGAGCTCGGCGTCACCCGCGCGCAGCTCGCCATCGCGTGGTGTCTCAAGAACCCGAACGTGTCGACCGTCATCACCGGCGCCACGCGCAAGGAACAGGTCGCCGAGAACATGGTCGCGCTCGAGGTGGTCGAGAAGCTCACGCCCGAACTCACCGCGAAGATCAGCGCGCTCTTCCCCTGACGTTCTCCCTCTCCCTGCTGCGCGGGGAGAGGGCCGGGGCTGCCGTGGTCCGCCAATTGCTTCGCGGCGGGCCCATGCTCCGCTTTCTCTCGCTCGCGACATTGATGGTCCAGGGCTGCTCTGGCATCGACACCTGTGACTCGCCTGTCGTGAACCTCGACACGCTCGGGTGCATGCGCAACCCCGATGGTGGCGTCAGCCAGCAGATCGGCATGCAGCTCGTGTTCGGCGACGAGCAGGACCCAAAACCCAGCGCCGATTTCGGCTGCACGTGGGACGTCAACGCTGACGCGGGCACGCTGCGGCTCGTTCCCACGGGACAGGTCTGTCGCGGGGCCGATGAGGGCTTCGACATCGATCGTGCCTTCGTTTGGCGTGTGTGCGAGCGGCCACCGCCCGGCGTCTGGCTCACCGGAGGTGGCAAGCGGGCGCTGCAGATCACCTCTGACGATGCAGGGCTGCGATGCGCTCGCCTCTGACGGTGGTCACTGCACTTCGATGCAGGTCAGCCCGTTGTTCGGCGTGCAGTTCTGACCGATCAAGCACGCGCCCGCGTTCTCGAAGTCGACACAGCGAATCGTGCGGCACTGCGAGTCGTCGACGCACTTGCGCCGCGTGATGGTGCACTCGCCCTGCGAGCAGCTCTCGGTCGCGCAGTCTTCGTCGACCTGGCAACTGCAGTAGCCAAAGCTGCTCCCCTCGCGCAGCCGACACTGCCCCGCGCAGTACCCACTCGCCGCGCCCGGTGACCTGGTGCACGTGCCTCCCCGGCGACAATCGGAGTCCATCGTGCAGGGCAGGTTGGGGTCACCCGGGCACGCCTGCGTGGTGCTGCACTGCCACCGCGTGAAGACGACGCGAATGTCGCGACACCCGTACCCGCGCGGGCACGACTGGCCCTGGCT
The DNA here is from genome assembly GCA_044371205.1 of Archangium sp. Taxonomy (GTDB): domain Bacteria; phylum Myxococcota; class Myxococcia; order Myxococcales; family Myxococcaceae; genus Archangium_A. The sequence continues at coordinate 151,329 of JBILUC010000007.1, forward strand.
GCAGTCGGCGCCGCAGTACGTCGAGTTGGTGCGCGTATCGATGATGCAGAAGTTCGGCCCGCGGCCACAGGTGTCGACGCCGCCACCCGAGGTGCAGCGCGCGCAGTACGGCCGTCGATCGAAGTCGTAGTCGGAGAAGCAGGTGTTGCGCGTCACGCCCGCGTCTTCAGGAATGCCGCACAGCTCGCCGAAGCGGCAGAACGTCTCGTTGCTGCAGAAGTTCGGGTCGCACGTGCCGATGCTGCAGCGCGCGAGCTCTTCGGGCGTCGTGCCCGTGCAGGCGCACGTCGTCTCACCACACCGGCACGACGAGCCGGGGCAGTCGCCGTCTTTGCGGCAGCCCTCGACGCACACCGAGCGCGCGGTGTCGCAGACCTGCCCGAGCTCGCACTGGAGATCGCTCGTGCAGCGCCCGCGCGAGACGCATTGGCCGCTCGCGGTATCGCAGTACGTCGTGGTGTCGGGGCAATCGAGGTTCGTCGCGCAGCCCGCGCGGTCCTGGCAGAAACCCACGGTGTTGCAGAACTGCGAGCCGGGGCACGCCGAGTCCGTGCGGCAGTAGCAGACACCCGTCTGCGTCTCGCAGCGGTAGGCGCTGCTCGGCGAGCCACAGTCGGCGTCTTCGCGGCACGAGCCCTGGCGCAGTCGCTCACGCGGACACCCGACGAGCGCCACCGCCACCACCACGAGCGCGAGCGATGACTTCACAGCCCGGCGTCCACGGCAGAGGGAACACCGGCGTCGACGCCCAGCACTTCGCCGACCTCGGCTGCGACGTCTTCTTCGGGCGTGAACTCGAGCGTCTCGAACGCTGCCTGACCGGGCAACCGCATGTTCATCACCGAGAGCGACTGCCGATCGGGCGCGTCGAGGATCTGCTGACTCACCGACGCCGCGTTGACCGCCTGACTCGTGAAGAAGAGGTACACCTTCACCGGCCCTTCGTTGAGCGGCACCCTGTAGGCGTGGTGACCGACGGCCTTGCCCGCCGGGCACTCGAACGACTGGTTGCTCCGAGACATCGTCAGCTGCCGTGTCAGCCCGCTGCGAGACACCGTGTACACGAGGCAGAACGGCATCTGCCCCGCCGAGGGCACGATCTCGAAGGTGGTGCCGCCCGTGCGCTGAACCGTGGCGCGCTTGAGCGGCGCTTCCGACTTCTGGTCACACCCGGCCAGCGCGAGGCCGAGCACGATGAAGAGAGCTGAACGCACCATGCGGGACCCCTTGAGCAGAGCTGCCTCTCTACTCTCTCCTGACCCCGGTGGAGACTGTTGCCAGCACGAAGCCGGGCCAGCGCCTTGCAGCAACCCGGGGCATGAGCCCACTCCAGAACACGACGCATGCGAAAGAAGTGCTGCTGCGCCGCAGAGACGTCATTTCGAAGTCGCGCACCAGGAACGACGCCGACGCGGTCGGGCTGAGCAGCGAACGTCGCGAGGAAGATCAGGCCGAGAATGAGGAGATCTCCGACGTGTTGTTGCTGTTGTCAGACCGGGAGACCGTCGAGTTGCGGGAGATCGAGGCTGCGCTGGAGCGGCTGGCGCGGGGGGCCTGGGGGCGCTGCGACAGCTGCGGCGAGCCCATCGAGCCCCGCCGCCTCAACGCCATCCCCGAGGCGCGCCGATGTGCCGACTGTGCTGCCTCATCGTGACCGGGGGCCAGTCACTTTGACGCTTCGCGCGACCGCTACCGCCGACGGTAGATGACGATCTGCGGCGTCTCGTCGAGGTACAGCCCGTACACCGGTCGCGCCGAACCGAACGCCTGCCAGGTCTGGAACTCCGCGTCGCGGAATTCCTGGTGGTACTGGTACACGACCATCTGCGCCTGGTCGGGCCCGCCGACCCCCTGCACGTCAGGTCGCAGCATGCCGTTGCGCTGCAGGTCGCGAATCTGACCGCCGTGGTTCTCGTGGAAGTAGATGCGCTCGCCCGGGGTCGCGTTGGCGTTGATCCACTCGAGCACGCCCGAGAGGTTGTTCGCCCAGTACTGCCGCTGCATTCCCAATGACGCCGCGCCCGGCAGCCCGCCCGCCAGCTCGGAGTACGCGCTGGTGCCGAACTCGTACACACGCGCCGTGGCGATGAAGCCTGAGGATCCGACCAGCACCGCGAGCGCGATCAACACCCGCGGCTCGGTGGCGGCCTTGAGCTTTGGCAGCAGCACCTCCGAGAGCCCCTTCGCGCCGCGCTCGAGCGAGCCCGCCGCCAACAGCGCGAGGAACGGCATCGAGGGGAACCAGTGCTTCACGCCGCCGAAGTGCGGCACGTTGGGGTGGCTGATGAGCGCGATCGACATCACCGCGTTCGCGCCGACGATGAACTCGAAGCCGGTGAGCTGTTTCTTCCACGCCCTCACGCCGAGCCAGCCGAAGCCGAGGGTCATCGGCAGGAAGATCGATGTCGGCACCGTCAGCGCCGTCTTCACCAGCACGTAGGCGAGCGGGAAGGGCGGCGCCCGCAGCAGCTCGCCCAGGTAGAACCAGGTGTAGTGGTTGTGGGTCAGGTGAAAGTTCAAATACCAGGCGGTGCGATCGACCGGGTGGTGCCACAGGTAAGGCCAGTGCACGTAGAAGACGAGCGGGCCCAGCACCGCCATCGCCACCAGCGGCGCGATGACGCGAAACGCCTCGACGTTCACGGCGTGCAGCTTCCACGTCAGCCACGCGCCCAGCGCGCAGACCACCAGGTACAACCCCAGCTGCGGGCTCTGTGCGCTGAAGGTCGAGAGCATCTTCTCGGGGCCGATGGCGGCGGCCATCAGCCCGTAGAGCACGGCGCCGAACACGAAGACGCCGTTGATGCCGAAGAAGAGCCCGCGCGCCTCGGGGGCGGCCCTGGTGAGCTGCCACCCGCGCCAGAGAATGAAGGGCACCAGCGTGACGACGATGAAGTACGCGTTGTGCTTGGCCCCCAGCGCGAGCCCGAAGGCGAGGCCGGTGTAGAGCCACCAGCGCGGCTTCTCGAGCGCCTCGACGAAGCAGAAGACGGTGAGCACCCACATCGTGGCGATGGGCACGTCGAAGCAGGCGAGGTGGCTGTGGAAGAACTGCCGCGGCACGAGGAAGAACGACACCGCTGCGAAGATCGACGCGGCCTGACCCCACAGCCGCCGCGAGAGCAGGAAGATCAACGGCAGCATCCACGCTGCGAAGACGAACGCCGGGAAGCGGAAGGCGGCCGCCGGGCGCAACAGCCCCAGCTTCTCGTGGAGCACCACGAAGCTGATGCCGAACAGGTTCTTCATCAGCGCCGGGTGCTCATGGTTGAAGTCGAAGTGCCGGGTGATGGCCTCGTCCTTCACCGCCTCGCTCGGAGACGTCACCAGCAACTGAAACCAGCGCCCATGGCTCTCGGCCGCGTGGAAGTAGACGCTCTCGTCGCGGCCGAAGCCGACGGGCTTCTCGGTCAGCAGCAACGAGAGCAGCCCCACCGCGAACAGCACCCACGCGATGCGGCGATCGGTCAGGCCCTTCATGGCGCCCTCCCATTGCCCGTCATCACCAGGCACACCACCCGCGAGTTCGGGTTCTGCGACATCATCGCCAGCCGCACCCTCGCGCCCTCGGGCAACGCCGGGCCCTCGAGGCGGTGCATGAGCTCGTCACCCGCGGCCAGCTCGATCGACTGCGACTGGCCGTTCACCTCGAGCCAGACCGTCGATGGCGTGCAGTCACGACACGAGCCGTATTCCCAGATGTACCCGGCTGACAGCGAGCTGGTCTCGGCCGCGGGCGTCGTGAACTCGACCACCACGCGGGTGGCGCCACCGGGCGCTTCGACCTTCACGCACGGGAAGGGCGCGAAGTGCACCTCGCGCAGCTCACGCGTCACCGTCTTGCCATTCGGGCATCGGAACCCGTTTCCGGAGAGCGGGCAGGGCTGCCGATTGCCGTCGGGCGTCTCGAGGTACACCTGCGCCTGCGCGAGCGCGTTGGTGGCGTCGAACACCACCGGCCGGTGCCGGCCATTCTGAAACAGCCGCAGCGACAGCTTGCCGAACTGGCGCTCGGCGCCCACCTGGGTCCGTGAGGGGAGAAACGCGCTGTCGAACGCAGCCATGCCGGCGCGGGGCTGGCTGGGCTGCGCGAGCACCCAGATGCGCGCGTAGCGTTCGAGTGAGTCGCCATCGCTGCCCTGGTAGCCGACGACGGGGAGGCCTTCGGGCACGAAGATGCGGGCGCGCTCCGACCACCACGGGGCGAGGAGCACCACGTCACCCGGTTGCCGCTCGGTCGAGAGCACCTGCGCGACGGCGGTGTAGTCGCTCTCGGGGACGTGCGTGCTCGGCAACCAGAGCTGGAACCCGAGGGCGAGCAGCGCAACAGCCGCCACCACCAGTCCCTCGGCCCGCGCCCACTTCGCTTCCATGGTCAGGACTTGGTGGTGCGGATCTTCGCGTCGACCGTGTCGCGGCAGAACGTGCAGAACGTCGAGTCGCCCGTCGCGTACGACGGCGTCCACTGCGGGTACATCGCGCAGCGCGGGTCGAGGCAGTGGTGCAGGCCGTAGGTGTGACCGACCTCCTGCATCGCGTAGCGCGAGAGCGTCTTCACCGTGTCGACGCTGAGGTTCTTGATGGTCGAGGTGGTCACCACCGCGCGCTGGGCGCCGTAGCGAGACAGCCCGAACGTCGGTGCTTCACCCGACGCGAGCTTGCGCGGGGCGAGCTTGCGGGCGGTGAGAAAGAGCACCTTGTCGTCGGCCAGCGCGTGCACTTTGGGCATCGCGTCGAGCAGCTTGTTGGCGTCGTACGGTTCCTGCTGGCCGTGCGGCACGGTGACGGGGCCGCTGTGCTCGGCGCCAACGCCGAACGCCGTGTACAGCGACTTGGTGAGCGCCTTGAGCAGCGCGGGATCGAACTCGTCGAGCGTGAAGATGCGGATCACGGTGGGCTCTTTTCAGATCACTTGGGCTTGGGCGGACGACCACGCTTCTTCGGCGGAGGCGGAGGACCCGTCACCTCCGGCTTCGGCTTGGGCGGTCGACCGCGCTTCTTGGGCGGAGGAGGCGGCTCGGTCGTCTCGGGCTTCGGCTTCGGAGGACGACCGCGCTTCTTCGGCGCTTCGGTGAGCGCGGTGGCGGCGGGCGCAGTGACCTCGAGGTCGGAGATGAGCGACTTGCCCTTCCCCTTGGCCGGCTTGGTGGCGGCCGCGGGCTTCTTCTTCTTGCCCTCGTCTTCGTCGCCTTCCGAAGACTCTTCACCTTCTTCGGGCTTCTCTTCCTCTGCGGGCGCGGCCTCTTCGCCGTCCATGCCGAGGAGGTCGCCATCCATCCCCAGGTCGTCGTCGACGCCCATGCCCTGGAACTCTTCGATGCTGCGCTTGGGGCGATCTTTGCCGGGCACGAAGAGCAGAATGTCGAACGCGTCTTCGGCGTCAGCAGGCGTCACGCCCATCGCCGCAGCGAGCTCTTCGACGAAGAGGTGGCGCGCGTCGTTGTACTGCTCGCGTTCCTTGGGCGGGAGCGGGCGCAGCTCGGAGAGGATCTGGAGATCTTTGACGACGGTGGCGAGGCCGATGAGCCCGCCTTCCGACAAGCGCGCGGTGTTGTCGCGGGCGCGCTTCTTCCAGTCGAGCGAGGCCTTCTCGGAGTCGCTCTTGAGGAAGTCGATGACCTTCTTCACGTCGTCGGGCGTCGAGACGCGCCGCACGCCGTTCTTCTCGAGCTTCTCTTTGGGGACTTTCACCTTCGCCCCGGTCTCGACGATGACCAGGCTGACGAAGGTGAGCTTCTGACCGGCGATCTCTTCGGTCTTGATCTCAGTAACGGTGCACAGGCCCTGGTTTGGGTAGACGAGCCTGTCGCCGACTGCGAGCGACGTCATGTCGGGCATGGTGCGACTTCCACCACGAGCCCCTCATGAAGTCACTTCTTCTCTGCGTTGAGCTTCACGAGCATGGCGTGAAGCCGGGTGTCGATGGCCTTCTCGACGTCGTCGTTGGTCGGCTTCTTGTGACCGGCCAGAGCCACCGTCGCCATCGCCGTCACCACTGCCACTGCCGTGAACACGATCTTCTTCATGGACTGCCTCCGTGTGGGTTTGCTGTCCACACAGAGTAGGTGCGTCGCGGCGATGATCAATTTTTCAGCTACAGGTCTGGCTGTAGCTGATCACCCGGGCTGATCAGCGAGCGTTCAGAAGCAGGTGATGAACACGGCCTCGCTGGAGCTGCAGTCCTCGCTGGCCTGCCCGACGTAGCTGCACTGCTGCAGCGTGGCCTCGGTGCCCGTGCAGGTGACGTCGTCCATCACGAACACGTCGTTGGGGCCCACCGAGTCGCTCTGCGTACCGCCGGTGAAACCAAGGTCGCGGCAGACGACGTTCGGACCATTGTTGTCTGCGTAGAACACGTCGTCACAGACCTGGCCCCAGACCCCGCCGATGAAGGCCTCGAGCCGGCCACTGTTGACGCCGTTGCCTTCGACCAGACGAACGCGGCTGTTGCCGACCGTCACGCTGGAGCCGGCATCCCCCGTGACACAGAGGCCAAACTGGCACGCCTGCCCGGCGCTGCACGTCAGACACGAGTTGCCGCCGAGGCCGCAGCTCAAGACGCTCGACGCGGACTGCGACGCGGGGACACAGCTGCCGAAGCCGTCGAAGCAGCCGCTGCACCCCGCATCGGGAGCGAAGACGCACGAGCGCGTGCCGGAGGCGCAGACGCCCCCGAGGTCCGTGCAGCTGGTGCACACGTTGCCGCCGGTGCCACAGGTGGCGTTGCTCGCGCCGTTGCTCACGCAGGTGCCGGCGTTGCAGCAGGTCGCGCAGGAGCTGGGGCCGCAGGTCGTACCACCTCCGCCTGTCGGAGGCCCGCCACCACCCGCCGGGCCACCGCCCGTGGGTCCTCCTCCGCCTCCGCCCGTGCCGGTCGTGCACGTGAAGCTCGACGCGCTGCAGACGCGCGAAGCCGTCGTGCAGTTGACGCAATCCTGGCCGGCGGTACCGCAGGCTACGTTGGTCGCGTTGTTCGGCGCGCGCACGCACTGGCCTGCCATGCAACAGCCGCTGCAGTTCGACGGGCCACACGTGCCGCCGTCGGTGCTCCCACCACCACCACCGCCGGTGCCGCCACCCGTTCCGCCGCCCGCCCCGCCACCGTTGGTGCCCCCACCGTTGCCGCCGAAGAGCATGCAGCGACCGATCTGACAGGCCTGGCCGATGGTGCAGACGGCACACGCTTGCCCCTGCGAGCCACACTGCGAATCAGAAGAGCCGATCTGACACGTGCCCGCCGCGTCGCAGCAGCCGAAGGGACAGTTCGTCGTGTTGCAGGCCCTGGGAGGCGTGCCGCACGAGGCAAACGCCAACACCAGGCCCAGCGACAGGCCAGAGACAAACCACTTGAGCGTGTTCATGTGGGAGACCCCTTACCGCTTCTTCTTCTTCGGCGGCGGGACTTCACGCAGCTCGAAGTGCATCCGGCCCGACTCAGCGTCGGTCGCATCATCGAGGTAAGTGACCCAGAACGTCGAGAGGCCTTCGAGGCGCGTCGCTTCGTTCACAGGTGCGATGATCAGCCCAGCGGTGGTCCCCACCACGACGAGCTGCAGCGGGCTGCCCTTCTCACGCGCGATGGCGGGCGGGTCGGCCTGCCGGGGCGTCAGCTCGTAGATCGCGGTGGGGCTCAAGCCGGTGACGGTCACGCGCTGCGACGCGGGGAAGGTGAGCTTCTCGCTCACCGCGCGGGTCATCGGCTTGCGGGAGCCCTCGGTGACGGTGAGCGCGCGCGGCTTCGACTCATCTTTCTCAGCCGAGCCGCGCATCGAGTTGGGCACGTGAAAGGCGAAGAGCTTCGTGGCGCTCTTGATCTGCAGCGGGTCGACACCGAACGTGCCGGGCAGGGCGCCGCCGTCGCTGAGCACGTAGTAGCCCCAGCCCGGGGGCAGGCTCTTCGCCTGACCCTGCAGCGCGACCCGGTACGTCTTCGAGGGGTCGAGGGGCACGGCCGTGGCGCCGCTCGTCGAGAGCTCGAGGTGGTGGCGCTTCGCGTCGAGCTCGAACTTCGCGACGGGCCAGCTGACGATGTCGGGAACCAGCGGTGGTTCTGGCGGCTTGACCGGTTCGGGGGGCGGCTGGGGCTTCGGCGGCTCAGGAGGTGGCTCGGGTGGCGGCAGCACCTCGAGCTTCGCGTCCACCACCAGGTGCTGACCCGGCTTGATGGGCACCGTGTTCTTCCACGGGCGATGGCCAGGCGAGAGCACCTCGAGCGTGACGGTGCGGTTGCCCGAGAGCCCACCCACTTTTGCGGGCGTGCGCTGGGTCAGCGCCTTGCCGTCCATCACGATCTCGGCGCCACCGGGCACGCTGTTGATCTCGAGCGTGGCCTCGCGCATGTGCTGAACGAGGGTCACCGCACCAAAGCCGACGATCGCCGCCGCGAGGAGCAGCCCGACGGCCTTGACCCACGGAAAGCCTCGCTCCCGTGCAGGCGGGGCAGGGGGATCGTCGAACTTCGGCGTGCCGAACGTCATGCGCGGCGCGTCGTGGAAGGCGACCATCTCGGTCGGCTCTTCGGACTCGTCGCGGTTTCCCGGGGCGACCGGCGCAGGCAGCGGCTCTTTCCACTTCTGTGCGCGCTCGATGAACTCGCGGGGAATCTGAACGGGGCGACCGTCCTTCACGAGTTCCTCTTCGAAGAGGAGCTGCAGGAGCATCGTCACCGTGCCCGCCGTGAACTCAGGGTGGTGGTTCGACAGGAAGCGGTTCAGGTCTTGCTGAAACTGCTCGGCCGACTGGTAGCGTTCGCTCTTCTCGAGGGCCATCGCCTTCAACACGATGCGCTCGAGGTCAGGCGGGATCTTCGGGTTGAGCTCGCGCGGCTTCTGGAACTGACCGCGCACGATGCGGGCCAGCACGTCCATCAGGCGGCCTTGAAAGGGCAGCTGCCCGGTGAGCAATTCGTAGAGCACGATGCCCGCGGCGAAGACGTCGGTGCGCGCGTCGAGCTCCTTCGCTTTGGCCTGCTCAGGCGAGAAGTAGGCGTACTTGCCCTTCACGGCGTTGGCGGCGGTCTCTTCGGGGCCGGCGTTGCGCGCCTTGGCGATGCCGAAATCGACCAGCTTCACCTGGCCCTCGTAGCTGATGAGCACGTTCTGCGGGCTCACGTCGCGGTGCACGATCTTCAGCGGGCGGCCTTGATCGTCGAGCCGCGCGTGCGCGTAGTGCAGGCCCTTCAACATCTCGCTGGTGATGAACGCGCTGAACTCGGGCGGCAGCACCGGCATGCCGAACGCCCGCGCGCGCTTGACGACCTTCGACAGGGGATGCCCGTCGACGAGCTCCATCGCGAGGAAGTAGTCGCCGTCGATGGCGCCGAAGTCGAAGACCTGCGCGATGTTGCCGTGCGACAGGCCCATCACGATCTTCGCCTCGTTGGTGAACATGCCGATGAAGGCCTTGTTCTCGGCGTAGTGCGGGAGGATGCGCTTGATCACCACCTGCTTGCTGACGCCGGGCGCGGGCTCGTATCGAGCGCGAAAGATCTCCGCCATCCCTCCCGCGGCGATGCGGTCGAGGAGCTCATACTTGCCGAACTGAATCGTCTCGGATGACAACGTGAGCGGTCTCTCGAAAGCGGCAACAAGCTACCATGAGCACGCGATGCGGCCTCTCATTGTTCTTGTGGCTCTCAGTCCCCTGGCGGCGTGGGCGCGCCCGGCGGTGTTGCTCTTCCCGACCATCGGTTCACCCGCACAGGTCACCCTGAACGGCCGGGTGCTGAAGCACGCGCCCGGAGGGAGCTCAGCGCTCTCGCGGAACCTGCGCAGCCTCACCTCGTCGAACTGGGAAGGCGCATCGGTCGAGCTGCGTTACGCGGGCCGCACAGGCAGCGTGACCAGCGGCAACGATGGCAATTTCTCGCTCACTTTCAGCGGGGCCGAGAAGCCGTTCGAGGTGGGCTTCGCGACGGCCGAGGCGCACGTGGGGGGCGCCGACGTGGGCGTGGCGATGGTGAACGTGGTGTCACCGAAGGCGCCGTTCATCGTGGTGAGTGACTTCGATGACACGCTGGCGGTCACCAACGTGGCGCAGGGGGCGGGCATGCTCAAGTCTCTCGCTGAGGACGCGAAGTCGCAGCCGGTGGTCGAGGGCATGAGCGACTTCTATGCGTGCCTCGAGGAAGACAAAGGGCAGCGGCCGGGGTTCACGCTGGTGAGCGGCTCGCCTTCGCAGTTCTTGCCGCGGGTGCGGGAATTCCTCACGAATCACAAGTTCCCGGTGTTCGGCATCAACTTGCGCGATCTCGGGCCTTCGACGCTGAGCAACTACAAGCAGCCGGTCATTCGCTCAGTGTTCAAGGGCGTGCCGAACGCGGCGGTGCTGGTGGGCGACTCGGGCGAGAAGGACCCGGAGGTCTACGCCGAGATTCGCAGCGAGTTCCCAGAGCGGGTGAAGGCCATCTACATCCGCAACGCGGGCGGGAAGCTCGAAGACCCGAAGCGGTTCGACGGCATGTTGCTGTTCAAACAGCCGGTCGAGGCCGCGCGCGATGCTGCCTCGAAGGGCCTGGTGACGAATCAATGTGTCGAGACGCGTTTCAAGGAGACGAAGAAGTGAAAACCGAAAATCTCCCTCTCCCCCCGCAGGGCAGAGGGGTGAGCGTCGTTCCGTTCTCTGTGCAGCGGGGTTCCTCCTCTGCCCGACCCTCTCCTCCGCGGGACGAGAGGGGGACCGCTCTCGCGTGGTCGGTGGTCGTCGTGGCGTTGCTGTTGCTGTCCTGCACCGAGAAGAAGTCCGACCCGATTCCGCGCGCGCAGCCCAGGCCGCTCGAGCCGCTGGAACGCGTCGTCGCTGAGCCCGACGCCGGCGCCTTCGACCCGATGACCGACGTGGTGCCCTTCACGCCCGTCGGTCCGCCCATTCCTGAAGGGGCCGTGACGCTCAAGCTCGCGGGCGACGTGATGCCTGCGCTCCCCGAGACGGGTGTGGTGCTGCTCGACCCCGACGAAGACGCGTACCTCGTGCAGGTCGCCACGCTGCTCGCGACGTTCGACGACACGAAGCGCGAGGTCTGGCTCAAGCACCCCGACGCGCCCATCGCGTTCCAGCTCACCTTGCGCGACGCGCCCTCGTTTCAGAACTGGCTCGACGAGCCGGTGCCCGGAAAGCTCCGCGTCATCCACCGTGCCGACGGCTTCGAGCTGCAGACCAACCTCGGCAAGCTGCCCGGCGGAGACCCGAACGGCCCGACCGTGCCCGTGCGCGGCGGCAAGATGGATCTGACGACGCTGCAGCGCGGCTTCGTGCGCATTCAGGCGAAGTTCAAGTCGGCCCCCGACGTCTGCTTCGTGCCGTCGTTCGGCATGCAGTTGCAGCACGTCGCGCGGGCGATGGCAGTGAACTACGCGAAGGCCGACAGCGCGTTCTTCGAGGGCATCTGTCTCGTCTACCCGCGCACCGTGGCGCGCGACGCGGGCTCGGCGAAGTAGCTCACAGCCACTCGAACACGAGCGACTCGTCAGGCGCGGCAGCTCGCAGCGCCCGCAGCGCGACGCCGAAGTCAGCGATGAATTCCTCGAGTTCGACCGAGCACGCGAGCTTCTCGGGAGGCTCGGGCACGTAGACGCGCTTGTCGGCAAGAAAGCGGGCGCGCCCGGCAGGCGTCACGCGACCAGCCTCGAGTACGGCGCGCGCCTCTCGCGGTGAGCCAGCGTGCGCGACGAAGAGGTTGTCGCGAATGAACGAGATCGCCTCGGGTGCGAGTGTGTCAGGCCAGCTCATCGCACCGAGCAGCGTGCGTGTGCCGTCGGGCTTTTCCAGAGACAGCCGAAGCGAAGTGTGGCGCGCGCTCACGGTCTCTTCGTACTTGAAGCAGCGATCGCTGTGTGTAGTTTGCCGCCCGCCCGTCGTGGCCTTCGCGAGGCTCGTCGGCCCCGTCTGACCCGCTCGTTCGTGCAGCGGCCGCCGGCGCGGTGCTCGGCTCGGCGCAGGAAACCGACGGCATCTGGGTGCTGAACCACGAGACCGACTCGTTCGACATCTTCATCTTCACGCGCAAGTCGGCGCGCGTGATCGGCAAGGCCGTTCGCCTGCACCCCATCGGCGAAGTCAGCCAGGAGCGCGCGGACAAGGTGCGCATGCTCAAGGCCGCGTCGGGTTCGAACATCCACCTGCAGGGCGCTTCTCTGGGCCTCTGAGTTGAACCCATTCTCTCCCTTTCCCGTCGAGGGGAGAGGGAGGAGACGGGTGAGGGCTCGCCTCTGCCCACCAGCGATGGCCTCATCGCAGCCACCGCCCTCGGACATGACCTCACGCTGGTCACCCGCAACACCGACGACTTTCGGCGCGCGGGTGTGCCGCTGCTCAACCCCTTCAGCCAGTAGCTACGGAATACCTGCGGTGCCCACGCAGACCTTCGTCGCGCTGTTCTGTTCGACGCGACACACGTAGCCCGCGCGGCAGTCAGCATCGGCCGTGCACGACCTCAAGCAGCCCGCCACATCAGCGGAGATCGCGTGCGTGACGCACGTCGAACCTGCAGGGCATGCGGCGCCGTCCACCGTACACAGCAGCGAGCACAACCCGCCCGGCGCGAACGGCGCGGTGAGACACACGCCCTTGCCGCACTCGGGCGCGACGGTGCACGGGTCGCCAATCACCGGGCCGCAGCCGGTCAGCAGCACCACCACCACGAGCGTCATCAGTCGCGTCATCGTGGCGCCTCTTACCCCTCTGGCATCGCGCCGCGCCATTCGGTATCTGCGGAGCCATGAAATTGATTCAGGAATCAACCGGCGGCGCTTTCCTGATCGAGCCAGTCGGAAGGAAGGCGGTCATGGCGCCGGAGTTCTTCACCGACGAGCACCAGGCGTTCTTCGAGACCGCACACCGCTTCAGCGCGGAAGAGGTCGTGCCGAAGGCCGCGCGCATCGAAGCCAAAGACTTCGCGCTCCTGCGCGAGCTGCTCGCTCGCGCTGGTGAGCTCGGCCTGCTCGGCGTCGACATCGAGGAGAAGTACGGCGGCAGCGGGCTCGACAAGACGACCACCATGCTGGTCGCCGAAGCCAAGAGCCTGCTCGGGAGTTGGTCGGTCACCTTCGCGGCGCAGACCTGCATCGGCACGCTGCCCATCGCCTGGTTTGGGACGGAGGCGCAGAAACAGAAGTACCTCCCCGACCTCGCGACGGGCCGGAAGGTGAGCGCCTACGCGTTGACCGAGGCGGGCAGCGGCAGTGACGCGCGCGGGGCGAAGACGAAGGCGGTGAAGAGCGCCGACGGGAAGCACTGGGTGCTCAACGGCAGCAAGCAGTACATCACCAACGCCGGGTTCGCCGACGTGTTCGTGGTGTTCGCGAAGATCGACGGCGAGCACTTCACCGGGTTCATCGTCGACCGCGACACGCCGGGGCTCAGCATCGGGCCCGAGGAGCACAAGATGGGCATTCGCGGCAGCTCGACGTGCCCGCTGGTCTTCGAAGACGCGAAGGTGCCGGTCGAGAACCTGCTCGGTGAGGTCGGCAAGGGTCACAAGATCGCGTTCAACATCTTGAACCTCGGGCGGCTCAAGCTCGGCGCCGGCGTGCTCGGCAGCATGAAGCTGCACCTCGCGGGCTCGACGCGCTACGCGAGCGAGCGCAGGCAGTTCGACACACCCATCCTCCGCTTCGGGCTGACGCGCGAGAAGTTGGCGCGCATGACGACGTGGATCTACGCGGTTGAGTCGATGGCGTACCGCACCTCGGGGCTCGTCGACGCGCGCATGAGCGGCGGGGCGAGCGCGCTCGAGGCCATCGAAGAGTTCAACATCGAGTCGAGCATCTTGAAGGTGCTCGGCAGCGAGTACCTGGGGCTCTGTCTCGACGACGCGGTGCAGCTGCATGGAGGCGCCGGCTACATCGAGGAATACCCGGTCGAACGCGCGTACCGCGACGCGCGCATCAACCGCATCTTCGAGGGCACCAACGAGATCAACCGCATGCTCATCACCGGCACGCTGCTCAAGCGCGCCATGAAGGGCCGGCTCGAGTTGTTCGGTGACAGCCCGGCGTCGTCGTCGGCCGATGCCGCGGTCGAGAACCTGAAGAAGCTCGCGCGCCTCACGCTCCAGACCGCGGTCGATGTGCACGGCCACTCACTCGAGCAGCACCAGGTCGTGCTCGCCGGCGTTGCTGACCTGGTGATGGATGCGTTTGCCCTCGACGCCCTCGTCGCGCGCAACCGGCAGGTGCTCGCCCAGCGGAAGTCGCTCGAGCCGTGGCGCGAAGCCATCGCGCGCAAGTTCGCCAACGACGCGCACGCGCGCGCGCTCAGTACGGCTCGCACCACGCTCTCGTCGTGCGTGCAGGGTGCGGCGCTGCAACAGCGCCTGTCCGAGCTGCAGTCGCTGGTGCTGTGGGAGCCCTTCGACGCCGAAGCCAACGACGAGCGGATCGCCTCGGCGGTCGAGGCTGCGCGCGGGTATCCTTCGCTGCGCTGAAAGCCCTTCATGACCCTCTTCTCACGACGACTCGAACATCCGAAGACCGGGAAGGTCCTGCAGATCCACGTCGATGGAAAGCGGGTGCAGCTCATTCGCTTCAAGAAGGGGGTCGAGGCCCCGCCCGAGGATGAGCTGGTTCAGCTGAAGACGCCCGAGGCGGCGATGCAGACCGCGACCCGCTTCATCGAGGCGCAGTTCGCCAAGGGCTACGTCGACGTCAACGCCGCGAAGCCGCAGCTCGAGCTGCGCGCTGGCGAGACCCCGCTCGAGGCGCTCGACCGGCTGGCGAAGATCACCCCCAGAGAAGAGCTCGAGCGCTTCACCGAACGCCACGCGAAGGCGCTCTTCGGCCCCCTCGCGTCGAACTGGAACGTCGAACTCATCGACGCGCGCTGGCACGGCGAAGGGCTCCATGCCGTGACGATCGCGCCTCCCGACGACAAGGCGGGAATCTCGTGTCGCGAGTTGACCCGGGACTTCCTCGCGGTGCCGATCGCCCACCGCGTGCGCGAGCTGACGTTTGGTGTCGCGGGCTACACGAAGCGCAGCGCCACCGAGGACTGGGGCGCCACGTTCGGCGAAGTGTGCGCCGCGCCGTGCGCGGCAGGCCTGATGAAGCTCGCGTTCGATCATGCGGCCGACGAGACGGTCCCCCCGCTCGACACCATCGTCATTGGCGATTTGAGCAAGGGCTTCGAGCGCCTGCCGTCGCTCGAGAGGCTCTCGTTCCGGGGTCAGGGGCTGACGTGGGCAGGCGCCCCGCTGCGGTCGTTGAGGTCGTTGCGCTGGCAGGCCGAGACCTTCGAGAAGCGCGACATCGGCGAGTTGTTGTCCGCGAAGCTCAACGCCCTCAACAGTCTCGAGCTCGTGGGCGAGGTCGATGACGCCATCGCCGTGCAGTTGCTCGACGGGCTCCCGAAGTGCGCGCCCGCGTGCAGCGTCCGGTTGTCGCCGCGATTGCTCGAGCCCGCCACGGCGGCGCGGTTGACGGCGTTCAACACCAGAGCGAAGCCCCCGATGGTCAGACGACGACAGCCGTGACGTCCGGCGCGTGTCAACGCGAGTGACAGGTGAGGGCCCACTGGACTTCTCACCTGGTGTCCCCAGACCCGACAGCCGCTCGCTTCGGGCAGGTGCCGGTGCAGCTTCGCGACTCGCTCGAGCGTCGCCTGGCCGCCGAGCCCGAGCATCCGTGGGCCCGCAACTTTTCCACGGCGGGCGTGTTCTCCTCACGACATGAGCGCGCTTGCCCTGAGTCTCCTTCTCGCTGTGTACGACCCCCTCGCACCCAACGCGGGGGAGATTGCGCTGAAGGACTTCACGGTCACCGACGGGGCGCGCCGCAGAGACATCCCCCTGCGGGTGTACCTGCCGGCTGGGAAGGGCGCTTCACCGGTCCTGCTCTTCAGCCACGGGCTCGGGGGCACCAACCGCGGCAACACCTTCCTTGGGGAACATTGGGCGCGCCGTGGCTTCGTTGCGGTCTTCGTGCAGCACGCGGGCAGCGACGAGTCGGTGTGGAAAGACATTCCCCGCGACGAGCGAATGAAGTCGATGAAAGACGCGGCGAGCCTCGAGAACTTCCTCGATCGCGCCGCCGACATTCCTGCAGTGCTCGATGCGCTCGCGAAGTGGAACCAGACGAAAGATCACGCACTGCTTGGTCGAATCGATCTCACGAAGGTCGGCATGAGCGGCCATTCCTTCGGAGCGGTGACGACGCAGGCCGTCTCAGGTCAGCAGTTCCCGTTCGGCAAATCGTTCACGGACGCGCGCATCAAGGCGGCGATCGCCTTCAGCCCCTCGACCCCGCGACGCGGCTCGGCGGAGACCTCGTTCGGCAAGGTCGCGATTCCCTGGCTCCTGATGACAGGTACCCACGACCGGGCCTACATCGGTGGCCAGACCATTCAGAGCCGTCGCGGCGTCTTCCCGGCGCTGCCTGCTGGTTCGAAGTACGAGCTGGTGCTCGACAAGGCAGAACACTCCGCCTTCACCGATCGCTCGTTGCCGGGTGATTCGCAGCCGCGCAACCCCAACCACCACAAGGTCATGCTCGCGTTCACCACCGCGTTCTTCGATGCGTACGTCAACGGCAACACCGACGCGAAGGCCTGGCTCGACGGTGCCGCTGCGAAGGCGCTGCTCGAGAAGGGTGATGTCTGGCAGACGAAGTGAGCTCCTTCGCGCAGCGCGCGCGCGCCTGCGCCTCGGCCGGTGCGAAGAGCTGGGCGGAGAGCTCGCGAGCACCTTCTCGAGCCGCTCGGTGCCGATGAAGCACCAGGGGCAGACGAGCTCGGCGTACACGTCGATCACGATCGGCGTCGCTGCAGGCTCGACCGGCGTCGACGCGCGACACCCCACCAGCAACAGCACGGTCAACAGGCCCGCGCGGAACGCACCCATCACCGCTTGAGCTTCCCCATGGTGAGGTGTCCGTGGAGGGTGGCCGTCATCAGGTACGAGAAGCGCACGGCCCCGAAGCAGATCTCGTCGCCGTTGAAGAGCGACACCTGCCCCTGCACCTTCGTGCCGTTGTGGGTGATGCCGTTGAGCGAGTCGAGATCTTCGACCACCGCGGCGCGCATGCCGGCTTTCCACGACAGCCGCGCGTGGTGCTTCGAGACCGACTCGTCTTCGATCACCAGATCGCAGTCAGGCAGCCGGCCCACGAGGATGCCGTCGTCGCCGACCTCGGGCAGCGTGGCCACCATCAACTGCTCGATGTTCATCAACAGACTCACCACGCGGTCGGGCGAGGGCGCGTCATTGAGCCGAACCGTGCCGCGCACCCCCAGGTCGCGGGCCTTCTTCTGGCGCTGGGTGTCGGGTGGCGCCTGCACGAGCACGAACGGCCCGAGCTGCTGCTCGAACTGCGCAGCGCTCAGGGTGGTGGCGAAGCGCTGGAGATCTTGAATCGACAACATGACCGCTCTCCCTCAGCCGAACGTGAGCCGCGCGATCCACGGCGGCGTCGGCAACACCTTCAAGGTCAACAAGTCCTCGAGCAGCTGTGACACCGGCGGCAGCAGTTTTCCGAAGGCGACCCCGATGCGCGGGGGAATGGTGGCGCTCTCGCGCGAACTGACGACCCACACCACGGTGCCCGCGAGCGTCAGCAACCCCGACGTCAGCCGCATCTGAATCGTGTACGCGCTGCCGACCTCGATGTGCCTGGGCACCGCGTCGGCCTCGATGTCGATGCCCACGCCGCCAGTGCTGATGTCGCGCACCCGGTAGCCCGGCGCCCCCGCACGATCTTCCGTCGCGCGCACGTGCAGCGGAATGCGGGGCGACTTTCGCTTCTTGTCGAACTGGGCGGTCTCGAAGATCCGCCGAATGACCGCATCGAGCCCCTGCCGTGCCTTCGGCGGCTCGTACTTGATGTGGAGCACGAAGCGGCCCGGGGCGGTCTCGGTGACCGTCATCACCGTGCCCGAGACTTCGACCACCTCGCGCACCCCCGGGGATCGCAGCTCGAAGACGAATTGGGTCCCCACTGGCAGGGACTTGCGGGTCTCGATGCGCACACCGCCACGGCCCACTGACTTGGTGAGCTCGCCCAGGAGTGACTCGGGCGTCTTGAAGGCAACCTTGAGGCGGACCGGCGTCACAAGTTCCCCTTCTTACTGCGTTTTCCCCACATCGCGATCAGGACCGTTTCTTGACCCCCTCAAAATCCGTCCCTATTTTCGTGTCCCGGTGGCAAGAAGTGGTAACCAGCGGATCAGATTCCCTCATGGTGGTGGATCAGGGCAGAGGGCGGTTTTCAGGCCTCAAATCGTTGTTTTGAGCAGCAGAACGGAGCGGTCGAGACGTGTTCCGCGGCGTCTTCGAACACCAGATCGACGTGAAGGGCCGAACGAGCTTCCCGGTGAAGCTCCGGGAGACCCTCGTGGGCACGTACGACGATCGGTTGATCGTCACGACGGCCCTCGATCCGTGCCTGCACTGCTACCCGGTGCGCGAGTGGGAACAGTTCGAGACCGCGCTCGCCCGCCGGAACCCGATGGAACCCGGTGTGAAGGCGCTCTTGCGGCTCTACGTCGCCAGCGCGCAGGAAGTGCAGCTCGACAAGCTGGGGCGGATCCTGATTCCGCCGCAGCTCCGTGCGCACGCCCACCTCGAGAAGGATCTCGTGTGGGCCGGCATGGTGAAGGTGATCGAGCTCTGGTCGAAGGACGGATGGTCGAAGGCGCAGGAAGAAGCGCGCACCCAGACCGAATCCGCGGACGTGATGCGCGTGCTCACCGAGCTGCGCTCCAGCTGACTTTTTCGAGGGGAACGATGAGCGAGTTGATCGACATGAATGTGATGAAGGAGTCCCACCCCGCTACAGCTACGACGCGCGTCATGACCGTCGTGCTCGAAGGCGAGCTCGACCGCGCCGAGGCCGAAGACGTCGTCGCGATGCTCGCGCGGCTCTGTGAGAACGGGCTGTCGGAGATCGTGATCGACTTCGCCGGCGTCACGCACTTCGACTACCGCGCGGTGAAGCCGCTCGTGCGGCGCGCCGAGGTGCTCCGCGAGGCCGGCGGCGACCTGAAGCTCTCGGGCATGTCGCCCTACCTGCACGCGATCTTCCGCAGCGCGGGTGCGCACGACGCCTTCGACTACTTCGCAGCGGCCGACCAGGCAGTCCGGTCGTTCGATCGCGGTGTGTTGCTCTACGGGTGAGCGGGTTCGTTCACCAGACCGTCCTCCTGCACGAGGCGGTGGGGTTGCTGCAGCCCGGCTCGCACCCGGGCCTGGAAGGCCGCGTGATCGTCGACGGCACATTGGGTGGTGGCGGGCACACCGAAGCGCTCCTCGAGCGGGGCGCGCGTGTGTTCGGCATCGACCGTGATCCCATCGCCCTCGACGCGGCCTCTCGTCGGCTCTCGCGCTTTGGCGATCGCTTCACGCCGGTGCGCGGCGAGTTCGGTGACGCGGTGAGCCTCGTCGCCGGCCCGGTCGATGGGTTGTTGCTCGATCTCGGCGTCTCGTCGCCCCAGCTCGACGTCGCGGCGCGCGGGTTCTCGTTCATGCACGACGGGCCGCTCGACATGCGCATGTCGGACGAGGGCGAGACCGCGGCCGAGTTGATTGAACGCCTCGAGGCCGACGCGCTCGCCGATGTCATCTATCAATACGGTGAAGAGCGGCTCTCGCGGCCCATCGCGCGCGAATTGAAGGCACGGCTGCCGAAGACGACTGCGCAGGCGGTGGAGGCCGTGAAGTCGGCGGTGCCGCGCAAAGCCTGGCCCAAAGACACGCACGTGGCGACGCGCACCTTTCAGGCGCTGCGCATCGCGGTGAACCGTGAACTCGAGCAGCTCGATCGCGCGCTCGCGTCGCTGCCTGCGTTGCTCAAGGTCGGTGGTCGCGCAGCCATCATCAGCTTCCACTCGCTCGAAGATCGCGCCGTGAAGGTGGCCTTCAAGGCGCTCTGCGGTGAGGCCCCCGACGACACGCCGCGCGGCTTCCCGGTGCGCAACACCCGGGTCGCGACCTTCGCTTCGCTCACGCGCAAGCCCCTCACCGCCTCGGAAGAAGAGGCGACCCAGAACCCCCGAGCCCGCAGCGCCAAGCTGCGTGGTGTGGAGAAGATCCAATGACCGTCGTTCTCGAGGCACGCAACAAGGGCGGAGTGCCGCTGTCGGTGATCCTGCTCGAGATCTTCCCCGCTGCGCTCGCGGTGCTGCTGCTCGCCACCGTCGGCATCGTGCACGTCACCTCGCGCGTACTGGTGGTGCGCATGGGGTACGAGCTGTCGAAGCTCGACAACCAGCACAAGGAACTGACGCGCGAGAACGATGCGCTGCGCGTCGAGCTCTCGTCGCTGACCTCGCCGGGTCGGCTGGCTCCGCTCGCGAAGGAACAGCTCAAGATGCAGGTCCCCACCATCGTCATCCCGGTGAAGTGACTCGATGCGCGACCTGAAGAACCTGCAGCCTCTGGAGGCCCCCTCGAAGTGGATGCGCGTGCGCGTCTACGTCATTGGGGTCGTGTTCTTCGTGTTGCTGGTCGGCGCGTTCACCCGCGCGTGGAACCTGCAGGTGCAGCAGAAAGATCGCCTCAAGGCCTTCGCTGAAGATCAATACGTGCGCGCGATGGAGATCCCCGCGCGGCGTGGCGACATCGTCGATCGCCGCGGCACCCGGCTCGCCTCGTCGGTCGACGTCGAGTCCGTCTGGGCCGACCCGTCGATGATCCCCGACCAGCGCGACGCGGCGAAGAAGCTCGCGAAGGCGCTGGGGGCCGACGGCAAAGAGATTCAGCGCGCGCTCGAGAATGGCCGCCGCTTCGCGTGGGTCAAGCGCCAGGTCACCGACGCCGACGCCGCGCGGGTGAAGGCCCTCAACATTCCGGGCATCGGCTTCGCGCGTGAACCGCGCCGCTTCTACCCGCAGCGGGAACTGGCCGCGCACGTCATCGGCGTGGTCGGCACGGAAGGGAAGGGGCTCGAGGGCCTCGAGGCGAGCTTCGACGACGAGCTGTCGGGCGAGCGCGTGCGCCGCGAGGGCTTCCGTGACGCGAAGGGCCGCAAGCTGCTCACCAACGGTGTCGAAGATCCGCTCAGCACCGCGGGCGCGAGCGTCACACTGACCATCGACTCGACGGTTCAGTACATGACCGACAAGGCGCTCGAGAAGGCGGTCACTGATCAGAAGGCGACGGCCGGCATGGCGATCGTGATGAACCCGAAGACGGGCGAGATCCTCGCGCTGTCGAACTGGCCTCGCTTCAACCCCAATGCGCCCAAAGACGCGTCGGGCGCGGCGCTCAAGAACCGCAGCGTCACCGACTTGAACGAGCCGGGCTCCACGATGAAGAGCTTCGTCATCGCCTCGGCGCTCGAGCAGAAGATCATCAACGAGTCGTCGGAGTTCGACTGCGAGATGGGCCGCTGGCCCGTCGGCCGCCACGTGGTGCACGACACCCACCCGCACGGCGTGCTCACCCCGCGCGGCATCCTCCAGGTCTCGTCGAACATCTGCGCCGCGAAGGTCGGCCAGAAGCTGGGCCGCGAAAGACTGACCGAGACCTTCCGCAACTTCGGCTTCGGTGAACGCTTCGGCCTCGGGCTGCCGGGCGAAGGCAAGGGCTCGCTGCCGTACCCGAAGGCCGAGATCGCGCTCGCCACCCAGAGCTTTGGTCAGGGCCTCAGCGCCACCTCGCTGCAGATCGCCGCCGCCTACGCGACGCTCGCGAATGAGGGCGTGCTCATGAAGCCGTTCCTCGTCTCGAAGGTCGTCGACGCCGATGGCCTCGTGCTGCTCGAGAACAAGCCGACGCCGCTGCGCCGGGTGGTGAGCCCGCAGGTGGCGAAGTCGGTGGTGTCGATGCTGGAGACGGTGGTCGAGAAGGGTGGCACCGCGACCAAAGCCCGATTGGAGGAGTACCGCGTGGCCGGCAAGACGGGCACTGCGCAGAAGGTCGACCCCATCGCGGGCGGCTATTCCGATCGGCGGCTGTCGAGCTTCGCGGGCATCGTGCCGGCCGAAGATCCCCGCGCGGTGATCCTCGTCGTGATCGACGAGCCGTCGGTCGATCGCTACGGCGGTGATTGCGCTGCGCCGGCGTTCAAGGAGATCGCGACGCAGTTGATGCCGCACGTCGGTGCTCCGAAGTCGCGCGAGATGCCCACGCCCATCGCCGCCATCGAGAAGCCCAGCGCGAAGAAGCCCGAGAAGTCGGTGGTGACCGCCGGCATCGAGAAGCTCGAGCAGATGGACACGGTCACCGAAGAAGTCATCGCGGAAGGCGCCGTTCGCGTTCCGAACCTGAAGGGCCTTGCCGGTCGTGCGGCCGTGGCCCAGTTGCTGACCGCGGCCCTGGAGCCGCACCTGGCCGGGAGTGGCCGAGTCGTTTCACAGAAGCCTGCCGCGGGAAGCCTCGTGGAAAAGGGCACTCGCATCACCGTGGAGCTGGCAGGGCAATTGCCAGCTTCTCCTCGTTGAAGGCCGCCGCATCGCGGTCAGGAAGACACAGATGAAGCTCACCGAATTGCTCGCAGGCGTGGGAACCGAGCCGGTC
Source organism: Archangium sp. (assembly GCA_044371205.1). Lineage (GTDB taxonomy): Bacteria > Myxococcota > Myxococcia > Myxococcales > Myxococcaceae > Archangium_A. The sequence goes on from JBILUC010000007.1 coordinate 173,773, forward strand.
GCATCGACGCGGGCGAAGGCCGACATCACCGGCGTCACCGCCGACTCGCGCTCCGTGAAGCCGGGCGACCTCTTCGTCGCCGTGCCGGGCACCAGGACCGACGGCGTGCAGTACGCGCACGAAGCCGTGCAGCGCGGCGCCGCGGCGATCCTCGCTGAGAAGACCGTGGGCGGGGTGACGGTGCCGGTGTTCGTCACGCCGTCGGCCCGCAAGGCCCTCGCGCTCGTGGCGGGCAACTTCTACGGCAACCCGGCGCGCGATCTCGTGCTGCTCGGCGTCACCGGCACCAACGGCAAGACCACCACCGCGTGGCTCGTCGAGAGCATCTGCCTCGCCGGCATGAACAGCGTCGGCCTCTTCGGCACCATCGGCGTGCGCTTCGCCGGGCAGATGCGTGAGGCGACGCACACCACGCCCGACCCCGTGCAGCTCCACCGCACCTTCCGCGAGATGCTCGATGCGGGCGTCGACACCGTGGTGATGGAGGTCTCGAGCCACGCGCTCGCGCAAGATCGCGTGCACGGCCTCTCCTTCCGCGCGGCGGGGTTCACCAACCTCTCGCGCGATCACCTCGACTACCACAAGGACATGGAGGCCTATTTTCAGGCCAAGCGCCGCCTCTTCACCGAGAACCTCTCGAACGGCGGGCTCGCGGTCGTGAACGGCGACGACACCTACACCACGCGCGTCTACAACGAGATGCGCCAGCTCAAGCGCCAGTCGTGGAAGTTCTCGCGCGCAGGCAACGGTGAGCTCTCGGCGAGCAACATCGAGTTCACGACGAAGGGCATCAAGGCGACGCTGAAGACGCCGGCCGGCGACATTCCGGTGAAGAGCCCGCTCATCGGCGCGCACAACCTCGACAACATCCTCTGCGCCGCGGGCATCGCGCTGGCAGCAGGTGCGTCACGACGCGACGTGCAAGACGGCATCGAGCGCGTGATGCGCGTCCCCGGCCGCATGGAGCGCGTCGAGAACGGCGGCATCACGGCCCTCATCGACTACGCGCACACCGACGACGCACTCACCCGTGCGGTCGAGTCGGCGCGCGCCGTCACCAAGGGCAAGCTGATCGTCGTCTTTGGTTGCGGTGGTGATCGCGATACCGGCAAGCGGCCGCTGATGGGCGAGGTCGCCTCGCAGGCCGATCTCCCCATCGTCACCAGCGACAACCCGCGCACCGAAGATCCCGACGACATCGTGCAGGACATCATTCCGGGGCTCGAGAAGGGTGAGCTGCGGCGCATGAGCCCCGCGAAGGCGCGCACCGGTGAGCGTGGGTACCTCGTCGAGCTCGATCGCAAGGCGGCCATCGCGCTCGCCATCTCGCTCGCGAAGCCCGGCGACACGGTGCTCATCGCGGGCAAGGGCCACGAGAACTACCAGGAGCAGAACGGCGAGAAGAAGCACTTCGACGACGTCGAAGAGGCGCGCAAAGCGCTCGGCGTGTGAGGACGTCATGACGGCACGGTTCACCGATTCGGAAGTGATGCAGGCGACGGGTGCACAGCGGGTGCAGCCCGGGCGCGGTGTCGCGTTCGAAGCGGTCTGCACCGACAGCCGCGCGCTCGTGCCGGGCTGTCTCTTCGTCGCGCTCAAGGGCGAGCGCTTCGACGCGCACGACTTCCTCGATGAGGTCGTGAAGGGCGGTGCAACCGGCCTCGTCGTCTCCCTCTCCCTGCCCCAGCGGGGAGAGGGCCGGGGTGAGGGGCCTGCCTGGGCCGACGGTCGGGTTGCCGTCTACGAAGTCAAAGACACGCTCCACGCCCTCGGCCGTCTCGCCCGCTTCCACCGCGACCGCTTCAAGATCCCCCTCTGCGCGGTCACCGGCAGCAACGGCAAGACGACGACCAAAGAGCTCATCTCCTCGATCCTCTCGATGCGCGGCCCCGCCCTGAAGACTGCGGGCAATCTCAACAACGAGATCGGCGTGCCGCTCACGCTCTTCAACCTCGAGCCCACGCACGTCGCGGCGGTCATCGAGATGGGCATGAACCACGCCGGCGAGATCGCGCGCCTCACCAACATCGCGCGCCCCGACGCTGGCCTCATCACCATCGTGCAGCCCGCGCATCTCGAGGGCCTCGGCAGCATCGAAGGCGTCGCGAACGCGAAGGGCGAGCTCTTCCACGGGCTGCCCCCGACGGCCACCGCGGTGGTGAACCTCGATGACGCGCGCGTCGCTGCCCAGTCTCAGGGCATCGGCTCCCGCCGCCTCACCTACGGTCGCGCCGAGGGCGCCCAGGTGCGCCTCGTGTCGGTCGAGCAACAGGGGCGCGAAGGTCTCTCGCTCCGCATCGCGTACGCGGGCAAGGAGTACCCGGCCGCGCTCCGCCTCGTCGGAGATCACAACGCGATGAACGCGACCGGCGCCTTCGCCACCGCCATCGCGCTCGGCTACTCGCCCGATGAGTGCGTGCGCGGGCTCGAAGCGGTCTCGGCCCACGCCCGTCGCCTGCAGATCCTCGACGCGCCGCACGGCGTGGCGGTGGTCGACGATTGTTACAACGCGAACCCTGCCTCGATGCAGGCCGCGCTGCGCACCGTGCAGGAACTCGCGAGCGAAGGCCGCGCGATCGCGGTGCTTGGCGACATGCTCGAGCTGGGCGGTGAAGAGACGCACGAGCACACTCAGATGGGCATCACCGCCTCTGATCGCGTCGAGCTGCTCGCGCTGTTCGGCCCGCGCATGAAGGGCGCCTTGACGCGGGCGCAGAAGAAGCTCGGCGCGCGCGTGAAGCACTTCGATGACGTCGACGCGCTCGTCGCGTGGCTCTCACCTCAGCTCAAGGCCAACGACTTCGTGCTGGTGAAGGGCAGTCGCGGCATGCGGCTCGAGCGCGTCGTCGCGGCCCTCACCGGAACTCGGGCCCAGTCCGGAGGCCACTGACCATGCTGTACCTGCTCTACGAATGGCTGAAGGATGGCGACAACGCCAGGTACTTCAACTTCCTCCGGTACCCGACGTTTCGCATCGTCGCCGCGGCCGCCTCGTCGCTGCTGATCGGAATGCTCGTCGGGCCGAAGTTGATCGCCCGCCTGCGGCTGCAGCAGCACGGCCAGTCGAACGTTCGCGAAGACACGCCCGAGTCGCACCAGAAGAAGAAGGGCACGCCTACCCTCGGCGGCACGCTGATCCTGCTGTCCATCTTCCTCGCGACGCTGCTGTTCGCCGATCTCCACAGCCGCGTGGTGTGGGTCGCGCTGCTCATGACCGCCGGCTACGGCTTCACGGGCTTCCTTGACGACTACTTGAAGCTCAGCAAGCGCAACTCGAAGGGCCTCGCGGGTCGGTACAAGATCGTCCTGCAGACCGGCTTCTTCCTGATCGCGGTGTTCGGGATCATGTGTGACTGGTCGAGCGGCGGGCCGAAGCTGCTCATGCAGACCACCGTCGCGTTCCCGTTCATCCCCACGCGCTACGCGAACCCCGATCTCGGCTGGCTCTACGTCTTCTTCGCGTGGTTCGTGGTGGTCGGCACCTCGAACGCCGTGAACATGACCGACGGCCTCGATGGCCTCGCCATCGCGCCCACCATGATCGCGGCGCTGGTGTTCTCGGTGCTCTGCTACGCGGCCGGTACGTCGGTGCAGATCTCCGACTTCGAGATGGTGAACGGCGTGCGCACACTGGTCGGCGTACCGGTGCACGAGTACCTCGGCATCACGAGGGTGGAAGGCGGCGCTGAACTCGCGGTGTTCTGCGCGTCGATCATCGGGGCCGGCATCAGCTTCCTCTGGTTCAACGCCCACCCCGCGAGCGTCTTCATGGGCGACGTCGGCTCACTCGCGCTCGGCGGCGCGCTCGGCACCGTGGCGATGCTCAGCAAGAACGAGATCCTCTCCGCGCTGATCCACGGTGTGTTCCTCGCCGAGATCCTCTCCGTGATGATCCAGGTCGCGAGCTTCAAGATGACCGGGAAGCGGGTGTTCAAGATGGCGCCGCTCCATCACCACTTCGAGAAGGGCGGCATGGGGGAGACGAAGATCGTCATCCGCTTCTGGATCGTGTCCGTGCTGCTCGGCGCCATCGCGCTCGCGTCTCTCAAGTTGAGGTAACCGATGTTCCAGGGCCGGAAGTTCGTCGTCATTGGGCTGGGCAAGAGCGGCATTGGCGCCGCGAAGTTGTTGCTCGCGCGCGGAGCGCACGTCGTCGCCATCGACGAGAACGAGAAGGCGACGAAGCCCTTCGAGCACCCCGAGTTCGAGCTGATCGCCGGGCGCTTCCCCGCCGAGTACTGGAAGGGGGCCGAGGCCGTCGTCGTGAGCCCCGGCGTGCCGCTGTCGAAGCCGGAGATCGTCGCCGCGCGCGACGCAGGCGCCACGGTCTACGGTGAGATCGAGCTCGCGTACCGCACCATGCCTGCAGGGGCAGGGCCGCTGCTCGGCATCACCGGCACCAACGGCAAGAGCACCACCACCGCGCTGCTCGGCGAGATCGTCAAACACCACGCACCGAACAGCTTCGTCGGCGGCAACCTCGGCACGGCGTTCACCAGCGCCTACGAGAAGCCCGACACGAAGCCGTTCGATTGGCACGTCATCGAGCTGAGCTCGTTCCAGCTCGAGGGCATCGTGGACTCGCGCTTCAAGGGCGCCGCGATCCTCAACCTCACGGCCGATCACATCGACCGCTACCCGAGCCACCAGGTCTACGGCCTCGCCAAGGCGCGCATCTTCGACGCGCAGAAGACCGGCGACTTCGCCATCGTGAACGCCGACGACCAGGACGTGCTGGTGCTCTCGCGGCTGGCGAAGGTGCCGGTCTACGCGTTCACGCTCGACGGGCAGCGCACCAACCCCGGCTTCTCAGGTCTCGCGGTCGGCTCGCGCAGGGGAGATCGCTTCACGTTCACCTTCGGCGCCTCGGTCGCTCTCAAGCTGAACAACCGCGCGCTGCGGGGCGCTCACAACCTGCAGAACGCAATGGCCGCGGCGTTGATGGCGCGGCTCGCGGGCATTCCCGACGCCACCATTCAGAAGGGCCTCGACACCTTCCCCGGCCTGCCGCACCGCCTCGAGTTCGTGCGTGAGCGAAAGGGCGTGGAATGGATCAACGACTCCAAGGCCACCAACGTTGATTCGTCGCTCGTCGCGCTCAAGGCGCTCACCGGCAACGTGTGGCTCATCGCCGGCGGGAAGGGGAAGGGCGCGCCGTACCAGCCGATGGTCGACGCCGCGAAGGGCAAGGTGAAGGGCGTGCTCACCATCGGCAAAGACGCACCCGTCATCGCTGAGGCCTTTCGGCCCCTCTGTCCAGTTCACGACTGCGGCACGATCGAGAAGGCCGTGGCGCAAGCGGCTGAAATCTCGACTCGCGGCGACACCGTGCTGCTCTCTCCGGCGTGCGCTTCGTACGACCAGTTCAACCACTTCGAGCACCGCGGCGATGTCTTCAAACAACTCGTGAGGGCCTTGAGCGATGAGTGAGCGCCGGCCTTCGTACGATCCACTTCTGCTCGCCGCAGTCCTCGGCCTCGTCGGCTTTGGCCTCGTCATGGTCTACAGCGCGAGCGCGATCACCGCGCAGGAGAAGCTCGGTGACTCGTTCTACTTTCTGAAGCGCCAGTCGATCGCCGCGGGCGTGGGCCTGCTCGGCATGGCCGTCGCGATGAAGCTCGGCTACCGCCGCATGGCGCGGCTCGCGTACCCGTTGCTGATCATCGCCATCCTGATGCTCGTCGCGGTGCTCATCCCCGGGCTCGGCACCACCGTCGGCGGCGCCAGGCGCTGGCTGCGTGTGCCCGGCATCTCGATTCAGCCCGCGGAGATCGCCAAGGTCGCGTGGGTCATCTACCTCGCGTACTCACTCGCCAAGAAGCGCGAGAAGGTGAAGTCGTTCTCGATCGGCTTCGTGCCGCACCTCGGCCTCGCCGGCGTGCTGGTGCTGCTCTGCATGCTCGAGCCTGACTTCGGCTCGTCGGTCGCGCTGCTGTTCCTGATGTTCGTGATGCTCTTCGCTGCGGGCGCGCGGCTCTCGTACATCCTCGGCATGGGGCTCGCCGCGATCCCCTTCGCGTACATCGCCATCGCGTCGTCGCCGTACCGCATGAAGCGCATCACCGCGTTCCTCGACCCGTGGGCGAACCGCCAGGGCTCGGGCTACCAGGTCGCGGAGTCGCTGATGTCGATCGGCTCGGGCGGCCTCACCGGCCTCGGTCTCGGAGACGGTCGGCAGAAGCTCTTCTTCCTCCCCGAGGCGCACACCGACTTCATCTTCTCGATCATCGGCGAAGAGCTTGGCCTCGTCGGGGTGGCGTTCCTCATCGGGCTCTACACGATCGTCATCTGGCGCGGCCTGCGCGCGGCGCTCAACGCGAGTGAAGCGTTCGGCACGTACCTGGGGCTCGGCCTCGTCTCGCTGGTCGCGTTTCAGGCGATCACCAACATGGCGGTCGCGATGGGCGTGGTGCCCACCAAGGGCCTCACGCTGCCGTTCATCTCGTATGGAGGCAGCTCGCTCATCATGTTGATGGGCTCCGCGGGGTTGCTGTTGTCGATCTCCGCCACCGCCGAGACGGGCGCGAAGAAGAAGAGCAGCCGTTCCCCGAAGCCGCCGACGTCGAAGGCGATGCCCGTCGGAGCGATGGAGCCCGCGTGAGAGTGTTGATCGCCGGCGGCGGTACGGGGGGCCACCTCTTTCCGGGCATCGCGCTCGCGGAAGAGGTCGTCGACCGTCACCCGCGCAACGACGCGATCTTCGTCGGCACCGACCGCGGACTCGAAGCGCGCGTCGTGCCGCAGAACGGCTTCGTCTTCGAGGCGATCAAGAGCCGCGGTCTGAAGGGTATGGGCTTCGTGAAGCTGCTGCTCGGGCTCCTGCTCTTGCCGCTCAGCTTCCTCTCGGCCCTGTCATTGCTGCGCAAGTACAAACCAGACGTGGTCGTCGGAGTCGGCGGCTATTCGTCGGGCCCGGTGGTGATGAGCGCATGGTTGATGCGCATTCCCACCGCGATTCAGGAACAGAACGCGCTGCCGGGGCTGACCAACAAGATCCTCGGCAAGTTCGTCGACGCGGTGTTCTTGAGCTTCGAAGGCGCGATTCCGTTCTTTCCGTACAAGCGCGCGCATGTGCTCGGGAACCCGATTCGCCGCGGGCTGCTCGAGAACTTCCTGCGCTCGAAGACGGTGCACGAGACGTTCACGTTGCTCATCTTCGGCGGCTCGCTCGGTGCGCGCGGGCTCAACACGAGGGTGATCGAAGCGCTCCCGTTCCTGAAAGACCTCAAGGGCCACATCGTCATCACCCACCAGACCGGGAAGAACGATCTCCAGACGGTGAAGAAGGGCTACGCCGAAGCCGACTTCCCGGCCGACGTGCGCGAGTTCATCGACGACATGGCGGGCGCGTACCTCGGGGCGGATCTTGTGCTCTGCCGCGCCGGAGCCACCACGCTCGCCGAGCTGACGGTCTGCAAGAAGCCGTCGATCCTCGTGCCGTTTCCGCACGCGACCGACGATCACCAGGCGGTCAACGCGAAGGCGCTCGTCGATGCGGGCGCAGCTGTCATGTTCCGCGAGGCCGAGCTCACCGGAGAGAAGCTCGCGGCAACCATTCGCGAATTGAAGAACGACCCGGTGCGGCTGCAGAAGATGGAAAAGGCCGCCGGCGCCCTCGGTCGCCCCGAAGCCGCGCGAGAGATCGCGGACGTGTTGCAGCAGCTCTGCCTCGCGAAGTGGGGCGCCCTCACCGGCAAGAAGCGTGAAGGCGAACCGCTCCGCCCCAAGCTCCCGGAGAAGTCACCATGACCCGAGACCCTGAAACTCCCTCTCCTTGCGCCAGCGGGGAGAGGGCCGGGGTGAGGGGCTCTTGCTCTGCGCCGCTGCCCCTCACCCGGCGCTGCGCGCCACCCTCTCCCCGCTCGGCAGGGAGAGGGAGACAGGACTTCGAATGACCATCACCTCCCGTTTCAAGTCCCGCCACGCCGCGCGAGTCCACTTCGTGGGCATCGGCGGCATCGGCATGTCTGGCATCGCCGAAGTGCTGCTCAACCTCGGCTACGTCGTCAGCGGCTCTGACCTGAAAGAGTCCGACGTCACGCGCCGCCTCGTGCAGCTCGGCGCCAAAATCCAGACCGGCCACCGCGAAGACAACGTCACCGAAGTCGACGTGGTCGTCATCTCTTCAGCAGTGAAGAAGGACAACCCGGAGGTCGTCGCCGCCCGCCGCCGGAAGATCCCCGTCATCCCGCGCGCCGAGATGCTCGCCGAGCTGATGCGGCTCAAGTACGCGGTCGCGATCGCCGGCTCGCACGGCAAGACCACCACCACCTCGATGGTCGCGACGGTGCTGAACGCGGCGGGCCTCGACCCGACCGCGGTCGTCGGCGGCAAGGTCAACGTGCTCGGCAGCAACGCGAAGCTCGGCAAGTCCGACCTGATGGTGGTCGAGGCCGACGAGAGCGACGGCAGCTTCCTGCACCTGCACCCGAGCATCTCGGTGGTCACCAACATCGACCCCGAGCACATGGACCACTACCAGACGCTCGATGCGCTCAAGGCGGCGTTCGTCGAGTTCTGCAACCGGGTGCCGTTCTACGGGCTGAACGTCCTCTGCCTCGATCACCCCAACGTCCAGGCGCTGTTGCCGTTGATCGAGAAGCGCTTCGTCACCTACGGCAGCTCGCACGCGGCCGACTACCGGCTCGAAGGCATTCGGCTCGACGGATTCAAGACCCGCTTCCGTGCGTACCGCCGAGACACCGACCTCGGTGAGTTCACCGTGCAGATGGTCGGCGCGCACAACGCGATGAACGCGCTCGCGGTGATCGCGGTCAGCGAAGAGCTCGACATTCCGCTCGATACGGTGCGCACGGCCCTCGAGAACTTCGGAGGCGTGCAGCGGCGCTTCACCGTGAAGGGCGAGGCGAAGGGCGTCACGGTGGTCGACGACTACGGCCACCACCCGGCCGAAGTGCGCGCCACGCTCGCGGGTGCGCGCAAGGCGTTCGGTCGCCGCATCGTCGTCGCGTTCCAGCCGCATCGGTACACGCGCACGCACGATCTCTTCGAAGACTTCTGCAGCGCGTTCAACGACGCCGATCTGCTCTTCCTCACCGACATCTATGCAGCCGGCGAAGCACCGATTGCCGGAGCGACCTCCGAAAAGCTCGCGGAAGCCGTTCGTGCACACGGTCACCCCGACGTGACCTGGGTGGCGAAGCGCACCGATCTCGTCGCTGCCATCGCGCCGCGCCTGCAGCCTGGCGACATCGTCATCACGCTCGGCGCCGGTGACATCACCAACACCGGCCCCGATCTCCTCGCCCACCTCGGCTTCGCCGCGACACCTCTTCCTCCCTCTCCCCCCGCAGGGGAGAGGGTCGGGGAGAGGGGTGACGCTCTCGACTACCTCTCGAAGGAATACGGAGTCCCCGCGGTCAACCTGCGCTCGACGAGGCTCGAACTCGAGGCGACCGGTCTCATCGCTCGCGATGTTGCCGAGCGTCACGGTGTAGTCCCCGTTCGCCGTGACGGCGGCGCGCTCGTCGTCGCGATGTCCGATCCGAGCGACCAGAGCGCCAAGGACGATCTCTCGCGCCTCACCGGCCTGCAGATCCAGTCCGTCGTCGCGAGCGAGGCCGACATCCAGGCCGCCATCGCTCGCATCTACCCCCGATGACTTCACCCCTCTCCCCGACCCTCTCCCCCTTCAGGGGAGAGGAAGTCCGCTGACGATGCTCCCTCTTCCGCCGCACCTCACACCTGCCGAAGCGAAGCGAGACGAGCCGCTCGCTCCGTGGACCAGTGTGCGCGTGGGCGGAGCCGCAGAGGTCCTCATCAAGCCCGCCACGGCCGGCTCCCTCGTGAAGACGCTCGTCTTCGCCCGAGCCGAAGGCATCCCCGTCACCATCCTCGGCGGCGGCGCCAACACCCTCGTCGGCGATCTCGGCGTGCCCGGCTACACGCTCAAACTCGCCAACGACTACTTCGCCGAGGAAGTGCAGGGTGGCCTGGTCACCGTGAACGCCGGCAGCGCCATCGCCCGCCTCGTCACCGTGATGAAGCAGAACAAGCTCGTCGGCGCCGAGTTCCTCGCCGGCATCCCCGGAACGCTCGGCGGCGCGACCGCGATGAACGCCGGCACGAAGAACGGCGAGTGCATGACCGCCGTCGATTCCGTGGAACTCGCCACCCACGACGGAATCGGCTGGGTCACCGGCCTCACCTACCGCTACCGCCACACCGATCTCCCTCCCGGCAGCATCGTCACCCGCATCCGCTTCGCGCTGCGCCCCGCGGAATCGGCCGACGCGATCACGGAATCGCAGAAGAAGATGGAAGCCGACCTGGGCTACCGCAAGCGCACCCAGCCCCTGTCGCAACCCAGCTTCGGCAGCGTTTTCACCAATCCTCCCGGCCACTTCGCGGGCGCGCTGATCGAAGCCGTCGGGCTCAAGGGCCACCGCATCGGCACCGCGCAGATCTCCACGCTCCACGCGAACTGGATCATCAACCTCGGGGGAGCGACCGCCGCCGACGTCACCGGCCTCATGGCCGAAGCCCAGAAGCGCGTCCTCGAAGAGAAGGGCGTCACGCTCACACCAGAAGTGAAGCGCATCGGGAGCTTCACCTCATGAGCGCCGCTTCTGACAGCTACAGCCACGTCTCTGTGGCCAAAAAATTGCGGGCGACCGATCCCCGGCTGACGATGTCGGTGGTTGCGCTCGCCGGCGTGACCGAACCCACAGGAAATCACGTGTTCCTCCGCAGCAAGCGCAACCGCCGCCGCGTCGATGTGGCGAAGAAGACGGGCGAGCTCAAAGCCGCCGCGCAGAGCCACGGCCCGACGCTGCTCAAGTTGCTCGCGCTCATCACCGCCTTCGTCGCCATCGGCTTCGGCGCCAACGAAGGCTGGCACTGGGCCCGCACCTCGCCGCGCTTCGCGTTGAGCGACGTGAAGGTCACCGGTCACGTCGAGGCCGCCGACGTCGAACTCGTGCGCCTCGGGGGGGTGCTCCTCGGTCAGAACCTCTTCCTGATGGACACCCGGATGATGGAGCGCTCCATCGCCACCCACCCGTGGATCAAGTCGGTCAGGGTGACGCGCCACTTCCCGTCGCGCCTGTCGATCGACGTGGTCGAGCACCGCGCCGAAGCGTTCTTGTCTCTCGGCGAGCTCTACCTGCTCAACGAAGAGGGCGCGCCCTTCAAGCGCCTCAAGGCCGGAGACGACTTCGATCTCCCGCTCATCACCGGCGTCGATCGCGAAGCCTTCGCGGCCGGGCGTGAAGACGCCGTGCGTGCCGTCAACGGGGCTCGCGAGCTGATCGAAGCGTGGGCTCAGACCGAGGGGACCGAGCCTTTGTCAGAAGTGAATTTGCACCCCGAAGGCGTGACGGTGGTCAGCAGCTCGGGGCAACAGATCGAATTTGGGGAAGGGGACCTGCAGGCGAAGTTGAGCCGGCTGGCCCGCGTGCGGAAGGAACTGCGCGCTCGCTCGCTGGTGGCCGAGGTCATTCGCCTCGACAACCGTGCGCGGCCGTCCTGGGTGGCAGTGCAGATCAGCAGTGCCGCGAAGAAGCCCTGAAAAGGGCCGAAGTCGCGGCTGGGGAAGCAATCGCTCGTCTCGAAAGAGGAGCGGAAAGGCACATCATGGCAAGCAAGAAGGGCGGAGAGATCATCGTCGGCCTCGACATCGGGACGACCAAGATCTGCGCCATCGTCGGAGAGCTGACCGACGACGGCATCGACATCATCGGCATCGGCTCGCACCCGTCGAAGGGGCTGCGCAAGGGCGTGGTGGTCAACATCGAGACCACCGTCAACTCCATTCAGCGCGCCATCGACGAAGCCGAAGCCATGGCCGGCACCGAGATCACCCACGTCTACACCGGCATTGCGGGTGGCCACGTGAAGAGCTTCGGCGGCCGCGGCGTGGTCGCGCTGAAGGATCGCGAGGTCCGCGAGGCCGACGTCGCGCGCGTGATCGAGCAGGCGAAGACCGTCAACATCCCCGTCGACCGCGAGGTCATCCACGTGCTCCCGCAGGAGTTCATCGTCGATGACCAGGGCGGCATCCGCGAGCCGCTCGGCATGACCGGCGCCCGCCTCGAGGCGAAGGTGCACATCGTCACCGGCGCCGTCGCGTCGGCGCAGAACATCGTCAAGTGCGCCAACCGCGCGGGCTTGAACGTCGCCGACATCGTGCTCCAGCCGCTCGCCTCCAGCGAGTCCGTGCTCACCGAAGAAGAGAAGGAGCTCGGCGTGTGCCTCGTCGACATCGGCGGCGGCACAACCGACATCGCGATCTTCCAGAACGGCAGCATCGTGCACACCGCGGTCATCGCGCTCGGTGGTCACAACCTCACCAACGACGTTGCGGTCGGGCTGCGCACGCCCATCGATCACGCCGAGCGCCTCAAGGTGAAGCACGGCTGCGCGCTCACCTCGATGGTCGAGAAGTCCGACATGATCGAGGTGCCCTCGGTCGGTGGTCGCGACGCGCGGGTGATGGGCCGGCAGATCCTCTCTGAGATCCTCGAGCCGCGCGTGGAAGAGATCTTCCAGCTCGTGCACCACGAGGTCGAGCGCAACGGCTTCTCCGAGCTGCTCACCTCGGGCGTGGTCATCACCGGCGGCTCCACGCTGCTGCCCGGCATGACCGAGCTCGCGGAAGAGATCATGGGCGTGCCCGTGCGCCGTGGCGTGCCGCGCGGCATCGGCGGGCTCGTCGACGTCGTGAAGAGCCCTGTCTACGCGACCGGCGTCGGCCTCGTCGTCTACGGCGCCCGCCACCAGGACCGCAGCATGTTCCGCATTCGTGAAGAGAACGTCTTCAAGAAGGTGAAGCGGCGCATGGGCGAGTGGCTCCAGGAAGTCTTCTAACTCCCTCTCCCTGCGCAGCGGGGAGAGGGCCGGGGTGAGGGGCCCGCCTCGCTACAACCACATAGCTGAAAACTTGCGCCGCCTCATCGCGGCCCCAAGCTTCCAAAACTTTCCCGGGGAAACACCATGGACCAGTTCGAGCAAAGCAAGCAGGCAGCAAAAATCCGCGTGGTCGGCGTCGGTGGGGCCGGCTGCAACGCAGTGAACACGATGATCGCGTCAGGTCTCGAGCGCGTTGACTTCATCTCGCTCAACACCGACGTGCAGGCGCTCGCGGCCAACAAGGCCCCGGTGCGCATGCAGATCGGCAAGGAACTGACGCGCGGTCTCGGCGCCGGCGCCAACCCCGAGATGGGTCGTCAGGCCGCGACCGAATCGCGTGAAGACATCGCGCGGCTGCTCGAAGGCGCCGACATGGTCTTCGTCACCGCGGGCATGGGTGGCGGCACCGGCACCGGCGCAGCGCCCGTCGTCGCCGACATCGCGCGCGAGCTCGGCTGCCTCACGGTCGGCGTCGTGACCAAGCCGTTCATGTTCGAGGGCAACCGCCGCCGCAAGGCCGCGGAGCAGGGCCTGCAGGAACTCAAGGCCGCCGTCGACACGCTCATCACCATTCCGAATCAGCGCCTGCTCACGATGTCGGCCGAGCCGCTCCCGCTGCTCGACTCGTTCCGCCGCGCCGACGAGGTGCTGCTCAACGCCGTGCAGGGCATCTCCGATCTCATCCAGTACCACGGGTACATCAACGTCGACTTCGCCGACGTGAAGACCATCATGGGCGAGCAGGGCCTCGCGCTGATGGGCACCGGCCGTGCGTCGGGTGAGAAGCGCGCACTCCGCGCGATGGAGCAGGCCGTCAGCTCGCCGCTCCTCGAGGACGTGAGCATCGACGGCGCGCGTGGGCTCCTCATCAACATCACCGCGGGCCGCGACATCACGCTGCAGGAAATCAACGAGGCGATCTGCATCGCGCAGGACGCGGCGGATCCCGAGGCGAACATCATCTTCGGCTCACTCGTCGACGAGAACGCGAAGGACGAAGTGAAGATCACCGTCATCGCCACCGGCTTCGTGTCGCGCGAGGTCGCCCCGCGCCGCGCCACCACCGCCGAGGTGCGCATGCCGCAGCAGCAGCCGTTGCTCCGTGCGTCGTCGCAGACGGCTCCTCCCGCTCCCGTCATCACCGCCGCGCCCGTCGCGCCGCTCGCCGCCGCGCCTGAGCAGATCGCCTCGCTCGTCCCCGGCAAGAACACCCTCAACTCGCCGCCCCCGCGCACGCTGTCGGGCGAGCACCGCGTTCACCCGCCCGCGCGCCTCACCAGCGCACGCGAAGTGACGCTCGATGAAGATCAGTACGACATCCCCACGTTCTTGCGCCGCCAGGGCCAGACGGAGATGCCGTAACCAGAGCTGAACTGCAGGACTTTCCCTCCCCGGAAAGGACCAAGGGGTGTCGTGGATTCCGTCCACGGCACCCCGAGGTTTTTCGAGGCCTGCTGCGAAATTCTTCCTTCGCCGTTGGCGCGGACGTAAACGAAGGAACACACAAGGAGGAGTACCCATGAAGAAGATGATGACTCTGCTGCTGGGCCTGACCGTCGCGTTGAGCGGCTGTTCGGGCTCCGTGAACGGTACGGTCGCTGGCTTCAGCCTGTCGGTTGCCGACGCGATCTTTGCCGTCCTCAAGGATCAAAATGGCAAGGCGATCGGCGCGCTGATCGTGATGGCTGACAAGCCCAGGATTTGCGACAGCCTCAAGGCCAACCGTGAGCCCAAGTCGTCGATGGGTCTGTCGATCGCCATCGCGCGGGTGTCCGCGATGGACTCGCTTGCGCCCGATATCGGCGATTACACAGTCTTGAGCCAGGCCCCCATGAACGCGGGCAACTTTGCCTACGCTGGGTTCAACCGCAATGACACGACCTGTACGTCGACCATCGCGCCCGAGGCCGGCTCGGCGAAGAGCGGCATCGTCAAGGTGACGAACTTCAAGGGGGAGGCCAATGGTGCCGCCAACGGAACGTTCGACATCACCTTTGGCTCCGGCGACAAGGTGACGGGTAACTTCAACGCGACGTTCTGTGACATCTCCATGGTGCAGGGCAACCCGAACTGCGAGTGAGCCGACGCTCGAACGCTGCAGTCCCGAAGCGGCGCCTGAAAACGGACGCCGCTTTTCGTTTCTTCAGAGCGCCGTGACGCTCAGGTTGTCGAAGTACAGCTGCGCTTCCCAACTCGAGAACCCGAACCGGTTGTGCCCCTTGCCCGTGAGCGGGAGCGGATCTTCGAAGCGCATGAACGGCTGCCCGTCGATGAACCAGCTGATGACCTTGCCGCGACGTTCGACGCGCCAGCGGTAGGTGCGGCCGATGTCGACCCTGAACGGCGACGCCTCGACGCGCACCCGCGTGTCCGATTTGTACGTGCCCTGATCGACCAGCGCCTGCCCGCCGCTGCCCATCAGCGTGTTGTTCGTCGCGCCGTGCTCATCGAGCCGCGCGATGATGCTGATCGAGTTGTTCCACCCGCCGTGAATGAGCACGTAGCCGCTCGCGTGGTCGGTGCCGTCGCCGAAGATCTCGACCTTCACGTCGCCTTCGGGCGACATCGAGCGCACGTCGAACTCCACCGCGACGTCGTTCGGCAGATCGGCCTTGAGCCACAACGGGTTGTTCTTGACGCCCGGCGACAGGAGTTGCCCGTTCTCCACACGCCACAACCCGCCGCTGCTCCAGAACTTCTCGGTCACCACGTCGGGGTTCGCGAAGTCTTCCTTCACCGGCAGCTGCGCCACCGCGGGGCTCTGCGAGCGGAAGACGAAGTAGTGAATCATCGGCAGGTTCACGAGCGCGATGACGCCCGCGATCACCAGCAACGAATTGCGGCTGAGCTTCGCCGGGGGCTGCCACGCCAACTCCGCGGTCGCCTCACCCGACGCCGACGGAGTGGGAACCACCTCCGCCGCTGACTCCTCTTTCTCGCGCTTCGCCATGGGTCGGGGCAGCTAGCAGAAACGCGCGCGGGCCGTCACTTCTTGCTGTCGTTGTACTTCTCCCAGCGGTCCTGCAGCGCCTTCTGCTCTTTGGCCTTCTTCTTCGCGATGCCCTTCTCGATCTTCCGGCTGCGGGCCTCTTCTTCCGACGGCCGCACGAAGATCTGAAACACGCCGCCCGCGATGGCGAAGATCGCCGCCAGCGACAGCACCGCGATCGGGTTCGCCGCGAACCACGCCACCGGCGGAGCAAACGGTACCAACGTCGCCAGCAACCCCAGCATCGTCACCCACGCGCCGATCGCCGCGCTCAGCAGCGCGCCGACCACCCGGTGCAACACCACGCCGATGCCGCCGCCGACGAGGAAGCAGGGGCCAAAGCCCATGATCCAGTCGTTCGCGCCCGCGAGCTCTCCCCCCAGCATCCCGGCGGGAATGCCGAACGCGAAGAACACCACCGCGGGCGGAAACGCGATGCCCGCCACGAAGAGCACCGCCATCGAGACGTTCGCCACCTGCTTGAAGCTGACGGCCAGCCCGAGACGCTGCGCGAGCGGCACGGCCCAGAGCGTCGCGATGAGCGCACCCAGCGGCCCGGCGATGAGCCGAAACAACTGCCGACCCCCGAACAACATCATCAACACGCCGAGCGCGATGGCCACCAGCCCGCCCCACACCGGCAGGAAGCGGAAAACGCCCACCCACCCGACGGGGTCGGAATGTCGATAGGGCTCAAGCGCGCTCTGCAGTTGCTCCACGAAAGACTCAGTACCGATACGCCGCGAGCACGGCGAGCAGGGTCAAGGTTGCCGCCGCCGCGCCCACGAAGAGATACGTGCGCGGGGCCACGTTGGTGCGGCTGATGATCTCGGCCGCCACGGCCGGGGGAGTCTCGCTGACCGGCGCGCCTTCCGCCGAAAGCTGCTTCGCCAGGTCGACGGCCGCCTTCTCGTCACCCGAGCCGACCTTGCCGGCGAGCACCTGCTGCGCGAGCGAGCGCGCCAACACCACGTCCCCACGCTCAAAAGCGTCGTACGCCACCTGCAACACCGAACGGTCGTTCTTTGCCCTGGCCATCGCGGCAGGCGAATAGCGCATTTCCCCTCGCAGCGCGACGCAGACTCGATGAACGGGTGATATGCCTCACGCGGTCCCTCACTCGATGTTTTCCCGACGAACACTGCTGGCGGCGATGGGTGCTCTCCCCGCGTGGGGCTTCGGAGACTCGTCTCGCTTCATCCCCGCCGTCATCAAGCACGGCGGCAAGTGGGACCTGCGCTCCTCCGGCCTCCGTCGTCTCGCGTGGGAGCTGCAGCGCCGCACCTCGGTCGAAGTGCTGCTCGAAGCGCGCCCGATGACGCTCGACAACCCCCGCCTGTTCGAGCACCCGTTCCTCTACCTCTCGGCTGACGGCGACTTCCCGGCGTTCACCCAGGCCGAGGTCGAGAACCTGCGGCGCTACCTCACCTTCGGCGGCTTCCTCTTCGCCGACGCGAATGATGGCTCCGACGGGGCAGGGTTCGACGCGGCGTTCCGGCGAGAGCTCGCGCGTGTGCTGCCGCAGTCGCCGCTCGCCGCGCTCGCCTCGACGCACGTGATCTTCAAGTCGTTCTTCCTGCTCGACAACGCGCCGGGCCGGTTCCTCAACAAGCCGCACCTCGAGGGCGCGCAGGTCAACAAGCGCGTCGCGGTGGCCTACTCGCAAAACGACGTGATGGGCGCGCTCAACCGCGACGAGTCAGGCACCTGGGAGTTCGAGCCCACGCCCGGTGGCACTCGCCAACGCGAGATGGCCACGCGCCTCGCCGTGAACCTCGCGATGTACGCGCTCTGTCTCGATTACAAAGACGACGCCGTGCATCTGCCGCTCATCATGAATCGGCGGCGGTAACGCGCGATGGAGTCGTTCGACACCTGGAAGATCGTCAGCCTCTCGTCGCACCCGGTCCTGGTGCTGGTGGCGCTCGTCATCGCGCTCCTCGTCGGAGTGGTGCTCGCCTGCTGGGGCGTTCGTCGAGAGCCCTCGAAGCAGCGCCGCGTGTTGCTCTGGTCGTTGCGAATCGTCGCGGGCATCTGCGCGCTCTTCTTCGTGCTCGAGCCCGGCCTGCGTCGGCTGCAGGTCGCCCGTGTGAAGAACCGCGTGGCGGTGCTGGTCGATCGCAGCGGCTCGATGTCGTTCCCCACCGAGCCGCGCGGCATCACCCGCAACGAGGCCGTCGCCCGCGCGCTCGAGACGCTCGCTCCCGAGATGGAGCGCCTCAAAGATCGCTACGCCTTCGAGACCTGGTCCTTCGACCCCGAGCTCGGCGCTGCGTCGAGTGAGTCGCTTCGCGCCTCGCCGCCGCGTTCGAACCGCACCGATCTCTTCGCCGCGCTGCGCGCCATCAAGGCCGGAGAGAGCAGCGGCGCACGTCAGCTCGCCGGCGTCATCGTGTTGAGCGACGGCGCCGACAACGCCGACCTCGCTGCGGGGCTGAACGGCCGGCCTCGGCAATCACTCGAAGCCTTCGGAGCACCGGTCTCGACCGTGGCGGTCGGCAAAGACGGCCTCACCGATCTCGCCATCGAAGCGGTGAAGGTCGACGACTTCGCCTTCGTGCGGAACTCGATCAGCGCCGAGGTCGAGGTGCACGGGCGCGGGTTCGCCGATCAAGCGGTGCAGGTGGTGCTGAAGCGGGAAGGGCAGGTGGTCGCGAGCAAGGTGGCGACGTTCACCAGCGACGATGAGACCCAGACCGTGAAGTTCACCTTCACGCCCGACCAGACCGGCCGCTTCGTCTACACGGTGAGCGTGCCCGTCTATCCAGACGAGGTGGTGGTCGAGAACAACACGCGCTCGTTCGCCCTCAAGGTCATCCGCGATCGCGTGCGCGTGCTGCTCGTCGCCGGCCGCCCCACGTGGGACGAGCGCTTCCTCCGCGGAGTGCTGCGCGCCGATGCCAACGTCGAACTCATCAGCTTCTACATTTTGCGCTCGAGCATGGACGACAGCGGCGTGCCGCAGATGCTCGAGCCGCAGGAACTCTCACTCATCCCGTTCCCGCGCGACGAGATCTTCCAGAAGAAGATCGACACCTTCGACGTGATCATCGTCCTCAACTTCGGGCACGAAGATCAGGGTGTGTCGCTCGTGACGTATCGCCGCGACGTCGAGAACTACGTGCGAAACGGCGGTGCGTTCGCGTACCTCGGCGGAGATCGCTCGTTCTCCGAAGCGCAGTCGTCGCTCAACCCGTTCACCGATGTGTTGCCCGTGACGCCCGCGGGAACAGCCGACGTGCAGCCCTTCGTGGCGAAGCTGACGCGGCAGGGCTGGTCGCACCCCATCACCGCCATCGGCTCGGGCTCGGTCACCGCCGAAGCCGCGTGGGACGCGATGCCCGCCATTCCCGGCATGAACCTCACGCGCGCCCGCCCGGAGGCGACGGTTTTGCTGACGCATCCGACTGCGCAAGTCGACGGCCAGCCGGCGCCGCTGCTCACCATCTCCGAGCTTGGGCGCGGTCGCACGATGGCGCTCGCGACCGATGGCAGCTGGTACTGGGCGTTCCCGTCGCACGCGAAGGGCGCTCCAACGCGCAACTACGAGAAGTTCTGGAACAACGCGATTCGTTGGCTCGTGCGCGATCCCGATCTCACCAACCTCTCGGTGACTGCCGACCCGTCGACCGTCGAGCCCGGCAAGCCCGTCGGCGTGGTCGTCATCGCGCGCAAGCCCGACTACCAGCCCGCCCCCGGCGCGAAGGTGACCGTCGACCTCATCGACGCCGATGACAACCGACTCCTCGGCCAGCAGACCGGAGAAGCCGGCGCAGACGGCACGATTCGCCTCGAATTCCCCCCTCCGGAGCCGGGCGCGTACAAGGTCATCGGCCGCGCCACGTTCGAAGACAAACCCATCGGCGAAGCCTCCGACGCGGTGGCCGTGCGCGCGATTGGGCCTGAGCTCGCCGATGCGCGCGTCAACCGCCCGCTGCTCGAAGAGATCGCCAACGCGACGAAGGGCAAGTTCTTCGATTCGACCTCGTTCTCGCTGAGCGACGTGCCGCTGCGCGAGCCGCCGTTGATTGAAGTCGGCCGCTCGAAAGATCAGCCGCTGTGGGATCGTTGGTACTGGTTGACCGTGCTCATCGTGGTGCTTGGACTCGAATGGGCGGTCCGCCGCCGGTTTGGCTACGTGTGACCTCTGAAGATCCACGCGTCCTGGCTCGTGCAGCGAAGATTCGAGAACTCAACGAGCGGTATGGACTCGCGTACCAGCGCGTCAATGCACTTCGAGACGCGGCGCGTGAACGGGTCTTCGCGACCGGCGCCTACTTCGACGAAGTGACCGCGCGCGAAGAAGCGATTACGGCAGAGGGGGGCGCCGAACTCGCCGCGGTCGAGGCCGAGGAACGCGCACTCGAACGTGAGATTCGGCGGCTCGCGGCGTTGCCCTTGAGCGAGTTCGGCTGACGCGTGACCGCGACCCCTTGGTGGATTGCGCGCGCCGAGGCGCTGAACGACCCCGCCGACCTCGGCCTCCTCGCGGTGGGCGACCTGTGGCGTCTGCGCGAGCGACTCGCGTTTCTGCACCTGAACGTTGAGCCCAAACTGTTGGCGCTCGATGTCGTCGCCACGCCTGAGGCCGCTCGGGTGTGGGACTCGATGCTCTCACGCACGCGCGCAGTCGATGACGCGCTCAAATCGTCACTCGCAACGCTCGGGCGACAAATGCAGAGCGGGGAACTCAACCACCAGGCCTTCTGCGCGCTCTGGCAGTCGCTCGGCTACGCGCGCCACGGTGAGAGTGGCGGCTCGCCCGCAGACGACTTCCTCGACGCGATGTTTCACCTCTCTCGCCTCGAGAGCGGCGACGAGCGGCCGCCTGAGGGCAACCTGAACCTCTCGTCGCGCGCCGAGCGCATCGCCGACTTCCTGACCGCGATGAAGCCGGGGCCGAGCGACGTGGTGTTCGATCTCGGCTCCGGTGGCGGCAAGGTCGCGCTCACGGTTGCAGCGAGCACCGAGTGCCACGTTCACGGCGTCGAGCTCATCGGGCCTTCGGTCGACGACTCACGTCGAGCAGCCACGTTCTTCGGCATGCACCGCGCCACCTTCACCGCCGGAGACGTGCGCGACGTCGACCTCTCGCCCGGCACGATCTTCTATTTGTACTTTCCGTTTCGCGGCAGCGTGGCCGAGCACGTGGCTGGAGTCCTCGCCCGCCTTGCATCGCACAAGGCCATCCAGCTCTACGTCGCGGGCCCCGCACTCGAGTTCGGCGACTACTTCCTCGCCCACGTCGCAGCCGGCGTCTTCACGCTCACCGAGCGCCGCGGCGAGTTCGGTGAAGTCCTCATTCTTCGGAGCGCCAGTCCGTCCGGCGAGACCCGGTCTGTTCCTTAAGTCTCTGGAATCAGGGGTCAGTTCGAGTGGCGCATGACGTGAACAAGGGCCAGGCACCCCGTTGTCCTGGAGAAACTCCATGTTCCGCTCGCTCTTCGCTGCGCTCGTCGTTTCCTTCGTTGCTGGCTGTGGTCCCGCTGATTCCGTAGCCGGTCGCTGTACCGCCGATGCCCAGTGTCCCGTTGGCGCCTCGTGCGACGAGACCATCGGCGTCTGTGTGGTCGGCGGCTCCTCTTCGCAGACCGGCGGCGTGAACCAGTCGCAGCCGAAGTCACTGCCGGCGAACTACGGGCACTACTGCAACACGGACGCGCAATGCGGCGACGTCGCTGGAACGTCGTGTCGATACAACGAGTGCACCTTCAACTGTGCCAATGGCGCCATTTGCCCGTCAGGAACAGTCTGTACCGGGGCAACGGGCTCCTTTGCCTGCATGCAGGACTGTTCCTCGACCACGGAGGTGGACCCCATCGGTCGGACCATTTTGAGGCCCTCGAGATTTGCGACGGGGACAGCGGTTTGAGTGATTGTCGGCGTCGTTGCGGATGATGTTGCGGGTCGAGTCGGTGATGCGGTCGTGGT
>JBILUC010000043.1:0-61202 GCA_044371205.1 Archangium sp.
GCCTCATCACCCGTCGCGCGTATGGCTTTCACTCAGCTCAAGCCCTCATCGCGATGATCTTCCTCTGCTGCGGCGGCATCACGCTCTCGCCTCCGCTCCCGTCACCCACAGGAAGTCCATGAGGTCCGTTCTTCCGAGGGGGATTGCGTCAGCAAAGAACGCTCAGCAACCGTGACGACGGGAAAGCCGTTGGATTTGCTGCTGAAATTTGAATGGGAACGTCAACTTTGCTTCGGCAGCGGGAGCTCGCCCCGAGTCACTTCGACGTTCATCACCAACACCCATGCCTCCACCGAACCGGGGAGCCGCTCGGCGTCTTTCTCCGTCGTCACCAGCAGCGCGTTGGCGGGCGGTCGTGCCGCTTCGAGTTGTGCGCTCGTGAACAGGTGGTGGTCGTCGAAGAGGTGCGACGCGTGGATCCTGGCTCCGAGGGCCGTGAGGGTCTGCAGCACCCGCTCGGGCCTCGCGATGCCGAGCAGCACGACCAGCTCGCGGCCCTTCAACGTGTCGATGGGGTGAAGTGCTCCATCGGGCGCGCGCACGTGCGTGACGGCGTGCCTCGCTTCGAGGTCTCCCTGCGCGCCGTCGCGGCCCCAGAGGTGTGTTGCGCGGCGGCGCCCTCCGCTCCACTCACGCAGGGGCCCCGCAGGGAGCACCCAGCCGTTGCCCTCTCCTCCATCCACCAGAACGTCGATGTCGCGGGCGAGCCTTCGGTGCTGGAAGCCGTCGTCGAGGATGAGGAGGTTCGCGCCGCCCTGCACAGCGCGATGCGCGGCCGAGACCCGATCGGCGTCGACGTAGACCTTCACGCCCGGGCAGCGGCGCGCAATGAGCCGGGGCTCGTCACCCGCCTGCTCGACGGGCGGCAAGGTGTGCGCGTCGAAGGCGAGGGGCTCGCGCGAAGTTCTCCCGTAGCCACGCGTGAGCACCGCCACGCGGTGGCCCCTCTTCGTCGCCTCGTTCGCGAGGTGAATCACCACCGGCGTCTTCCCTGCACCGCCCACCACCAGGTTGCCGACCGAGATGACGTGGGCGCCGTCGATGCGCTCGGCTTTGCGGAGGCCGAGATCGAACGCGAGGTGCCACGCCTTCGTGACGAGCCCGTAAGCGAGCGAGGCCGGCGCCAGGATCAACGCCTTCGCGCCGAAGGGCCGATACCAGAAGTCCATCAGCCGCCCCACGCGTAGAACTGCAGCACCCGCTTCGCGATCGAGTTCGCGCTCTCGATGCTCATCGACTTGCGCCCGTCGCTCTCGCTCGCCTTCGCGAGGTGACCGGGCTCGAGCTCCGTCACCACATCGGCGTAGCGCCCGAGTGCGCCCTCATCGACCGCAACCACACGCACGCCACATGCGCGCGCCTGCGCGGCAGCCCGGGCGCTCCAGTCGTTGCCGAGACCGAGGATCCACACTTCGTCGAGCACCTGGAGATGGTTCGTGAAGGCCGCGCCCGATTGGTAGCCCGCGAACCGGACCGCGTTCCCCAGCGGCTGGGCTTGCGCGCGGAGCTGCGCTTCGAGTTCACCATCGCCGATGAGGACCAGGTGTGCCGAGGGATTGCGCTCGTGCACTTCCTTGAACGCCTCGAGGCCCACTGCGTGGTGACGCGTGGGTTGGAAGGTCGAGACCATGCCGATGAGGCGGCCCTCCGCCGGCAAGGAGAGCGACTGGCGCAGCGCCGTGCGATCGCTCGCAGGAACGAACGCCTCGTCGACGAACGCGGGGAGAATGAGCACCCGCTTGCCCAGCAGCTTCCGGGCGAGCTCATCCATCGGCACGGTGAAGCCTCGCGCTTCGGGCATCGTCCACCGCAGAGAACGCGGCGCGTGAATGGAACGGATCAACGTGGCCTTCGAGGGCGTGCCCAGCCGCGCGAGCGTGTGATCGTGGCTGAAGTGCGAGTGGATGACGTCGACCCCGCTGCGTCGGAGCTTCAAGACGTCGGCCGCCATCGTCCACGGTCTGGACTTGACCGAGAGTTCCAGACCACGGCCGTCGAGCAGACCGAGGGCTTCGAGCCGGGGCACGATCGGCTCTTCGCTCGTGGGCTGCGCGCGCAAACGGTCGACGGCCACCGTGACCTCGTGGCCGAGCTTGCGCTGCGCGAGGGCAAGCTGCGTGACCGCTTCGGCGGGGCCCGTGTACGCAGGCGAAGCGAGCAGGTGGAGGATCTTCACCGCGTCACCAGCCCCGCCAGCGCTTCGACGTTGCGGTCGCTCGCCCCGGAGATCTGTCGGACCGCGTTGCGCGCCAGCTCACCAAGCGAGTCGATGGAGTCGGGGCGCGAGAGGAGCTCGAGCATCACCCGGGTGAGGTGCTCGGGGTCATTCACCTGAATGCCGCCCCGACCGACCAGCACCTGCACCGAGTCGTGGAAGTTTTCCATGTGCGGGCCGAAGAGCACCGCCTTCCCCTGGGCTGCCGGCTCGAGGATGTTCTGGCCGCCGCGCGTGGTGAAGCTGCCTCCGACGAAGACGAGGGTCGCGAGGCGATAGGCGCGCGCGAGTTCGCCGATGGTGTCGAGGATCACCACCGGCGCGAGTTCGGGGTTGCCCTTCGAGCGGAGGCCCACGTGCAGCCCTGCCGCTCTGGCGAGGGCCAGCACGCGCTCGGCGCGCTCGAGGTAGCGAGGCGCGATGACCATGACGAGGTCGGGCGCTTCGACGGTGAGCTTCTTGTAGACCGCGAAGAGGAGTTCCTCTTCGCCTTCGTGCGTGCTGCCCGCGAT
Organism: Archangium sp.; assembly: GCA_044371205.1. Taxonomy (GTDB): domain Bacteria; phylum Myxococcota; class Myxococcia; order Myxococcales; family Myxococcaceae; genus Archangium_A. The sequence goes on from JBILUC010000043.1 coordinate 2,728, forward strand.
CCACACCCGGCCACCTGCGGGCACGCCGAGGGCCTCGCGGAGCGCATGGTCTTCGATGGCCTCGGCGAGGGGCACCAGCGCGTCGAACTTCGTGTTGCCGGTGACGCGCACTCGTTCTCGTGGCGCACCGAGCTGCAGCACACGTTCGGCTTCGTCGTCTTCGCGCATCAGGAAGAGATCGATGTCGTGCAGCGGGTTCTCGATGAGACCAAAGAGGCGACGGTAGCGGCCGAGGTGTTTCGCTGAGAAGCGCCCGTTGGTCAGCGCGATCTTCGAGCCCGAGCGGTGCGCTGCGCGGATCAGGTTGGGCCAGATCTCGGTGTACTCGAGCACGAGGAGATCGGGCTTCACGGCGGCGACCGCCCGCCGCGTCGAGCCAAAGAGATCCCACGGGGCGTAGATCACCGCGTCGACGTTCTTCTTGAGCCGCTCGGTCGCCATGAGGTGACCGGTGTTGGTCATGGTCGAGAGGATCACCTTCGCGTCGGGGAAGCGCGCGCGGAGACGATCGATCATCGGGCTGAGGGCGAGGAGGTCGCCGGCGGAGGCACCGTGCAACCAGATGCGCGGGCCGCCGGGTCCCGGGATGAGACCTGCCGGGTAGTAGCCGAAGCGCTGCCACAGCCCGTCGCGGGTCTTGCGCATCAGCGCGAGCACCGGGAACAGCGCCACGAAGACCAGCCAGGTGGCGAGGACGTACAGGAGCCGCATTCCGCCGCGGCGTAGGGGAAGGGCCGGGGGCGCGCAAGGAACCTGTCCCGGGCTCGGTCTTCTCGGGTTCGGCGGCAGTGACTGCGGGGAGGCGCTGGAGCGCCACCTTGCAGGCGGCGGGCAGGCGCTCGTTGTTCAAGAAGAACGCCCAGCTCGCTGCGGCACCTGAGCCGAGCAGTGCGTGCGCGCCGAAGCCGGCAGTTGGCTCAACCGGCGGTGGCGAGGAACTCGACGAAGGTCTGGGTATCGATGACCGCCACTTCGCCCTCGTCAGAATGGGCAGGCCCGCGCAGGTGCTGATGCACACCGGAGTCACCGAGGCGATCGAACACCCCGGCCACCACGGCGACGCCGATGACGCGGGTCGCGGTGAGGGCCACGGTGCCTTTGGGGGTGCGCACCACCACCGCCCGCTTGAACGCCTCTTCGACCGGGCGACCGATCAGCCGCGCGAGATCGACCACGGGCAGCACTTCGCCCCGGTGCGCGAACACACCGAGCAGATGCGCCGGCGCCCCCGGCACGCGGGTCAGCACCGGAACGGTGACGACCTCCGACGCGGTGTCGGCGGGGACCCCGTAGAGGCTCGAGCCACACGCGAAGAGGAGATGTCCGGGAGCGTCGGCCACGGCGCAGTATCAAGCACACAAGCCGGTGGTAAGGGAGCGCAAGTGTTCGAGCTCTTCGAGGAGTTGAAACGCTACGTGGGCTTCGCGGCGGCCGATGAGGCGGCGCTGCGCGATCTCCACTCGAAGATCGACCCGGCCGTGTTCCCACGCATCTCGGAGGCCTTCTACGCGCGGGTGTTGGAGCACGAAGACGCGCGGGCGGCGTTGAAGCGCGGCGAGAAGCACGTCGGGCAGCTCAAGGGCACGCTCGTGCGGTGGATGACCGAGCTGGTCACCGGCCCCTGGAATGAGGACTACGTCGAGCGGCGTGCGCGCATCGGCCGCATGCACGTGCAGATCTCGCTCGCGCAGCACTACATGGTCTCGGCGATGAACATCGTGCGCGTGCTGCTGCGCGAAGAGGCCTGTCGGGCGGTGGGCCAGGGAACGCCGCAATGCACGGTGGTCGAAGCGGCGCTCGAGAAGATCTGCGACATCGATCTCGCGATGATGCTGCACACCTACCGGCAGGATCTCGAGTCAGCGCAGGCGAGGCAGGAACGGCTCTCGACCTTCGGGCAGCTGGTGGGGAGCATCGGCCACGAGCTGCGCAACCCGTTGGGTGTGATTGAGACGTCGCTCTACGTGCTGAAGGGGCGGGCGGGCGAAGACGAGCGCACCAAACGCCACCTCGAGCGCATCTCGACGCAGGTGACGCTGGCCAACGACATCATCACGCAGCTGTTGAGCCTGATCCGCGAGCGGCCCCTCGCGTGCGATCGCGTGGAGCTGGTCGACCTGTGTCGCGAGGTGATTCAGACGCTGGCCCCGGCGCCGGCGGTGACGGTCGACGCGCCGCCCAGCGTGCGCGTGCTCGGCGACCCCGTGCAGCTGCGGCAGGTGATCGTCAACCTCGTGCAGAACGCGCAGCACTTCGCCACGCCGCAGGGCCTGGTGGTGGTGCTCTTGAGCGAGCAGGCCGGCGAGGCGGTGCTGCAGGTCGACGACTCGGGGCCGGGCATCGACCCCTCGGTGCGCAACCGGTTGTTTGAGCCGTTGGTGACCACGCGACCTGCCGGCATCGGGTTGGGGCTGGCGTTGGTGAAGCGCGTCGTCGAGAAGCACGCCGGGCAGGTGACGGCCGGTCGCAGCCCGACGCTGGGCGGCGCGCGGTTTGAGGTAAGACTGCCGCTGGGGGGGCCACCAGCATGACGACGCGTCGCTACCTGCTGGTCGATGACAACCGCGAGTTCGCGGAGAACATGGCTGAGATTCTGACCGACGAGGGCGCCGACGTGACGCGGGCGGTCGACGGGCCCTCGGCCTTGAGCGCGCTCGACCATGGCCCCTTCGACGTGATGATCACCGACATGCGCATGCCGGGGGTCACGGGGGCCGAGCTGCTCAAGCTGGTGCGGGTGCGCGATCCTGGCCTGCCGGTGGTGGTGGTCTCGGCGTACACGCGCGACGAACAACTCGAAGAGGCGCACCGGCTCGGGTTGCTGGCCTTCATGGTGAAGACCGCCAGCCCCGCGAAGCTGCTGGAGCTGCTCGAGCGGGCCCGGCGCGACGCGGTGGTGTTGGCGGTCTGCGACGACGAAGCACGCATCGAGCGCGCGCGAGAGGCGCTGGCGATGGTGGGCATCACGGTGTGCACGGTGAAGTGTGCCGGAGATCTCGAGGGCCACCCCGAGCCGATGGCAGCGATCATCGAGAACTTCACGAGCCCGCTGGCCGACGCGCTGCGCCTGCGCTTCCCCAACACGATGCTGGTGAAGTGCTGCGATGCGCTCTCGCTCCCCGGCCAGCTCGCGACGAGGAACTAAGAACATGAGCGCGCGGTTGCTGGTGGTGGAAGACAACCCCGACTTCGTGGCCAACCTGCGCGAGATCCTCGAAGACCTGGGGCACGAGGTGCGCAGCGCCGAGAGCTGCGAGAAGGCCCTCGAGGTGGCGCGCAACTTCGTGCAGGTGGCGCTGGTCGACGTGCGGCTGCCCGACGGCGACGGGACGCGGCTGGCCGAGCAGCTCAAGGAGCTCGAGCCCGACTGCGAGGTGGTGCTGCTGACCGGGCACGCGTCGGTCGAGTCGGCGTCAGCGGCCGTGCGCGCGGGCGTGTGGGACTACCTGATCAAGCCGTGCGCCACGCCCGACCTCCTGGCGACGGTGAGCAAGGCGCTGCGGCACGTGCAGGCGCAGGTCGAGAAGCGCGAGCTGGCGCGGAGAGCGCAGCGGGCCGAGAAGCTGGCGGCGGTGGGCACGTTGACGGCGGGTTTGTCGCACGAGATCCGCAACCCGTTGAACGCCGCGGCGCTGCAGCTGACGGTGCTCGAGCGCCGGGTGCGCAAGCTCGAGACCGAGAAGCAGGGGCCGCTGCTCGAGCCGCTGACGCTGGTGCACGACGAGATCCGCCGCCTCGAGCACATCTTGAAGGACTTCCTGCAGTTCGCGCGACCGGCCCCGGTGACGCTGTCCCTCATTCGCATCAACGAGCTGGTGGGCAAGGTCACGGCGTTGATGCAGGGTGAGGCCGAACGTCGGGGCGTGAAGCTGATCAACGAGGCCAGCGAGCCGGTCGAGTTGAAGGGCGACGCCGATCAACTGCGTCAGGTGTTGATGAACCTGACGCTCAACGCGCTCGACGCGGCAGGCAGTGGAGGCACGGTGCGGTTGTCGACCACCCGCGAGAGCGACTTTCTGCACCTGCACGTCGACGACTCGGGCAAGGGCGTCGAGGCGGCGCAACGAGATCGCCTCTTCGAGCCGTTCTACACCACGAAAGCGCAGGGCTCGGGGCTGGGCCTGCCGATCAGCAACGCCATCGTCTCGCAGCACGGCGGGCGCATCGAGATTCACGAGTCACCGCTCGGCGGGGCGCGCTTCAACGTGGTGCTCCCGCGCCGCTAGTCGTTTCCTGTCACGCCTCGTTGGAGGCTTTGGGAGGTGACGGACGCTCAGTTCACGTGCTTCTGCGCGTTGGCGTCGTCGGCCTCGGCGTATTCCTTCAAGCGGTACTGAATCTTCCGCACCGAGATGCCGAGGAGGTCGGCGGCGCGGGAGGTCGAGCCACCGACGAGGTCGAGCGTGCGCAGAATCGCTTCGCGTTCGATCTCGTAGAGCGACGCGCCGGGAATGAGCGAATCTGACGTGCGATCGGTCGGGCGGGGGCCGCGCAGCGCTGCGGGCAGATCGTCAGACGTGAGCTCACTGCCGCGGGCGAGCACCACCGCGCGCTCGACGACGTTGCCCAGTTCTCGCACGTTGCCCGGCCAGTCGTAGGCGAGCAGCACGTTGAGCGTCCCGGGCGCGAGGCCCTTCATCTGCTTGCCGTGCATCTGGCCGTACCGCTCGAGGAAGTGCTGCACCAGGGCGGGCACGTCGGTCTTGCGCTTGCGCAAGGGCGGCAGGACCACCGAGACGACGTTGAGGCGGTAGTAGAGGTCTTCGCGGAAGCGGCCGGCCTTCACCTCGGCCTCGAGGTCGCGGTTGGTCGCCGCGACGACGCGCACGTCGACCTTCACGGTCTGGGTGCCGCCGACGCGCTCGAATTCCTGCTGCTGCAGCACGCGCAGCAACTTCACCTGCAGCGCCGGGGAAATGTCGCCCAGTTCGTCGAGGAAGAGCGTGCCCCCGTTGGCGAGTTCGAAGCGGCCTTCGCGACGGCCGATGGCGCCGGTGAAGCTGCCTTTCTCGTGACCGAAGAGCTCGCTCTCGAGGAGCGTCTCGGTGAGCGCAGCGCAGTTCACCTTCACGAAGGGTTTGTCGCGGCGGGGCGAGGCCTCGTGAATGGCCTGCGCGATGAGCTCTTTGCCGGTGCCCGATTCGCCCAGCACGAGGATGGTGGCGCGGGTCGGTGCGGCGCGGGCCACGACGTCGAAGACGCCCTGCAGCTCGGCGCTCTCGCCGACGATGTTCGAGAACTTGTACTTCTCGCGCAGTCGCTCGCGGAGCAGCTCGTTTTCCTGACGCAGCGCGCGCTTCTCGAGGACCTTCTCGAGCCGCGCCAGCACCGCCGACACGTCGACCGGCTTGGTCACGTAGTCTTCAGCGCCCATCTTCATGGCCTGCACGGCGGTCTCGATGGACCCGAACGCAGTCACCATCACGAACACCGCGCTGTGGCCCTCGGCCTTCGCCTTCTCGAGCAGCTGCAGGCCGTCCATCTTCGGCATGCGGATGTCGCAGAGCACGGCGTCGGGCTTGAAGGTCGAGAGCGCAGCGAGCCCGGCTTCCCCATCGGCGGCTTCGGCGACGTCGTAGCCCTCTTCCGTGAAGATGGTCTTGAGCGCATCGCGCGCGTTCTGTTCATCGTCGACGACCAGGATTCTCTGCTTCATGGATTCCCCCGCGGATGCAGGCTTTGCGCACGAGCGGTGGCTCGCGCAGGTTGTGCACTACTTAGCGAACGACGAGAACAGGCTTGCGGCTGATGTGAACGAGGCGGTCGGTGGTGCTGCCGATCAAGACGCGGGCGACGGCGCCACGCCCTTTGCTGCCAACGACGATGAGATCGAAGTGTGCCTGGTCGGCGAAGTCGGCGAGCGACTCACCGATGGAACCCTGCAGAGTGACTCGGGAAATCGTCGGGGTGCCGAGCTGTCGCGCGACCTGCTCGAGGGTGAGCTCGCCGATGCGCACCGATTCCTCGATGAAACGTGAGGCGTCGAACGCGACCTCGGGCGGCACGAAGGTGGGCACGACGACGGTCGCCAGAGTGACCTCAGCTTTCAGCGCTTCTCCAAGTTCCAGCGCCTTGCGAGCAGCGTGGACGGAGGTCTCCGAGCCATCGACTGCAACGAGGATCTTCTTCATGTCTGCGCTCAGTGCAGGCTTTGGGCCGGTTGCGGCCCCATGTGAAAGAGGCCTGTGACGCGCAGGTTTTGCGTGCCCCCACAGCTTCGTGGCTCGGGCTGCGTTGGCCGGGGCGTTGCTTGGTCTTCGTTCCAGGGGTGCCGCCATGAAACGAACGATGGGAGCGCTGGTGTTGGTGCTGTCGCTGAACGGCCTGGGCGACGAGGGGAAGATGGGCAAGGGCCAGCCGCAGGTGCCTCCGACGCTGAAGTCGGGGCTCGGCGCGCCCGGCTATTTGAGCCCCATGGCGCGGCAGCTGTTGAAGCGGCGCATGGGCCGCCACGGCAAAGACATGCTCGAGCTGGTGCAGTCGGTGGTGTTGCTCGATCGCGACAACGCGGGGCGACTGGCGACGCAGGTGGCGGAGGAGCCGCGGCTGACACGGCCGATCGCCGGTGGTGAAGACGATCTCAACGCCTCGTTGCCCGAGCGGTTCTTCGTGCTGCAGGACGAGCTGCGCGTGAAGGCGAAGTCGGTGGCTGAGGCAGCGCGAAAGGCCGACGACGTGACCCTCGCGACGCGCACCGGCGAGATGATGCAGACCTGCGTCGGGTGTCACTCGACGTACCTCGAGCCGAAGTCGGCGGAGAAGTAGGCGAAGTGGGCGACGCGCGATGGACTCTCTGGCGTCGCTGACAGGCAGTCGCGCAACTGGACGGGCGCGCGACAGAACTCGAGCGACTCGCGGCGCTGCGCCTGAGGACCAGCGCCACAGGGAGGGGTTGATGCGAGCCTTCCCGCAGGCATCAGCGACCGAGGAAGCCGACCCGCAGCTCCTTCTTCACGCCGTTTGTCTCGTCGGTGACGGTGAGCTTGAGCTCGACCGGCGCTCCCAGTTGCGCGCGGGGAATCGAGATCGACACCGGCACGTGCGCGTCGGTGAGTGACGCGAGCTCGACCTGCGGCGTGCCGATGACGATGCGCTTCTCGTCGGGCCCGCCGGAGAGCGCGATGGTGAAGCGCGCGTTCTCGGGGTTCTTGTTGAACACGTGCACCTCGAAGGCGTTGCGCACGATGTCGCCGTCGACGACGAAGGGCATGCCTCCGCGCGGCCGGAAGATGTTCGCCTCGAACGGGGTGCGGGTCGCCAGCGAGACGCCCAGCGTGGTCATCGAGATGAGCATCAGCCCCGCGTAGATCATCAACCGCGGGCGCACCGTGCGACGGGGCTCGCCCTTGAGCTCGTTCTGCGAGGCGAAGTCGATCAACCCACGCGGGCGCTTCACCTTGTCCATCACCTCGTCGCACGCGTCGACGCACTGGGTGCAGGCCAGACATTCCATCTGCAGGCCGTCGCGAATGTCGATGCCGGTGGGGCACACCGCGACGCAGCGCTTGCAGTCGATGCAGTCACCGAGCTTCGGCGCCTCGACGCCGGCGGCCTTGAGGATCTTCCCGCGCGGCTCACCGCGGCTCTCGCGGTAGGCGACGGTCACCGAGTCTTTGTCGTGCAGCACCGACTGGAGCCGCCCATACGGGCACAGCACCACGCAGAACTGTTCGCGGAACCAGGTGAAGTTGAACATGAGGATCGCGGTGAAGCCCGTGGTGAGCCCGAACGCCTCGAGGTGCTGGCGGGGGCCCTCGGTGATCATCGCGAACAGTTCCTTCGGAGAGACGAACAGCGCGGTCGCGGTGTGCGCGATGGCGATGCTCACCAGCAGAAACACGCTGTACTTGCCGAGGCGGCGCGCGAACTTCTTGAGCGACATCGGTTCGGCCGCGAGGCGAATGCGCTGCTCTCGCGAGCCATCGAAGAAGCGCTCGATGGGCCGGTACACGCCCTCGAGGAACACGGTCTGCGGGCAGGCCCAGCCGCACCACACGCGGCCCTTCCACGCGGTGACGAGCAACAGCCCGAAGGCGAACGAGAGCACCAGCAACAGCACCATCCAGAAGTCCTGAGCGTTGAAGGTGCTGCCGAAGAGGAAGAAGCGCCGGTGCTCGACGTCGAGCTGAATCATCGGGTGCCCACCGACCGGAATCAGCGGGCCCGCGACGTAGACGGCGATGAGCACCGCGAAGACCGCGCGGCGCCAGTTCATCCACCGGCCCTTCACATCCGCGGGGTGGATCATCAGGCGGGATCCGTCCTGCTTCATCGACCCGAGAATGTTGGCGGCAGTCATGGCTTCGTTCTTTCAGTGCGGCGCGTGGTGAGGGTGAGAGCCGCCACGCGCGGCCCTGGGTTCGCGACTTCGATTCACTCGGTGGCTTCGCCCTGCGGTTCCTTGCCGGGGAGGTTCTTGCCCTTGAGCGTCAGCACGAACGCCGACACCTTGCGCACCTTGTCGGGGCCGAGAATCGTGCCCCAGGGCGGCATGCCCTTCTCGGCGAAGCCGTCGGTGACCGACTTGGCGATCTGGGTCGGCTTGTTGCCGTGAATCCAGAACTTGTCGGTCAGGTTGGGCCCGACGAGGCCCTGCCCTTCCTGCGCGTGACACGACGCGCAGGTCGACGCGAAGACCTTCTTGCCTTCTTCGACCAGCGCCGGATCTTTCGTCAGCTCGGCGATGGCCTCGTCGCTCATCGGGTTCGCCGCGAGGCGCGACTTCTTCAGCGCGTCGACCTCCGCGGTGTACTCGGCGCGCGGGTCGGGCAGCGACTTGCTGGTGTGGAACACCAGCCAGTACCCGAAGGCGAAGACGATGGTGGAGAAGAGGATGAACAGCCACCAGTTCGGCATGTGGTTGTCCTCCTCTTGAATGTCGTCGTACGTGTGAACGACTTTGGAGTTCGGATCCTGCGGTTTGTTCGGGTCGTTGCTCATGGTGGTCACCTCGAGGTCGTTCAGTCAGACAGCGGCATGCTGGCGTCGCGGTCGAAGTCTTTGGGCCGCTTCACGAGGAAGAGCCGCACGCCGACCGCGAGAAACAGCACGAGGAAGAAGAACAGCGCGAAGAGCGGCAGCGCGGTGAACTCCATGCCTGCGAAGTATTGTTTGTACATGACGGTCACCGGCTCGCCGTCGCCGGCGCCTCGTTGGCCAGCGGCACGCCTTGGTCGCGGCCCAGCCGTTGGATGTAGGTGATCAACGCGACCATCTCGGAGTTCCACGCGACGGTGACTCCGTTCTTCGCGAGGTCGGCCACCACGGTCGCTGCCTGGCGCTTCTGGCTGTCTTCGGCCGCGTCGATGTCTTCGTTGGTGTACGGCACGCCGAGCTTCTGCATGAGCGCGAGCTTCTTGCCGCCGAGCTTGACGTCGATCGTGCCTTCGCTGAGCCACGTGTAGACGGGCATGTTGGAGCCCGGGCTCGTCGAGCGCGGATCCATCAAGTGGGTGTAGTGCCACAGGCTCGGGTACTTGCCGCCGATGCGGTGGAGGTCAGGCCCGGTGCGCTTGGAACCCCACTGGAAGGGGTGGTCGTAGATGAACTCTTCGGGGCGCGACGCTTCGCCGTAGCGCAGGTACTCGGCGACCATCGGGCGCACCATCTGCGAGTGGCAGGTGTAGCAACCCTCGCGCGTGTAGATGTCGCGGCCCTGCTGCTCGAGCGCGGTGTACGGCTTCTGTGACGCGCCGACCGCGGGCACCGCCTGCTTGATGAGAATGGTGGGCAACAGCTCGGCCACGCCGCCGATGAGAATGGCGAGCAACGTGAGCACGGTGAACGCCAGCGGCTTGCGCTCGATGAGGCCGAACCACGACGGCCCGCCCGACTTGCGGATGACGAAGAAGGCGACCTCGCCGACCACCAGCACGCCGATCGAAAGGCCGATGGCGAGCACGGTGGAATCGACCGCGAAGAAGGCGAAGGTGAAGCCGAGCGCCAGCAGCGTGAACCACAGCGGCCGGCCCGAGATGATGGCCCACAGGCCCTCGCCCTCGGTGGGCTGCTCGACGGTGACGGTGACCTCGGTGGTGGTCTCGACCAGCTTCGCGCCGATCATGGTCTTCGCGAGGTTCCAGATCATCAGCACGAAGCCGACGAGGTACATGCCGCCGCCCAGCGCGCGCACGATGTACATCGGGCGAATGGCGATCAGCGTCTCGGTGAAGCTCGGGTAGGTCAGCGTGCCGTCGGGGTTCAGCGCGCGCCACATGAGTCCCTGGTTGATGCCAGAGATCCACATCGCGACCATGTAGATGACGATGCCGATCGTCGCGAGCCAGAAGTGGAAGTCAGCCGCCTTCTTCGAGTGCAGCGGGCGACCGAAGAGCTTCGGGGTGAGCCAGTAGAACAAGCCGGCCGCCATGAGCCCGTTCCAGCCGAGCGCGCCGCCGTGGGCGTGACCGACGATCCAGTCGGTGTAGTGGCCGAGCGCCGAGACCGACTTGATCGAGAGCAGCGGGCCTTCGAACGTGGCCATGCCGTAGAAGGTGACGGCGGCGACGAAGAACTTGAGCACGGGGTCTTCGCGCACCTTGTTCCACGCGCCGCGAAGCGTGAGCAGGCCGTTGAGCATGCCGCCCCACGAGGGCGCCCAGAGCATCAGCGAGAACAACATGCCCAGCGACTGCGCCCAGTCGGGCAGCGCGGTGTAGAGCAGGTGGTGCGGGCCGGCCCAGATGTACATGAACACCAGGGCCCAGAAGTGCACGATGGAGAGCCGGTACGAGTACACGGGCCGCTCCGCCGCCTTGGGGAGGAAGTAGTACATGATCCCCAGGATCGGCGTGGTGAGGAAGAAGGCGACGGCGTTGTGGCCGTACCACCACTGCACGAGCGCATCCTGCACGCCGCTGAAGACCGAGTAGCTCTTGAAGGCCGAGAGCGGCAGCGCGAGCGAGTTGACGATGTGGAGCACCGCCACCGTGATGATGGTCGCGATGTAGAACCAGATCGCGACGTAGAGGTGCTTCTCGTTCCGCTTCGCGAGCGTCCAGAAGAAGTTGATGGCGAAGACGACCCAGATCACCGCGATGGCGATGTCGATGGGCCACTCGAGCTCGGCGTATTCCTTCGAGGTGGTGATGCCGAGCGGCAGGGTGATGGCGGCCGAGACGATGATCAGCTGCCAGCCCCAGAAGTGGATCTTCGAGAGCAGGTCGTTCGCCATGCGCACCTTCAAGAGGCGCTGCGACGAGTAGTAGACGCCGGCGAACATCATGTTGCCGACGAAGGCGAAGATGACCGCGTTGGTGTGCAGCGGGCGCAGGCGGCTGAACGTGGTGTACGGAATGCCGAAGTTCAGTGCGGGCCACGCGAGCTGACTGGCGATCAGCAGGCCGACCAGCAGGCCGACGGCGCCGAAGACGATCGACGCGAGCATGAAGTTGCGGACTGTCGCGTCGTCGTACGTGACGCGTTCGGTGCGGCTGCTACTCATGGGTGTGCTCCTTGGCGGTGTTTCTGTTCGAGGGAGGTGCGTCGTCTTCCAGCGGCGCGAGGGACAAGCGGTCGGCGTGCTCGAGGGTTCGGTTCCACACCGTCCAGATGAAGAGGACGACGGAACCGACGACGAGCATGAGGCTCACGAAGACCTGCAGGACGATCACGCTCATCGTGAGGTCCCCGGGCGCAGGCTTCGCGCGCCCATTTCGAGCGACGCATTTCCTGCATCGGTCGGAATGACTTTCCGGGCGAAGTGGTTGATTTCCATCAGCATGGGGCGGTGCTGTGCAGCCCGCTTGCCAGTGTGTGGATCGCAGGTACGGTGACCCGATGATTGCGATGTGGCTGGTGATCGTGGCGGCAGTGGACGGTGGCGCAACCGATGCGGGCGTGGCCCAGGTCGCCGATGCAGGCGTGGCGGGCACGTGGCGGATGTCGCAGAAGCTCGGCAAGGGGAAGCCTGAGCGGGAGGCGCTCATCACCGAGTTGACGCGCACTGGCGGCGGCGTGGGTGAAGCGGCGCTGACGAAGGCCGAGGCCGAGGCCATTCTCGACGACCCGCGGGCCGACCTCGTCTACGGCGAGAAGACCATCTCCATCGTGGCGCCCTCGATGGTGTCGCGGCACCGGCAAGAGCACATCGATCTCATGAAGCGCTTCCTGCAGCCCGAGCGCGTCGAGGCGGGCACGAAGTTCATGAAGGACAAAGAGACCGTGCTCGAGGCCGTGGAGAAGAAGACCGGCGTCGACCGCGAGGTGATCATCGGCATTCTGATGTGGGAATCGAAGCTGGGGACGATCACCGGCGACTACGTGGCGTTCAACTCGCTCGCGTCACAGGCGTACTTCATCGACGAGGCGAACACCGAGGCGCTCAAGCGCAACGAAGAGAAGGAGTTGCTCGCGTTGAACGCGCCCACGAAGAAGAAGGGCGCGAAGCCGCCGACCGAAGAAGAGCTGGCGAAGCTCGCAGCGCAGCGGGAAGAGCTGGCGAAGAAGCAGGCCAACCGCGTCGAGTCGATTCGGTCGCGTGGAAGGAAGAACCTGCTGGCGCTCCTGCGGCAGTGCAAGGCGCGCGGCATCGACGTGTTCACCATGAAGGGCTCGTGGGCGGGCGCGTTGGGCTTCCCCCAGTTCATGCCGGCGTCATTGCGCTGGGCCGAAGATGGGAATGGCGACGGGAAGATCGACCTCTTCGAGATGGATGACGCGATCGCTTCCGTCGGCAAATACCTCCAGGCGGCGAACTTCAAGAAGAGCAAGCGCGACGCCGTGTACGACTACAACCACGAGGCGGCGTACGTCGAAGGGGTGCTGGCCTTCGCGAACGCGCTCGAGTTCGGCCTCGACGCGGGTGTTCCCGGTGAGGTCGACGCGGGCCACTAAACCCATGACGACCCTCAGCAAGACGCTGCCGCGAGATCGCTATCGAGCCGCGCGAGACGCTGCCGACGCGAAGTGGCCAGACCGCCTTCGCGCTGAGCTCGGTTCTCTCGATGAGGCCTGGGAGCTCACCCAGCACGAGCCGTATGCGCGCTTCTTTCGCGCCGCATGGGACGGCGGGTGCGTCGGCGAACAATCGCGTTCGCACCCCTCTGAAACCAGGCAAGAACACGCGCCGCTCAAAGCCGCGTTGACCGTCACGCCGGATGCGGGATCCAGGTCCGCCGGGCTTCGACTGACGTGCGTCGTGGCCGACCGAGCGCCGTCACCGTGAACGCGAGCAGGGTCAGCGTGCTGGCCGGCATGCTGATGGCCGCAGCGACTGGCGACATGAAGCCGAACAGCGCGACGGTGATCGCGAGCACGTTGTACCCGAGCGAGAGCGCGAGAATTCGGCGCACGACCCGGCGCAGTTCCTGCGCGCCATCGAGCGCGATGGAGAGCGAGCTCAACCCCTCGCCCACCAGGAAGAAGTCGCTCTTCGAGGGCATCACCGGGCGATCGATCGCTGGCGTGCCTGCGACCATCGCTGCCTGAAACGCGAGCGCGTCGTTGACGCCGTCACCGAGAAAGAGAACGTCTTCCGCGCCGAGCGCCCTCACCTGCTCCGCCTTCTGCTCGGGAGAGAGCGCACCCTGCGCGCGAGAGAGCGGAATGCCGAGCACCCCTGCGAGCCGCTGTGCTCGCGCCATCGAGTCGCCCGAGAGTAACGAGAGCTGGTAGCCGCGGTTCGTGAGCCGCTCGAGCTCGACCTTCGCGTCGCCGCGCATCACCTCGCGCGTGGTGAGCGTCGCGAGCGCCACGCCGTTTCGGGTGAGCAGCGTGCCTTCGCTTTGCTCTCCATTCGAAGCCCAGTCGCCGCGGCCCATGCGCCACACACCGTCAGCGCGCTTCCATTCGACCCCCTTGCCGGCGACCTCGACCACCTCGGCGTCGGCGCGCCACTTCGCGCCCTCGAACGCGCGCGAGATGGCCACGCTCACCGGGTGGCTCGAGCGCACTGCGAGATTCCACGCTACTTCGCGCGCCTCGGGCGAGAGCAGCTCGACGACCTCGGGGTTCACCAGCTCGAGGCGGCCCATCGTCAGCGTGCCCGTCTTGTCGAACACCAGCTTCTTCACGTCGGTGAGGCGGTCGAGCACGTCGGGGGCGCGCGAATAGAAACCGGCGCAGCGCAGGCGCGACTGCATCAGCTCGTACGCGAGGGGAATCGCGATGCCCACCGCGCACGGACAGGTAATGACCAGCAGCGCGACGGCGACGTTGAGCGCCTGCTGCGGTCCCGCGAAGGGCAACCACGCGAAGAAGCCGAGCGTCGAGACGCCGAGCACCGTGACCACCCAGCGCTTCGACACCGCGTTCCAGAGCTGCTGGTGCTTCGCCGTCGGGCGATCGCTGCGTGGCGGCGGCTGGCGCAAGAGGCCCACCAACTGCGAGTGGGCGAAGTCTTGCGTGCTCTTCGCCATCAACGCCGAGCGGCCCGCGTTGAAGCTGCCAGCCTCGATGCGCGCGGCGCGAGTGATGCGGCGGGGCGCTGCCTCTCCGTTGATCCAGTCAGTGCTGATGACGGCCTCTTCGCCGAGCAACTCTGCGTCGGTGGGCACCACGTCACCGGGCGCCACCAGCAGCACGTCGTCAACCTTCAGCTTCGCCACGGGAATGAGCGCGGTCTTGTCGTCGATGAGCACGCGCACCACGAGCCCTTCGGCCCCGTCGTCGTCGAGCAGGAAGCGGCGGTTGCGCTGCAGCACGCGCTCCTGGAGAAAGCGACCGAGCAGCATGAGCGTGATGAAGGTGTTGAGCGTGTCGAAGTACGAGAGGTCGCCGCGCCCGCCGGTGGTGAGCAACTGAACGAGCGACGTCGCGTAGACGAGCCCGATGCCCAGCGCGATGGGGAGATCGAGGTGCAGCACGCGCGAGCGCACGCTGAGCCACGCCGAGCGGAAGAAGGGCCACCCGCCGATGATCACCGTCGCGGTCGAGAGCCCGGCCGAGAGCCAGGTGAAGAGCGCGAAGACGTCGCTGTCTTTCGGTGAGAGCCCGAAATGGAAGCTCACCGAGAACAGCATCACGTTCAACGTGAGCGCCGCGCTGACGCCGAGCCGCAGGGGGAGATCGACGCCCGGCTTCTTCTTCTCTTTGCGGGGCGGGCCGAACTGGTAGCCGAAAGCCTCGACCTCCATCACCCACTCGCGCACGTCGAAGGCGCCGGGCAACCACCGCAGCTTCACGGTACCGAGCGTGGGGTTCACCACCACGTCACCCCCTTGCTGCGAGCGGCGGCGGAAGAGTTCGTTCATCAGCCACACACACGCAGCGCAGTGCACGCCCTGCACGTCGAGCTCGAGCGAGGTGAGCTCTCCTTCAGGTGGAGGTAGGTGGCTGGCGAGCATGGCGTCGAGCCAGGTGTGGCTGCGGGGTCCGCTGGCCGTGGTCGCCGGCGTCACGTCGGTGCCAGCGAGCGCGTAGTAGCGATCGAGCCCGCCTTCCTTCAGCAAACTGTGCACGGTCTCGCAGCCAGAACAGCAGAAGCGCGCACTTTCTGCGCCGGCAGGGATCGGGCTTCGACAGTGCTCGCAGCGACCTTTTCCAGCGAACACCGGGACTTCAGAGGAAGGAGTCATGACTCGGAGAATTCGAACTGCGAACGGCATGCCCGTTGAAGCGAGCGCGTCTCCATGGAGCTCACGATTCTCCTCGCGGCGGGCACGAGCGCGTTCGTCACAGGCGCGACGGGGAGCGTTCACTGCGCGCTGATGTGCGGTCCGCTGGCGTGCGCCGGCATGGGACGGGAGCGCACGGTGGGCACCGTGGCGGGCTGGCAGGTGGGGCGAATCACCGCCTACGTGCTGATGGGCGCGCTGCTCGGCGCCGTGGGCCGTGGGCTCTCGGCGACGTTGGTGACGTCGGTGCAGCGCGTGCTGCCGTGGATGATGGCGGCCGGGTTGTTGATCGCCGCGTTCGATCTCTCGAAGCGGCTGGGGCCGATTCCGCTCGTCGGGCGCGGCGCGAGGGCGCTGGTGCGCCTCGCAGCTCAGGTCGACCCGACGACGCGTTCCTTCCTGCTCGGGCTGGCGACGCCCCTGTTGCCGTGTGGCCTGTTGTACGGGCTCTTCCTCGCGGCGGTGGCGTCGGCGAGCGCGGTGAGCGGCGGGGCGTTGCTCGGGGCGTTCGCGCTCGGCGCGCTGCCCGCGCTGCTGACCGTGCAGTTGGGGATGCAGCGCGTGACGGTGTCTCCGCGGGTGAGTTTCGTGCTGCGGCGGGTGGTGCCGATCGCCGCCGCCGTGGTGTTGGTCGCGCGGGCGTTGTTGATGCGGCCCGACGTCGCGCAGTGCGGTTGAGCGAGCACGAGGCCCCTCACCCCGACCCTCTCCCCGCTTCCGCAGGGAGAGGGAGAGAAGACTTTCGTTCCCCGTGGTCGACGGAGTCGGTGTCGTCTCTCCCCGCTCACGCAGGGCGAGGGAACCAAGTAGCTTTCAGGTCGTGGGGTTCTTCTCTCAGCTCTGGACGGAAGCCGCCGCTTCGCACACGCCGTACCTGCTGTTGCTGGTCGCGGTGGCGTTCGTGCTCTCGAAGCTGGTGGCCATCGACCAGCCTCGCTTCAAGGCGATGTTCTTCTTCATCGCCGCGCACCTCGTCGGGCTGGTGACGACGGCGGCCTTCGAGGTCACAGGCTCTTCGCTGCACGAGCTCACCCGCACCCCGACGTGGATCTTCGGAGCGGTGGGCATCGTGGGTGCGACCGCCACCCTGCTCTTCTCGGTGGTGCTCCCGCGCATGCGGCTGCACGCGCCGCTCATCGTCCAGGACGTGGTGGTGGCCATCGCCATGGTGGCGGCGTCGGTGACGGTGCTCAGCCGCGCTGGCGTCAACCTCTCGGGCCTCATCGCGACGTCGGCGGTCTTCACCGCGATGCTCGGCTTCTCGCTGCAAGACGTGATCGGCAACATCGCCGGCGGGCTGGCATTGCAGGTCGACAACTCCATCGAGCCCGGTGACTGGATCAAGGTGGGCGACGTCACCGGCAGAGTGGTCGAGGTTCGCTGGCGCCACACCGCGGTCGAGACGCGCAACTGGGAGACGGTGCTCATCCCCAACACGGTGATGACCAAGTCGAACGTCTCCATCCTCGGGCGGCGGAGGGGGCAGCCCACCCTGCTGCGCCGCTGGGTCTATTTCAACGTCGACTGGCGCTACCAACCAGGCGACGTGATCAACGTGGTGCAGAACGCCGTTCGCGCCGCGCACATCGAGCGGGTCGCGAAGGAGCCCGCGCCCAACGTGGTGCTGATGGACATGACGGACACCTTCGGAAAGTACGCGGTGCGCTACATGCTCAACGACATCGCCGTCGACGACCCGACCGATTCCGAGGTGCGCGCGTGCGTGTACTTCGCGTTGCAGCGGGCCGACATGACGCTCGCGATGCCGGCGCACGCCGTCTTCCTCACCGAGGAGACCGTCGATCGAAAGGCGATCAAGACCGAGAAGCAGCTCTTGCGACGCAAGCGGCTGCTCGAGGTGCTCACGCTCTTCAAGGGCCTGAGCGACGACGAGCGGGCCGAGCTGGCGCGCAGCATGAAGTACGCGCCGTTCGCAAAGGGCGAGGTGATGACCCGGCAGGGCGCCGAGGCGCACTGGCTGTACCTGGTGGAAGAGGGCACGGCGACGGTGCGGGTCTCCGACGGCGTGCACGATCGGGAGGTCGCGCAGTTCAGCGGCCCTGACTTCTTTGGCGAGATGTCGCTGCTGACTGGCGAGCCGCGCAGCGCGACGGTGATCGCCAACTCGGAGGTCGAGTGTTTCAGGCTCGACAAGAACGCGATGCAGAGCGTGATCGCGCAACGGCCCGCCGTCGCCGAGGAGCTCGCGCGGGTGCTGGCTGGCCGACAGGTCAACCTGCAAACGGCGAAGGAAGGCCTGAGCGCCGACGCAGCCCGCGAGCGCGCCAACCGCGAGACCAACGCCCTGCTCTCGCGCATTCGTTCCTTCTTCGCGATCGACTGAGCCGATGAGACTTCTGCGCTTCACGTCGCTGGTGTTGGCCCTCGGGTGCGAGCCGCCCATGCCACCTGGAGACGATGCCGGCACCGCGACGCTCGACGCGGGCTCGAGGCCACTGGTGGACGCGGGCGTGGTCGATGCGGGGCCTCCGCCGCGAGTTCGGCTCGGCACCTTCAACCTGCGGCTCTACTTCGACACCGAGTGCCAGTCGGGCCAGTGCGGCAGCGCCGACTTCGAGGTGCAGCGCACGCAAGCTGCGTTCGACACGCGCACCAACCAGCTCGCGAGCGCCATCACCGCGCTCAACGCGGATCTCGTCGCGCTGCAGGAAGTCGAGAACCAGACCTGTCTCGATGCGTTGCTCACGCGGCTGCCCGCGATGCCGTACGGGGCGCTGGGCGAAATCGGTGTGCCGGGCTCGGTCGACGTCGCCATTCTCTCGAAGTACCCGATCGATCAAGTCATCCCCCATCGCATGACGGTGAACCTCGTGCGGCCCGACGGCAGCCTCACCAGCTTCAGCCGCGAGCTGCTCGAGGTCGACGTGCGCCTTCCCGGCGGCCAGCCCGTGTTCCTCTTCGCGGCGCACTTCCGCTCGAAGGTGAACGACGACCCGGGCCGGCGGTATGCAGAGGCGGCGGCGGCGCGGCGCATCGTCGAGACACGTGCCCTGCAGCGGCCCGACGCGCTCATCGTGCTGGGGGGAGATCTCAACGACACGCCCGACTCGGAACCGCTGCAGGCGATGACCGCCGATGCCGGCCTGGTGCGCGTGGCGGCTGACGTGCCGGTCGCAGATCAGGCCACGTACGTCTTCAACGGCCGCGCGCAGGCGATTGATCACCTGCTGCAGGCGAACACGCAGCTGGGTGTGGTGGTGGCGAGATCAGCCCTCACCTGGGGCCCGAGCAGCGGGTACGCCGGGAGCGATCACCAGGCGCTCACCGCCGACTTCGAGCTGCGCGCGCCGTGACCAATCCGTTGCTGAAGTCGTGCCTCGACTGGCTAAGTTTCCGGCACCATGAACGCTCCCCGTCCTGAGGCTCCGGCTGCAGAGTGGCTCGTCTTCGCTGACTCGTTGCAAAGCAAAGGAGACCCGCGGGGCGAGCTCATCGCGCTCGCCAACGCCGGCGATTTCGGCAAGCGCGACGCGCACGTGAAGGCACACGCCAACGCGTTGTTGGGGCCCGCGGCGAAGCACCTCGGCGGGCCGCTCACGATCGACTGGAAATGGGGTTTCATCGACTCGGCCGAGATCGCGGGCGACGCGAGCGTCAACTTCGTCGCGGTGCTCGAGGCGCTGCTGGGCGGCCCCCACGCCGAGCACCTCCGGTCCTTGACCCTGACCGGGCTGACCCCCGACGAGGCCGCAGTCGATCTGAGCCCGGTGATCGCCCGGGCATCGAAGGTGGCCTCGCTGCAGCACGTACGGCTCATCGACAAGCGCGCGGCCGGGGTTTCGACGCTGGTGTCCCGCGACTACGAGCCCGAAGAGAACCTGGTCGGCTTCGGCTCGCTCGACCCGCTGTGGGCGCTGCCGGCGCTGCGCTCGCTGGAGGTGGTGATGGCCGACGTGCGCCAGCTCGAACCGGGCACGATCCACTCGAGCACGCTCTCTTCACTCACGGTGCACGGCCTGCGCTTCGCTGGCAGTGGCTTCGGCGACGGAGACCCGAATGAGCTGGCCCAGGCTCTCGGGGCAGCACGCCTCCCAGCGCTCGCGAAACTCGAGCTTCGGCTGTGCGAGGAATGGACCGCCAACCGACCCGACGACTCCGACGCGTATCTGCCGTACGCCTACGGAGAGGATGACTCCGAAGAAGGCGCCGACGACGGCGACGGAGAAGGCGCGCGCTGGGGCGCCGAACTGGGGCCGGTGCTCGCCATGCTCGCCAGGAGCACGACCCTCAAGGAGCTGCGGCTCACTTCGTTCGAGAACGGCGAGGGACTGCTCGAGGCTCTCAACGAACACGGGCTCCCGTCGTCGCTCGAAGAGCTCGACCTCAGCGGCTCGATGATCGACGAAGCCTGCGTGCCGCTCTTCGAGGCGAACGCCGGCTACCGAAAGCTGAAGCGGCTGGTCGTCGAGGACACGCGCCTCAACGAGCAGGCGTTCACGGCGCTCAAGAAGCTCATCGGGGTGGTGATCGGCGAGCCCGGCGAGCGGTATCTGCCTCAGTTCCGCTACGTGGTCGGCATGGAATGAGCCGCCGGCTCAATCGACGAAGCCGATGCCTTCGGGCTGCGTGAATGACTCGGTGTTGACGATCGCGCGCCGCCAGTCGCGGAGCACCACGGTGGCGTGATCAGGGTGACGCACTTCGCCCCGCACGTACGCCCGCCCGTTGAGCACGAGGATCTCGTCGGCGACATGCGGCCGCCCGCTCCGGCGAATGCCCGCGGTCTCGGCGATGCCCTTGTGGCGATGAATACGGGGAATCGAGCCGCGCGCCGCCTCAGCGACCTCCACCGAGTCCTGCGGGTTGAGCGAGACGAAGAACCACTCGCCCTGGCGAACGGTGTCTTCGAACGCGCCACGCTCGGCGTTGCGCACCTCGTCGGGCTTGAGCAGCACGTGCGCCGCCCAGACCGAGGTCACCGCGCGCGGCAGCTGCGCGATGAAGAGGTGCTGCTCATCCATCCCCGCCAGAAAGTGGCGCTTGCTGTCGTCGGTGGAGTTGGCCACGAACCAGCCGGTCTTCACCTTGCGCACCACGTTCTGCGGAGGCGCGCGCCCCTTGCGCTCCCAGTTCGAGACGAAGGTCTCGAAGCGGCGACGCGGCTCGTGCACCATCAGCACCAGCTGGCGCAGCTTCTTGTCGGTCGCGGCGACCTGAACGCGGTTGTCGGCGGCGCCGGTGAAGATGCGGAAGCGCTCGCGGCGAACGCGGGGGTCGGGGCGCGCCACGTCGATCTGCACGATGTCACCGAGGCCCGCACCGCGACGGCGGCCGAACGACATCGGGCGATCGAGCACTTCCAGCGGCAGGCCGGTCTTCTCGAAGTGACTCAGGAGGTGATGGGCAGACATGACCCCGCCAGAGACGCGAGGGCCACCGCGACCTGACTGATCAGCGCTTCACGCTCAGGCAGCGCAGCGGCTGCGAGGTCGCGGTGCGCGCCATCTCGTCGCTGATGTGGCCCACGTAGGCCAGCTCGAGGAGGCGCTCGTCGCGGAACTCCTTGATCCGCGCCGCGTTGGTGCACTTCTCGATGTCACCCCACGCCCCCCACGGCGGAATGGCGAGCTGCAGCTCGGCGAGCTCGGCGAGGTTCAGCTGGGTGAGCGGCTTCTGCATGAGCAGCTCCGAGGCGCGCTCGACGCCCACCACGCCGCGGTCGAACCACATCGAGTGCAGGTTGAAGGCGACGAGCTGATCTTTCGCGAGGAAGCGGTGAATGCGATCGGCGCCGACGAGCACCTGCATGTCGGTCTTCATCTCGAGCCGACGCGCGAGGTTGCTGGCGAGAATCAGCTCGCACGCGCCGTCACCGTCGAGCATTCGGTTCTGCGCCGAGGCAATGAGCCGTCTGTTCCACGGCCACCCCGACTCGCGGGGGCTGCGGAAGTAGTCGGGGCAGCCGATGGCGGTGATGTAGAAGGCGATGAGGTGCTTGGGCAGCCGCGAGAAGTCGGGCTTTTCCCACTTCACGCTGCCGCGGTGGTTCGCAGGCTTGCCGATCTCGACGCTCTGGCGCTCAGACTCGATCGACTGGCGCAGGTGCAGTTCGACGTCGGACTCGCTGTCGACCTGGTTGGGCAGATTCGCCGCCGTGTACATGTACGACGACGGCATCACGAGCCCGATTGCGACCCCGGCGATGAGGGCGAGCCAGAGGGACAGCTTGAGCAGGGTCTTCAGCGCGCGCACGGGAAATTCCTGACAGTGGGTGTTATGAGCGGGGCATGACGTCGGCCTGGAACCGCGCCACCATTCGCGAAAACAAGTTGATCACGCCGGGGCTGCACCAGCTGACCCTCGAGGTTCCACCTGCTGTGGCCCAGGCATTTCAAGCGCCCGGACAGTACCACCGCGTGCGCGTGGGCGCCGATGCGGCGTACTTCGCGATGGCGTCATCGCCGGGCTCGAGCCGCTTCGAGTACCTGGTGCGCACCGTGGGTGACACCGCAGAAGCGTGGACGAAGCAGGCGCCCGGCGCGACGGTCGAGGTGAGCACCCCCGAAGGGCCGGGCTTTCCGCTCGCGGCTTCGCGCGGCAAGTCGTTGCTGTTGATCGGCACCGGCACGGGCTTCGCGCCGTTGTGGTCGGTGCTGCGCGAGGTGCGCCGGGAGCGCTCGGCGTTTCAACACGTGCATGCGCTCTATGGCGCCGGCGACGAGTCGCACCTCGTGTGGCGCGATGAGCTCGACGGCATGAAGCGCGACGACATCATCGTGGAGCCCGTGCTCGAGCACCCCCACGACGACTGGGACGGCCGCGTTGGTCGGGTGCAGACCCACCTCGACGATCTCCCGGTGCACGACGCGGTCGCCTTTTTGTGCGGCCACTCGGCGATGATCAGTGATGTCAGGCAGTTGCTGGCGAAGCGCGGCTTGCCGACCTCGTCCACCTTCCTGAACACCCCGGAGGGTTGAGTTTTTCTCGTTGTCAGCGCCGCCGGAGTGCGATCTGACGGGTCCCGCAGATGGCTTTCGTCACCACCTACACGCGCTGCCATTCCCCCGTGGGCAGCTGGTTGCTCGTCAGCGATGGCGGGGCCCTGACTGGCGCGTACCCCGAGTCTCATCGCGCGGTGCCCGACACCTCGGGGTGGCGGCGTGACGACGCGTGGTTCGCAGGAGTGCGCGATCAGCTCATCGCCTACTTCGCGGGCCGGCTGACGAAGTTCTCGGTGCCGCTCTCATCGCGGGGCACGGTGTTTCAGAAGAAGGTGTGGGCGGCCCTGACCGAGATTCCGCTCGGCGCGACGACCACCTATTCGGGCCTCGCGATGCACCTCGGTATGCCGACCTCGGCGCGTGCGGTTGGTCTCGCCAATGGGAAGAACCCGATTTCGCTCATCGTGCCCTGTCACCGCGTCATCGGCGCAAACGGGTCGCTCACGGGCTACGCAGGCGGCATCGAGCTCAAGGAATGGCTGCTCGATCACGAAGCGACGACGGCGCGGCGCGCGGCTTCAGGTGGCATCACGCCCGTCGCGATGTGTGCGGTGACGCCCCGCGCGAAGCAGCTCGTGTTGACGAGCTGATCACCGTCGCGCCAGCGTCGTGAGCTTCACCCCGTGATGCATGAGCACGCGCTGCAGTTCGACCGCGTGCTCCGTCTCGAGGCCAAGCTGTTCGCCCTTGTGCGTCTCGATCACGACTTCGCCGCCTGAACCGATCCACCCCGCCCTGATGTTCTTGAAAGAGACGAAACGGTCGGCTGCGTGCACCCCGAGGACCGTGAGGCGGACGTGCTGGGGCCTCACAACCACGTCCACTCCGAGTTCGCGAAACGAGCCAGCTCCACGATGGCAAGCACAGCAACCAGCAGAAACGGAGAGAAGCGCAGCAGCATCCAATGCAGGTCGACGACGGGGCGATCGAACTCGAAGTGCAGGGTCGCGCAGGCCTTCTGGACCAACTCAGAGAAGCCATCAGGCGGCGGCACCTTGAGCGCTTCGAGCCGCTTCGACGCAGCCTCGGCGAGAACCGCTCGAACGGAGCCCCAGGTCGCCAACACCTCCTCGAGCTGGGGTGACGGCTCGTGCTCGCCGAGCTGCTCCAGCCCGCGCACGGCTTCAGCGGTGCTGGCGTCGAACCCGTCGAGGGATGTGGTCGGCGCCGCGGCGCGCCCCTCGAGCGCGTCGAGGAGCTGCCGGTAGAGCACGATGGCGTTCTCGATCGTCTCGAGGCGCCCCTCGCTGCGAACGCGCAGTGTTTCGAGCGGGGCGAGGGGGCTGTTCTGGCTCAGCATCGATCAGGGCACGTGGTTGGCGTCGGCATAGACGAGCTCGGTCACCACCGCTGACGGGTTGCTCTGGTGATCGCCCAGCGGGTTCTGCGGGGTCCACGCGGCGACGATGAGCCAGCGCCCGTTCGCCGAGAAGCGCACCCGGCGCACGGCCCAGCCAAAACGGTCGTCGATGAGCGGCGTGGCGCCGTGAACGATGACCTTCTTGTCCCACCCACCGGTGGCGAGCGTGTGGCCGTCGGGGCTGATGCCGGCTGTGGCGACGACCCCGCGGTGACCTGTCTTCTTCTCGATGACGTGGCCGGTGAGCACGTCGACGCGCGCTCCACAGTCCCACTCACGCGCGGGCTCGATCTCGCCCTTCTTTTCACGTTCGTAGACCGCCCTCGTGCGCTCGGCCTTCGTCTCCGAGAAGGCGAGGCCCGCCGTGGTGCCGGCGGCATCGAGCGAGAGATCGTTGATCGGCGCAGGCATCGTCATGGTGCGCGCGCGCTTCAGCGCGAGGGTGGTGCCGAGGCGCCCTTCGGGGAGCGTGAACACCAGCTCACCAGTGCTCTCGTCGAACGCGAACGGCAGGCTCGCCAGCGCCGGGCCACCGAGCACGCCCTGCAGGTCAGGGGGCACGCACGCGTCGCAGATGGCGACGTCGAGCCCGGTGAGCTGCACGTTCTTGATGGCGAGCGTGCGGTTCTTCGCGACCTTCACCACCTGAGGGCCGAACGCCGTGGGCACCTGCGTGGTGTCGGTCAGCGCGAGCGTGTCGATGCCGAGCGCCTGAGCGAGCGCCGCATTGATGGTGATCATCGGTGAGCGCGCGTCGAGCGCCAGCGTCGCCGAGGCCGCGCCATCGAGCACCGCGCGAAGCGAGATGACCCCGTTCTTCTTCGTGAAGTGGGTGCGCAGCTCCCGCGAGGGCGCGCTGGTCTCTTCGAGCGTGAAGGCCAGCAGCTTCGCGTCCCACCCGGCAGAGAGCAGCTCGCGTTGCGGAGTGAAGGCGAGCCCCCGCACTTCATCGAGGTGGGCGCGCACTTCAGCGACGAACTGCATCGCGGGTACAGCGAGCACGGTGACGAGCCCCTTCACGCTGCCGAGCGCCAGGAAGGCGCCATCGCGGCTCCAGGCGAGCGAGACGAGCGGCTCTTCGGTGAGCCATTGCGCGACGAGCTGTCCCGTCGCAGCGGAGTGCAGGCGGAGCGCTCCATCGCGAGAGACCGTGGCCACCGTCGCACCGTCGGGCGAGAACTCGAGCGACTCGACGTCGAACTCGAGCGGGTTCAACACCACGTCGCGCTTCGTCTTCGTTCCCAGCTCGTGCGTGGTGAGGTGAAAGCTCTTCGGCCCCAGCCGCGACACCGCTGCGCGCTTCGAGTCGGGTGAGAGCTTTGCGTCGTAGACGAAGTCTTCGGCGTTCAGCACCGCGCTCGACCCCAACGCAACGGGAACGCCCGAGAGATGCCCGCCCTTCTCGAGCTGGGCCAACACCGCAGGGGGCGTGACGGGAACGGTCTTGCACGCCGCGAGCAGCAGCGCGACGCCGCACCACCTGAAGCGCATCACCCCTCCGGGCGCCTGGGCGTCACTTCCTTCACGCCCTTGGTGGTGATGTTGAGCAGGTACAGCTGGCGCTGGGCTTCGCGCAGGTCGCTCATCGTCAACGAGCCCGTCGCGCCCTGGAAGTTCTTCAAGTGCTGCAGCGCCTCGCGGAACGCCGCGCGCGTGGTCGGAGCGTCCTTCTCGATGACGTTGCGCACCATCGCGCCGGTGTCGAAGCCCACCGCGTCGAGCAGCGTGATGGAAGCGTCGCGGTGCGCTTCGCGGAAAGCGCTCACGAAGGCCTTCGTCGAGGGGCGCTCGCTGTTCTCGACGAACGCCTCGACGTACACGCTGCACAACACGTACTTGCCGCCGCGCTCGACGAGCTGGGGGTCTCCGCTGGCACCCCTGGGCGAGCTCCACGTCGAGGGGCCCAGCAGGGTGACGGTCTTCAGCTTGTCCTTGCCGGTGGTCTTCTGAATGCGCTCGAGGTCCTTCTTGTCGCAGGCGTTGGTGATGATGTCTTCGACCGCCAGCGCGGGCGCGACGAGCGAGACCTGCTGCCACGAGTCGGGGATGAGCATCGCCTCGAAGTCGATGACCGGGTCGAGCGCGGCCTTCATCTTCTCGACCATCTTGCGGCGGCGGAACTCGTCGTTCGACGCCTCGCGGATCTCGCGCAGCTTCTCGAAATAGTCGGCGCGATCTTCCAGGTAGTACCGACCCGCGAGGCGCTTGGCCTCCTCGGTGAAGGTCTTCTGGTCGTGATCGTACGCCTCGATGCCGCGGATCTGCCCACCGCGCTTCTCGACCGCGTCCCAGAACTCGTTCGACAGCTCGACGCCAAACGAGGTGTTCGGGTGGAGGATGGCGAACGTCTTGTAGCCGAGCGTCGTCATCGCGTAGTCGGCCAGCGCGTCGGCCTGCTGCGCGTTGGTCACCATGGTGCGGAAGATGTGCGGCCCGATCTCCGTCAGCCCTTCGGCGCGCGACATGGTGATGAGCGGCACCTGCAGTTCCTCGGCGATGAGGGCGGCGCGCTTCGCGTCGTCGGACAGCAGCGGGCCGATGATGGCGATGACGCCCTCGTCGAAGGCGAGCTGCTCGACGAGCTTCGCGGTCAACGTCGGGTCGCCCTGGCTGTCTTTGACCACCAGCTCGAGATCGCTGCCCTTCAACGCGAGCTGCAGCCCGCGCATCGTGGTCTCACCGAACGCCTTGTACTTGCCTGACATCGGCAGCACCGCTCCCACGGTGCGCGGCTTCACCTGCGCGCGGCGGCTCAACCGGTCCTGCAGCGCCTTCGCGTCGGCCGCGAACGGAGAGTCGGGCGAGTTCGACAGCAACGAGCGCAACGTCTCGTCGAGCCGGGGCCAGTCGCGCAGGTGGTAGTAGACGCGCGCCATCTTGAACGCGATGAGCGGCCACGCCGGGTGCGACTTCGGCAGCTCGTTCCACGTCTCGGCGATGGCGAGGAAGGTGGTCTTCGTCTCCACGACCTCTTCGAGCGCCACCATCGCCTTCTTCTGCTCTTCGGGGCCGCTCGCCGTGTCGACGGCCTTCAGCGCGGTCTTCAGCGCTTCGCTGAACTGCTGCGTCCCCGCGGCCGCCTTCGCGAGCGCGGCTTCGGCGAGGCGGCGATCTTCACCGTCGAGCCGCTCCACGAGGGTGGACAGCGTCTGGTACGCGTCGCGGTACGCCTTCAGCTCGACCGCGGCGAGGCCTGACTTGAGCCGCGCGTCGTTCGCCTTCGGGTGCAGCGGGTTCTCGAAGACGAGCTCGCCCAGCGACTTGCGCGCGAGCACGTAGTCGCCCTCTTCGAAGGCGAGCACGCCTGCGCGGTAGAGTGCGTCCTGCCCGGCGGTCGTCTCGGGGTAGCTCTTGCGCACGAGCAACAGCGCCTCGATGCCCGCCTTGCGGTTCTGGCTGTCGCCCACCGAGATGGCCTGCTGCAACGCCTCGTCGGCCTTCGGGTCTTTCTTCGCGTCGACTTTGGGGCCTGGTCCGGTGCCAGTGCCGGTGTTCTTCGGGCAACCGGTGAGTGCGACAGCGAGGCCGAGGAGGACCAATCGGGAAGCGCGCAACATGGCGAGGGGCATAGCAGGTCTCCTGAGTGCGGCGAGGGGAAGACGAAGGCGTGGCAGTGCGCCCGCACGGCGCGGTTGAGCGGTGACGAAGCGCAGCTGCGCGA
This sequence comes from Archangium sp., assembly GCA_044371205.1. Lineage (GTDB taxonomy): Bacteria > Myxococcota > Myxococcia > Myxococcales > Myxococcaceae > Archangium_A. The sequence continues at coordinate 30,265 of JBILUC010000043.1, forward strand.
CGACGCACTGCACGCGCGCGGCCAACCTGAACGGGGTGTGGGCACTTCCAGAGCACGGACAATGTTCCCGGCGCGTGGCGAAGCGATGACGAAGCGGGCCTTACCGTTTGTTTCGCGATGATGACCCTTTCGAAGCTTCAATTCACGGCGACCGACTCCCCCTTCAAGAGAGACCTGCAGGAGCGCGTCGATGCGTATTTCGCCGGGCGCTCGCGAAACGCGACGACGGCGCTGTGGGTGAAGGCCGCCGTGTGGCTGGGCAGCGTGTTCCTCGCGTGGGGCGCGCTGGTGTTCGTCGCGATGCCGGGCTGGGTCGCGTTGCCGTTGAGCGTGCTCGCCGGGTTCTGCGTCGCGCAGGTCGGGTTCAACGTGGGGCACGACGCGATCCACGGCTCGTTGTCGTCGAAGAGCTGGGTGAACGCGGTGTTCGCGCGCAGCTTCGATCTCATGGGCTCGAGCTCGCGCATGTGGGCCTGGGCGCACAACGTCGTGCACCACACGTACACCAATGTGCCGGGCACGGATCACGACCTCGAGCCGGGCTTCTTCCTGCACCTGTACCGTCGCGGCTCACGCGGGTGGCTGCACCGCTTCCAGCACGTCTACGCGTGGGGCCTGTACGCGTTCACGTCGATCGTCTGGGTGTTCAAGAAGGACTTCATGCAGCTCGTCGAGCGCGGGCCTGCCACGAAGAGGCGCGACGTGATCGACGTGGTGGTCGGCAAGCTCGCGCACTTTGCGTTCTGGGTGGGTGTGCCGATGCTCGTCAGCCCGTGGGCGTGGTGGCAGGTGATCATCGGCTACTTCGCGATGCTGGCGATGACGGGCTTCACGGCCGCGGTGGTGTTTCAGATGGCGCATGTAGTGGATGGGCCGTCGTTCCCCGAGGGGGCGAACGGGCAGCTCGAAGACGACTTCTTCACGCACCAGCTGAAGACGACCGCGAACTTCGCGCCAGGCAGCGCGGTGGCCACGTTCTTCACGGGCGGGCTCAACCACCAGGTCGAGCACCACCTGTTCCCGCGCATCGCGCACATCCACTACCCGCAGCTCGCGCCCATCGTGGAAGCGACCGCGAAAGAGCACGGCGTTCCGTACCACGCGAAGCCGACGTTCTGGGCGGCGGTGGCCTCGCACGCAAGGTTGCTCAAGCAGTTCGGCGCGCCTGATCAAGCGGCAGAGACGATGGAGAACGCAGTGCCCGCTCACGCGCGCTGACAACGGCCGCGGGGAGACAGCCGGCTGTCGATTCGCTTGCCTTGCCGACCAGCCTGCGAGCCCTTCACCTCGAGGGGTCTCGACTTGAAAAAAGTGTGTACTCAAAGCTGACAACCGAACGTATTTGTCAGCTCTGAGTACGGAGGTTTTCAAAGCGCAGGGCCGCGCTGAACGAGGCTGTCAGTCGACTCTTCAAGCGCGCTTCGGACCTTGTCCCGCAGCTCAGTTCGGACTGAGGTGGTCGTCACCGCATGCGCGCGCTGCCCCTCGTCGTCGCAGTCGTCCTCGCCGCGTGCGGCCGAACCGAGCTCGTCCGCTATTCCGACGAGAAGCCTGACGCGTCGATTGACGCAGGCATCGACGCCGGTCGCCCCGATGCCGGTCGCCCCGACGCGGGGGTGGACGCAGGCGTCGACGCAGGGGTCGATGCCGGCTGCAATCCGCGCCCCCTTCAGCTCGAGCCCGCGATCCCCACGGTGATGTTCGTCATCGATCGCTCCGGCTCGATGGAAGAAGACCTTGACGGTCGCCCCGACGCGGGCCCCGGCTTGAGCCGGTGGGATGTGCTCGAACGATCGTTGCGCTCGGTGCTGCCGCCGCTCGATCAACGCATCGCGATGGGCTCACTCATGTACCCGGTGCGCGGCCAGAGCTGCGTGGTGCCCTCGAACGTCGATCTCTCCCCCGCACTCGGCAACGCAAACCGGCTGGTGAGCCTCATCGCCCTCAGCTCGCCGCTCGGGGGCACGCCGACCAGCGACGCGCTCAACGCAGCGGCCTCGCACCTTCAGACCATTCGCACCGCCACCTCGGCGCGAGCCCTCATCCTCGCCACCGATGGTGCGCCCAACTGCAACTTCGCGCTTCAGAACAGCACCTGCGTGTGCACCGCACCGCCGGTGGTCAACCCGAACTGCGACAGCGCGACGCATTGCCTTGACGACACCCTCAGCATCACCACGCTGGGCAACCTCTTCCGGAACTCCCGCATCCCCACGTACGTCATCGGCCTCGGCTCGTCGCTCAACCAGTTCGCCGGCACGCTCGATCGCATGGCCGTCGCCGGCGGCGTGCCGCGCATGGGCATCGGCGCGCGCTACTACTCGGCCAACAACCAGACCGAGCTCACCGACGCCTTCTCGCGCGTGACCTCGCAGCTCACCCGCTGCACGTACCTCGTCAGCGGTGTGCAGCCGAACGACCCCCTCACCTTCCGCGTCGGAGGCGTCGACGTGCCCGAAGGCCCCGCCGGGTGGGAATGGCTCGACCCGAGCAAGGGCGAGCTCGTGCTCAACGGCATGCCGTGCGACTCGGTGGCCGGCGGTGCCACGCCGACCGTGCTCGTCGAGTGCCGCTGATCAGGCAACCGTCCGGAGAACGTCCAACCCACGGTCAACGCGGCCGCAAGGCGAACAGAAGCGAAGGTCGCAACGTCACGGCGCTGGTGCCCCGCATCGAGAAGTTGGCGTACGGCCACCGCAGGGGGCGATCTTCTCGGCCGCGAAGCCGGTGCTCGATGCGAAGCTCATCGTCGAACTGCAGGCAGTTGGCCTCGACCCCGCGAAGAAGATGCTGCCGCCGTATCCGCGCGAGCTCACGTGCAAGGTCGTGTTGATCTGCGCCCGCGGCCTGAACCCCACGATGCGCGAAGACGACGCGCTCCGGGCGTTCGGCCGCCGCTTCGTTCAGCGGTACGCAGACAGCCTCATCGGGAAGGCGCTGCTCTCGGCACTGCGGTTGCCCGGCCCCGGGAAGATGCTCGTTCGCGTGGCCACCCGGTTCCGAACCGCCAACAACGACCTCGAGACGGAGGTGACGCACCTGCGGCATGGCGCCGCAGAGCTCTGGTGCAACGACCTCGCGTACGGAGCGTGGTTCGAGGGGATCATCGTCGAGACGCTCGAGTCTGCGGGCGCGAAGGAGCCAGGCGTCCACGTCATGAAGAGCGACGCCTCAGGCACGGTCTTCGCGAACGAGTGGAAGTGATCAGAGCAGCGCGAGCAGCCGCTCGACGTCGCTCGAGTCGAGGTAGGGCCCGAACCCGAAGCGAAGGCGATCGTCACGCGCGTCGGTGGTGACCTGCTTCGACTTGAGCGCTGCAGAGATGGCACGCGCCTGCGGGGTGCGGAAGGTGAGGAACTGCCCTCGCGCCGCGTCAGCCACGACGAGGTCTGAGGCACGAACGCCCTCCCCCCGCAGCCCTGCAATGAACTGCTGCTGCAGCGCATGGGCGTGCGCACGCACGGCGGCGGTGGTGAGGCCCACCTGGTGCCGCCACGCCATCACCGCGTTGAACCGGTACAGCCCGCTCGGGTCGAACGTCGCGCCCATGAAGCGCCCTGCGCCTGACGCGAAGGGCACGCGGCCCGCGAGCTTCTCTTCCAGCGCGCCGAACGCGGCGAACCAGCCGGTGTTGCGCGGGCGAAGCTGCGACGCGACGTCAGGCACGTGGAGGAAACACACGCCCTCGCCGCTCATCGCGTACTTGTAGCCACCCGAGACGTAGAAGGTGCGCGAGGCGAGCTGCGCCCAATCTGTGGGGACCGCGCAAAAACCGTGGTACCCGTCGACCACCACCATCGCGCTCGAGGGGAGCGCGTTCACCAACGCCGCCACGTTCGGCACCACCGCGCCCGAGTTGAAGAAGACGTGGCTGAAGAAGACGAGATCGGCGCCCGCCTTCGTCGCAGCGACGAGCCGCTCGGGGAAGGTGGCGAACGGCTCAGAGGGCACGCGGGTGACTTGCACCAGCCCCTCTTCTTCGAGCCTCCGCGTCTGCCGCTCGAACGAGTGGAACTCGGAGTCGCTGGTCACGATGCGCGGCCGTTCCGGCAGGCACGACAGCAGGCGCAGCACGAACTCGTGCGTGTTGGGCGCGAAGACGATCGACTCGGCGCGCGGCAGCTTCAGCTCGGCGGCGACGTGCCGCTGGGCGGCAGGCCAGACCGCGCCGAAGACGTGATCCCACTTGTCGTCGGCGAAGCGGGCCGCGTCGAGCCAGGCCTGCTGGTGCGCCTCGAAGCCGACGTCAGGCCACAGGTGGTGGCTGTGCGCAGCGAAGTGGAGCCGCCCCGGTGCCGCCTCGAGACTCTTCCGGAAGCCGGCTTTCCAGGACTGCATCGTCAGGGCGCTCACTTGTTGCCGATCAGCTCTTTCACCTTGTCGAAGAAGCTCTTGCTCTGCGGGTTGACGTCTTCACCCGATGCTTCGGCGAACTTCGTCAGCAGCTCACGCTGCTTGTGGGTGAGGTTCTGCGGCGTCTCGACGACCACGCGTACGTGTTGATCGCCGCGGTCGTTGCTCTGCAGGTGGGGAATGCCCTTGCCCTTCAAGCGGAACACCTTCCCGCTCTGGGTGCCTTCGGGCACCTTCATCTTCACCATGCCGTCGAGCGTAGGCACCTCGAGCTGCGCGCCGAGCGTGGCCTGCACGAAGCTGACCGGCACCTCGCAGAACACCTCGTATTCCTCACGGTGGAAGAGCGCGTGTTCCTTCACGTGCACCACGACGTAGAGATCGCCCGACGGGCCGCCCTGCTCGCCCGGCTCACCCTCGCCTGCGAGCCGCACGCGCGTGCCGGTGTCGACGCCTGCGGGGATCTTCACGGACAGCTCGCTCATCGACTCGGTCTTGCCCGCGCCGCGACAGTCTTTGCACGGGTCGGCGACCACCTGGCCCGAGCCACCGCACTGGTTGCAGGTGCGCGCGACGGCGAAGAAGCCCTGCGTGAAGCGCACCTCACCTGCGCCACCGCACGTCGGACACTGCCGCGCCTGACGCGACTTGCTGCCAGTGCCGTCGCAGGAGTCACAGCGTTTGGGGCGCGGGATCTTCACCGACACTTCAGTGCCGAACGCGGCCTCTTCGAAGGTCAGCTCGAGGTTGTAGCGGAGGTCCGCCCCGCGGTTGCGAGCGCCCCGACGACCCCGGCCGCCGCCGAAGATGTCGCCGAAGATCTCGCCGAAGATGTCGTTGATGTTGGCGTTGCTGAAGCCCTGGCCGCCGAACCCCTCGACGCCCTGGTGACCAAAGCGATCGAACCGCGCGCGGCGATCGGGGTCTGAGAGCACCTCGTACGCTTCCGACGCTTCCTTGAACTTGTCTTCGGCGTCTTTGTCGCCGGGGTTGCGATCGGGGTGGTGCTGCATCGCCAGCTTGCGGAAGGCCTTCTTCAAAGCGTCAGCATCAGCGTTTCGCTCGACGCCGAGCACTTCGTAGTAGTCACGCTTGGAAGCCATGGGGCGAAGCTCATCTAACGCAGCTTGACTCGAATGCAATCGACCCCTCGTTCAGACAGGCGCATCTGGTTCCGGGTGGTGGCCCGGGCCTCGCCGTTTCGAGGGGTGCTCGCGCTGGCGGTGGTGGCCTCGGTTCTCGCCGCGGCCGCAGGCGCGATGTGGGCGTCGCTGGTCGGCCCGATGCTCAAGGCGCTCATGCGCGGTGGGGATGCGACCTGGGGCCCGTTCACCTTCACGGGGGACGAGTTGGCGCTGCGGCTCCCGGTGCTCATCGTCGCAGCGGCCACGGTGAAGGCCCTCGCGTCGTTCGTCCACAGCGGGCTCAGCGGCACGGTGGCGCAGCGGGTGTTGTCGCGGCTGCGAGAAGAGCTCTACGGCAAGCTGCTGACACTCTCTCCGCGATGGTTCGAATCGCGACACTCGGGCGAGCTGCTCTCGCGCTTCACCAGCGACGTCGCGCAGCTCGAGTTCTCAGCGGCGCAGGCGCTCTCGAGCCTCACGCGTGACTCGTTGCAGGTGCTGGCGCTGCTGGTGGTCTGCTTCTTCACCGACTGGCGGCTGTTTCTCGTCACCTTCATCGTGTTGCCCGGCACCATCTTTCCCGTGAGCCGCTTCGCCCGCAGCGCGCGCAAGGCCGCGACCCGGTCTCAAGCGTCGCTCGGCCAGCTCTCGTTGTTGGTGAGCGAGAGCCTCAACAACCTGCCGGTGGTGCAGGCGTACCGGGCCGAGGGCCGCGCGCTCGAGACCTTCGACGCCGAGCAGCGGCGGTACCTCACCGAGATGAAGCGCTCGTTGTTCGTGCGCGGCGCGTTCTCGCCCACCACCGAGTTCCTCGGCGTGCTCGGCGTCGGCGCGGCGGTCTTCCTCGGGGCGCGCATGGTGCAGGCTGAGCCGGAGTTTGCGGGGCGGCTGTTGTCCTTCCTCGCCGCGGCGTTGTTCCTGTACCAGCCGGTGAAGTCGCTCTCGCACACCGCGTCGCAGCTCGCGCTGGGTGCCGGTGCCGCGACGCGGTTGTTCGAGGTGCTCGACGCGGCGGCCGAGCCCGATGCCGGGGCCGTCGCGCCTCCCCTGGGCAACGGCGTGCGCTTCGAGACCGTTCAGCTCACGTGGGCCGATGGGCGGCAGGCGCTCAAGGGCGTGAGCTTCGAGGTGAAGGCAGGCGAGCACGTGGCGCTGGTGGGGCCGTCCGGTGCAGGCAAGTCGAGCGCAGTGGCGCTGCTGCTCGGGCACGCGAGCGCGAGTGCGGGCCGCATCACGTGGGACGGGAGTTCGTTGACCGAGCTGTCTCGCGCGAGCGTGCGCGCGCAGCTGGCGTGGGTGCCTCAGGAGCCCGTGCTGCTGTCGGGCACCATTCGCGAGAACCTGCTGCTCGGGAAGGCCGGCGCCACCGAGGCACAGCTGTGGACCGCGCTCGAGCGCGCGCACGCGGTGGCCTTCGTGAAGGCCTTCGCGGGGCAGCTCGACGAAGACGTGGGCGAGCGCGGGGCCCGGCTCAGCGGCGGGCAGCGTCAGCGCCTCGCCATCGCGCGAGCGTTCTTGAAGGAGCCCTCGCTGTTGATTCTCGACGAGCCCACCAGTGCGCTCGACGCGAGCACCGAAAATGAAGTGCAGGCCGGGCTGGAGGAGCTGATGAAGGGGCGCACCACGCTCGTCATCGCGCATCGGTTGTCGACGGTGCGCCACGCAGACCGCATCGTGGTGCTCGATGGCGGAGAAGTCGTCGAGCAGGGCACGCACGACGCGCTGGTCGCGAAGCAGGGGCTCTACGCGCGCCTGCACTTCCCGTCCGTGGGGGTGTCATGAGGGACGAGACCGTTCTCCCTCTCCCTGCAACGCGGGGAGAGGGTGGCGCGCAGCGCCGGGTGAGGGGCCCGAGCGCATCAACGAGGCCCCTCACCCCGGCCCTCTCCCCGCTCACGCAGGGAGAGGGAGTGTCATGAACGCCATCATCTCGCGCCCCCCGTACGCCGAGCGCCGCGTAGGGCCCAACCGGGTCGCGCTGCTCAAAGACGGCTACCAGGCCTACCCGGCGATGCTCTCGGCCATCGCGCAGGCGAAGAGCACCATCACCTTCGAGACGTACATCATCCGGGAAGACGGTACCGGTACGCGGTTCATCGACGCGTTGATCGAGCGGGCGAAGGCCGGGGTGCAGGTGTTGTTGATGTACGACTTCTGGGGCAGCGAGGTGACCGAGCCCACGCTCAGCGCGCTCCGCGCCGCGGGGGTGCAGGTGCTGGGCTTTCGGCCCTGGCGTTACCTCGGCTCGCTCAGCCGCGCCTTCGCGCGCGTGCGTCGCCGCAATCACCGCAAGTCGCTCGTGGTCGACGGCGTCGTCGGCTTCACCGGCGGGCTCAACATCAGCGACGACTACGCGGCGGTCGAAGACGGCGGCAGGGGCTGGCGCGACACGCATGTGCGCATTCAGGGGCCCGATGCGGTGGAGCTCGAGCGGCTCTTCCTCAAGACGTGGAAGGAGCACCGCGGCCCGAAGTTCGACGAGCGCCGCTTCCAGCGCCCGCGTCAGGCCGGCTGCGAGAAGCTGCGCGTGGTGGGTAACGACTTCGCCCTCGACCGCAAGGGCATTCGCCGGGCCTACGAGTTGGCCTTCGCGCAGGCGAAGGATCGCATCTTCGTCACCAACGCGTACTTTCTCCCTCCGGCGAAGATCGTTCAGGCGCTGGTGCAGGCTGCGCGGCGCGGCGTGCGAGTGGCCGTGATTCTCGCGGCGACGACCGACGTGAAGCTGGTGCTCTACGCAGCGCGCGGCCTCTACCCGAAGCTGCTCAAGAACAAGATCGAGGTCTACGAGTGGAGCTCGGGCCGCGTGCTGCATGCGAAGACGGCGGTGGTCGACGGCGCGTGGGCGACCATCGGTTCGTCGAACCTCGACCCGCTCTCGCTTCGCCAGAACCTCGAGGTGAACGCCATCGTCACCGAGGCCGGCTTTGCGTCGTCACTCGAGCAGATGTTCGTGGAAGATCTCGTGCACTGTCACCGCGTCACGAAGGAGACACTCGCGCAGTACGGTCTGCTCGAGCGCTTCGTGTCGTGGGTCGCGTACCGCCTGCGCCACTGGCTGTGATTCACCAGTGAATGCGCCCCGGAGCGCCCTGCGCGCCGAGGGTCGTGTGACACACATTGCAATCGCCATTGGTCTGCGCGGTGAGCATCTCGCTCTTCACCACGCCGTTGAGCTTCACGCGTGCGCGGTACGGTGAGGGCTGACCGACCACACCGCCGCGGAAGTTGCCGTTGTTCGTCGCACTGACGGGGATGGTCTGACGCACGGTGCCCGCGAGATCGAGGATCTCGACCGTCAGGCCGGCGGGGACGGAGGTCACCATGCACAGGGGCGTCTCCCGCGCCGTCGGGTACACCGTCCCCATGAAGCCGTCGATCGGACCGTTACGCCGCGAGGTGTGACACGAGACGCAGGCCTCTCCCGGATTCATCGCAGTTCGACCGGTGTTGCCGGACGACCAGGTGCGGCCGCTGCTGCACGTGGGAATGCCGGCGTCGACGGGCGACTGGGTGCCGGCGTCGACCTCGCAGTCGGGGGTCCCCGCGGCGCGCCAGGCCTCGAGCGTCGCGATGTCGGCTGGAGCACCGCCGACGTTGGGGGGCATGGCAGCGGCCAGCGTCGGCACCTTCATGCGCGAGATGGCGCGATCGAGCATCGTGCCACCGGGTGGAGACGCGGCGAGCCACTGCGCACGCGTCACCATCACTGGGGCGTTGTTGATGGGTGCCGTGCCGTGACACGTGACGCACTGGCGATCGCTCAGCGCCTTCACGTCGCACCACGTCACGCCGCTCGGTCCGCTTCCACCGCCCGTGGCTCCGCCGGTGCCACCACCGCCGCCGGTGCCTCGGTCTTCTTGATCGACGGGGACACCACAGGCAGCGACGGAGAGCGCGAGGAGGATCGAGGCGAGAACGCGAAAGCGCATGAACCGCGACATCCGTCACCGCGCGAGTTCACGTCAAGCGAGCACGGGGGAAATCGACCTCTCGTGAATTGAGAATTCTCCCTGCGTGGCGATCTGCCAACGCGGAGGCTCAGCGCCGGCATCGAGCTCCTCGCGAAAGACTTCGGCCCTGCGCTGATCGTGCTTCACCTCGAGCGCTGGCCGCCCGCGAGGGCGAGATGAGGCACCCGTGGACCCGCGCCACCGTCTCGATGGACGAGACGCTTCGTCGCCGTCACCCGAAACTGAGCTCGCTGCGCGCGAGGGCGTCGTGGTCGCGGTGATCCATTCGGCTGGCGTGTGTGATCAGTGCTGCCGCCTCGAGGGCAGCGGCCCGTTGATCAACGCGAAAGGCGGCGGCGTGCTCGGCAAGGAGTACGCGCTGTGGCACGCGCTCGAGACGGGCTGCGTGGCGGCAATCGCCTGCAATGACACGGGGAGGCCGGGGCCGGTGACCTCCCGTTCAGGGGACGCCGAGCTCCTTGAGCAGGTGGGGCGCTCCGTAGACGTGCTTGAGCGCCGCGAGGATGAGGTCACCATGCACCGCCACCGTGCGGTTGGTGTTCGGCTCGTAGAAGAAGTTGCCGCCCAGCGAGGGCAGGTTGCCGTCGAACACGAGGCCGACCACGTCGCCGTTCTTGTCCACCAGCGGTGAGCCTGAGTTGCCGCCGATGATGTCGTTGGTGGTCGCCACGTTGTACGGCGTGTTCGGCGGGAGCGCGCTCTTCGCCTTCGTCCACTTCTCGGTGACGGCGAACGGCGCCTTGCCACTCGCGCGCTCGAAGAGCCCCTTCACGGTCGTCATGGAAGGCTGACCGGCAACGCCCTTGAGCCGACCGTAGGTGAGGCGAAGCGTGAACGTCGCGTCGGGGAAGCCCGTCGGCCCCGCAGCGCGCCTGGCGTCACTCACGAGCTCCATGTTCTTCTTCACGACCGAGTCGACCTCGTCTTCCCAGCGCTTGCGCACCGCGCGTGACTCGTCGTCGACCAGCTTCGCGAAGGCCATCATCGGGTCGTTCTCTTCAATCTTCCCCGTCTGCTCGAGGCGCGCCTTGCGGAAGGCCGCGTCACCGACCTTCGTCCCGTCGATCAACTCGGCGGCGCGATCGTCAGGCGCCTTGCCGGCGAGCACCTCCTTCACGAACGCGTCGTCGGCGCCGTACACCTCACGCAGCTTCGTCAGCGACCAGGTGAGCCGCGCCTTCTCGAGCTCGACGTTGATGGGCGCCGCGTCGAGGAGGCCCTGTTTGAGCGCCGGCACCTGCGCGTCGGTGTACTCGCGCAGCCGCTCGGCGTTCGGCTTCGAGGTCTCGACCGGGAAGCGCGCCAGCCGCCTGGCGTGGCCGAAGAGCTCAGACGCAAACGCCTGCCCACCTTCGCGCATCACGTAGTCGACGTAGAGCTGCCGCTGCGCCAGCAGCGCCTTCTCGATCGCGTCCCAGGCGCCCTTGCTCGCCTCGGGGGCCCCTGCCCGCAACACAGCCTCGGCGGCCCGCTTCTGCTCGAGGAAGCCGGGCGCGACGAGCGCTTCGCGTCGGCCCTTGAGCGCCTTGAGAGAGTTCTCGATGGCGCGCAGGCGAGACCTGGCGACCCGCTCACGCTCGGGCGACTGCTTCATCCACTCGTCGAGGCGGCCGCGCGCTTCGGCAAGCGCCGTGAGATTCCACGGCAACGCGACGTCGCGGAGAAACTCGTATTGGGAGACCGTGAGCCCTCGCTCGGTGCCGCCGGGGTGACCGGACACGAACACCACGTCGTTTTCCTTCACGGGCTTCTTTGCCCACTTCAGGTGCTCGGGCGTCTTCACCGGCTGACCGTTCGCCGTCAGGCGGAGGAACGCAGCGTCGAAGCCGTACCGGGGGAAGTTGAAGTTGTCGGGGTCTCCACCGAACGCCGCCATCTGGAACTCGGGGGCGAACACCACGCGCACTTCCTGGAACCGGCGGTACTCGTAGAGGTGAAACTTCGCGCCGTGGAACAAGGTCACGAGGTCGCAGCGTCTGGCGGCGTCACCCTTGCTGCACTCGGACTCGAGCCGCGCGGCCTCAGCCTTCAGCTTCTTCTGAAAGTCGGCACCGCTGGCGCCCTTCGTCGCCCCGAGAATCGTCTCGCTGACGTCGGTGATCTTCACCAACTGGTTGGCCTCGAACTTCGGGCACAGCTCTTCTTGTTCCCGCGTCGCCGCGAGGAAGCCGGTCGCGAGCAGGTCGCGGTCTTTGTTCGAGAGGTCTTCGAGGCACCCGCGAATGCAGTGGTGGTTGGTCATCACCAGCCCGTCGGGTGAGACGAGCGATGCACTGCAGCCGTTGGCGAGCCGAATGCTTCCCAGGCGCACCCGGTCGAGCCACGCCTGGTCGGGGCCGACGCCCACGTCCTTCTTCGCTTGAGCAGAAGGGAACTCGTTGAAGAGGAACATTCCTTCCTCGGCGAGCGCGGGGAGGGAAAGCGAGAGCACCAGAGCGGCCAGGACACGGTTCATGGGGCGCGGACCCTAACTGGCGGGGCAGGAAAAGTGTCTTCGCCTCATTTTTCCTGCCTCGCTCACCCCGGACTTGTCAGTTCCAGCCGCCATACCCGCCGAGGTTCGGGGGAGGCGGCGATGGCGAAGGGTGACGCGAGGTGTCTGCAGCGCGCGGAAGAGCAGTGGGGCGTGATCACGCGCAAGGAAGCGCGGAGACACCTCAGCGCTTCGCAGGTGCAGTCGAAGCTCGAGTCGGGCGGCGTGGACGAAATCGGCGCGCGAGGCGACCGATGGCTGAGATCCGGAAGTCAGTTCAGCCTCTGCGGCACGAGGAAGCGAGGGTCGACGTCGGCGTCGCGAGGCGATCGAGTGACGCGGGTCCAGAAGTCAGGCCAGCGTCTGCTGCAAGAGGGAAGCAGAGATCGACGGACGTCAATTCAGCATCTGCGGCACGAGGAAGTAGAGGTCGACGTCGGCGTCGCAGTCGACGCAGCGGCCGCGCGCCACCCGCAGACCGAGGCGGGTGGTCTCTCCCAGTTCCTGCACCCGGCCACCGCACTCACAGCGCAGCGCTGCGCGCGCGTCGTCGAGCACCCGCGCCGAGGTGAGCGTCAACGGCAGGTCCGCGCTCAACCCCGGCGTCTTCGCGCGGGCCCGACGGGCGCTCGACCTCTGCCACGCACCGCGCAGGCCACGAAAGGCCCAGACGGCGAGCGCGACGACCAGGGCCCAGAGCAGCACATCCACCCCGCGTGGATACGACTGACAATCCACGGGTTCAATGGTGTGTTCATCGCTCGCCATGAAAGACCTCACGCTCAGCCCGCAGCTCGCTTTGCTGGTCGAACAAATGAGCCGCGACATGGCGGTGCCCGTCGAAGGCCTCGTGAACCAGGCCATCTTCAACTGGGCTCGCCTGCATGGGTACCTCGAGCCCACGCCGCTGCGCGAAGAGGCGAAGGAGAGCACCCAGCCCCCCACGGTCGAGAACCACCTCGCCAACGAGCCCATGCCCTCGCTGGGCCCCCCGGCCACCCGTGGCCCGACACCCAGCCGCGCCATGCTCGAGCGGCCCGAGCCCGTCACCGCGCCGCACACCACCACCGTGCCCGAGCCCGACGACCACGTCGGTGAGATGAAGGCGCCGAGCATCAAGCGCCTGCGCCGCGTATTCCTCGTGGTGCAAGACCGTGAAGTGCCGGTGAACGAGGAGCGCTTCATTCTCGGCCGCGACGTGACCTGCCACCTCACCGTCGAAGCGCCGCGCATCAGCCGGCAGCACGCCGCGCTCCTGCAGCACCCCGACGGCGTCACGCTGCAGGATCTCAACTCGTCGAACGGCACCTGGTTCGACGGCCAGCGCATCACCGAGCACGAGCTCGCGAGCGGCGACGAGTTCTTCCTCGGCGACGTGCCGGTGCGCGTCGAGTTCCGCTGACGTTCAGAGCGGCTGGTCGAGGAAGTCGGGCCGCAGGTCGGTGACCTGGCCCCACCCTGCGTTGATGCGATCGGCCCCGGGGATGGCGCCACCGAAGACCATGCCAAAGTTGATCTGCAGCACCTCGCGGTTGAGCTGCGGCAACAACAGCCGCAAGCCGATGCCCGTGCTGTGCGTGAACGACGGAGTCACCGTGAACGCCGAGCCCACGTCGTAGAACAGCACCAGCCCCAGCCAGTTCGAGAACAGCTCGATGGGCTTTGCGCGGTACTCGAAGTTCCCGAGGATCAAGTGACGCCCGGTGAACTGTTCGGGGAAGGCGCCACGCAGCCCAGTCGAGCCACCAAGCAGCAGCTGCCGATTGTCGAGGTCGTTGCCCTTGAAGTCGACGAGCACGCGGCCCACGAAGCGCCCGCCCCAGAACGGCGGTGAGTAGTTGCTCACCTCGGCGGCCAGGCGCTGGTTGGCGAGCGTCTGGCCGGGGCGAATGCGCATGCCGCCAGCGACCGTGAAGGTGAGCAGGTTGTCGAGGCGGTAGAGCCGGTAGCGCAGCGACGCGCCCACCTCGACGAAGTTCGACGGCGCGAACGGCAAAGGGAAGGCCCAGCGCACCCCTCCCTGCGCGACCCAGCCGAGCTGAAAGTCTTCCGACAACTCGAAGGTGTCGATGTTGCGCAGCACCTTGAAGTCAGAAGGGAACGCGCGGGCGTACGCCATCACGTACGTCACGTTCTCCGAGCGCGGGAGGTAGTTCGCCGTCAACCAGTCGGCCTTGTCCCCCTCAACGAGCGTGGGCTTGTACTGGCGCGACCAGCCGCCGAGCGACACCGAGGCGTCGAGCTTGAGCTCACGCCCGAAGCTGCGCGTGAGCGTGGCGTCACCGGTGAACTCGCGCACGGAGTACACCAGCGGCACGGTCTGGCCGGTGGTGGAGTCGGGGTATGGCACCTCCCACACGTTGGCGCCGCGAAAGACGCGCCGGGTGCGCACGTTCCACGTGCCCTCGACGACGAAGGCCCACTGCGGGTCGAGGTTGATGATGGGCTGACCGACGCTGAGCGCGCCGACCGTGCCCTCGAGCGCGCCGGTGCGGTGGTTGAAGATGAGCGAGGCCTGCTCGCCGAGGTACCAGCGGGAGCTGAACAACCTCCGCTCGATGAAGAGCTGCCCGATGCTCACGGTGTCGAGGCGAATGGTGGTGTTGACGGCGAGCTGCTGACCCCAGCCGTTGAAGTTCACCTCGATCAACTGCAGCTGCAGAAACTGCAACAGCGAGCCGATCAGGGTGAACGAGTTCGAGAGGCGCAGGCTCCACTTGTCTTTGGTGACGACCAGCATCGCCACCCCGCCCTTCTCGCCCTTGACCGCGACCACCTTCACCACCGCGAGCAGGAAGAGCCGCCGCAGGTTGCGCTCAGTCTCGAGCACGCGGTGCGGATCCCACACGTCGCCGACCTTGAGCAGCACCTCGCGGCGCACCACCGGCTCTCGTGTCTTCACGTGGAAGAGGTTCAAGAAGCCGGGGTACGGGTCGCTGGGGCTGAAGACCTCTTCGCTCGCGACGAGCACCTCTTCGAGCACCTTGCCGTCGGGCTCGGGCTCGGGGGTGCGACCATGGAGGTGCAGACCCCACTCGATGAGGCGTTGCTCGTAGCCCTCGTCTTGCGAAGCGGGCGACGCAGTGAGCAGCACGGTGGCGAGGAGCCCAAGCACGCAAGACGACCATAGCCGCGCGAGGGTCTTTCAGACCCGGCACTTCGCGCCGACCCCGCACCGCCACGGGGTGACGCGGAGTTGCAGCGGGATCGCGGCGTGCAAGCTCTGCGCGGGGAAAGGACAACTCCCCAATGTTCGAGCAACCCCAAGACTTTCAGTTCCTCCGGCGCGTCGACCTCGACCGCCAGCTGTCGTCCATTTTCCGCCATTGGGACCCGCCTCCCATGGAGCGCGCCGAGTTCGTCGGCTGGGCGTGGGTCGTTGCGGCGGCCTCTGACTTGTCTGCCACCGAGAACGTGCGCGCCGCGGTGGATCAACTGCGTGGCGAACGCGACCTGATGAACCAGGAGATCGTCAACAGGTGCGTGGCGTCGGCCACGGTCGATGTCGCGCTGGTCAGCAAGCGCATGTTCCTCGAATGGCTGCGCGGGCAACTCGTGGAGGCTGCCCGCCTCGCCGCCTGATCAGACCTTCGGCCGCTCGGTCTTCACCGCGATCTTCTTCACCTGCGCCTCGGGGGTGCGCGGCACCATCACGGTGAGCACGCCGTCTTTGAGGTCAGCGTGAATGTGCTCGGCGTCGATGCCGCGCGGCAGCGTGAAAGCCCGCTGGAACGAGCCGAAGCTGCGTTCGTACGTGTAGACGGTGTCGGTGTCCTCGGTGCGCTCGGCATCGCGCTTGCCGGACACGACGAGCCGATCGCCGGTGATGCTCACCTCGAAGTCGTTCTCCTTCACTCCGGGGAGATCGGCCTTGAAGAGGTACCCGTCCTTCGTCTCCTTCACCTCGAAGGCGGGCATGAACAGGGCGTCGGTAGAGAGCGTGCGCATCGCACGGAAGGGCTCCCAGCCGAGCAGGGAGCGCATCTCCTGAAACGGGTCCCACGTGGGCGTGGGGGCCGGGGTTTGCTCTTTCTTGAAGATGTTCATCGGGGTCCTCCTGTTGGCGCCGGGATTGGCGCTGCCCCAGGAGCAAGCATCGGGTGCGCCAATCGCAGACCCGCGACGACACTGGACTTCACTTCGCGACAGGCTGAAAAGCTTGCGTGGCGCGCGCAAAGCCGTGCTCGCATTCCCACGGTGTTGCTTCGACGTCATCGCCGAGCGAGGCGAGGAAGCGCTCGCGCGGGTCGGTGGTGCGGGTGGCCGCCGCTCTGGCTTCCCAGCGGCTGAACAGGTCGTGAATCGCGGTGCCCGGCTTCACGCTTCGGCGCAGGTGACGCGGCAGCCAGTCGCGAAAGAGCCAGGGCGAGAAGCCGCGAGAGAAGTCGGTGAAGAACAGGAGACCCTCTCGATCTGCGCCCGGCTGAAGCAGGGAGAGCGCGAGCAGGTGACCCTCGGTGTCGCTGCTGCCCTCGAGCAACAGACCGCCGGGCTCGAGCGCAGAGAGCAGGGCCGCGCGCGCCGGAGCGACCTCGTCTTCACGGTAGCCGCGCAGCACGTTCATCGCGCGCACCACCGATGCCGGGCCAAGCGACCCGCAGGTCTCGAAGCCACCCTGCACGAGCTCGATCCCAGCGAGTGGAGCGGTCACCTCACGCTCGACACCAATCACGCGTACCCGAGGGTCGACGATCGACGCGCGCCACTCCTGCGTGGTGACCGCCGACTGACCGAAGCCGAAATCGACGACGACGCGCTCACCGACCAGCAACTCGGGGCGCTCGTGGTTCAACCATGCATCGAGCGCCGCCAGGCGGCCGGGGCGGGTGCGGGTCTTCAGGGCGTGAGGACGGTGACGTTGAGCTTCTCGCTCGCGGTCGGCGCCGACGACGCGTTGCTCGACGGGATCAGCTTCGCGCGCACCGTGTACCAACCCGAGAGCTGCAGCCCGTCACGATCTTCGAGGGGGATCTTCGTCGAGAAGACCTTCGACTGCCCCGCGCCGAGCGTCAGCGACGTCAGCGAGAAGGTGCACATGCGGCCTTCGGACAGCTTGCGAACGACCCGGCCCGTCGCCGAGACGAGCTCGACGTCGAACTGGCAGCCCGTCGAGAACTGGTAGGTCTGCGAGGTCGAGCCTTCGTTGCGAAGCTGGAGCTCGACGAGCGCCTGGGCCGTCTGCGCGTTGCTGGCACACGGCTGCGTGATGCAGCGAATCGTGTTGGGCACCGACTCGTAGTTGACCTTGTCGAGCACCACCTTCGCGGTGATGGGCGAGACGGCCGCCGCGGGGATCGAGACGCCGTTGATCTTCGCGCTCACGAGGTTGAAGCGCACGTCCTGGCCGGACCTGAAGGTGACGAGGCCGACGTTGGGCACGAAGGTGAGCTCGCGGAACGCGGGGGCCGCGCACCGCACAGTGGGGCCGATGTTCTGCTCGAACCCGATGGTGCGCGTGTCGGTGAACGTGCCGGCTGCGGTGGTGTAGCTGAGGCCGGTCGACGCCCGCTTGCCGGTGAACCCCGAACAGAACGCGGTGTTGGTCTTCCACGTCGTCGTCGCGAAGCCGAAGCGAACGAGCGGATCCCACACGCTGGTGCCGGGGTTCCACTGGAACATCGTGGTGCCCGAGGCCGACGCGATGCCCACCCAGGTCGGCTCCGCGTGCAGGCCGGTCAGCTTGCCCATGCCGTTGGCGACCTGCGTCAGCGTCACGGTGCGGGTCTCGCCCGTCGAGCTCTTGAACGTCCACGAGTTGCCTTCGGCCATCGGGAACCAGGTCGAGGAGCGGCTGCTCGAGGTGAGCTCGGCGTCGAACGTCTCGACCCCGTCGACATCACCCTCGTCCACCACCGCCATCGCATCGGGACCACACGCCCACAACGCCATCGTCGCCACCGCTGCCGTCAGAGCTCGCTTGTTCATGGGGCCGCGTATGCCTTTGTCCTACATTGGTGTCAACGGGTGGAAATCCCCGTGAAACTGAGATGTTTCAGGGCGTCGTGGGGAACGCGAGGTCGAAGTCAGTGCTTCGACAGTGCGCTGCGCAGCTCGCCCTCGCGGGGCGCGGGCAGCCTTTCGCCCGAGGCCGCAGCGCGGATGATGCGCGCCACCTGCACGGCGCCGTCGGTGAAGAGCGCCGGCCCCGGCTGCAAGATGAACGGGCTCTTCACTTCGTAGAGCTGGTCTGACTTCACGGCGGCGACGTCGTGCCAGCCGGGCCGCGCGATGATCTTCTCGCGCTTCGCCTTGCGACCGCACCACGAGGCGATGACCAGCTCGGGGTTGCGCCGCGCGATCTCGTCGGGCGCGTAGATGCGGCCCTTCGCGCCCTGCTCGGTGCGGCACTCGACGCATACGTCGTCTCCACCGAGCAGCTCGATGAGCTCGCTGCACCAGCGAATGCCGGCGATGAGCGGCTCGTGCCATTCCTCGAAGAAGACGCGCGGGCGCTTCGGCAACGACGCGTTCTCGGCAGCGAGGCGGCGAACGTTGGCCTCGAGCCGGTCGGCGAGCTGCTCGGCCGCGCTCGACGCCCCGACCAGCGAGCCGATGACGCGCACCGTCTCGAGGATCTGCACCAGCGAGCGCTGATTGAAGAGGTACACAGGCACGCCGCGCTTCGCGAGCTCGGCACCGAGCGGGGCCTGCAGATCCGAGAAGCCGAGGACGAGATCGGGCTCGAGCGAAAGGATCTTCTCGTAGTCGGCGTCGAGGAAGCTGCTTACCTTCGGCTTCTTGCGCGCCTCGGGAGGTCGCACCGTGAAGCCGCTGACGCCGACGATGAGGTCCTGCAGGCCGAGGAGATGGAGCGTCTCGGTCGTCTCCTCGGTGAGGCACACGATGCGGCGCGGGTACTTCGACTTCGCTGTGAGCAGCTTCACTTCCACGCCAGCGTCAGCTCGACGCGCTCCGCTGCGGTCTTCTCCCACGTGGCGAAGAGATCCTTCCCGTAGAAGGCGTTGAAGAGGCTGCGCACGAGGCCCACGTACAGCTGCAGCGGCAACACCTCTTCTTTGAACACCAGCTTCGCGCTCACCTCGCCCGCTTCACTCACCAGCCGGTGGCCGGGCGTGATCATCGGGTTGAGCGTCGCGAGCAGCGGCTTGAACAACGTCTTCGGGCTCGCGCCCTTGTGCGTCTCCAACGACTTCCCGAACGGCGACTTGAGCAGCGCGTCCATCAAGTAGAACCCAAGCTGCTCGAACGCCTCGTCGACGCTCTGCAGCTTCGGCGCGAGCAGCTCGACCGACTTCCACAGCAGCCGCAGGAACTCCGCCGTCGGGTAGGTCAGCGAGTCGACGTAGGCGCGGGGCTCCTTCGCCGCCTTGCGCACCTTCGGCTCGGCCGCGGCCCCGATCGAGCGCAACACCGCCGAGATGAGCGCGTTGAAGAACATGCCGCGCAGGTGATCGCCCGCTTGCGTGCTCGAGATGCGCGCCTCGAGTTCCTTCTGGTCGAGCACGCGCGTCTGGTTGGCGCGAATCTTTTCCCCGCCCTTCAGCTGCGAAGGCTCGATCGACACCGCCGACTTGTCGGTGCTCATCGTCGACTCGGGGCTCGCGGGAATGGGCACCGCCTCGCTCTCGTCGGGGAAGAGCTGCTTCATGAACGCCGCGAGGTGCGCGTTGGTCGCCGGCAGCCGCTGTTTGGAAAGCCACTGCTCGATGGCCTTCTGAAACGCGGCGGCGCTCTCGTAGCGACCGGGCAGCTCGCGGCTGAGCGCCTTCAAGACGATGGGGTCGAGCGTCCTGGGCACCGCGCGATCGAGCATCGAGGGCGGGTGGATCTCGGCGCCCACCACGGCCTGCAGCGTCTCGGTCTCGTTGTCGCGCTTGAAGAGCCGATCGATGGTGAGGATTTCCCAGAACACCGTACCGAGGCCGAACACGTCGCTGCGCCCGTCGAGCGGCTTCCCGTACGCCTGCTCGGGCGACATGTACGCGTACTTGCCCTTGATGATGCCCGTCGCGGTGCGCACCAGCTTGTTGGCGGCCTTCGCGACGCCGAAGTCGATCAGCTTCACCGCGCCGTTGAACCCGATCAGAATGTTCTGCGGCGACACGTCGCGGTGAATGAGATCGAGCGGCTGCCCCGCGGGCGTCTTCGCCTGGTGCGCGAAGTCGAGCGCCGCCGCGGCGTCGGCCACCACGCGACACTTGAGCGCCAGCGGCAGCCCGTTGCCGCGCTCGAGCGAATACACGACGACGTCTCGCAACGAGAGGCCGTGCACGTATTCCATCGCGATGTAGTACTCGCCGTGGTCTTCGCCGAGGTCGTAGATCTGCGCGATGTTCGGGTGGTTGAGGACCGCGGCGATGCGCGCCTCATCGAAGAACATGTTCACGAACTCCTGATCCTCTTTGAGGTGTTGCAGGAGCGTCTTCACCACCACCAGCTTCTCGAACCCGACGGGGCCCTTTTGCCGGGCGAGCCACACCTCGCCCATGCCACCCACGGCGAGCTGCTTGACCAGCTGGTACTTCCCGAGCGTCTTCACGTCGCGTGAATGGATAGCACGCTCAGGGAACCACTCCGAGTTCGCGGCGAACGTCGGCGAGCGGGCGCGCGAGGTGCGGCCACGGGTCCCAGTTGCGCGAGATGTCGACCTTCATCGAGAGGCCTCGACGAAACGCAGGCACCACCACCTCGGGCTCGAAGTACCCACGCCCGCCCGGCGAGTAGGGCGACACGCGAATGCCGAGGTGAAACTGGAGCGCGATGGTGAACAACCAGAAGAACGGATCTTCGTTCACCGAGCCGGCGATGAACGAGACGACCGAGACCTCGCCGATGGTCGACGTGTCGTAGCCGGCGAGCACGTGCACCAGGTCGTGCCACATGCCCTCTTCCGCGACGATGCCTTCGCCAGGAAAGCCGAGCTCGTTGTCGACGATGAAGCGGAAGTACGCGTAGCCGAACGAATTCTCAGGGAGCTTGCCCAGCTCGGTGAAGCGGTTCGCCAGCTCGGGATCTTTCGCGAGGCCCATCATCGGGCCGACGATCTTCCACACGCCGGTGAGGCCCTTCTCTTTGAGCGTGCGCTCGAAGAGGGGGCGGGCGAACGAGCGGCGCGCGAGATCGAGCCACAGCGTGCGCACCCGGCCCTCGGCGAGCTGGCGCAGGTTGTTCACGCGCGGCTCGTCGACACCCATGCCCTTCGCGAAGGTCTCGATGAGGTCGAGTTCCTGCGGCGCGACGTGCTCGTCCATCAGCGTCATGAGCACCATCGCCTGCAGCACCTGCTCGCGGCGGTCGGCGGTGGGGAACACGGTGCACAGCTCGGCGACGTCGATGTTGGGCAGCTCGAGCGGGTCGGTCGACAGACCCGCGGCCCGGGCCGCGACCTTCACGAACGCGGCTTCGTTTCGCGAGAGGGCTCCGTCAGCGCGAGCACAGGTCAGCACCGCCCGAAGACCGGCCAGCACCTCTTCGACTCGAAACGGGGTGACGCGCATGGTGTGAACACCGTAGCGGGATCATCTCGACATCGCCGCAGGGAGATCAGCGGGTCTGCCTCAAGGCGTTGCGCCAAAGCGCGCGTCGCGCAGCGCTTTGCTCTTCGCGTTGAGCTGCCATTCACCCCGCCACCCGCTTCGCAGCGCGGGGCATTGTTCCAGCTGCAGGCGGTAGCTCGTCTGCGAAGGCTCAGCCGCGAAGAGTTCGTTCGCGCTGCCGAAGCGAAGGCCGGCGCGCGTTGCGTCGCGCAAACCCTGTCCGTAGCTGTCGATGAGAATCGGGTGCGTCATCACCGGTGGTCGATCGGCGAGCAGCACCTCGAAGATCTCGAACGCGCACGCCTCGGGAGGCAGCGCGGCCGCGACCTTCACCTGCTCGTCCATCGGCTCGGGCTTCTGCACGGCGAGCTCGACGTGACGTGCGGCCATGGCCAGCGCCACCACGCCCGCGACCCAGCCGAACTTGCCGATGCGCACCGCCAGCGCGTGCACTCCGCAGCCAAGCACCAGCACCAGAAACGGCGCGAGCGCCGCGTCGTATTGATTCCACCACGCGGGGGCGAGGAGGAAGGCGATCACCAGCAGCACGCTCGCCAGCAGCGCCCGTCGCGCGAGCCGCCGCAGCCGCCCCACCAGCGCGAAGGGCAGCCCCACCAGCGTCAGCACCGACGCGTCGAGCGAGCGCGCGAGGAACATCTCGCGCAGCCGCACCCAGCGGTCGAGATCTCCATCGGGCGGGCGAAAGGAATGAACGGTGATGCTCTGGAAGAACGCCTCACCCGGTGCCGCGACGACGAAGGGCGAGACCACGATGGCGATGGTGCTGACCGCTGCGACGAGGAAGGTGCGGCGGTGCTCGCGTTCCAACAGCAGAAACGCAGCAAGCCCCCACAGCCCACCCCACACCTTGAGCGAGCAGGAGAGCCCTGCAGCGATGCCCGCGAGGCGCCCGGCGCGGGCCGTGTTCCGCTGCGCGAGCGTCAGCGCAACGAGCCCGGCGAAGGTCATCAGCGGCTCGAGGAAGACGCCGCGATCGGTGGTCACACATTCCCACCACGTGGCGAGGAAGAAGCCGGCGGCGAGGCCACCCCACCCTCCGACGAGCCGACCGACGAGCACGCAGTTGAGCGAGCCGATGACCGCCGACGCAGCGCGCGCGAGGAACAGCGCGAGCTTCGGCCCCGCGAGGGTGAAGGGCGCAAGCCACAGCAGCACGCCCGGCGGGTGCAGGAAGACGAAGTCACGCCACGGGAGCTGGCCGTGCACGAGCGCCCACGCTCCCGCGACGTAGACGCCCTCGTCGTAGTCGACCGCACCGTTGAGCCAACGCGGCACGACGCGGAAGGCGAGCGCGAGGGCAAAGCCGATGACGCTGAGGGCCCCGACGAGGACAGGAGAGGGAGCCGCCGGGGCGCGCAACGACACGCATCGACCCTAGCAGCGGCGATCACCGCTGACGCGTGCGCACCCGCTCGGTGTACTGACGCAGCTGCTCTTTCCCGAAACCAAAGATGGCGCCGGGTGCGCGCTGCATCATGAAGGCGAGCATGCGCTCGAGGTCCTTGCGACCGCCGTGCACCGTGGTGATTTCCCCGTCGATGAAGTGCACCTTCATGGCGTTGACCGAGCCGACGGTGAGGTGCACCCAGGCCACGTCTTTCGCGTCGCCCGACGCGGCCAGGTAGAGCCGGGTGGTGCGCGCCGCGAGCTGCCGCCGACCGCCGCTCGCCATCAACCACGCAACCCAGACAAAGATCGGCCCCAGCACGAGCATGAACCACGGCTTGCCAGCCGGGTCGTTCCACTTCGTCACTGCGCCAGCGAGCACCCCCAGCGCCATCACGAAGATGACGACGCCGACGAGGACGTCTTGCAGACCGCTGCGCCAGATGCGCTTCTCCAGCAACTCGAGCTCGGTCATCGCCGGCTGTCTATCAGAGGGTCAGCGCAGGTTGAGCGCCTGACGCAGCTCCGCAGCAGCGCGCGTGGTGTGGGTCTGGGCGAGAACGTTCTGCGTCGCTTCCTGCTGCGAACGTTCGAGCAGCTCGAGGGCCACCGCGAGCGAGGGAGGCCCCTCGAAGGGGACGCGTCGCGCAGGTGCGGCGTCGTCGAGCGCCTGCAGCGCCGCGCGGGTCTCGAGCTGCGCCCGAATGCGGTGCCCATTGGTGTCGGTCTCGGCGACGAGCAGCGTGTCGTACGCGGTCTTCAGGTAGTCGCGCACCGTGAAGAGCCCCGGCTCCGACCGAACGACTGCGGGGGTGGCACAGCTGGACGACACGAGGATCAGCACCGCGAACATCGAACGCATGACGCTTCGTCGTCGCAGCCCCGGCGTCGATTCATTTCCCGTGGTAGCCCTGCGCGCATGAGCGAGTTCGCGTTGATCGATGCCTTCGTACGCTGCTTCGACGTGGAGCCCTCCCCCTTCGGGCCGGGTGACGACTGCGCCGTCGTCGGGGCCCGCAGGGCGAGCGTGGTCACCACCGACGCGGTGTTCGAGCACGTGCACTTCACGCGCCCCGCCTTCTCGTTCGCCGACATCGGCCACAAGGCGCTCGCGGTGAACCTGTCTGACCTCGCCGCGATGGGCGCGCGACCCGACTGGTTCACGGTGGCGTTGGGAATCCCTCCACGCGTCACCGATGCGCAGGTGGTGCAGCTGGGCGAGGGCATGTCTGCGCTGGCCCGCATCCACGGGGCGAAGTTGATCGGCGGCAACGTCAGCCGTGCCTCGGAGCTCTCGGTCACCATCACCCTCGCCGGCGCGATCCCCGGCAAGCCGCTGTTGCGATCCGGCGCGCAACCCGGCGACGGCGTCTACGTCTCGGGCACGGTGGGCGGTGCGGCGGGCGGGCTCCTCGAGCCGGGTGGAGGGCTGCTCGCGAGCCAGAAGCGCCCCACCCCGCACGTCCACTTCGGGCAGGCGCTGCGTGCGTTCGCGTCGGCGTGCATCGACGTCAGCGACGGGCTCGTGCAGGACCTGGGACATCTGTGCGCCGCCTCGAAGGTCGGCGCTGAGCTCGAGTCCGAGCGCGTGCCGCTGCACCCCGAGCTCATCGGCTTCGACCCGGAGTTCAGCCTGAACCTCGGCCTCACCGGCGGTGAGGACTACGTGCTGCTCTTCACTGCGCGACCGCGCCATCGGCGAGCTCTCCTCGAGCTGGGCGCCTTCGAGATCGGGACGATCTCCCGGCGAGAAGGTGTGCGGCTCGACGGGAAAACGATCAGCCGCTCGGGTGGCTTTCAACACCGCTGACGGGCTGTTTCGTTTCCATCAATCGAGTCGAAAGCGCATGCCACCGGCGAGCAGCCGCTCACGCAACGGCACCCCCATCGCCGTCGAGGGTGTCAGCACGCCTGCACGCTTCGGCAGCTTCTCGCCATCGAGCGCGAGGCACATCGCCGACTCGCCGAGCAGCATCGAGGTGAACTGGTAGCCGGGGTCGCCGTCGCCTTCGACGCTGACGCTCTTGCGCTCGCCTTTCTCGGTCTCACCGAAGATGCGGATCTTCACGTAGCCCGCCTTGCGCGCCGCCTCATCGGGGCCTTCGCCGGGTTGCGGCAACACCTTCGGCGCCAGGAACTCGCGCAGCGACTTGTACTGCATGAGCCCCATGCCGAAGCCGAGGCCCGCGAGACCGGCGGTGAACATCGCGCCCTTCACGCCTCCGGGAATCGACATCACCTCTTCGTAGCGGAGCGGGCCCCACTGGTGCGCGAGCAGCGCGTTCGAGCGGCGCACGACGCGGCTGTTGATGAACTCCATCATGAACGGGCCGACGCGCAGGTCGACGAAGTCGTCGAAGCCGACGGTGCGCCGTGCGTACTGCTTGCCGAGGTCGGGCTCCTTCGAGCGATCGGGCGAGAGCGAGTACGGGTCGGCGAAGATCTTCTTGAGCGAAGGCTCTTTCTCGGTCGCTTCCATGCCCGCGAGAAAGCTCGCCGCGGTGCCCCCGCTGAAGCCGCCCTTCATGCGCATCACCACCAGCGTGGCGCGCTTCAAGGGGCCGACCTTCTCGGCGAGGAACTGCACCCCGAGGTCGGAGGGGATGGAGTCAAACCCGCACGAGTGAACGATGCGCGCACCGCTCTGCTCGGCGACGGCGTGAAAGCGATCGATGCACTGACGCATGTAGAGCGGCTCGCCGTTGAGATCGCAGGTGTGCGTGCCGGCCTTCGCGCAGGCCTCGATGAGCGGCAGGCCGTACTTCAAGTAGGGGCCGACGGTGGTGCACACCACCGTGGTGCGCTTGGCCATCGCTTCGAGCGACGCGACGTCTGAGGAGTCGGCCTGCACGAGTGGCACGTCGGTGGCGCCGAGGCTCTTCTTCACCTCTTCGAGCTTTTGCAGGTTGCGGCCGGCGAGGGCCCACCGAAAGCCCTTCGGCGCGGTGCGGTGGAGATAGCCGGCGACGAGCTTTCCGGTGAAGCCGGTCGCTCCGAAGAGGATCACGTCGAATTCACGAGTCGTCATCCGGCTGTTCTCCGCCCGCGTGAGGCCGATTGCCACCTTTTCCGAGCCAGACTGGGGCGCGGCCGCACCACTCGGTGTGAAGGGACGTAACAGCTCGAAATTGCGCGCAACCTCGCTTTCGCGGTGAGCGAGAATGAAGACATGCCGCGCATCAGCACCTCGACCACGCCAGCGTTCATTCCGTCCACCTCGTCGCAGCGCGCGGCGTTCGTGCCGAGCGGCGGTTCGCTCAAGAAGGGGTCGACCGGGGCGAGCGTCGTGGAGCTGCAACGCTCGCTCGCGCGCGAGGGGTTCGATCCCGGGAGCGTGGACGGGAAGTTCGGGCCGGCGACCGAGCGGGCCGTGAAGGCGTTTCAGCGCGCGCGCGGGCTCGAGGTCGATGGCGTCGCGGGGCGGCTGACCCAGGCGGCGTTGAGTGGTGGTGCGGCGCCGACGCGACCCACTCCGGCGCCGAGTGGCCCTTCGCCTGTTCGCCCGACGCCGAGCGGCGCACCGGGTGACGTGACGACCTCTCGCAGCAAGACGGACTCGATCGGCGGAGTGTCGACGTACAAGGTGTCGGGGAAGAGCGGCGTCGCCTTCAAGAGCGGGATGACGGTCGATGCCGATGGCTCTCCGCGCGCCTACCACCCTCGCAACATCGGGCTCGATGCGCTCGGCAATGCGGGGCGACCGGGGAACTGGTGGGGCATCGCGACGAACAACGGCAAGCCCGTGGTGCAGGGCCCGAACGATCCGGCGCCGGGGTACTACGTGTCGACGACCGCGCTGGTCGATGGCCGGTTCAAGGCGAACGATCCGCGCCGCTACGTGAACTCGGAAGAGATTCCGTTCGTCGCCGTGCCTCCGAAGTTGAAGGAGCAAGGCGTGAAGCTGGGCGACCTCGTGGCGGTGCGAAACGATCGGACCGGCAAGACGGTGTTCGCGGTGGTGGCCGACATCGGCCCGCGCGACCACATCGGGGAAGGCAGCATCAAGCTCGCGCAGGAGCTCGGCATCAACGCCGATGCGCGGCGCGGCGGTGCGTCGAGTGGCGTGTCCTACGTGGTGTTCCCCGGGTCGAAGCAGAGCTGGCCGTTGTCGCACTCGCAGATTCAGGAGCAGGGCAAGCGGCTCTACGACTCGTTCGGTGGCGACGCGCAGCTCGCTTCGGCAGTGCGCTGACACAGCAGAGAGAAGGGCGCTCGTTGCGGGGTGACAGCGCCGTGCTCAGCGCGGGCAGCCCCTCTGCGCGTGGCAGGTGGTTCAAAGAGACGAACTCAGCTGTCGAGCGACGCATCCACCTCGACCCGGGGCTCGCTCGAGGCGAGCGCTGCGCCACGACACGTTCGCCCCCTCCCCTTCCCTGAGGCCGCAGTTCAACGCGGCTCGAGAGCCGGTGCGTGCGCAGGCGCTTTCCACTACGAAGCGCTGCATGCCTCGCATCAAGAAAGTCCTCGTCGCCAACCGCGGTGAAATCGCCATCCGCGTGATGCGCACCTGCAAGGAACTCGGCCTCGCGACCGTGGCCGTCTATTCCGAAGCCGACCGCTCCGCCCTGCACACCCGCTTCGCCGATGAGGCGTACTGCGTGGGGCCCGCTCCGTCGCGTGAGAGCTACCTCGTGATGGACAACATCCTCGAGGCCGCGAAGACGTCGGGCGCAGACGCGATTCACCCCGGCTACGGCTTCTTGAGCGAGAACGCGAAGTTCGTGCGCGCGTGCGAGAAGGCCGGCATCACCTTCATCGGCCCTCCCGCCAGCGCGATGGACGCGATGGGCGAGAAGACGACTGCGCGCCGCAACATGATCAAGGCCGGCGTGCCTGTCGTGCCCGGCACCGACGCGGCGTTCGCGAACTTCGACGAAGCGAAGGTGTTCGCCTCGAAGATCGGCTTCCCCGTGATGCTCAAGGCGGCCGGTGGCGGCGGCGGCAAGGGCATGCGGCGCGTCGATCGCACCGAAGATCTCGAGAGCGCCTGGCGCACCGCGAAGAGCGAGGCCATGAGCTCGTTCGGCAACGACGCCGTGTACATGGAGAAGTTCCTCGACGAGCCACACCACGTCGAGATCCAGGTGTTCGGTGACACGCACGGCAACGTCATTCACTTGAACGAGCGCGAGTGCAGCGCCCAGCGGCGCAACCAGAAGGTGGTCGAGGAGACGCCCTCCCCGATCCTCACTCCCGAGATGCGCGCCGCGATGGGCGAGGTCGCGGTGAAGGCCGCCAAGGCCGTGAACTACGTGGGCGCCGGCACCATCGAGTTCCTCGTCGACGCGAAGCGGAACTTCTACTTCCTCGAGATGAACACCCGCCTGCAGGTCGAACACCCCGTGACCGAGTGGGTCACCGGCATCGATCTCGTGGCGTGGCAGATCCACGTCGCGCAGGGCGGCGTGCTGCCGATCTTGAAGCCCATTCAGCCGCGCGGCCACAGCATCGAGGTGCGCGTGTACGCCGAAGATCCCGCGACCAACTTCATGCCGGCGCCCGGCACCATCACCTACGTGCGCGTGCCCGGTGGGCCGAACATTCGCGACGACTCGGGCGTGTACGCCGGGTACCGCGTGCCGAACTTCTACGACCCGATGATCAGCAAGCTCTCGGTGTGGGCACCGACGCGCATGGAGGCCATCTTGAAGATGCGCCGCGCGCTCGACGAATACGTGCTCACCGGCATCACCACCAACCTCCGCTACCTCAAGCAGATCGTCTCGCACCCGGAATTCGTCGGCGGCAACTACGACACCGGCTTCCTCTCGCGTGAACACCAGAAGCTGCTGGGTGAAGAAGATCCTGCCCTCACCCGCGCGTCGATCATCGCGGCGGCGGTGCGTGCGCATCAGAAGAACGAGAAGGCCCAGGCGCAGGTCGCCGCAGCGGCGCAGCCTGGCAAGAGCAGCTCGTCGTGGAGAACCGCTGGACGTCGGCAATCGTGGGGGAGGAGCTGAGCCATGGCGCGTTCAACGAAGTATTTCGTGAAGAGCCTCGCGAAGAAGGGCGCTGAAGCGGCCGAGGTCGAGGTCGAGGC
This sequence comes from Archangium sp., assembly GCA_044371205.1. GTDB lineage: Bacteria > Myxococcota > Myxococcia > Myxococcales > Myxococcaceae > Archangium_A. The sequence goes on from JBILUC010000043.1 coordinate 59,133, forward strand.
GCTCGGTGACGGTCGCTACGCGGTGACGCTCGACGGGCAACGCTCGGAGCTCGAGTCGCTGGTGCTCCCGCACGGCGCGGTGTCGATGATCGTCGACGGCAAGTCGTACTCGGTGGAGTTCGACGAGAAGGGCGACGAGGTCGGCGTGCTGCTGCGCGGTCAGCTCACGCGCTTCGACGTGGCCGATGAGCGCAAGGTGCGCATGCGCGCCGCGACGGCGGGCTTCGTGGCCGAGGGCAAGCAGTCGATCACCGCTCCGATGCCGGGGAAGATCGTGAAGGTCTTCGTGAAGGTCGGCGACGAGGTGAAGGAAGGCCAGGGCCTCGTGGTCGTCGAGGCGATGAAGATGGAGAACGAGCTGAAGAGCCCCAAGGCCGGCAAGGTGACCGAGGTGCAGGCGAAGGAAGGCTCGACCGTCGAGAACGGCGCGCCCCTCATCGTCGTGGAGTAACGCGAGGTTGCCCGCGTGGCCGGTCACATGTCGGACCGCTACAGTCGAAGCGTGCGCCTGCAAGCCGCCGCTGTGTCATTGATTGAAAAGAGCCGCACGCGGTGGACGCGCGCCCGCCTGGGCCGATTCGTCCAGTTGGGCGCCTTCGAGGGCGAGCCCATCGAGTTGATCGAGGGCGAGCTGGTCGACAGAGCACCGCAGGGTGTGCCCCACGCGGGTGTGATTGAGCTGTTGAACGAGCTGCTGATAGTGCCGCTGGTGAAACGAGCGCGCGTTCGCGTGCAGCTTCCCTTTGCGATCGGCGATGACACTGAGCTGCTGCCGGACCTGGCGATCGTTCCCCGAAACGAGACGCGCGACGATCATCCGTCGCACGCCGAGTTGATCATCGAGGTCGCTGAGTCGTCAGAGCGCTACGACCGTCTCGTGAAAGCACCGCTCTACGCGCGCGCCCGAGCGACGGAGTACTGGCTCATCGATGTCGCGCGAGAGACCGTGACCGTCTTCTCGAAGCCGCGCCGTGATGGCTACGCGAAGGAACAGCGCATCACGTCGGGTGAGCTGGCGGTGCCCGGCTTCCCCGACGTGAAGATCGTCGTCGAAGATCTCTTCTGATCAGGTCTTCACAAGCTACTTCCTCGCAGTCGAGAGTGCCCGCGCAGCGGCTACGGACAGGTGTTCGGCATTCCATTGTTGCCGCTTGCGACATAGATGGATGGTCCCATTGTGATTCCGAGTTTTATTGCGTCAACCAAGCACTGGCGAAGCGAACTGTTGTTAGTAACACCAAGGCTGCCCGTTACTGTTCTCAACAAGGGGAGAGCAACGATCGAAACTTTGACATTATCGGAAACGCGCACCAGACCACCAACCGCAGCCAGAAGAGGCAGATTTAAGCTCAACAACTCGGAGTGCTGGTAGATTTCGACGTCTCCATCAACAACTCTCAACATTGGCAATTCTATATTGGTCAGTGATGCCGTTCGGACAACCAGCAATCCACCGACCCCAACTGTCGTTAGCGACGGCAGGTTCAGGCCCGCTATCGCTGCGTTTGAGATTTGAAGCCCATTCGCTGTAGCCAACTCCGGCAGGTTGAGGCTACGCAACATTGGATTAGAGAGCTCGACCATTCCGCTCGCGCCGGTCAGAGATGGAAGGTCAACGTTCGTCAGCGATCTGTTGTCGGTAATGCGTAACGCGTACGATGCCGACAACGCGGGAAGGCTTAAATTTGCCAGTGACTGACACCCAGCGACTGAAAGCCCCCCACTTGCGGTCGCAAGGAGAGGGAGGTTCAACGTCGTCAGCGCCTGATTGTTGGAGATCTCAAGGAAAGCCATTGCCGACCTAAGGGAGGGCAGATCGATCCTTCTGAGAGTTCCGTTGTTGGTGACAATGGCTGACCCGCCGTTCAAGTCTGTCAGTGATGGGAGACTGAACTCCGCCAGCACCGTGTTGCCGGTAACGGTCAGTTCCCGTTCAACTGACCTTAGCAGGGCGTTGAAAAATCGGCTCTTAGCGTTCGACGAGGCGGCGTGAAGCGTGATCAGGTCTCGCGCGTGCGCGGCCCCAAGAAGACGCAGCAGTCGATGTTGAGCCTGAGGACGCCCGAGCAA